>NZ_JBVIDX010000021.1:0-39147 GCF_055572155.1 Streptomyces sp. NPDC030814
CGGCTGGCTGCACACCTACAATCACCACCGCGGACACACCGCGCTCAAAGGCCAACCACCCGCCAGCCGCGTCCCCAACCTCACAGGGCAATACAGCTAGCGGACCCCGGACACACGGCCTGAACGTGCCGTCACCCCCGGCTGCCGGGGATGACGGCACGTTCGCGTGACGCGCCCCTCCCGCGCTTGACGGTCAAGTCGGCTTCGGGGAGGGACGCCTGATGCCCGGTCACTAGGATGGGCGCGCACGGTGACGGGGTGACGGAGGGCGAGGCATGGCGAGCGGTGGTCGGGACGAGGACTGGCTGGACCTGGCCGATGCCGTCGAGGTGCTGCGGACGCAGCTGGCGGAGGCGCAGCGGCGCGGGCAGGGGTCCCCGCTGCGGTTCGTGGTGGGTGAGATCACCGCGGAGTTCGAGGTCGAGCTGGTGCGGACGCGCAACGGCGGCGGGGCGCTGCGGTTCGGGGTCGTGGAGGCCGACGCCCGCAGGGAGCGTTCGACGCGGTCGGTCCAGCGCGTCACCCTGACACTGAAGCCCGAGCAGCACGGCGGCGGGGACGTCGCCGTGGGCGACGTCGAGTAGGCCGGGCACGCGGGAGCGGGACGGTGGAGGAGACGCAGGTCGTCCAGGTCCGCGGCGGCGCGGGCTTCGGCAGCGGCTATCTCGTCGCGCCCCGGCTGGTGCTGACCGCCGCGCACCTGGTGCCCCCGGAGACGGACGGCGCGATCACGGTCTCCCTGCCCGGCGGGCCGACGCGGTTCCCGGTGGTGGTGCGGTGGCGGCGGGACGACGGGGAGACCGTGGACGCCGCGCTGCTGGAGATCCCCGCCGACGACGGACGGTGGTCGCCGCCGAACACCCTGCGCGGGGCCTTCGGCCGCCGCCCCCAGCGCTGGGGCCGGTGCGTGACCGTCGGCACGGAGATCCCGGTCGCCGCCCTGGGTTTCCCCCGTCAGCAGCGGACCGCGACCGGCCGCCGCGACCGGGAGGTGCTGATCGGCAGGGTACGGCCGCACGCCGGCCCGCCCCACGAGATCCTCGACGACGCCGGGCTGCTGCGGCCGGACCTCTCCGGACTCGACGGTCCGGCCGCCGCGCACACCACCTCGTGGTCCGGGATGTCGGGCGCGGCCGTCTTCGCGGACGGCGGGGCGCTGCTGCTCGGGGTGGTGCAGTACGACCGCCGGCCCCGCCAGGGCACCCGGCTGACGTACACCCGCAGCGAGGACCTGCTGGCCTTCGCCGGGTTCCGGGCGGTGGTCCGGGCGGCGACCTCCGTCGACCCGCAGACCGAACCCGCCGAGCTGGGACGGCTGTTGGAGCAGGCGCCGCCCAAGCGGGAGATCGGCTCGCCCAGCATGCTGCTGCGGGCCGACGCCGAGGTGGTGTCGTTCCACGGCAGGGAGGACACCCTCGAACAGCTGGAGCGGTGGTGTCTGACGGACTCGGGCGGATTCCCCGCCGGCCGGGTGATCACCGCGCCCGGCGGCCAGGGCAAGACCCGGCTGGCCCGGCAGCTGATGGCCCGTATGCGGGACCTGGGCTGGGTGGCCGGCCAGGTGGTCCACGATCCGCCCGACCTCGATGTGCTGCGCGGTGTCCGGCATCCGCTGCTGCTGGTCGTCGACTACGCCGAGACCCGGCCCGAGCTGGTCAGGCAGTTGCGGCAGCGGACCGAGCAGGCCCGCCATCCGGTACGGCTGCTGCTGCTCGCCCGCTCGCTGGGCACCTGGCAGACCCGGGCCGCCCGCGGCCTGCGCGAGGTCAGGCTGCACGCGCTCAGCCCCGCCGCCCCCGACCGGGAACTCGCCTTCCGTACAGCGGCCCGTGACCTGTCCCGCCGGCTGGCCGAGGCCACCGGCGACACGGACGTCGACTGGCCCGGGCTCGCCGAGACCCTCCCGGCCCGCCGCCCCACGGCGGCCCCGGGGGCCGAGACGGCGCTGACCGTGCAGATGGCGGCCCTCGCGGCGCTGCTGCGCCGGGTCCGGCTCCCCTCGCAGGACGGGGACACCCTGGAGGGGGAGCTGCTGGAGCACGAGACGAAGTACTGGCACGAGACCGCCGACCGTCGGGGCCTCGGCCGGCTCGGCGACGGGCTGCTCGCCCAAGCGGTCGCGGCGGCCGTCCTGTGCCCCGCGCTCGGCGAGACGGAGGCGCACACGACCGTGGCCCGGCTGCTGCCCGCCGAGTCGCCACTGCTGATCGCCGAGGTCGCCGCCTGGCTGCGCGACCTGTACCCGTCGGCCGACGACCGCTACTGGGGCCAGTTGGAGCCCGACCGGCTGGCGGAGACCCACGCCTGCGAGCAGATCCTCCTGGACGCGCGGCTGCTCGGGCGGCTGTTCGACCGCGCGCCGGACCACCAGCGGGTGCAGACCCTCACCGTGCTGGCCCGTGCGGCCGTCGCCCACGCCAACGCGGGCCGCGCCCATGAGGCGTACACCGTGATCGGCCGGCTGCGCGAGACGCTGCGCTCGGTGCCCGCCGACGCGCCGCTGACCGCGGCCGTGCTGCGCGCGCACTCCGACACCCTGCCGGAGCAGTCCCATGTGCTGCGCGAGTACGCCCTCGACGTCGCCCGCGAACTGAGCGCGCGGTGCCGGGCGACCGGCGACGACCCGGGGGCCCTGCGCGACCGGGCGTGGGCGCTGCACAACCTGGCCGAACGGCAGTTGGCGGTCGGCGGCTGGGCAGAGGCCCGGGAGGCGGCCGGCACCGCGGCGGCGCTGAGGGAGGGGCTCGCGGCCGACGGGACGGCGACCCACCGCACGGAGTGGGCGGACTCGCTGCTGGTGCTCTCCCGCGCCCTGCGGATGACGGGGTGTCCGGCACAGGCGCACGACGTCGGCGGCCGGGCGCTGGAGCTGTTCCGGGCGCTCGCGGGGGAAGAGGGCGGCGACGAGGGCGAGCGACGCGAGAGCGGACTCGTGCGGGCGCTCATCCACCAGTCCCAGGTGGTGTGGCGGCTCGACCCCAGCGCGCTCGGCTTCGACCAGGTCGCCCGGTCCGACGACCACAGCGCCGAGGCCGTCAGCCGGGCCCGGGACCTGGTGGCGCGGCGGCCCGACCTCGATCCGCTCCTGCTCACCCGGGCGCTCACGGAGCGGGGCGCGAGCCTGTGGCGCTTCCAGCGGCATCCGGAGGCGGTGTCGCTGAGCGAGGAGGCGGTCGAGGCGTCCCGCCGGCTGGCGGGCGAGAACCGCGACGCGTACACCGCCGACCTCGCGCGCGCCCTGATGAGCCTCGCGGTCGACCTGGACTCCGCCGGACGCCCGCACACCGAGTGCATGGCGCTGCTGCGGGAGGCCATCGGTCTGATGCGCCCCCTGGCCGAGGAGCTTCCCGCCGTCCACCGGCCCACCCTGGCGCAGATGCTGCACAACCTCGCCTGGGAGCACCACATGGCGGGCGACGACGCCGCCGCGCGGGCCTGTGTCGACGAGGCGATCGAGCACCGCCGGGCGATGGCGCGGGAGCCGTACGGAACGGCGGTGCCGGTCCTCGCCCAGTCGCTCGGCACGCTCGCCACGTTCCTCGCCCGCGCCGACGACCACGAGGCGGCGGCGGAGCGTGCGCGGGAGGCCCTGGAGGTCTATGCGCGCGCCGAACCGCTCAGCGCCGGCGACTTGAACTCATGGGCCGGCGCCGCTCTGGGACTCGCCCGCTCCTTCGACGTCCTGGGCCGCCCCGGCGACGCGCTCGCCGCGCTCAACCAGGCGCTCGCCGCCCGGCGCCGGCTGAGCGAGTACGCCCCCAGCCTCTACACCGAGGGCTACGTCAACGCGCTCCACGACCTGTCCGACCTCTACTGGCGCCACGACCGGCAGATCGCCGTGCGGATCGTGCTGCGCCAGGCGCTGCCGCACTACCGGCAGCTGGCCCGGGTCGACGAGGGGGCCCGCCGGGGACTGGCCGAGTGCCTGCACGACCTCGGGTCCAGCTACGGGACGTCCTGGGCGCTCGCCGACCGTGCGGTGACCGCGCTGCGGGAGGCGTACCGGCTGCGGGTGGAGCTGGCAGCCGCCGATCCGGGCCAGGAGGAGTACCTGGCCATGACGTGCGCGGAGCTGTGCCGGGCCCTGCTGAAGGCGAGCGTCTTCCCCGAGGCCGTGACGATCGCGGAGCACGAGGTGCGGCTGCGGCGCCGGCTCCTCGCCGCGGACCCGGACGGCCAGGAGTGGCCCCACTGTTCCGCCCTGTTGCGGCTGGCCAACAGCCGGGCGAAGGCGGGCGAGGACGCGGCGGCCTGGCGTTCCGCGCTCGACGCGGAGGAGGCGTGCACGGCCCTGGCGGCGCGCCCGGACCAGTCGCCGGACGACATCGCGTGGCTGCTGCACAGGCTGGGCGAGACGCTGAGCCTGTGCGGACGGCACGACGTGCGGCGGGCCGCCCGGGCGCTGGGACCGGCGCGGCGGGCCCTGCGCCTCTACCGGGAGGTGGTGGCGCGGGACCCGAGCAAGCAGAACGGGCTCAGGTGGATCGCCGAGGGCCTGGCGAAGGCCCTGGAGCGGGTCGGCCGCCATGCGGAGGCCGTCGACGTACAGCTGCGAAGAGGAGTGTGACGCGATGACATCACCGTCGGCCGACACCGGGCAGGAGGAGTCCGTCGAGGACATCCGGCGGGACGAGGAGAGTGCCGCCCGTCCGGCGGAGCTGTTCTACGCCAACGTCGGCGAGTTCGTCGCGGACCGCTTCGTGTACTTCGTCTGCCGCCCGGCCCCGGGCTCCGGACGGGTGTGGTGCCCCGAGTGGTACCGCCACCCGGAGGCGCTGTCCCGGCTGGACTCGCTGTGGCGGGCCTGGGAGGCGCTGCGCTGGGACGCCGGCCTCGGTCTGTCCAACTGGTGGGTCCACCACTTCGACCCGGCGGTACGGGCCCTGCTGGATCCCGTCGCCGGTCCCTTCGCCCACTGCGCGGCGGGCCACCGCTCCCCGGAGCCGCTCCCCCTGGAGACGCCCCCGGCCGGCCTGTTCGACGACCAGCGGCTGTCGACGTCGAGGAACCCGTTCGCCCTGGACTGACGGGGAGGGGAGGGAGAGGGGGTCAGAAACCGAGGCGCCGCAGCTGCTTGGGGTCCCGCTGCCAGTCCTTCGCCACCTTCACGTGGAGGTCCAGGAACACCGGTGTGCCCAGCAGCGCCTCGATCTGCTTGCGGGACTTGATGCCGACGTCCTTCAGGCGCTTGCCCTTGGGGCCGATGATGATGCCTTTCTGGCTGGGGCGCTCGATGTAGACGAAGGCGTGGATGTCGAGGAGGGGCTTGTCGGCGGGGCGGCCCTCGCGGGGCAGCATCTCCTCGACGACGACGGCGATGGAGTGGGGCAGCTCGTCGCGGACGCCCTCCAGGGCGGCCTCCCGGATGAGCTCGGCGATCATGACCTGCTCGGGCTCGTCGGTGAGGTCGCCCTCGGGGTAGAGGGCCGGGCCCTCCGGCAGGAGGGGGACGATCAGGTCGGCCAGCAGGTCCACCTGCTTGTCGCCGACGGCCGACACCGGCACGATCTCGGCCCACTCGAAGCCCAGTTCCTTGCCGAGCTGGTCGATCGCGATGAGCTGCTCGGCGAGCCGCTGGCCGTCCACGAGGTCGGTCTTGGTGACGATCGCGATCTTCGGCGTCTTCTTGATGGACGCCAGCTCCTTCGCGATGAAGCGGTCACCGGGGCCGAGCTTCTCGTTCGCGGGGAGGCAGAAGCCGATCACGTCGACCTCGGCCCAGGTCGTGCGGACGACGTCGTTGAGGCGCTCCCCCAGCAGCGTGCGCGGCTTGTGCAGGCCCGGGGTGTCGACGAGGATCAGCTGGGCGTCCGGCCGGTGCACGATGCCGCGGACCGTGTGCCGCGTCGTCTGCGGCTGGTTCGCCGTGATCGCCACCTTCTGGCCGACCAGAGCGTTCGTGAGGGTGGACTTGCCCGCGTTGGGGCGGCCCACGAAGCAGGCGAAACCGGCACGGTGGGCGGCCTCGGCCGGCTGCTCGGATGACTGGGTACGAACGCTCATGGCGCCCATTCTCCCTGATGCCCGGAGCCTCGCCGCACAGACCGCGAGAACGCCCTCCCCGCCACGTCCGGCTCCGCCCCCGCCCCGCCTCCGACCGTGAGCTTTCCGAAACCCCCGCGCAACGAAACGTCACGGAAACACATCCGTACGCGTCCGGAAACGCGTGCCGGTGACCCTCTGACGAGCCCCGCCCCCCTACCCGCTGGAGAAAGGCCGTGACGACCGTGACCCTGGCCGCGCCCCTCGCCGCGCCCCTGGCCGCGAAAGGCATCGACACCGGCGACACCGCCTGGCTGCTCGCCGCCACCGCCCTCGTACTGCTGATGACCCCGGGCCTGGCCCTCTTCTACGGCGGCATGGTCAGGACGAAGAGCGTCCTCAACATGCTGATGATGAGTTTCGTGTCGATCGCACTGGTCACCGTGGTGTGGCTGGCCGCCGGGTACTCGCTCGCGTTCGGCGACGACGCGTTCGGCGGCCTCATCGGGAACCTCGACCACCTCGGCATGGTCGGCCTCGGGCCGGACAGCGTCCAGGGCACCGTCCCCACCCTTCTGTTCGCCACCTTCCAGCTGACCTTCGCGATCATCACGGCCGCCCTGATCAGCGGCGCGATCGCGGACCGGGCGAAGTTCGGGGCGTGGCTGGTCTTCGTGCCGGTGTGGGCGCTGCTCGTATACGTTCCGGTCACCCACTGGGTGTGGGGCCCCGGTGGCTGGATCGTGAGCGACCTCGGCGCCCTGGACTTCGCGGGCGGTCTGCCGGTGGAGGTCACCTCCGGTGCCTCGGGCCTCGCCCTGTGCCTGGTCCTGGGTCCCCGCCTGGGCTTCAAGAAGGACGCGATGCGCCCGCACAACCTGCCCATGGTCATGCTGGGCGCGGGACTGCTGTGGTTCGGCTGGTTCGGCTTCAACGCCGGTTCCGCCCTCGGCGCGAACGGCCTCGCCGCCGCGGCGTTCCTCAACACCCTCGCCGCCGGCTGCACGGGCCTGCTGGGCTGGCTGTTCGTGGAGCAGCGGCGCGACGGCCACCCGACGACGCTGGGCGCGGCCTCGGGCGCCGTCGCGGGTCTCGTCGCGATCACCCCGTCCTGCGGGTCGGTCTCGCTGCTCGGCGCGCTGGCCATCGGCCTGGCCGCCGGTGTCGTCTGCTCGTACGCGGTGAGCTGGAAGTTCAAGCTGAACTACGACGACTCCCTGGACGTCGTCGGCGTCCACCTGGTCGGCGGGATCATCGGCACGGTCCTCATCGGCGTCTTCGCAGTCGAGTCGATGACCGGCGGCGCCGAGGGCCTGCTCCACGGCGGCGGGCTCGGCCAGTTGGGCAGGCAGGTGGTGGCCGTGGTCGCCGTCGGGGCGTACGCGTTCCTCGTGACGTACGGCATCGGCAAACTGATCGGCAGGCTGCTGGGCTTCCGCGCGGACGAGGAGCACGAGCACACCGGCCTCGACCTTACGGTCCACGCCGAGACGGCATACGATCACGGCGTCCTGGGGCACGGCGCCCCGGTCACCGCGCCCGTCCGTCCACTTCCTCCACGCAGAAGGCCAAGGCTTAAGGCATGAAGCTCATCACCGCGATCGTCAAGCCGTACCGCCTCGACGAGGTCAAGACCGCCCTCCAGGAGATGGGCGTGAACGGTCTGACCGTCAGCGAGGCCAGCGGCTACGGCCGGCAGCGCGGCCACACGGAGGTCTACCGCGGCGCCGAGTACCAGGTCGACCTTGTCCCCAAGGTCCGGATCGAGGTGGTCGTCGACGACGCGGATTCCGAGGCCGTGATCGAGGCGATCGTGAAGGCCGCGCAGACCGGCAAGATCGGCGACGGCAAGGTGTGGGCGCTGCCGGTCGAGACGGTGGTGCGGGTCCGCACGGGCGAGCGGGGTCCGGACGCGCTCTGACGCACGGGCCGAGAGGAGAGGGGTGGTGCCGCCGGGAGGCGGTCCCACCCCTCACCCGTTCACTCAGGTGCGGCGGACAGGGCCGGTGCGGCGGATCAGTCGAACACGAACGGGCCCGGCGACTGCGGTCCGCTCGCCGTGCAGCTCACCGGGAAACCGAAGACCACCATCTGCAGGGAGCCGCCGTACGCCTCCAGGCTGTCGCCGGGGGCGACGGTGCCGGTGAGCGGGCCGACGACCATTCCGTCGCCGGCGGCCAGCGCCGGGTTCTCGGTGCCGGTGAAGGACGTCGTGCCGCCGCCCGCCTTCACGAAGGTCAGCGTGGACTGGATGGAGTCCTCGGCGAAGGCGATCGGGGCGGTGATCTCCTCGGAGGAGAGGGTGACGGTGGCGGAGGTGCCGTCCTGCGTGGCCGTGAGCGTGGCCGCGCCGGAGCCGCCGATCGCACAGCTGGCGTTGATCGTCGCGGACTGCGGGGTGACGGCCGCGGCGCTGGGGGCGAGAGCGAGGCCGGTGACGGCGAGCGTCCCTGCGGCGAACGCCGCGCCGACTCCGAGTCGTATGCGTCTCATCGAGCGATTTCCCTTCCCTTGCACGGGAGTTGCACGAGGCTTGGGGACAGCCCCGTACGGCCCGGTACGGGCATTGCCATGTGGGGGCGGTACAACGCGCGGCCGCGCGGCGGAATCTGACGGTCCGCCATCGGAACGGCACCATTGAGGCGCGCCGGACCTGAGATTGCAAGAGAAGTTCTGCCGGTTGGGCCAGGCGCCGGCAAAAGTGGCCGAAGTCCAACGTCGATTGCCCGCTCAACCACTGCACCCCGGCCGGACACCGGGGGCGTTCCGTCCCGCCCCGCGCGGGTTGTCCGCACCCGGCACCGGCTGTCCACTCGCCGGCAAGCGATTTCCCAGGCCCACCGAGAGCGCGTTACCGGCCGTAACACTACGCCGCGGACGTCCTCTGGCGCCTCCGCGAAGATCATGACGACCGCCCGCCCCCGCCCGGTTCAGTCCGCCGTGACCGTCGCCCGTACCGTCCCGTCCGGTCCTGCCAGCAGGACCGGGGTTCCGGGGCCGCCGAGGTCGCGTACGGCGGCGCGGTCCTCGTCGGAGACGGTCTCCGTGTCGGTCACCACGGCCGCCGCCTCGAGGGACTTCGCGCCGGAGGCCACCGCCATGGCGACGGCGGTGCGCAGAGCGCTGAGCTGCAGGGAGTCCAGGGCGACGGTGCCGGCGACGTACGTACGGCCCGTCTCGTCACGTACGGCCGCGCCCTCGGGCACGCCGTTGCGGGCCCGCGCGGAACGGGCCAGGGTGACGATCTTGCGGTCCTCGGGGTCGAGCGCGCTGCTGTCGGTCATGAGCCGAGCATACGTAGCCGCGGGACGGGCGCCCGCGCTCACCCCGCCACCGGGTACAGGACCCCGCGCCTGCCCTCCGGCGAGGCCAGCCACTCCAGCTTGGCCGCAGTGTTCGCTTCGTCCAGCGGGGTGTGGAGCACGATGGTCAGATCGGGGCGGGCCGGCATCCTCATCACGCTGGACTCCAGGCAGAGCAGCCCGACCACCGGATGGTCCAGCTCCTTGCGGATCTGCCCGGCGTCCTCGATGTCCCGCCGCTCCCACAGCTCCGTGAACTCGGGGCTCGCCGCCATGACCCGGGCCAGCAGCTCCCGGAGCCCCTCGTCGTCGGGCATCGCCGCGCACGCCGCCCGGAACTGGGCGACGACCGAGCGGGCGTTCGTCTGCCAACTCCGGGAGCGTGAGCGGTACATCGGGTCGGTGAAGAAGTCCAGCAGGCAGTTCTGGGTGACACCGGGGCGCATCCCCAGGACGAGGGCGGCCGCGTCGTTGTGGAGGACGCTGTTGTAGTACCGGTCCATGACGTGCGCCGGGTACGGCATCCACGCGTCCAGCATGCGCCGCAGTCCGTCGCACATGTCGCTCCGTTCGGGCTCCGCCTCCGGGACGGGCGGATTGAGCCCGGCGAGGAGATACAGGTGCCGTCGTTCGGCGCCGCTGAGCCGCAGCACCCGGGCGACAGCGTCCAGGACCTGCGGGGAGACGGAGATGTCCCGCCCCTGCTCCAGCCACTGGTACCAGGAGGCGCCCACACCCGCGAGGACGGCGACCTCCTCACGGCGCAGACCGGGCGTACGGCGCCGGGGCCCGCCCTCGGGCAGCCCGGCGTCGGCCGGGGAGACCCGGGCCCGCCTGCTCATCAGGAACTCACGCAGTTCGGTGCGGCGGTGCGTCCTGCCCGCCGCGGTCCCCGCGACCGCTGCCACGTGTCCGACTCCCCCGGTTCGACGGCATGCCGGCGCCCACCCCGCCGCCGACCGCCGACTGGTGGTGCCACCACCAGGACAACTGCCCGCTCCCCACGGCTATTCCGGCCACCGCAGTGTCTTGCCCATGGCAATCGACACGAAGTCCCGGGCTGCCGCCGGCCCCGGCGGACGCACCGCCCTGTCCCCACGTGACCGTCTCGTCCTGTTCGTTCTCTGCGCCGCCCAGTTCATGGTCGCGCTCGACTTCTCCGTCCTGAACGTGGCGCTCCCCGTGCTCGGCCGCGACCTCGGCATGAGCCGGTCGGCGCTCCAGTGGGCGGTGACGGCGTTCGCGCTGCCGTCCGGCGGTTTTCTGCTGCTCTTCGGCCGGGTCGGCGACCTGTACGGCCGCCGCCGCCTGTTCCTCGCCGGGCTGGCCCTGTTCGGCGGTGCCTCGGTACTGGCGACGTTCGCCTGGGACCCGGCGTCCTTCCTGGCGGGCCGCGCGCTCCAGGGCCTCGGCGCGGCGGCGATCGTGCCGACGGGCATGTCGCTGCTGACGACCACGTTCCCGGAGGGGCCGGCCCGTGACCGCGCCCTCGGTGTCTCGGGCACCGTGCTGTCACTCGGCTTCACCTTCGGCATGGTGGCCGGCGGTGTGATGACCGACGTGCTCGGCTGGCGCTCCACGATGGGCCTGCTCGCCGTCTTCGCGCTGGTGGTGCTGCCGCTGGCCCCCGGCCTGCTGCCCGAGTCCCGCACCACGGAGCGCCCGCGGCTGGACGTGCCCGGCGCGATCACGGTGACCGGCGGTCTGCTGGCCGTCATCTACGCCCTGTCCACGGCGGCGGAGCGCGGCTTCGGCGGCGCCGACGTGATCGGCGCGCTCGTCGCGGGTCTCGCCCTCCTCGTCGTCTTCGGACGGGTCGAGTCCCGTACGGAGGTGCCGCTGGTGTCCCTGCCGATGCTGCGGCGCCGGACGGTGGCGTGGGGCAACCTGGGCGGGCTGGTGACCTTCTCGATGATGTCGACGGTGGTCTTCGTCCTGACGCTCTACCTCCAGGAGACCCTGCGGCTCTCCGCGTTCGAGACGGGTCTGGTCTTCGGCACCCAGGGCGTGCTGTCGGCGGTGGCCGGCTCGTACGCCGCCCGTGTCATCGGGCGCTTCGGTGCCCGCCGCACCCTGGTCGTCTCCCTCGCCGGCCAGGGTGTGCTGACCGCCGCCCTGCTGGGCATCGGCGAGGCCGGCTGGTCCGTGTGGCTCGCCGTGGCCGCCGTCTCCCTGGCGAGCATGTGCCACCTGGGGGCGATCATCTCCTACGGCCTCACCGTGACCTCCGGCGTCCCCGACCACGAGCAGGGCCTCGCCACCGGCCTGGTCACCTCCACCCAGCAGGTCGGCATCACCGTCGGCATCCCCCTCCTCGGTGTCCTCGCCACCACCTCGGGTGACCTGCTCGCCGGGGTCCACCTGGTCCTCGCGCTGGACGCGGCGATCGTCCTGGCGGCGGCGGTCCTCGTGGCCGTGGGCCTGCGCGCGGGGCGCGGCGCGTCAGGGACGGTCGAGACGCAGCCGCTCGGCTCGCGGTAGCCCGGCCACGACCAGGTCGTACGAGTCCTCGATGAGCTCCCGGACGAGGGCGTCCGGGAGGTCGCCGTCGACCGTCACCGTGTTCCAGTGGCGTTTGTTCATGTGGTAGCCGGGGGCGATCAGCCCGGGGTGCTCACCACGCAGCCGGACCGCGTCCTCCGGGTCGCACTTGAGGTTGACCTTCAGGGGCCGCTGCTCCGTCCAGCTCAGCGCGAACATCTTGCCGAGAACCTTGAAGACGGAGATCTCCGGGCGGAACGGGAAATCCTCGACCGTCTCGTTGAAGGACAGGCAGAAGGCGCGCAGTTCGTCGGGGCTCACTCCGGCTTCGTCTCCTCCTGCGGCGGCTCGGCCGGGCCGATCGGCTCCACCAGCACCGTCACGATCTTGTTCCGGCGGCCGGCCGCGGCCTCCGCCGTGAGCCGCAGTTCCCGTCCGTCGGGCAGCTCCACGACCGACGAGGCACCGGCGATGGGCACCCGCCCCAGCGCCTTGGCGAGGAGACCGCCCACGGTCTCCACGTCCTCGTCGTCGTAGGCGTCGAGGCCGTACAGCTCGCCGAGGTCGGTGATGTCGAGGCGGGCGGTGACCCGGTGGCGGTCGTCGCCCAGCTCCTCCACCGGCGGCAGCTCCCGGTCGTACTCGTCGGTGATCTCGCCGACGATCTCCTCCAGGATGTCCTCGATGGTGACGATGCCGGCGGTGCCGCCGTACTCGTCGATGACGACGGCGACGTGGTTGCGCTCCTGCTGCATCTCACGCAGCAGATCGCCGGCGTTCTTGGTGTCGGGGACGAAGACGGCGGGGCGCATGGCCGTGGAGACCAGCTCGTTCTCCGCGTCGCGGTTGATGTGTGTCCTGCGGGCCAGGTCCTTGAGGTAGACCACGCCGACGATGTCGTCCTCGCTCTCCCCGGTGACGGGGATGCGCGAGAAGCCGGACCGCAGGGCGAGAGTGAGGGCCTGGCGGATCGTCTTGTACCGCTCGATGACGACCAGGTCGGTGCGCGGGACCATCACCTCGCGGACGAGGGTGTCACCGAGCTCGAACACCGAGTGCACCATGCGGCGCTCCTCGGCCTCGATCAGCGACTCCTGCTCCGCGAGGTCGACCAGCGCGCGCAGCTCGGCCTCGGAGGCGAAGGGGCCGCGACGGAAGCCCTTTCCGGGGGTCAGGGCGTTGCCGATGAGGATCAGCAGGGCCGGGACGGGGCCCATGATCCGGGCCAGCGGCAGCAGCACGTACGCCGCCGCCGTGGCCGTGTTCAGGGGGTGCTGGCGGCCGATGGTGCGCGGGGAGACGCCGATGGCGACATAGGAGACGAGGACCATGACGCCGATGGCGACGGCCAGCGCCTGCCAGGTCTCGTCGAACTCCTTCAGGCACGCGTAGGTGACGAGCGCGGCGGCGGCCATCTCGCAGGCCACCCGCACCAGGAGCGCGACGTTCAGGTAGCGGGTCGGGTCGGCCGTGACCTGGGCGAGCTTGGCGCTGCCGCGCCGCCCGGACCGTACGGCCTCCTCGGCACGGAAGCTGGAGACCCGCGCGAGGCCCGCCTCCGCGCAGGCGGCGAGCCAGGCGACGACGACCAGGGCGATGGCACCGCTGACGAGGGACGCGCTCATGACACGGTCGGGGCCGGGGACGGGCCGGTGTGGCCCTTCTCCGCGCGCCAGCCGTCCACGATGGCCGCCTGGAGACCGAACATCTCGGCCTTCTCGTCGGGCTCCTCGTGGTCGTAGCCGAGCAGGTGCAGCACTCCGTGGACGGTCAGGAGCTGGAGCTCCTCGTCCATGGTGTGCTGCGTGGGTGCTTCCCTGCCCTGCTTCTCGGCGACCTCGGGGCACAGCACGATGTCCCCGAGGAGGCCCTGCGGCGGCTCGTCGTCGTCCTTCGACGGCGGACGCAGCTCGTCCATGGGAAAGGACATGACATCCGTCGGGCCGGGCAGGTCCATCCACTGGATGTGCAGCTGCTCCATGGCGTCGGCGTCCACGACGATCACCGAGAGCTCGGAGAGCGGGTGGATGCGCATCCGGGCGAGTGCGTAGCGGGCGATGTCGAGGATCGCCTGCTCGTCGACCTCGGTTCCTGACTCGTTGTTGACGTCGATCGACATGGTGCTGTGCTTGTCTACTTCCCCTTGTGCCCGGACTTGCCCCGGCTCTTGTGGGAGCCGTTCTGGGTGCCGTGCTTGCTGTCGTACTGCTCGTACGCGTCGACGATACGGCCGACGAGCTTGTGCCGTACGACATCGTGCGACGACAGCCGGGAGAAGTGCACGTCCTCGACGCCGTCCAGGATGTCCTGGACCTGGCGCAGACCGGACTTCGTGCCGTCCGGCAGGTCGACCTGCGTCACATCGCCCGTGATCACGATCTTCGAGTCGAAGCCGAGGCGGGTGAGGAACATCTTCATCTGCTCGGGCGAGGTGTTCTGGGCCTCGTCGAGGATGATGAAGGCGTCATTGAGCGTGCGGCCGCGCATGTACGCCAGCGGCGCCACCTCGATGGTCCCCGCCGCCATCAGCCGCGGGATCGAGTCGGGGTCGAGCATGTCGTGCAGCGCGTCGTACAGCGGGCGCAGGTACGGGTCGATCTTCTCGTAGAGGGTGCCCGGCAGGAAGCCCAGCCGCTCGCCGGCCTCGACCGCGGGCCGGGTCAGGATGATGCGGTTGACCTGCTTGGACTGCAGGGCCTGGACGGCCTTGGCCATGGCCAGGTAGGTCTTGCCGGTGCCGGCGGGGCCGATGCCGAAGACGACGGTGTGCTTGTCGATGGCGTCGACGTACCGCTTCTGGTTGAGCGTCTTGGGGCGGATGGTGCGGCCGCGCGAGGAGAGGATGTTCTGCGTCAGCACCTCGGCCGGGGTCTCCTGGCCGTCGCTCTTGCCGTTCTCACTCGCTCTCAGCATGGCGATCGAGCGTTCCACTGCGTCCTCCGTCATCGGCTGTCCGGTGCGGAGCACCAGCATCATCTCGTCGAACAGGCGCTGGACGAGAGCGACTTCGTGGGCGTCGCCGACCGCGCTGATCTCATTGCCCCGGACGTGGATGTCGACCGCCGGGAAGGCCTTCTCGATCACGCGCAGGAGGGAGTCGCCGGAACCCAGCACGGTCACCATGGGGTGGGCCGCGGGGACGGTGAACTGTGCTCTCGCCTTGCCCTGCGCGGGGGTGTGAGCTGTGGGTGTCTGAGTCATGGGCCGGCCCTGTGGCCGCACGTCCTCCTTGAAACGGCTCGCAGGCCCTGTGAGGGGGCTGCGCTTGCGATTCAAGGGTACGCCGCGGCACCGACAACGCCGCAGGAGTTTTCGACGGTGCGGATGAGCTCGGGAGCTCGCTGCCTCAGCGCCAGACCGGGGCCCCCGCCGCTCCCGGCGTCGTGGCCTCGATCTTCGTCCGCGTCTCGCTCATCACCTGGACGATGCGTTCTTCGTGGGCCGGGGTCAGACGGGTGATCGGGACCGAACAGCTGATGGCGTCCCGGGCCGGGGTGTCGTAGCGGAGGGCGAAACCGAAGCCGACGATGCCGGGGACGCCCTCCTCGCGGTCGACTGAGTGGCCGCGGGCGCGGGTGGCGGCGAGATCGGCGGCGAGGGACGCCCGGGTGGTGTGGGTGCGGGGGGTGAGCGCCTTGTACGGGCCCTCGGGGAGCTCCGCGTCGGGGCGCTCGGCGAGGAGGGCCTTGCCGAGGGCGCCGGCGTGGGCCGGGAGGCGGCGGCCGACGCGGCTGATCGTGCGCAGGTACTCGTGGGACTCGCGGGTGGCCAGATAGGCCACGTCCATGCCGTCGAGGCGGGCCAGGTGGATGGTCTCGCCGAGGGCCTCGGACGCCTCGTCCAGATACGGCCGTACGGCGCGGACGCGCGGGTCGGAGTCGAGGTAGCCGGTGCCGGTGAGCAGCGCGCGGATGCCGATGCCGTAGAGGGAGCCGGTGGTGTCCGTACGGACCCAGCCCCGGCCGATCAGGGTCTGCAGCAGCGCGTACATCGAGCTGCGCGGGACTCCCAGCTCCTCCGCCAGTTCCTGGAGCCGGGCGGGCCGGTCGCCGCGCGCGGCCAGCAGCTCCAGCAGATCGAGGGTGCGCGCGGCCGACTTCACCTCACGGACGCCCCCCGCGCCCTCTGTCTGCGCCATGTGCCGATCGTAGGCGGACCGCGCACGCCCATTGACGCCCGTCATTCATCTACCTAATCTCCATTCTCCTACATGGATGACGTCTACATGGGGAGATGACCCTCGGGTGGACCTCGACCCGGACCTTCGTACCGCCACGGTCGGGCGGCTGCGTGACGGCATGGCGAGCGGCGTCCTGTCGTTCCCGCTCACCAGCTTCCGCGCCGACGGTTCCCTCGACCTCGACGGCTTCGCCGCGTACCTCGACGCGCAGATCGCCACCGGCCCCGGCGCCGTCTTCCCGGCGTGCGGCACGGGCGAGTTCTTCTCCCTGGACGAGGACGAGTACCGGCAGGTCGTGGCCGCCGCCGTGGAGGTGACGGCCGGGCGGGTGCCGGTGGTGGCCGGGACCGGCTACGGGTGGGCGCAGGCCGTACGGTTCGCGCGGATCGCCGAGGAGGCGGGCGCCGACGCGCTGCTGGTGCTGCCGCACTACCTGGTGGCCGCCCCGCAGGAAGGGCTGGTCGGGCAGCTGACGGAGATCGCCGCGCGGACCCGGCTGCCGCTCATCGCCTACCAGCGCGACCAGGTCTGCTTCACCGCCGATTCGCTCCGCCGGATCGCCCGGATCCCGAACGTCATCGGCCTGAAGGACGGCCACGGCGACCTCGACCGGCTCCAGCGCCTCACCCTCACCGCGCCCGGGGGCTTCCTCTTCTTCAACGGGGCCGCGACCGCGGAGGTGCAGGCCCGCGCGTACGCCACGGTCGGTGTCCCGGCGTACTCCTCCGCCGTCCACGCCTTCGCGCCCGAGATCGCCGCAGCCTTCTTCGGCGCGTTGCGGCGCGCCGACGGCCCGGTGGTGCAGAGGCTGCTGCGTGAGTTCTACGTGCCCCTGGTCGAGCTGCGGGACCGGCGGCCTGGGTACGCGGTGTCGCTGGTCAAGGCGGCGGCCCGGCTGCGCGGCCGAACCGTCGGCCCGGTACGCGCCCCGCTCACCGACCCGTCGGCCGCCGACCTCGCCGACCTGGAGCAGTTGCTGGCCGCCGGGCTCGCCCTGGTGTCCGACCTCGCCGCCGCACCGCGTGGCGCGACCCCCGCCGCCCCGACCGCAGGAGCCGCCCTGTGACCGCTGTCCGCGACCTGACCATCGCCGAGGTCCGGCTGACCCCGATCCTGGTCGCCGACCCGCCGCTGCTGAACACCCAGGGGGTCCACCAGCCGTACACACCCCGGCTGATCGTGGAGGTCGTGACCGCCGACGGGACCACGGGCGTCGGCGAGACGTACGGCGACACGAAGTATCTGGAGCTTGCGCGGCCCTTCGCGGGGAAGCTGGTGGGCCGCACGGTCGACGATCTGAACGGACTGTTCGTCGTCGCCGACCAGGTCGCCGTCGACCGATCCCGGATCTCGGGCCAGGTGGACGTGGGCGGCCTGCGCGGTGTGCAGACCGCCGACAAGCTGCGGCTTTCGGTCGTCTCCGCGTTCGAGGTGGCCTGCCTGGACGCCCTCGGCAAGGCGCTGGGGCTGCCGGTGCACGCGCTGCTCGGCGGGAAGGTACGGGACGTGGTGGAGTACAGCGCGTACCTGTTCTACAAGTGGGCCGGCCATCCCGAGGGCGTCGCCTGCGAGAAGGACGACTGGGGTGCGGCCGTCGACCCGGCCGGGGTGGTGGAGCAGGCCCGGAGGTTCACCGACCGTCATGGCTTCACCTCCTTCAAGCTCAAGGGCGGTGTCTTCCCGCCGGAGGAGGAGATCGCCGCGGTCCGCGCGCTCGCCGAGGCATTCCCCGGCCGTCCTCTGCGGCTCGACCCCAACGGGGCCTGGTCGGTGGAGACCTCCGTGAGGGTCGCGGACGCCCTCGCCGATGTCCTCGAATACCTGGAGGACCCGGCGCTGGGCACGCCCGCCATGGCCGAGGTCGCGGCACGTACGCCGGTGCCGCTCGCCACCAACATGTGCGTGACGACCTTCGCCGAGATCAAGGAGGCGTTCACCAAGGACGCCGTGCAGGTCGTCCTCTCGGACCACCACTACTGGGGCGGTCTGCGCAACACCCGCGAACTGGCCGCGATCTGCCGTGCCTTCGGTGTCGGAGTCTCCATGCACTCCAACACCCACCTCGGCATCAGCCTCGCCGCGATGACCCACGTGGCGTCCACGGTGCCCGACCTCCACCACGCCTGCGACTCGCACTACCCCTGGCAGTCCGAGGACGTCCTCACCGAGCGCCTCACCTTCGAGAACGGGTCCGTACGCGTGTCCGACGCACCGGGCCTGGGCGTCGAGCTCGACCGCGCCAGGCTGGCCTTCCTCCACGAGAGGTGGCTGGCCGACGACGGCACCCTCCGCGACCGCGACGACGGGGCAGCGATGCGGGTGGCTCACCCGGACTGGACCCCGCCGTCCGTAGCTCGCTGGTAGAGCCGGGCATTCGGCTGCGGGTGGGTGGGGGGGGTTCGCGTGGTCTCCCGCGCCCTGAAGGGACGGGCCTGCGGCCCGCCCCTCAGCCGAAAAGCACGGGGCGCAGCCCCGGCCGCTTTTCAGGGCGCGGGGAACTGCGCGAGAAACCCCCACCCACCCGCGCCCGCCAAGGAAACACGCACCCCCGAGCCAACACGCGCCCCACCCACCCAGCGGAGCGTTTTGGTGCCAGACTGGCCAGATCCACGCACCACCGCCAGGGAGCACACCGTGACCGCGTTCAAAGGAGAGCGTCCACACCACCGGCCCCAGGTCGACCCGCTGTCGGCGCTGAGGGCCCCGGACGACCCGCCCTGGGACGTGTATCTGACCGGCACCGTCTTCCTCGACATCATCTTCACCGGCCTCGACTCCGCCCCCGTCCGCGGCACCGAGTCCTGGGCCCGCGGCATGGGGTCCAGCCCCGGCGGCGTGGCGAACATGGCCACGGCGCTGGCCCGGCTCGGCCTGAGGACCTCCCTCGCCGCGGCCTTCGGCGACGACCACTACGGCGAGTACTGCTGGGACGCCCTGGAGCAGGGCGAGGGCATCGACCTGTCCACCTCCCGTACCGTCGCGGGCTGGCACTCCCCGGTCACCGTCTCCATGGCGTACGAGGGCGAGCGCACGATGGTCTCGCACGGCCACGCCGCCCCCACGGAGGAGTCCGCCCCGGAGTGCCCGCCGTACTCACGCGCCGCCGTCGCCTCCCTCGCTCCCGGCGTACGCGCCCCCTGGATCGCCCAGGCCGCGCGCAAGGGCACCCGGATCTTCGCGGACGTCGGCTGGGACGAGACCGGCGCCTGGGACCTGGCGGGACTGACCGACCTCGAACACTGCGAGGCGTTCCTGCCGAACGCGCAGGAGGCGATGCGCTACACCCGCGCCGAGTGCCCCCGCGCCGCCGCCCGCGCCCTCACCGAGCATGTCCCGGTGGCCGTGGTGACGCTCGGCGCGGACGGCGCGTACGCGGTGGACGGCCGTACCGGCGAGACGGCGGAGGTGCCGGCGATCGCGGTGGAGGCCCTGGACCCCACGGGCGCCGGCGATGTCTTCGTGGCCGGGTTCGTCACCGGCACCCTCGCGGACTGGCCTCTGGCGGACCGGCTGGCCTTCGCCGGCCTGACGGCCGCCCTCTCGGTCCAGGAGTTCGGCGGTTCGCTGTCGGCGCCCGGCTGGTCCGAGATCGCCGCGTGGTGGCGTCGAGTGCGGTCCCTCGACGTCCAGGACCCCGCCGCCCTGCGCCGCTACGCCTTCCTGGAGGACTTCCTCCCCGAGGGGCCCGTGGCTCCATGGCCGCTGCGCCGCGCGGTCCCCACCATCGGCTTCCGCCGCTCGGCCTGAGTGAACGAGCCTGCGCGGCAAGGAAGTTGAGACCCCTCCCGCACGCGCGAGGCGAATGCGGATACCCCGGCGAACGCCCCCCAAACGCAACGTGCCCCACATCACACCCCCCGCGTTTCTTCCGTACTCCGCGGCCTTGATACAAATTCTCCGCGCGTCCCTGTCCGTCGACAGCCGCCCACTTCCCTTGCCGGGCCCCCGTCGTCGGGGTCCGCAGCCGCACCCTCGCACGTCCAGGAACGCCCGTGTCCCCCCGCACCCCCACCCTGCCCTGGCCCCTCGTCGCCCTTTTCACGGCCGGGTACCTCGCCGCGTACCTCCTGCCGACCACCGTCGGCAGACTCGACGCGGCCCTCCCCCTCACCGCCACCGAGGCCGGCGCCGTCGGCAGTGCCCTGCTGCTGGGTTCGGCCTCGGCGGGCTTCACGCTCGCCGCGCAGGTGGAGCGGTTCGGCCCACGCCGCCTCGCCCGCACGGGCCTGCTGCTCGCGGCCGTCGGCTACGGCGCCGCCGCCCTCACCCCCAGCCTCCCCACGGTCGTCGTGGGAGCGGTCCTCGGCGGTTTCGGCTCGGGTACGGCGACCGCCGTAGCCGCGGCCGGCATCGCCGCGCAGCGCGACCCCCACCAGGTGTCCACCATGGGCCTGCTGGGTGTCTCGGCACTGGCCGGCGCGCTCTATCTGACCATCCCGCAGCTGGGCCCCGGCCACGGCGTGCCGCTCGCCGCCCTCGCCCTCACGGCCCTGCTCACCCTGCCCGCGACCAGCCGTCTCACCGCCGCCGTGGCCACGGCCCACACCGACCGGGAACGCGGCCCGCTCCCCCACCGCCGCTCGGGTCTGGTCCTCGCCGCCACCCTCCTGCTGTGGTCCCTGGCCCAGAACTCCCTCTGGGGCGTGAGCGGCCGTATCGGCACCACACAGGCCGGACTCACCGAGGTCACCGTCGGCGCGGTCTTCGCGGCGGCCCTCGGCGCGGGCCTGCTGGGGGTGGTCGGCGCGAGCGCGCTGGGCACGCGGCTGGGCAGGGCGCTGCCCATCGGCGGTGGCACCGCGCTCATCGCGGGCTGTATCGCGCTGAGCGCCTCGGCGACCGACCTCACGACTTTCGCCACGGGCGAGATCGCCTGGAACGTGCTCTACCCGGTGGTGCTGTCGTATCTGATCGGGCTCGCCGCCTCACTCGACCCGCGCGGCCGCTGGGCGGTCCTGGTCGGCTCCGCGTCCTCGCTCGGCACGGCCGCCGGCCCCCTCACCGGCAGCCTGCTCTCCGCCCACGCCGGCTTTCCGGCGATGGGCACGGTCCTGGCCGTGGGCCTGCTCCTGATCGCCGCACCCATGACGGCCGTGGCCGTGCGCACCACGACCGTCACGACCGAGCACGCCCGCTACCGGGACCCGGCCACCACGGAGCAGCCTCAGTACCGTCCGGCGGCCTGAGCCCGGCTCCGCAGGCGTCGGGCCCCCTCAGAACCGGTAGGCGTCCACCTCGGCGAGATACCGGGCCCGCCGCTCCTCGTCGTCCTCCAGGAAGGAGGCGGTGAAGGAGTTGCGGGCCAGCTCGCGCAGCCGCTCCTCGCTCAGGCCGAGGGTGCGGTGGACGGCGTCGAAGTTGTCGCCGGCGTAGCCGCCGAAATAGGCGGGGTCGTCGGAGTTGACCGTGCAGAGCAGCCCGGCGTCGAGCATGGCGGGCAGCGGGTGGTCGGCGAGGGTGTCGACGGTCCGCAGGCGGACGTTGGAGAGCGGACACAGCGTCAGCGGGATCCGCTCGCGCACGAGCCGCTCGACGAGGGCCGGGTCCTCCATGCAGCGCAGCCCGTGGTCGACGCGCTCCACACCAAGGACGTCCAGGGCCTCGGTGATGTACTCCGGCGGCCCCTCCTCGCCGGCGTGCGCCACCCGCCGCAGGCCCAGCGCGGCGGCCGCCTCGTACACCTCGCGGAACTTGACCGGCGGATGCCCGACCTCGGCGGAGTCGAGGCCGATGCCGGTGATCCGGTCGAGGTACGGCTTGGCGGCCTCCAGCGTCTCCATGGCGGAGGCGGCGGACTCGTCGCGCAGGAAGCACATGATGAGCCGGGTGGAGACGCCGTGGACCTCCTCGCTCTTCTCCAGCGCCCGCCACAACCCCTCGACGACGGCGCCCAGAGCCACCCCGCGGGCCGTGTGCGCCTGCGGGTCGAAGAACATCTCCACATGCCGCACCCCCTGCGCCGCGGCACGGGCGAGGTAGGCGTCGGCGAGGTCCGCGAAGTCCCGCTCGGTGCGGAGCACGGCCATCAGCTCGTAGTACAGGTTCAGGAACGACTGGAGATCCTCGAACCGGTACGCCTCGCGGAGCGCGTCCGTGCCGGCGTACGGCAGCGTCACCCCGTTCCGCGCGGCCAGCTCGAAAGCCAGCTCCGGCTCCAGGGTGCCTTCGATGTGCAAGTGCAGTTCAGCCTTGGGGAGGGACATCGAAGCATGGTACGTCCGGCGCACCCGCGACTTCGCATATGCGCATGTGTCACCGCCGTTTGGGCAGCGCCACCCTCATCAGATCGTGCGCCACGCTCAGCTCCCCCTCGAACCCGGCGGCCCGCGCCTGCCGCTCGAACTCGTCCGGCTCGGTGTAGCGCTGGCTGAAGTGGGTCAGCACAAGATGCCGTACGCCGCAGTCCCGGGCCACGGACGCGGCCTGACCGGCGGTCAGGTGCCCGTGGTCCACGGCGAGTTCGATGTCCTCGTTCAGGAAGGTGGACTCGATGACGAGCATGTCGACGCCCTCCGCGAGGGCGTACACCCCGTCGCACAGCCGCGTGTCCATGATGAACGCGAACCGCTGTCCGCGGCGCAGCTCGCTCACGTCGTCCAGAACGACGCCCCCGAGGACGCCCTCCCGCTGGATCCGCCCGATGTCCGGCCCCTTGATCCCGTGCTCGGCGAGCCGCTCGGGCAGCATGCGGCGCCCGTCGGGCTCGACGAGCCGGTAGCCGTACGACTCGACGGGATGGGAGAGCTTGCGGGCGTCGAGCGTGTACGCGGGAGTGGCGGCCAGCACCGCTCCGTCCCCCTCGACGGGGACCTCGGCGATCTGCACGGTCTCCCGGTACGCCGTCGCGTACCGCAGCCGGTCGAAGAACCGCTTGCCGGAGCGCGGGTAGTGTGCGGTGACGTCGTGCGGGACGCGGTCGAGGTTGATGCGCTGGATGACACCGGCGAGCCCGAGCGAGTGGTCACCGTGGAAGTGGGTGACGCATATGCGGTTCACGTCGTGCGCGGCGACTCCGGCGCGGAGCATCTGGCGCTGGGTGCCCTCGCCGGGGTCGAACAGCAGGCCTTCGCCGTCCCACCGCAGGAGATAGCCGTTGTGGTTGCGGTGCCGGGTCGGGACCTGGCTGGCGGTGCCGAGGACCACCAGTTCACGTTGGGACACGGCTCGTCACCCGGGGGGCCACTGCAGGCCGCGGCCGCCGATGACGTGCGCATGGGCGTGCCAGACGGTCTGTCCGGCGCCGCTGCCGGTGTTGAAGACGATGCGGTAGCTCTCCAGCTTGTCCTCGTCCGCGACGGACTGGGCCTCCCGCAGGACGTCCGCGGCGAGCGCGGGGGCGGCGGTGGCGAGCGAGGCGGCGTCCGGGTAGTGCGGCTTCGGGATCACCAGGACGTGCGTCGGCGCCTGGGGGTTGATGTCCCGGAACGCGACGGTCGTCTCCGTCTCCCTCACGATCGTCGCCGGTACGTGCCCCGCCGCGATCTTGCAGAACAGACAGTCGTCCTGCGGCTCCCCTGCCATACGTCGCCTCCGCTCCGCCACTGTGATCACTACGCGCGCCATCGTATCGACCGGGGTGGGCCCCCGCTCCGCGAATCGGGGGGTCGGTGGGCGGGTGCGGGTGGTGTGTGGTTTCTCGCGCAGCTCCCCGCGCCCCTGAAAAGCGTCCGGGGCTGCGCCCCGTGCTTCTCAGGATGAAGGGCGGGCCGCAGACCCGTTCCCTTCAGGGGCGCGGGGAACTGCGTGATCAGCCCCCACCCACCCGCACCCGCCAAAGAACCGCACCCCCCGAGCTACCAGGCGCTCTCGCCCGGCTCCCGCGGCAGCGTCGGTGCCGTCTTCGCCGGCGTCTCCTCCAGCCCCGCCAACGCGATCCGGATCGCCTCGTCCAGCTGAGGGTCCCGTCCGGCCGCATGATCCTGCGGTGCCTGGACGACCTCGACGTCCGGATCGACGCCGTGGTTCTCGACGCCCCACCCGTACCCCTCCAGCCAGAACGCGTACTTCGGCTGGGTC
This sequence comes from Streptomyces sp. NPDC030814, assembly GCF_055572155.1. Classification (NCBI taxonomy): domain Bacteria; kingdom Bacillati; phylum Actinomycetota; class Actinomycetes; order Kitasatosporales; family Streptomycetaceae; genus Streptomyces; species Streptomyces sp. NPDC030814. The sequence goes on from NZ_JBVIDX010000021.1 coordinate 23,962, forward strand.
ACCAGCGTCCCGTCGACCAGCCGGTACCGGCTGTCGATCCCGACGACCCCGCCCCAGGTCCGTGTCCCGACGACCGGCCCGATCCCGAGCGCCTTGATCGCCGCGTTCACGATGTCCCCGTCGGACCCGGAGAACTCGTTGGCGACGGCGACGACGGGCCCCCGGGGCGCGTCGTCGGGGTAGCTGGTCGCCCGCATCCCGCGCGGCAGGTCCCAGCCCACGATCCGTCGGGCCAGCTTCTCCACGACGAGCTGCGAGGTGTGTCCGCCCCGGTTCTCCCGGACGTCCACGACGAGCCCTTCCCGGGCGACCTCGATCCGCAGGTCCCGGTGGAGCTGCGCCCAGCCGGATCCGACCATGTCGGGCACGTGCAGATAGCCGAGCCGCCCGCCGGACCGCTCGTGGACGTAGGCCCGCCGATCCGCCACCCACGCGTGGTACCGCAGCGGCTCCTCGTCCGCGATGGGCACCACGACGGCATGGCGCGGATCCCCGCCGCCGGAGGGGAGGACGGTCAGTTCGACCGCCTTGCCCGCCGTGCCGACGAGCAGCGGTCCGGGCCCGGCCACGGGATCGACCGGCTGCCCGCCGACAGCGACGATCGCGTCCCCGGCCCGGACGGCCACGCCGGGCGCGGCGAGCGGCGCGTGCGCGTCGGGGTCGGAGGTCTCCGAAGGCAGGACGCGGTCGATGCGCCAGGTCCCGTCCTCGTGCCGGGAGATGTCCGCGCCGAGGAGTCCCTGCCGCCGGTCGCCGGAGCCTCCGCCGCCGCGCGGGGTGACATAGGCGTGGGACGTGCCCAGCTCACCCTGCACCTCCCACAGCAGGTCGACGAGGTCGTCGTGGGTGGCGACCCGGTCGAGGACGGGCCGGTAGCGGTCGAGGACGGCCTGCCAGTCCACACCACCGAGGTCGGGGCGCCAGAAGTTGTCCCGCATGAGGCGGCCGGTCTCGTCGAACATCTGCCGCCACTCGGCGGCCGGGTCGATGGTCTGGCGTACGCGGCTGAGGTCGACCGTGATGTTGCTGTCGCTCTCGTCGTCGCCGGAGGCCCGCCGGTCGCTGGGGACGACCTTGAGTTTGCCGTCCGTCCACAGCAGCACCCGTTTGCCGTCGCCGCTGACGGCGTAGTGCTCGGCGTCGGAGGCGAGGTACTCCAGGCGCCGCTGGGCGAGGTCGTACCGCTCCAGGGACGTCTTCGGGTCGGGGTCGTCGGGCGTGGCCCGGGAGTGGCCGAGGACGCCGGTGACGGGGTGGCGCAGCCACAGCACGCCATCCTTGGCGGCGCGGAGCGTGGAGTAGCGGGCGGCCTCGACGGGGAAGGGCACGATCCGGTCGGCGAGCCCCTCGAGGTCGATACGGGTGACGGGGGCGCCCTCGCTGTCCGGGATCTCCTCCTTGTCGGGCGCCTCGAACGGCCGGCCGTGGCGCTGCGGCCCGAAGGGCGACGGGGTGGTCGCGGCGAGCGTGATGAGGTGCGGGCGGGCGCCGCTGACGAAGTGCAGGTCGAAGACGTGTTCGTCGTAGACGGGGTCGAAGGCGCGCGCGGACAGGAAGGCCAGGTGCTTGCCGTCGAGGGTGAACGCCGGCGAGAAGTCCTGGAAGCGGAGCGGGGTGGCCTCGGTGACGGACAGGTCGGCGGTGTTGGCGAGCTTGAGCTGGCGCAGCGGACGGGCGCCCGGGTGCGACCAGGCGAGCCAGGCCGAGTCGGGCGAGAAGACGAGCCCGGTCACCTCTCCGTCCTCGCTGCGGTCGACCTCCCGTACCTCGCCCGTCTCCCGCTCGACGAGCAGGACCCGCCCGTCGTGCGCGGCGACGGCGACCCGGCTGCCGTCGGGAGCCACGGCGAGCCCGAGGACCCGGCCCAGCTGCCCGGCGGCGAGCCGGCGCGGTGTGGTGCCCGGTCCGACGCCGGTCGCGGGGGCGAACTCCAGCGCGTCGTCGCCCTCCGCGTCGGTCACCCAGACCACCCATTCCTCGCCCTCCACCCGGAAGGTGCGCGGCAGCCGGGCCCGCACCCCGTGCTCGGCGGCGAGCGCCCGGGCGGGACCGGAGCGGTGGGTGACCCAGTGCACGGAGCCGCGGACGGCGACCGCGCTGCCCCGGGCGGTGTGGTCGGGTGAGGCGGAGCCGAACCAGCGGGAGGCGTTCACCGGGAACGGCTGGAGGTCGACGCGCTGCCCGCCCAGCCGGACGTCGACCCTGCGCGGCTCGGCCCCGTCGAGGTCGTCGAGCAGCCACAGTTCACCGGCGGACGAGTACACGACCCGCGTGCCGTCGGTGGCGGCGTGCCGGGCGTAGAAACCTCCCCCGCTCTCGGCTTCGCCCGAGCGGGAGGTGCCCCCACCCGGGGTGTGCCGCCGCAGGTCGGAGCCGTCCGCGAGCGACGAGTACAGCGCGCCGACGCCCTCGTGGTCGGAGAGGAACGCGATCCGGTCGCCCACCCACAGCGGGTACTCCAGGTTCCCGTCGAGGTCGGCGTGCAGGCGGACGAACTCGCCGTCGCCCTCGCGGTCGATCCACAGTTTGCCCGCCGTGCCGCCCCGGTACCGCTTCCACCAGGCGGCCTCGCGGCCCATCGGCGCGGACAGCAGCACGGTGGCCGGGCCGTACGCGACATGGCCGACCGGCCCGTACGGCAGTGTCGTGGCCGGCCCGCCGTCGAGCGGGACCGCCCGCGCCCAGCTCCGCCGCAGACTGGCCTGTCCCTGGGTGCTGAGTGCGAGGACCCGCCCGTCGGGGGTCCACCCCCGCACCTGTGTGCGCCAACTGCCCCAGTGCGTGAGGCGCTTGGCAGGGCCGCCGTCGATGGGCGCGACATGCACCTCGGGGGCGCCGTCCCTGGCGGAGGTCCACGCGACGAGCGTGCCGTCCGGGGAGATACGCGGATGGTTGACAGGCATGTTGTCCGCGCTGACGCGCCACGCACGACCGCCGTCGAGAGGGGCGACCCAGACGTCGTCCTCGGCGGTGAAGGCGATCAAGTCGCCGTGCAGGTGCGGGAATCGGAGGTACGCAGACTGTACGGCCGGTACGGACTGTGTGGACAGTGCGGTCTGAGTCACCCGGTCACTGTAAGCAGCGTACGGGCATATGGGGAGACGTTTGGATCATGTCACCTCCCCCGAACCCCGCTTGCCCCCTTCGGACCGTACGCCCTCCGGCTACTTCCCTTCCGGCCAGCACTGCGGGTCCTTCTGGCACCAGATGGTCTGGGTGACCGTCACCGTCACCGTGGGACCGGGCTGCTCCGGCTGGTTCGATGTTCCGGGGGTGGGGTCGGGGGCGTTGCAGTTGCCGAGCACGTCGACGTGGAACCGCTGCTTGCCGTCGACCTTGGCGGTCAGGTCACCGCGCACACACTTGCCGTTGACCTCCTTGGTCACCTTTCCGGTGATCGTGATGTCCCGGCCCTTCCTGTCCTCGCCCTTGCAGTCGACGTTCGCCACGGTGTCGACGGAAGCGGAGGGAGAAGCGGACTTCTTCCTGTCGCCGCCGCTGTCACCGCCGCTGTCGCCGTACGAGGCCGTGCAGGTGAGCCACTGGACGTCGACGCCGTGCCGCTCCAGCTCCTTGGTCCCCATCTGGTCCGTGGTGAAGGCGACCGCGCCGGTGTTGATGCCACCCCCCTCGCAGGCAACCAGCGTGACGACAGCCGCGATTCCGAGCCCGGCGCGCGCCCATGTCCGGCGCCCGGCGGACCGATTCACCCTTACTCGCCCCAAAACCCCCATGCACGCCACCCTCCCACCGCGGGCCCCGACCCCGAAAGACCACAAGCAGCCACGCTCCTCCAAGCGGGGGTGTTCCCCGCGCCGCGGCCGATATCCGTCGCGCGCCCAGGAACTCGGGTGCGGGTGCCTTTGGCGGGTGCGGGTGCGTGGGGGCTTGTCGCGCAGTTCCCCGCGCCTGAAAGGTTGGGCCTGCGGCCCGCCCCTTCATGAAAGGCACGGGGCGCAGCCCCGGCCGCTTTTCAGGGGCGCGGGGAACTGCGCGAACAACCCCCAACCACCCGCACCCGCCAAAACCACCCGCACGCCCGAGTTACAAGGCGCCCCTCACGCCCACCGCCCCGTACGCGTCAGCAGCAGCGCCCCCGCCGCCGTACCCGCCGTGGACGTACGCAGAACACTCGGACCCAGCCGGTACGCCCGCGCCCCGGCGTCCCCGAACAGCGCCAACTCCTCCGGTGAGACACCCCCTTCGGGCCCCACGACCAGCACGATCTCCCCCACGGACGGCAGTTCCGCCACAGCCAGCGCCGCGTCACCGCTCTCGTGCAGCACCCCCGCGAAGTCCGCCTCCGCGAGCAGTTGGGCGACCTGCTTGCTCGTCGCCAGTTCCCCGACCTCGGGGAACCGCACCCGTCGCGACTGCTTCCCCGCCTCCCGCGCGGTCGCCCGCCACTTGGCGAGGGCCTTGAACCCCCGCTCCCCCTTCCACTGCGTGATGCACCGCGACGCCGCCCACGGCACGATCGCGTCGATCCCGACCTCGGTCATGGTCTCGACGGCCAGCTCGCCGCGGTCCCCTTTCGGCAACGCCTGTACGACGGTGATCCGGGGCCGCGCGGGCGGCTCCTCGTGCACGGACTCCAGATCCATCACCACGAGCCGGTCCTTGCCCTCGGCCGCTTTGACGATCCCTTCTGCCCATCGCCCCCGCCCGTCGGTGAGGACGACGTCCTCCCCGGGCCGCAGCCGCTTCACGGAGACGGCGTGCCGTCCCTCGGGCCCGTCGAGGACCAGTTCACCGCCGCTGCCGGGCGGCAGCTCCAGCGACTCGACCACGAAGACAGGAGCGGTCATCGGCCCTCACCGCCCGCCGGAGCCCCGGAACCGCCGCCGGCCCCGCCCTCGTCGGAACCGGAAGCGGAAGCCGACGCGGGGGCCTGCCCCGGCCCGGCGGTCCCGATCCCGGCGGAGACGACCGCGGCCTGCGCCGCGGCGATCTCGGCGGCCAGCACCCCGACCAGCTCCCCGGCCGGCAGCTCCCGCGCCATCCGGTGCCCCTGCCCGGCCCACAGCGCCATGCCCTGCGCGTCCTCGGCCTTGGCGGCCGCCTTGCGCAGCGGCGAGGTCAGGTGGTGGACCTCGGGGTAGGCGACGGGCGCGTACGGCCCGTGCTCGCGCATGAAGCGGTTGACCAGCCCCCGGGCCGGGCGCCCGGAGAAGGCGCGGGTCAGCTCCGTGCGGACGAAGAGGGGGTCGGTCAGCGCCCGCTTGTGCACCGGGGCGGCCCCGGACTCGGGCGTGGCGAGGAACGCCGTACCGAGCTGGGCGGCGCTCGCTCCCGCGGTGAGGAGGGCGGCGATCTGGGCGCCGCGCATGATGCCGCCGGCCGCGACGATCGGCAGCGCCACCGCCTCCCGGACCTGGGCGACCAGGGAGAGCAGTCCGATGCCGGCGCAGTCCCGCTCGGGATCGTCCCGGTGGGTGCCCTGGTGGCCGCCGGCCTCGACGCCCTGCACGATCACCGCGTGGGCACCCGACCGCTCCACGGCCTGCGCCTCCTCCACGGAGGTCGCGGTGACGAGGATCAGCGTGCCCTTGCGGGCGAGGGACTCGATGACCTCGGGGGCCGGGCAGCCGAAGTGGAAGGAGACCACCGGCACGGGATCGTCGAGCAGTACGGCGAGCTTGGCCTCGTAGCCGTCGTCCCGTCCACTGTCGGGGTCGCCCAGTTCCGTCTCGTACCAGGAGGCCTCACCGGCCAGTTGCTCCGCGTACACCTCGACGGCGGCCGGCTCCGAGTACTCGGGCTGCGGCATGAACAGGTTCACGCCGAACGGGCGTGAGGTGAGCGCCCGGAGCGCCTTGATCTCCTGGTACATCCCGTCGGCCGTCTTGTACCCGGCGGCCAGGAACCCCAGGCCACCGGCCTCGGACACGGCGGCGGCCAGCGGCGGGACGGAGACACCGCCCGCCATCGGGGCCTGCACGATCGGAAGGGGAAAGAGATCGGTCAGTGCGGAGGAGGACATGGCCGCATGTTTTCACGTCCGCGGACCCTGGCCGAATCGGGTGGGCAGCTGTTCCGGTGCGGGGTGGGGGCCTGCTCGCGTAGTTCTCCGCGCCGCTGAAGGGAGCGGGCCTGCGGCCCGCACCCACCCCGCAGCCGAACGACCACCGTCAACGCCCGTTGAACGCGTCCTTCAGCCGCGAGAACAACCCCTGCTGCCCCGGCTGGAACTGCCCCGTCGGCCGCTCCTCACCCCGCAGCACCGCCAGCTGCCGCAGCAGCTGCTCCTGCTCGGGGTCGAGTTTCGTCGGGGTCTGCACCTCGACGTGGACGATGAGGTCGCCACGGCCTCCGCCGCGCAGATGTGTGACACCGCGCCCGTGCAACGGGATCGACTGGCCGGACTGGGTGCCGGGCCGGATGTCGACCTCCTCCAGACCGTCCAGCGTCTCCAGCGGCACCTTCGTGCCGAGCGCCGCCGCGGTCATGGGGATCGTCACCGTGCAGTGGAGGTCGTCGCCGCGCCGCTGGAAGACGGCGTGCGGCAGCTCGTGGATCTCGACGTAGAGGTCGCCGGCGGGACCGCCGCCGGGGCCCACCTCGCCCTCGCCGGCCAGCTGGATACGCGTGCCGTTGTCGACGCCCGCCGGGATCTTCACGGTCAGCGTCCGCCGCGACCGCACCCGGCCGTCGCCCGCGCACTCGGGGCACGGGTTCGGGACGATCGTGCCGAAGCCCTGGCACTGCGGGCAGGGCCGCGAGGTCATGACCTGGCCCAGGAAGGACCGTGTGACCTGCGAGACCTCACCGCGGCCGCGGCACATGTCACAGGTCTGCGCGCTCGTGCCGGGGGCCGCGCCCTCGCCGCTGCAGGTGCCGCACACCACGGCCGTGTCGACCTGGATGTCCTTCGTCGTGCCGAAGGCGGCCTCGTCGAGGTCGACCTCCAGCCGGATCATCGCGTCCTGGCCGCGGCGCGTACGCGACCGGGGGCCGCGCTGGGACGCCGTACCGAAGAAGGCGTCCATGATGTCCGAGAAGTTCCCGAAGCCACCGGCGCCGAAGCCGCCCGCGCCGCCGCCGCCCGACTGGGACAGCGGGTCACCGCCGAGGTCGTAGACCTGCTTCTTCTGCGGGTCCGAGAGAACCTCGTACGCCGCGTTGATCTCCTTGAACCGCTCCTGCGTCTTCGGATCGGGGTTGACGTCCGGGTGCAGCTCGCGAGCGAGCCTGCGGAACGCCTTCTTGATCTCGTCCTGGGACGCGTCGCGGCGCACGCCGAGTACGGCGTAGTAGTCCGTGGCCACTTAAGACTCCGCCAGGATCTGTCCGACGTACCGTGCCACCGCTCGTACCGCTCCCATCGTTCCCGGATAGTCCATGCGCGTAGGTCCGACCACGCCCAGTTTCGCGACTGCCTCGCCGCCCGAACCGTAGCCGACCGAGACGACGGACGTGGAGTTGAGTCCCTCATACGCGTTCTCGTGACCGATGCGGACGGTCATGCCCGAATCCCCTGCCTCCCCCAGCAACTTGAGGAGGACGACCTGTTCCTCCAGGGCTTCGAGGACAGGTCGGATCGTGAGGGGGAAGTCATGTCCGAAGCGGGTCAGATTGGCGGTGCCGCCGATCATCAGCCGCTCCTCGTTCTCCTCGACCAGGGTCTCCAGCAGGGTGGAGAGCACCGTCGAGACGGTACCCCGGTCCTCGACGTCGAACGCCTCCGGCAGGTCCTCGACCAGCCGGGGCACGTCGGTGAACCGGCGGCCCGCGACCCGGCTGTTGAGCCGGGCCCGCAGATCCGCGAGAGACGTTTCTCCGAACGGCGCCGGGCAGTCGACCATCCGCTGCTCCACCCGGCCGGTGTCCGTGATCAGCACGAGCATCAGCCTGGCGGGGGCCAGCGACAGCAGCTCCACGTGCCGCACCGTCGAGCGGGTCAGCGACGGGTACTGCACGACGGCGACCTGCCGGGTCAGCTGGGCGAGCAGCCGTACGGTCCGCGCGACCACGTCGTCCAGGTCGACGGCGCCGTCCAGGAAGTTCTGGATGGCACGCCGCTCGGGCGCGGTCATCGGCTTGACGCCGGCCAGCTTGTCGACGAAGAGCCGGTACCCCTTGTCGGTGGGGATGCGGCCCGCGCTGGTGTGAGGCTGGGCGATGTAGCCCTCGTCCTCCAGCGCCGCCATGTCATTGCGGACCGTCGCCGGGGACACGCCGAGGTTGTGCCGCTCGGTGAGGGCCTTCGACCCCACCGGCTCCTCGGTGCCCACATAGTCCTGGACGATGGCGCGCAGCACCTGGAGCCTGCGTTCACTGAGCATTCGCGCACACCTCCAGCTCGTCTCCCGCGCGACTTCCCCCTTGGCACTCACCGCGGGCGAGTGCCAACACTCCCCGCCCAGTGTACGGCGGTGGGGTACGCCCCGGGCAAGGCCGGTCCAGCCATGTCATGCCGAGGTGTACCGACCTGTCCGGCGATGTCGCACCGCGTTCTACCGACGGGTACGGGCGGTCGAGGGGCCGCCGGCACCGGCGGAGGGTGATGAGGAACACGGATGCCGGGGCCGGGGGAACGCCGCGGGTGCCGCGGGCGCCAGGGGGCCTTCACCCGCTTCCGGGGACTAGCTTCGGGTCATGACGGTGACTTGGGAAGAGTGCGGGTGGGAGGGTCTGGCGCCACGGGTCGGACGGTGCCGCCTCCCCGGCTGGGACTGCACGGTCGGGCTGGTGATCGGGGACGGCGCGGCCCTGATGATCGACGCGGGTGCGAGCCTGGGGGAGGGCGCCCGGTTGCGCGGCCAGGCGCGTGAGCTGCTCGGCGGCACCCGTGTGACACATCTCGCGCTCACCCATTCCCACTTCGACCATGTCTTCGGGGCGTCCGCGTTCGCCGGGGTGGAGGTCTTCGGCGCGGTGGGCCTGGACGGCGTGCTGGCCTGCGAGCGGGACGAGCTGCGCGCCGACGCCGTCCGTCACGGGCTCGCCCCTCAGGACGCCGCCGAGGCCGCTGACCTCCTCGTACGGCCCCGCCACCACGTCTCGGGCGAGTGGACCCTGGACCTGGGCGGCCTCCAGGTGCTGCTGGCGAACGTGGGGCCTGGGCACACGCCCCACGACCTGGCGGTCCTGGTGCCCGGCTCGTCCGCCGCTCCCGAGATCGTCTTCTGCGGGGACCTGGTGGAGGAGTCCGGCGAGCCCCAGGCCGGTCCCGACGCGGTCCCGTCCCACTGGCCGGCCGCCCTGGACCGGCTCCTGGAGCTGGGCGGCGAGGACGCGCTGTACGTGCCCGGTCACGGGGCGGTGGTCGACGCGGCGTTCGTGCGGGCCCAGCGCGAGGCACTCGCACGCCGCTTCGGCGTGTCGGACTGAGCACGGGGGATTCCGGGCGCGGGTTCTCCTATCGTCATCCGAATGCGCCAGTACTCTCCGGATCTGACCCCACCGTGGAAGAAGCCCAAGCCGGTTCCCGAGGTCCCGGCCGACCCGGGCCTGGTGGTCGAGGAGGCCGACGGCGGTTTCTGCGGCGCGGTGATCCGCTGCGAGGCGGGCACGGTGACCCTGGAGGACCGCCTCGGCAGGCACCGGGTGTTCCCGCTGGAGCCTCGGGGGTTCCTGCTGGAGGGGCAGGTGGTGACGCTGGTGCGTCCCTCGTCCACCGCTCCGCCCCGCCCGACCCGTACGGCGTCCGGCTCGGTCGCCGTCCCCGGCGCCCGCGCGCGGGTGGCCCGGGCCGGCCGCATCTACGTGGAGGGCCGTCACGACGCCGAGCTCGTCGAGAAGGTCTGGGGTGACGACCTGCGGATCGAGGGCGTGGTGGTGGAGTACCTGGAGGGTGTGGACGACCTTCCGGCGATCGTCGCGGACTTCGCCCCCGGCCCGGACGCGAGACTGGGCGTCCTGGTCGACCACCTGGTCCCCGGCAGCAAGGAGTCCCGCATCGCCGCGTCCGTGACCGGCGAACACGCCCTGGTCGTGGGCCACCCGTACATCGACATCTGGGAGGCGGTGAAACCGTCGTCCCTGGGTATCGAGGCCTGGCCGCGGGTGCCGCGCGGCCAGGACTGGAAGACAGGGGTGTGCCGGGCGCTGGGATGGCCGGAAAACACCGGTGCGGCGTGGCAGCGGATCCTGGGGAGCGTCCGGTCCTACAAGGATCTCGAGCCGGCGCTGCTGGGGCGGGTGGAGGAACTGATCGACTTCGTCACGGACGGCGACGGATAGCCGTTCAGTCCACGAGGTCCCGGACGACCGCGTCGGCGAGGAGACGGCCCCTCAGGGTCAGCACCGCGCGTCCCTCGTCGTACGGCTGCTGCGCCAGCAGCCCGTCCGTGAGCGCCCGGTCCGCTGCCGCGAGCCCCTCCTTCCGCAACAGGTCCAGCGGCACGCCCTCCCGCAGCCTCAGCTCCAGCAGGATCCGCTCCACCCGGCGGTCCTCCTCCGACAGCAGTTCACGCCCCGCTCCCGGCGACCTCCCGGCCGCCAGCGCCGCCGCGTACGCCCCGGGATGCTTGACGTTCCACCACCGCACGCCCCCGACATGGCTGTGCGCGCCCGGACCCGCGCCCCACCAGTCGGCGCCCCGCCAGTAGAGCTCGTTGTGGAGACACCGGCCGGCCTCCGAGGTCGCCCAGTTGGAGACCTCGTACCAGTCGAAGCCGGCGGCCGAGAGCATCTCCTCGGCGATCAGATAGCGGTCGGCGTGCACGTCGTCGTCCGTCATCGGGACCTCGCCCCGGCGGATCCGCCGCGCGAGCTGGGTACCCTCCTCGACGATCAGCGCGTACGCCGAGACGTGGTCCGGTCCGGCACCGAGCGCCGCGTCCAGGGAGGCCCGCCAGTCGTCGTCGGACTCCCCCGGCGTGCCGTAGATCAGGTCCAGGTTGACGTGCTCGAAGCCCGCCGCGCGCGCTTCCGCGACGCACGCCTCGGGGCGCCCCGGCGTGTGCGTCCGGTCGAGAATCCTCAGGACGTGCTGCCGGGCGCTCTGCATCCCGAAGGAGACACGGTTGAAGCCGCCGGCCCGCAGGGTCGCCAGGTACGCGGGGTCCACGGACTCCGGGTTCGCCTCCGTCGTCACCTCGGCGCCGTCCGCGAGCCCGAATTCGTCCCGGATCGCCCCCAGCATCCGTACGAGATCACCGGCGGCGAGCAGCGTGGGGGTACCGCCGCCGACGAAGACGGTGCGGACGGGCCGCGGGTCGTCGCCGAGAACCTTGCGGGCGAGGCGGATCTCGTCGACGACGGTGTCCGCGTAGTTGTCACGGGAGGCCAGCACCCCGCCCGTGCCGCGCAGCTCGGTCGCGGTGTAGGTGTTGAAGTCGCAGTACCCGCAGCGGGTCGCGCAGTACGGGACGTGCAGATAGAACCCGAGGGGCCGCTCGGCCGCCCCGGCCAGGGCGGGCGCGGGCAGCGCCCCGTCGTCGGGGACGGGCTCACCGTCGGGAAGTGCGGAAGGCATGCCTTCCATTGTCCAGCACCGGCGCGCCGCCCCGGACGGCTGCCGTCCCGGACAGCCGCGTTCCCCGTCGGCCGCCGGCCCCGTACGGCCGCTTTCCCCCGACGGCCGTCTTCTGGCTACGGCCGTCTTCTGGCTACGGCCCTCTTCTGGCTACGTCCTTCTTCTCTCTTCGGCCGCTGTCCCGGCACGGCGCCACTGCGCCTGCAGAACCAGCAGCGCCAGGTCGTCCTCCGGAGCCCCCGGCCCGAACTCGTGCACGAGCCGACGGATCCGTTCGGCGATCAGCTGGGCGTTGAGGCCGGCGCAGCCGGCCAGCGCGCTCGCGAGACCGTCGCCGTCGTCGAACATGACGGCGCCGCTGCGCCGCTCGGTCACCCCGTCGGTCACACACAGCAGTGTGTCGCCGGGGCGCAGCTCGAACGTCTCGGAGACGTACTCCGCGTCCTCGATCACACCGAGCAGGGTCTGCGGCTCGGCCACGGTCCGTACGTCGCCCTCGGGACCGAGAAGGAGCGGCAGCGGATGCCCGGCAGAGGCGAGGGTGCAGCGCACGCCGTCAGCGAAGGGGACGAGTTCGCCGTAGAGGAGGGAGAGGAAGCGGGTCTGGGAGGCCTCGGGGTCGACGAGGGCCGGGTCGCCCGCCGTGACCAGGGCCCGCGCGGCGGCGTCGGCCGTTTCGGTCGCGTCGTCGAGCAGAAGCTGGTTGAGGCGGTCGAGTACGTCGGCGACGCCGTAGCCCTCGCGGGCGAGCAGCCGCAGCCAGGGCCGGGCGAGGCCGATGACGACGGCGGCCTCGGGGCCCTTGCCCTGGACGTCGCCGAGCGCGAAGCACCAGCGGCCCCGGCCCGCCGGGAACAGGTCGTAGAAGTCGCCGCTCGGTCCGCCCTTGTCGCGCGGCTCGTACACGAGGGCGCTGGTCAGTCCGGGGATCTCGGCGACCGCGCCGGGCAGCAGACCGCGCTGCAGGACGCGGCTGATCGTGGCCTGGCGGGCGTACTGCCGGGCCGCGCCGATCGCCAGCGCGATCCGGCGGCTGAGGTCCTCGACGAGCCCGGTCAGTTCGTCCGGGAAGCGGAGCAGTCCGGCGCGGCCGATCACGAGTGTGCCGAGTGGCCGCCCACCGGCGATCAGGCGGTACGCGAGTGCCGCCCCGCCCTCACCGCCGTCTCCGGGCTCGCCCCTGCCGCGGCCCTCGGCCGGCCCCGGCCCCCCGGCCCGAGTCGCGGTCGCGGGAGGTGCCGGAGCCGCCGGTGCCCCTGCCGCGCCCGTTTCCGCCACCGCCCCCGGCTGCCCCATCCGGGGCCACGGCACCGGCACGGCCCGTGACCGCACCGATTCGGGCAGCCTGGGCGGGTCCTTCTCCAGGGCCCTGCGGAGGTCCTCGATGCGGTTCTCGCTGCCGTGCCAGACCCGGGCGAGCCGCGGCGCGGGGCCGGGGAAGCCGTCGGAGGCGCGCCAGCCGAGGGTCTCGTCCTCCAGCCACACCGCGCACCAGTCGGCCAGCCGGGGTACGAGGAGCTGTCCGGCGAGCGCGGCGACCAGGTCCTCGTCGAGCTGCCCGGCGAGCAGATCGGACGCCTCGGCGAGGAAGGAGAGGGCGCCCCTGTTCAGCCACTCCCGGTCCCCCTCCACACCGCGCCGCGGCACCGGCGCGAAGAGATCGGCCGGCCCCTCGTCGACGGGGCCTGTGGGGCCGCCGGAGCTGGTCGGGCCGGCCGGACCGACGGGCTCGACCGGGCCGACCGGGCCGACCGCACCGAGGGAGCCGACGGGGCCGGCCGGGTCCAGCCCATCGCCCAAGATGCCTGCGTCGCCCGTGACTCCCGTGGCGCCTCCGAGGCACGCCGCACCTCCGAGCCCCTCGCCCCCGCCCGGTCCGTCGACCGCGTGGCCCCGCCCGTCTCCGGGTCCCGGCCCGCCTGCGTAGGCCCGCGCGTCACCTCCTCCGGCCCCGGCGCCCGCGTCCTGCCGTCCCGAGACACCGGCGTACGCCCCCACCGCCCCCGGCTCCCTCTCTGCGCCCCCGTAGCCCCCGATTCCCCCGGCCCCCTCGTCCACCGCCAGCGCCCCGTCCACCGACAGCCGCGCCCAGACGGTCTTCACGCCGGTCCGGTAGGTGATGCCCCACGCCTCGGAGACCGCCGCGACGAGCCGCAGCCCCCGCCCGTATTCGGCGGCACCGTAAGGACGTTCGACGAGGTACGGGCGTGCGGCGCCCTCGTCGCGTACCACGCGGGAGGGATGGTGGTCGGAGACCTCGACGACCAGCCAGCCGGAGGCGGTGTGGTCGTCACGGTCGTAGCGGCACAGCAGTTCGACGTCGGTACCGGCGTGGATGACCGCGTTGGTGACCAGCTCACTGACCACGACGAGCATGTCCTCGACGAGCCGACCGCTGAACGAGTCGGCGCCCGGGAGTTCGAGATCCGCCCACTCCCCGAGCGCGCTGCCGACGAAGCGCCGGGCGGCTCCGGGCGCGAGCGGGCCCCCGGGCAGCGACAGCCGCGCCACCGCGCGCCGGTCGGCTCCGGCGCGTGCGGACCCGACGTAGGCCGCGCCGGCGTGGGCACCCGGCGCGCTCCCGTCCTCCGGACGCGCGGGCGCATCAGGAGAACGCGGCCCGGTCTCCCGTTGCGTCGGAATGGCCCCCACTGAGCGGCTCCCTGAGAAGTTCGGACGAATAGGCCTCAGGCGGCACGGCCAGAGTGACAGACTGGCCACGCTCATAAGCGCCGAGTTACCGAAGTGGGCAACCATGAGTGAGAACAGTGCTACGCGGGCGCTCGAAGACGGTCAAAAAGACAGCGGAACGGACGGACTGATCCGGGTGTCCGACTTGCGTGCGCTCACCGCGGCCATGACGGCGGCGCGCGACGGCACCTTCATCAAAGCCCCGGAGACGGGTCCAGCACCGGTCGCGGAGCTGTGCGCCCTCTTCAACCAGATCATCGACCGCAGTACGCACTTCGGCAGCGAAGTGCAGCGGGTGCGGCGGGAGTTGGTGCGGCACGGCCGACTGGACGAACGGCTCTCCGCCAGCCCCGGCCAGGGCGCCTGGGCGACCCGCGTCGACGATGTGAACCAGACGCTCGACGCGCTGGTGGCCCCCGCGGCGAACGCCACGCGTGTACTGGACGCGGTGGCCGGCGGAGATCTGACCCAGCGCGTCGACCTGCACGACGGCAACCGTCAACTGCGCGGGGACTTACGGCGCCTGGGCCGCGCGGTGAACAAGATGGTGGACCAGCTGTCGCTGTTCACCGGCGAGGTGACCCGGGTGGCCCGCGAGGTCGGCACCGAGGGACGGCTCGGCGGCCGGGCCAAGGTGCGTGGTCTGTCCGGGAGCTGGCGGGACGTGACCGAGGCGGTCAACACGATGGCCTCCCGGCTGACCGCGCAGGTGCGCGACATCGCCCTGGTGACCACCTCCGTCGCGCGCGGAGACCTCACCCGCACGGTGACCGTCGAGGCGACCGGCGAGTTGCTCGAACTGAAGCTCACCGTGAACACCATGGTCGACCAGCTGTCCGCCTTCGCCGACGAGGTGACGAGGGTGGCCCGCGAGGTCGGCACCGAGGGTCAGCTCGGCGGCCGGGCCCAGGTCAGAGGCGTCTCCGGAGTCTGGAAGGACCTCACCGACAACGTCAACTTCATGGCGTCGAACCTGACCTCCCAGGTCCGCAACATCGCCCAGGTGACCACCGCCGTCGCCAACGGCGATCTCAGCCAGAAGATCACGGTCGACGCCCAGGGCGAGATCCTGG
>NZ_JBVIDX010000021.1:39245-139329 GCF_055572155.1 Streptomyces sp. NPDC030814
GGAGCTGAAGTCGACGATCAACACCATGGTCGACCAGCTCTCCGCCTTCGCCGACGAGGTCACCCGCGTCGCCCGCGAAGTCGGCACCGAAGGCAACCTCGGCGGCCGGGCCCAGGTCAGAGGCGTCTCCGGAGTCTGGAAGGACCTCACCGACAACGTCAACTTCATGGCGGACAACCTGACCTCCCAGGTCCGCAACATCGCCCTCGTCTCCACGGCGGTCGCCCAGGGCGATCTCGGCAAGAAGATCACGGTCGAGGCGAAGGGCGAGATCCTGGAGCTGAAGTCGACGATCAACACCATGGTCGACCAGCTCTCCGCCTTCGCCGACGAGGTCACCCGCGTCGCCCGCGAAGTCGGCACCGAAGGCAATCTCGGTGGTCAGGCCCAGGTCAGAGGCGTCTCCGGAGTCTGGAAGGACCTCACCGACAACGTCAACTTCATGGCCCTGAACCTGACGTCCCAGGTCCGCAACATCGCCCAGGTGACGACCGCCGTCGCCAACGGCGACCTCTCCAAGAAGATCACCGTCGACGCGCGCGGGGAGATCCTCGAGCTGAAGGACACCGTCAACACGATGGTGGAGCAACTGCGGGCGTTCGCCGACGAGGTGACGAGGGTCGCCCGCGAGGTCGGCACCGACGGGCGGCTCGGCGGGCGCGCCCAGGTGCTGGGCGTGTCCGGTGTGTGGCGGGATCTGACCGACAACGTCAACTCCATGGCCGACAACCTGACGTCCCAGGTCCGCAACATCGCCCAGGTGACGACCGCGGTCGCGAACGGCGACCTCTCCAAGAAGATCGACGTGGACGCGCGCGGCGAGATCCTCGAACTGAAGACCGCCATCAACACCATGGTCGACACCCTCTCCTCGTTCTCCTCCGAGGTCACCCGGGTCGCCCGCGAGGTCGGTTCGGAGGGCCAGCTCGGCGGTCAGGCGCGGGTCGAGGGCGTGTACGGCACCTGGAAGCGCCTCACGACGAACGTGAACGAGCTCGCGCTCAACCTGACCACCCAGGTCCGCGCCATCGCCGAGGTGGCCTCGGCCGTGGCCCAGGGCGACATGTCCCGCTCGATCACGGTGGAGGCGCGCGGCGAGGTCGCCGAACTGAAGGACAACATCAACCTGATGGTGGCCAACCTCCGCGAGACGACCCGGGCGAAGGACTGGCTGGAGTCCAACCTCGCCCGCCTCGCCGCCCTGATGCAGGGCCACCGCGATCTGATGGAGGTCGCCGACCTGATCCTGCGTGAGCTGACGCCGCTGGTGAAGGCCCAGTACGGCGCCTTCTACCTGGCCGATCCCGACCAGGACGGGGCGGCGCTGCGCACGGTGGCCCCCGGCAAGGGCCTGGCCTTCATCGCGGGGTACGGGTCGGCGCAGGACGCGACGGTCGAGACCGGCGGCCTCCCCGTGCACGGACTCGTCGCCCAGGCGGCCCGCGAGAAGAAGCGGATCCTGGTCGAGCAGACCCCGCCCGACTACATCAAGATCAACAGCGGCCTCGGGGAGGCCGCCCCGTCCAGCGTGGTCATCATCCCGATCCTGTTCGAGGACAAGCTCCTCGGCGTGATCGAACTCGCCTCGTTCTCCCGTTTCTCGGACGTCCACCTGGCGTTCTTCGACCAGTTCGTGAACACCATCGGCGTCGCGATCAACACCATCATCGCCAACTCCCGCACGGAGTCCCTGCTCGGCGAGTCCCAGCGCCTGGCCATGCAGCTCCAGGAACGCTCCGACGAACTCCAGAAGCAGCAGGCGGAGCTCCAGCGCTCGAACGCCGAACTGGAGGAGAAGGCGGCCCTGCTCGCGACCTCCTCCCAGTACAAGTCGGAGTTCCTGGCGAACATGTCGCACGAACTCCGCACACCCCTGAACTCACTGCTCATCCTGGCACGCCTGCTCTCGGACAACCCGGACGGCCATCTCTCCGACCAGGAGGTCCAGTTCGCGTCGACGATCCACCGCTCGGGCTCCGACCTCCTCCAGCTGATCAACGACATCCTGGACCTGTCGAAGATCGAGGCGGGCCGGATGGACGTACGCCCCAAGCGTCTCCCGCTCATCAAGCTGCTGGACTACGTCCACGCCACCTTCCGCCCGCTGACCCTCGACCGGGGCCTGGCCTTCGAGGTCACGGTCGGCGAGGACGTACCGCGCGAGATGTACTCGGACGAGCAGCGGCTCCAGCAGATCCTGCGCAATCTGCTCTCCAACGCGATCAAGTTCACCGCGTCCGGCCGGGTCGAGCTGACCGTCGGCCGCGTCAAGGATCCCGAGCACCGCCACGTCCGCGAGGACACCGACGAGGTGATCGCGTTCGCGGTCTCCGACACCGGCATCGGTATCGCGCCGGAGAAACTGCCGGTGATCTTCGAAGCGTTCCAGCAGGCCGACGGCACCACGAACCGCAAGTACGGCGGCACCGGCCTCGGCCTGTCCATCAGCCGGGAGATCGCTGGTCTGCTGGGCGGCCGCATCGTCGCCGAGAGCATCCCCGGCAAGGGCTCGACGTTCACGCTGTACGTGCCCGTCGTCAGCCCCGGCCACGCGGCGACCGGCACCGCCGAGACGCCGGCCGCGCTGATCCCCGACCAGCTCACCGCCGAGCCCTACCCGGCCGCCCCCGAGGACGACACCTGGCCCGCCCCCACCAAGCTGGAGGCGTGGCAGGCGGGGCGCGCGGGCCAGATCCTGCCCGGCCGCCGGGTGCTGATCGTGGACGACGACATCCGCAACGTCTTCGCGCTCACCCATGTCCTGGGCCGCGTCGGCATGCCGGTCCTGTACGCGGAGAACGGCCGGGAGGGCATCGAGACCCTGGAGCGCAATCCGGACGTGGAACTGGTCCTGATGGACATCATGATGCCGGAGATGGACGGCTACGAGACGATCTCAGCCATCCGTCGCACGCCCCGCTGGGCCGGTCTGCCCATCGTCGCGCTGACCGCGAAGGCGATGCCCGGCGACCGCGAGAAGTCCATCGCCCGGGGCGCCAACGACTATGTACCCAAGCCGGTGGACGTCGACCAGCTGCTCACCGTGGTGTGCGCCGTCCTGGACCCGGAGGGCGCCGAGCCGTCGCCCGAGAAACACACCGAAGAGAACGAGGCATCCTCACCATGACCACTCAGGACCGGACCGACGGATGCGCGGGCATCCTCCTCGTCGACGACATGGAGGACAACCTGATCGCGCTGGAGGCCGTCCTGGCATCGCTCAACGAGCCGCTGGTACGGGCCCGTTCCGGCGAGGAGGCCATGAAGGCCCTCCTCCGGCAACGCTTCGCCGTCGTCCTCCTCGACATCCGCATGCCCGGTATGGACGGTTTCGAGACCGCAGCCAACCTCAAGCGCCTCGACCAGACCAAGGACGTCCCGATCATCTTCCTCACCGGAACGGACGCCGAGATGGGCTACGCCTTCCGCGGCTACGCCACCGGCGCCGCCGACTATCTGACCAAGCCCTTCGACCCCTGGGTCCTGCGCGCGAAGGTCAGCGTCTTCCTGGAGCTGGACCGCAAGACCCGCCGGCTGGAGACACTGCGGGCACGGCAGCAGGAACAGGCGGAACAGGTCGCTTCCCGCCTGACGGCTCTGGAGAAGCAACTGTCCGAGGAGTCCCCGGACCTGACGGAGGTCCGTATACAGGTGCAGGACCTCCGGGCCCTGATAACGAAGGACCCCACCGGCTGACCTGAAGGGGCGCGGGGAACTGCGCGACCGGTCACCACGTACCCGCTGCTGACAACGGCCCGCAGTCCCCCCGGTTTTCGAGCGGAGCGCTACTTCTCCCGAGTGCCCGCGTACATCTCGTCGATGAGGTGCTGGTACTCCTTCTCCACCACCGGCCGCTTCAGCTTCAGGCTCGGCGTCAGCTCACCGTGCTCGACATCCAGATCCCTCGGCAGCAACCGGAACTTCTTGACGGTCTGCCACCGCTGCAACCCCTGGTTGAGCTGGGTGACGTACCCCTCGATGAGCTCCACCGTGGCCGGCGCCGCGATGACCTGCTCGTACGACTTACCCTCCAGGCCGTTCTCCTTGGCCCAGCCGAGGATGGCCGGCTCGTCGAGCGCGATGAGGGCCGTGCAGAAGTTGCGGTCCGCGCCGATGACCATGACGTTGGACGTGAAGGGGCACAGCGCCTTGAACTGGCCCTCGATCTCGGTCGGCGCGATGTACTTGCCGCCGGACGTCTTGAAGAGGTCCTTCTTGCGGTCGGTGATCCGCAGGTACCCGTCCGGCGACAGCTCACCGATGTCACCGGTGTGGAACCAGCCGTCCGGCTCCAGGACCTCGGCGGTCTTCTCCGGCAGCCCGTGGTAGCCCTCCATGATGCCGGGGCCGCGCAGCAGGATCTCTCCGTCGTCCGCGATACGCACCTCGCAGCCGGGCAGCGGCTTGCCGACCGTCCCCGTGCGGAACGCCTCGCCCGGGTTCAGGAACGACGCCGCGGAGGACTCGGTCAGGCCGTAGCCCTCCAGGATGGGAATGCCCGCGCCGGCGAAGAAGAAGCCGATCTCGGGTGCCAGCGCCACCGAGCCGGAGATACAGGCGCGCAGCCGCCCGCCGAACGCCTCACGCAGCTTCTTGTAGACCAGCGCGTCGGCGACCTTGTGCTTGGCCCCCAGCCCGAACGGCACGGACGCGGTGCCGGTGCGGCGGAAGTTGTCCTGGCTGACCTTGGCGTACTCGCGGGCGACACCCGACGCCCACTGGAAGATCCTGTACTTGGCGGCGCCTCCCTCGCGGGCCTTCGCGGCGACGCCGTTGTAGACCTTCTCGAAGATGCGCGGCACGGCGGCCATGTACGTCGGCTGCACGACCGGCAGATTCTCGATGATCTTGTCGACGCGGCCGTCGACGGCGGTGATGTGCCCGACCTCGATGTGACCGGACAGCAGCACCTTGCCCATGACGTGCGCGAGCGGCAGCCACAGGTACTGCACGTCCTCCGCGCTGAGCAGGCCGGTCGCGGCGATGGCCTTGCCCATGTACGCCCAGTTGTCGTGCGGGAGGCGCACGCCCTTGGGGCGGCCGGTGGTGCCGGAGGTGTAGATGAGGGTGGCGAGCTGGTCCTTGGTGATCGCCCCGACCTTCTCCTTGATCAGGTCGGGCTTCTTCTCCAGGTACGCGGCGCCGCGCTTCTCCAGCTCCGCGAGCGACAGGACCCAGTCCTCCGAGAGATCGGCGCCCTCGGGGTCGATGACGACCACATGGGTCAGCTCGGGCAGCTCGGCCTTCTTCTCCCGGGCCTTGTCGAGCTGCTCGGCGTTCTCCGCGATGAGGATCTTGCTGGCGGAGTCGGACAGGATGTACGCCGACTCCTCGGCGTTGGTCGACGGGTAGATCGTCGTGTTGGCGGCGCCGGCGCACATGATGCCGAGGTCGCACAGGATCCACTCGATCCTGGTGGCGGAGGCGAGCGCGATGCGCTCCTCCGGCTGCACGCCCAGCTCGACCAGCCCGGCCGCGATGGCGTCGACCCGTGCGGCGGCCTCCGCCCAGGTCATCGGCTTCCACTCGGAAGGTCCCTGGCCGGAGGCCGGCGGCACCGGGTAGCGGAATGCCTCGGCGTCGGGCGTGGCCGCCACGCGCTCCAGGAAGAGGGCCGCCATGGACGGCGGGCGGTTCTCGATCAGGGTCTGTGTGTCGCTCACGACATCCTCCGGGGCCCGCGACAGTGCGGCAGGGGCAGCATGGACTGCGCGGCTGGCTCAAAGCGGCTGTTGTTTAACTCGCGAGTAACTATCGAGTGGTGATCAGGGTAGAGCGAGGTTGGCTGGTTCGTAAGGGGCGGCGGGCCGTCACTTTCCACCGAGAACGACCGTACGAGCACGAGGCCCCGACACCCCGAAGACATGCGGGCCCGCCGCGCCGAAACGCGACGGGCCCGCATTCTGCCCAGGTTTCCGGAGGTAACAACGGCCACCGCCGGGAGCTGCGGCGATCGCCGCAGGTGGCTATTTCTTGCCCTTGGCGCCGCCGGCGCTGTCGTCGCTGGACAGTACGGCGATGAAGGCCTCCTGCGGAACCTCCACAGAGCCCACCATCTTCATCCGCTTCTTGCCCTCCTTCTGCTTCTCCAGCAGCTTCCGCTTCCGGGAGATGTCACCGCCGTAGCACTTGGCGAGGACGTCCTTGCGGATGGCGCGGATGGTCTCGCGGGCGATGACCCGGGAGCCGATGGCGGCCTGGATCGGCACCTCGAAGGCCTGCCGCGGGATCAGCTCGCGCAGCTTGGCGACGAGCCGCACCCCGTACGCGTACGCGGCGTCCTTGTGGGTGATCGCCGAGAAGGCGTCCACCTTGTCGCCGTGCAGCAGGATGTCGACCTTGACGAGGCTGGAGGTCTGCTCGCCGGTGGGCTCGTAGTCGAGCGAGGCGTAGCCGCGGGTCTTGGACTTCAGCTGGTCGAAGAAGTCGAAGACGATCTCGGCGAGGGGCAGCGTGTAGCGGATCTCGACCCGGTCCTCGGACAGGTAGTCCATGCCGAGGAGCGTGCCGCGCCGGGTCTGGCACAGCTCCATGATCGAGCCGATGAACTCGGTCGGCGCGAGGATCGTGGCGCGTACGACGGGCTCGTACACCTCGTTGATCTTGCCCTCGGGGAACTCGCTCGGGTTGGTGACGGTGTGCTCGCTGCCGTCCTCCATGACGACCCGGTAGACCACGTTGGGCGCGGTCGCGATCAGGTCGAGGCCGAACTCGCGTTCCAGCCGCTCCCGGATCACATCGAGGTGCAGCAGCCCGAGGAAGCCGACACGGAAGCCGAAGCCGAGCGCCGCGGACGTCTCCGGCTCGTAGACGAGCGCGGCGTCGTTGAGCTGGAGCTTGTCGAGGGCCTCACGCAGCTCCGGATAGTCCGAGCCGTCCAGCGGGTACAGACCGGAGAAGACCATGGGCTTGGGGTCCTTGTAGCCGCCGAGCGGCTCCGTGGCCCCCTTCTGCTGGCTGGTGACGGTGTCACCGACCTTGGACTGGCGGACGTCCTTCACGCCGGTGATGAGGTAGCCGACCTCACCGACGCCGAGGCCGTCGGCGGACAGCATCTCCGGTGAGTTCGTCCCGATCTCCAGCAGCTCGTGCGTGGCGCCCGTGGACATCATCTTGATGCGCTCGCGCTTGTTGAGCTGCCCGTCGATGACACGGACGTACGTGACCACGCCCCGGTACGAGTCGTACACCGAGTCGAAGATCATCGCGCGGGCCGGGGCGTCCTTGACGCCGACCGGGGCGGGGACCTGGGCGACGACCTTGTCGAGCAGCGCGTCGACGCCGACGCCCGTCTTGGCGGAGACCCGCAGCACGTCGTCGGGGTCGCACCCGACGAGGTTGGCGAGCTCCTCGGCGAACTTCTCCGGCTGGGCGGCGGGCAGGTCGATCTTGTTGAGGACCGGGATGATCGTGAGGTCGTTCTCCATCGCCAGGTACAGGTTGGCGAGGGTCTGCGCCTCGATGCCCTGCGCGGCGTCCACGAGGAGGATGGTCCCCTCGCAGGCGGCCAGCGACCGTGACACCTCGTAGGTGAAGTCGACGTGCCCGGGGGTGTCGATCATGTTGAGGATGTGCGTGTTGCCCGGATCACCGGTCGGCGCCCAGGGCAGACGCACCGCCTGGGACTTGATCGTGATGCCGCGCTCACGCTCGATGTCCATGCGGTCGAGGTACTGAGCACGCATCTGCCGCTGCTCGACCACACCGGTCAACTGGAGCATCCGGTCGGCGAGCGTGGACTTGCCGTGGTCGATGTGCGCGATGATGCAGAAATTGCGGATCAGAGCCGGGTCGGTACGGCTCGGCTCGGGCACATGGCTAGGGATCGCGGGCACGCAGGGTCCTGATTCTTGAGGCGTCCGCAGCCGTCTGCGGTCTCGGGTCGGATCTAGCGGGTCTGTACGAACGGGGTCTACCGGGTCTATGCGTAGGCTCCATGGTCCCACGGGCGCGGGGCTGGGGCGGGTTTGGGCCACTCGCGCAGCCACTGGTAGCCTGGGTGGCTGTGTCTCATGCCCTCTCTGCAGGAGGCACATCCCAAGGAAAACCAAGTGGTGCCCGGGGCACGCAGGCTCTGCATGTCCTCGGTCGCCGGTAGCTGAAAAGGCTCATTCGTGGCGAACATCAAGTCCCAGATCAAGCGGAACAAGACCAACGAGAAGGCGCGCCTTCGCAACAAGGCCGTCAAGTCGTCGCTCAAGACCGCGATCCGCAAGGCCCGTGAGGCCGCTGCCGCGGGTGACGTCGAGAAGGCCACCGAGTACCAGCGCGCTGCCGCGCGTCAGCTCGACAAGGCCGTCTCGAAGGGCGTCATCCACAAGAACCAGGCCGCCAACAAGAAGTCGGCGCTTGCTTCCAAGGTCGCTTCTCTCAAGGGCTGAGCTTCACCTTTGATCTGACCGTCGGACGGACCCAGAGCGGGCCCTCTCTCATCCGCTCCCGCCCGGCACCCCCGGACCTGCACGCGGCCTGCGTTCGCCACGCGGGTGCAAGTCCACCATCGTGACCGAGGGCCCCGCCCGTCGCTCCCTTCCCCAGGGACGACGGACGGGGCCTTCGCGTTGTCCGTACGCGTTGTGCCTACGTGCGCGTCGGGTGGCTCACCCGCGGCGGGACCGCGCCGCCCGGGCGATCGCTACGACCGCTTTCTCCAGCGCGTACTCGGGATCGTCCCCGCCGCCCTTGACCCCGGCATCGGCCTCCGCGACGGCTCGCATCGCCACGGCGACCCCTTCCGGCGTCCACCCCCGCATCTGCTGCCGCACCCGGTCGATCTTCCAGGGCGGCATGCCCAGCTCCCTCGCCAGATCCGCCGGCCGGCCGCCGCGCGCGGACGACAGCTTCCCGATCGCCCGGACGCCCTGTGCCAGCGCGCTGGTGATCAGCACCGGCGCCACACCGGTGGACAGCGACCACCTGAGCGCCTCCAGCGCCTCCGCCGCCCGTCCCTCGACGGCCCGGTCGGCCACCTCGAAGCTCGACGCCTCGGCCCGCCCGGTGTAGTACCGCCCGACCACGGCCTCGTCGATGGTCCCCTCGACATCCGCGACCAGCTGTGACGCCGCCGATGCCAGCTCCCGCAGGTCGCTGCCGATCGCGTCGACCAGCGCCTGGCACGCCTCCGGTGTCGCGGACCGCCCGAGCGTCCGGAACTCCCCCCGCACGAACGCCAGCCGCTCCGCGGGCTTCGTCATCTTCGGGCAGGCCACCTCCCGCGCCCCCGCCTTGCGCGCCGCGTCCAGCAGCCCCTTGCCCTTGGCGCCGCCCGCGTGCAGCAGCACGAGGGTGATCTCCTCGGCCGGGGCCCCCAGGTAGGCCTTCACGTCCTTGATCGTGTCGGCCGACAGATCCTGCGCGTTGCGCACGATCACGACCTTCCGCTCGGCGAACAGCGACGGGCTCGTCAGCTCGGCGAGCGTGCCCGGCTGCAACTGGTCCGAGGTGAGGTCGCGCACATCGGTGTCGGCATCGGCGGCCCTGGCGGCAGCCACCACCTCCTGCACAGCCCGGTCGAGCAGCAGCTCCTCCTGCCCCACAGCGAGGGTGACAGAAGCGAGGGGATCATCATGAGCGGTCTTCTTGGCCATCACGCACAGCATCCCACGGGGCACCGACAACCAGCACCGGCCGCGCACTGCGGGCCAAGGTCACCCCCTGCAACGGGCCAGGCCACCCCTCGGGGCGGGCAGGTCCGACCGGGCGCGATGCGCACGACAGGGAGCCCGAGCACCCCAGCCGGCCGCCCACAACCCCGCCCCCAGCCCCGCCCCCGCCCCCGCCCCCACGGCTCATGCCCCTACGGTTCCTCCCGCCATCCCTCCCACTCACCCGCGAACTCGTCCAGCGCCACCGGGTCGAGCCGCTCGCCCTCGTCCCGCAGCACCAGCAGCCACTGCGCGTCCTCCGCGTCGTCCTCGCCGGCCAGCGCGTCCCGCACCAGCTGCGGTTCCTCGTTCACCCCGAACCGCTCCCCGAGCGCCTCCGCCGCTTCTTCCGCGGCCTCACGATCAGGCAGCACCAGCACATGTCTCACATCGCTCACGCCCTCATTCTCCGCGACCCGCCCAGCGCCCCCGCCCGGCTGTCAGCCGCCGGGCCTGCCCTGCGGCGCCCGCCGCACCTCCGGCACCCGGCCCAACTCCATCCCGAACCGCTCCCGGTACACCGCCAGGACCTCCTCGTCCGTCCCCAGCTCGGTCACCTCCCTCTCGCCCTCCGCGGATGTGACCGTGAGGGTGCGGCCGCTGAGCGTGATCCGCCCGCCCGCGTCGCCTACCCGTGAGCAGACCAGCGACTGGGTGAAGTGCGAGGCCGGCGAGGTGCTGTGCCACCAGGCCCCGGCCACGAAGTCCCCCAGCATCCGCGGCCGTACCTCCAGCCGGTACTGGGGCTTGCCGTCCCGCAGCACGTCCAGGTCCCCGAACTCCCGCGCCCCGCTCTGCCGGTCCGCCTCCACCACCCGGAACGTGCCCACCGGATCCTCCTGCTCCCCTCTCCCTCCGAACTCCAGCGGATAGTGGCTGTTCGTCCCGAACCCCACGTCGGCGAGCCAGTCGCCCCCGTCCACCGTCCGCACCCGCAGCGCGAGATGGTCGTACGGGATGCCCAGTCGCTTCCCGTCGCCGTAGACCCGGGCCGCGAGCAGCGTCACGTCGAAACCCAGCGCCGCGAGCATCGCCCCGAACAGCCCGTTCAGTTCGTAGCAGAAGCCACCCCTGCGCTCCCCGACGATCTTGTCGAGCAGTCGCTTCTCCTCCAGCACGATCTCCTCCCCGAGATGGATCGAGAGGTTCTCGAACGGCACCGTCCGCAGATGGCGCAGGTGCAGTTCACGCAGTACGTCGACGGTGGGCCAGGCCGGGTGCTCGGCTCCGATGCGGCGAAGGTAGGCGTCAAGCTCTGCGGTATCCATGACCTCAGTCTCTCGCCACCAGCAGCTCCTCGGCCGTACCCGCGACGGCGATCGCGCCGTCCTCGTCCGTACGCAGCACCGTGGCGCCCCCGGCCCGCAGCGCGCCCACCGTGCTCGGCGCCGGGTGGCCATAGGGGTTGTCGGCGCCCACGGAGATGAGTGCCAACCTCGGGGCCAGTGCGCGTATCAGGTCCGGGTCCTGGTAGGCCGACCCGTGATGGGCGACCTTCACCACGTCCACCGCTGCCAGCTCCGCTGCCGCCGGTGATCTCGACAGCTCCCGCTGCGCGGGCGGTTCGAGATCGCCGAGCAGCAGCAGGGTCAGCCCGGCCGAGCGGACGAGCATGGTCACGCTGGCGTCGTTCGGCCCGTCCGGGGTGGCCGCGTCGCCCGGCGGCCACAGCACCCGCCACGCGAGGCCTCCCGTCCGCCGTTCCTGTCCGGCGACGGCGCGGGTCACCGGAATCCCCCGGGCCGCCGCCTCCCTGTGCACGAACTCGGCCTGGTCCGCGGGCTCCTGGAAACCCGTCGTCTCGATCGCCCCCACCGCACGCCCCCGCAGCACCCCCGGCAACCCGGCCACATGGTCGGCGTGGAAGTGGGTGAGGACCACAAGGGGAACCTCGGTGATGCCGAGAGCCGTCAGACAGCGGTCCACCAGCACCGGATCG
Source organism: Streptomyces sp. NPDC030814 (assembly GCF_055572155.1). Taxonomy (NCBI): domain Bacteria; kingdom Bacillati; phylum Actinomycetota; class Actinomycetes; order Kitasatosporales; family Streptomycetaceae; genus Streptomyces; species Streptomyces sp. NPDC030814. The sequence continues at coordinate 50,829 of NZ_JBVIDX010000021.1, forward strand.
GGGCCTGCGTCCACGACCACCCCGCTGCCGTCACCCGCCGCCAGCACGGTCGCGTCGCCCTGCCCGACATCGCACATCACGAACCGCCAAGCGGGCGGCGGCCACCCCGTGATCACTCTGGTCAGCGGCGGTGGCTGCACCACGGCCAGCAGGAACACCACCAGGCAGACCGCCACCAGCCACGGGCGGCCGACGACCCGCCGCCCGACGCACACCGCCGCCACCGTCACGAGGGCCAGCAGCGCCGCGCCCGTCCAACTGCCCGGCCAGTCCACGCCCGCTCCCGGCAGCGCCGCCCCTGTGCGCGCGATGTCCGCGATCCATCCGGCGGGCCAACCAGCGCACCAGGCGATGCACTCGGCCACGGGCATCGCCACCGGAGCCACCGCCAGCGTGGCGAACCCGAGCACCGTCGCCGGTGCCACGGCGAACTCCGCCAGCAGATTGCACGGCACCGCCACCAGGCTCACCTTCGCCGACAGCACCACCACGACCGGCGCGCACACCGCCTGCGCGGCTCCCGCAGCCGCCAGCGCCTCGGCAGGCCGCGGCGGCACCCCGCGCCGCTGGAGCGCGGCGCTCCACCGCGGAGCGAGCGTGAGCAGGGCCCCGGTCGCCAGGACGGACAGCAGGAAGCCGTAACTCCGGGCGAGCCACGGGTCGTACAGCACCAGCAGCAGGACTGCCGTCGCCAGCGCGGGGATGAGGGATCTGCGGCGCCCCGTCGCGATGGCCAGCAGCGCGATCGACCCGCAGGCCGCCGCCCGCACCACGCTCGGTTCCGGTCGGCACACGATCACGAAGCCGAGCGTCAGCGCACCGCCGACCAGCGCGGTCGCCCGCAACGGGATCCCCAGCCGGGGCGCCGGCCCGCGCCGTTCCGCCCGCTGGGCCAGTCCCGGCGGGCCGATGAACAGGGCGAGGAGAATGGTGAAGTTGGCCCCGCTGACGGCCAGCAGATGGGTGAGGTCGGTCGCCTTGAACGCCTCCTCCAACTCCGCCGGGACCCGCGCGGTGTCCCCCACGACGAACCCCGGCAGCAACGCCCGTGCATCCGCGTCCAGCCCGTCCGTCGCCCTTCGCAGCCCTTCCCGCAGCCGCCCGGCGAACCGCTGCGCCGTACTCGCCCCTGCCACCACCTCCGGCGGCCTGCCCCCTCGCACCCGCAGCACCGCCGCGACCCGGTCTCCCCCGGCCAGGGCCGGCACGGCCTGCGCGGCGACCCGCACCCGCGTCGACGGCAACAGGGTGAGCCAGGGCGAACGGCCCGTTTCTCCCGCGGACGACCGCCGTCCCACGTCGACGATCACCAGCACCGGCGTCCGTGTGTCCACGACCACCCCGTCCGGCCCCTTCACCCTGCGGATCTCGGCCTGGAGGAGCACGGCCGTCGGGGCAGCGTGGTTGCCCTTGATGCGCGGACGGGTGAGCCGGGGGTCGGACGTCAGCTCGACCTCGGCGGTGACATGCGTGTACCGCTCCGCCAGCCCGGGAACCGGGCCACGACGCAGATCCGCCCCGTGCAGCCCCGCAGAGGCGGCCGACGCGGCGACACACAGCAGCACGGCGGCGACGGCCACCTTCGTCCCCGCGGGACACGACGCCGGTTGATCCGGCACCCGCCTCACACGAGACTCCCGCCTCACACGAGACTCCCGCCCGGCACGAGGCCCACGTCCGGCCCGAGAGGCCGCGACGAGCAGCGCCACCCCCACGACCAGGCAGACCGCGACCACGCCGACGACCCACCTGGGCGAGGCGTGCACCATCAGCGCCGCCGTCCCCCACGCCGCCAGCGCCGGTGGCACAAGACGCAGATCCGTCGGGCCCTCCTGTCGCGGATGGGCGACGCCGAGCCGGTGCCCGGAGGCCGCGTGCACGGTCGGACGGCACGGAGCCGCCCGTACCCCGGTACGCGCCTCGCCGGACACCGGTACCCCTGTCCCGGGCGCCCTCATGGCCGTACGAGGTTCCGCAGGTCGGCGAAGCGGCGGTCGCCGATGCCGTTCACCTCGCGCAGTTCGTCGACCGACCGGAAGCCTCCGTGTTGGGTGCGGTAGGCGATGATGTGCTGCGCGAGGACGGGGCCGACCCCCGGCAAGGTGTCGAGCTGCTCCGCGGTGGCGGTGTTGAGGGAGACGGGCGTCGTGGGAGCCGTCCCGGCGGCCGTTCCCCCGGTTCCGGCCCCGGCCGCACCGGTGCCGCCCGCGCCCGGCCCCGCACCGGCGCCTGTCCCCGCCCCCGGTGCCGGGCCGCCGACCAGCACCTGTTCGCCGTCGACGAGGAGGCGGGCTCGGTTGAGTCCGTCGGTGTTCGCGCCCGGCCGTACTCCGCCCGCGGCCCGAAGCGCGTCGGCCACACGGGAGCCGGCCGGCAGCCGTTGGATGCCCGGGCTGCGGACCTTGCCGCTGACGTCCACGACGATCGAGGGCCCGGCCGTGGAAGCGCCGGCCCCGGTCGAGGCCCCCGGACCACCGCCCTCCTCGCCGAAGGACACCGCCGGAGCCGACGCAGCCGACGCAGCCGACGGGCCTCCTGCCCGCACGACCTCGGGAGCGCTCACCGGTTGGGTCCGGCCGGTCCAGAAGTGCTGCCCCGCGAACACCGCGGCGACGACGAGCACGACGCTCAGCGCGATCACGCTCTTGCGTTCGATGCCGCACCGCACCTGCAACCACAACGGCAGCCGCTCCCGCACAGCCGGCCCGACCCGCTCCCGCCAGCCGTCTCTCACCTCACCGGCGAGGGCATCACCGTCATCGGCGAGGGCATCACCGTCACCAACGCGCTCAGCACGGCCACTGACGCGCATACCGCGGGCGCCATCACCCCGGGCGCCATCACCGCCACCGGCGCCGGGCGGGTGCCGCAAGTCCTCGGCCCCGCCCAGCGACTCATCGTCCGCCCCATCCGCACGCACCCCACCGGAACCCTCGGACCTCCCACCCCAGGCCTCGCCGGCCCTGGCATCTCCATCCCAGGCATCCCAGGTATCACCAAAGTCCCCGGCATCCCCGGCCCCGACAGCCACCCCGCCCCGCCGCCCTCGCGGCGGCCCATGCCCCAACTCCCGTGGCCCGGCCGTCCTCTCCGGGAAGAGCGCCTCCGCGCGGAGCCTCAGCGTCTCCGCCGAGGCCTGGTGGCGCCCGACACGGCCCCTCGGCCGCCGAGGGCGGTTCCGCGTGCGGCCGTCGGAGGACGGACCTCGCCCCGGCCCACTGGTGACTGTCGCTGTACGTGAACGTGATCGCAGTGCCATGCGACGAGGATCGGGCAACACCGCACATCCGCGATGATCTTGCTCAATTCCCGTGGATTACTCACCAGTTGTGGATAAATCGATCACCCACATGAGCGACAAGGACCATTGACGGCAACCCGCCGCCCCTCACCGGGGCGAGACGACCGCCGCCAGCAACCCGGGCCCGGTGTGCGCCCCGATGACCGCTCCGACCTCGCTCACATACAGATCGGCGAGCCCCGGCACCCGCGCCCGGAGTCGCTCCGCGAGTGCCGACGCCCGCTCGGGCGCGGCGAGATGGTGGACGGCGATGTCGACCGGCGCCCCACCGGCCCGCTCGGCGACGATCTCCTCCAGACGGGCGATCGCCCTGGACGCCGTGCGCACCTTCTCCAGCATCTCGATGCGGCCGCCGTCGAGCTGCAGCAGCGGCTTCACCGCGAGCGCGGAGCCGAACAGTGCCTGCGCCGCGCCGATCCGGCCGCCGCGGCGCAGATAGTCCAGGGTGTCGACGTAGAAGAACGCGGACGTACCCGACGCCCGCTTCTCGGCGGCTGTGACGGCCTCGTCCACCGTGCCGCCCGCCTCCGCGGCCTCGGCGGCGGCCAGGGCGCAGAACCCGAGGGCCATCGCGACCATCCCGGTGTCCACCACGCGCACGGGCACGGGTGCCTCGCGCGCCGCGAGCACGGCGGCGTCGTACGTACCCGAGAACTCGGCGGACAGGTGGAGCGAGACGATGCCCGTGGCGCCCGACTCGGCCACCTTGCGGTAGGTCTCCGCGAACAGTTCGGGGCTGGGGCGGGAAGTCGTGACGGACCGTCTCTTCTGCAGTGCCTGGGCCAGGGAGCGGGCCGAGATCTCGGTCCCCTCCTCGAGCGCCTGGTCGCCGAGGACCACGGTCAGCGGCACCGCGATGATGCCGTGACGCTCCATCGCCGGCGGCGGCAGATAGGCCGTGGAATCGGTGACGATCGCGACATGGCGGGACATGAGCTGGAGGTTACCCGCCAAGTCCCCTCGACGGCAGCCCGGCCCCGCCGACCACCGCACCACACCGCCGGCCCACTGCGCACCTCATCAAGTCGTGCTCTCCGGGCGCGGCTTCTTCTGCCACGGATACGTCGGACGCGGTCCCGGCGGGGTGATCGCTGGCCGGGGTGGTTCCTCGGTGCTGCGGGACCCGGGGGTTCGGGACCCGGGGGTCTCCTGCCACGTCTGTCCGCCGGAAGTGGTCGGCTCGGGCTTCGGCGCCTCGGGCCAGACCTGCGCCGGCTCGGTCGGATCGGTCGTCCAGTGCCGCAGCGCGCCCGCCTCGACGTCGATCTGCGCGCTGAGGGTCTCCAGGTCGTCCTCGGCGAACTTGCGGGCCCGGTCGTGCGCCGCCCAGCGCAGGGCGTCGGCCGACTTGATGATCTTCTCCGTGCGGACACGCAGGTCGGGCAGCCGCTGGGCCAGCTTCGCGCGGTCCGGCTCCGGCTCCAGCCGCTTGAGCTCGTCGTCCAGCTCGCGGCCGTGCCTGCTGAGCTGCTGGAACAGGGCGAGGGACTCCTTGAGCGACTCGTCCTCGCCGACGCCCGCCTGGAGCGCCTCCTGGGTGGCCCGCATCGAGGTGCGCAACCTCAGGCGCAGGTCGGCCAGTTGGCCGACGGGGCCCGGTTGGGCGAGACTCCGGGCGCGCAGGGTGGTGTCCTCGACCGTCCGCTTGGCCTGCGTGAGCGTACGGTCCACGCCGCGCTTGGCCGCGCCGACCGCCTTCACCGTGGCGTACGCGCCGAGCGCCACGCACAGCACGAAGAGCAGGGCGACGATTGCGATCACGGCTTCCACGGCGCGCTCCTCCTTCGACCGGCACGCCACATACTGCGGCGCTCTTCCACGGTAAACGCAACGGGCAGGTCCACAGTTCCATCAGAACCCCGAACCTGCCCGTAAGGGATCACCCGGACCGGCCGCACGAAGTCACTCCGGCCGCGCGGACTCAGTCCGGCCGCAGGACCTGGCTCCGCCCGCACGACCTCAGTCCGCCCGCACGACCTTGCTCCGCCCGCACGGCCTCGCTCCAGCCGCACGGCCTCCGTCGAGGCCGTGCGGAGCCCGGGCCGCCCGCGGCCTCCCTCACAGCAGCCGGGGCAGAGAACCGACACCGCCCCACGACGACGGCCATGCCCCTGCCCCCACCGCTGCCCGTCACACGACGATGTTGACCAGCTTCGGCGCGCGGACGATCACCTTGCGGATCGGCGCCCCGGCCAGTGCCGCGACCACCTTCTCGTCTGCCAGGGCCACCTTCTCCAGCTCCTCGTCGGAGATGGCCGGCGGGACCTCCAGACGGGCCTTGACCTTGCCCTTGATCTGGACGACGCAGGTGACGGCCTCGTCGACGGTGTACGCCGGGTCGGCGACCGGGAAGTCCCGGTGGACGACGGAGTCGGTGTGGCCCAGCTTGCGCCACAGCTCCTCAGCGATGTGCGGGGCCAGCGGCGCGACCAGCAGGACCAGGGCCTCGGCGACGGACCGCGAGACCGGGCCGCCCGCCTTGGTCAGGTGGTTGTTCAGCTCGGTGACCTTGGCGATCGCGGTGTTGAAGCGCAGGCCCTCCAGGTCCTGGCGCACGCCGTCGATCACCTTGTGCAGCACCCGCAGGGTGTCCTCGCCGGGCTCGGTGTCGACGACCGTGACCTCACCGGTCGCCTCGTCGACGATGTTGCGCCACAGCCGCTGCAGCAGCCGGAACTGGCCCACGACCGCGCGCGTGTCCCACGGCCGGGAGACGTCCAGCGGGCCCATCGCCATCTCGTACAGACGCAGCGTGTCGGCGCCGTACTCCTCGCAGATGGACTCCGGGGTGACCGCGTTCTTCAGGGACTTGCCCATCTTGCCCAGCAGGCGGCTGACCTTCTCGCCCTGGTAGTAGAACGCGCCGTCGCGCTCCTCCACCTCGACGGCCGGCACCGCGAAACCACGGCTGTCGCGGTAGACGAACGCCTGGATCATGCCCTGGTTGAACAGCTTGTGGAACGGCTCGGCGGACGAGACGTACCCCAGGTCGTACAGGACCTTGGACCAGAAGCGCGCGTACAGCAGGTGCAGCACGGCGTGCTCGGCACCGCCGACGTACAGGTCGACGCCGCCGTGCGGACGGCCCTCGCCCGGGCCCATCCAGTAGCGCTCGATCTCGGGGTCGACCATCTGCCGGTCGTTGTGCGGGTCCAGGTAGCGCAGCTCGTACCAGCAGGAACCGGCCCAGTTGGGCATGGTGTTGGTCTCGCGCCGGTACTTCCGGGGGCCGTCGCCCAGGTCCAGCGTGACGTTGACCCACTCCTCGTTGCGCGACAGCGGCGTCTCGGGCTGGGTGTCGGCGTCGTCCGGGTCGAAGGTGCGGGGCGAGTAGTCCTCGACCTCGGGCAGTTCCAGCGGCAGCATCGACTCGGGCAGCGAGTGGGCGACGCCGTCCTCGTCGTAGACGATCGGGAAGGGCTCGCCCCAGTAGCGCTGACGGCTGAACAGCCAGTCCCGCAGGCGGAAGTTGACGGTGCCCTGGCCGATGCCGGACCGCTCCAGCCACTCGGTGATGCGCGCCTTGGCCTCGACGACGCCCAGGCCGTCCAGACGGACGCCCTCACCGGTGGAGTTGACGATCTTCGCGTCGTACGACACGAAGGCGTCGTCCCAGGTCGACGTGTCCGTGCCCCGGCCGTCCGTCGGCTCGACGACACAGGTGATCGGCAGCTCGAAGGCGCGCGCGAACGCGAAGTCACGTGAGTCGTGCGCCGGGACGGCCATGATCGCGCCGGTGCCGTAACCCATCAGGACGTAGTCGGCGATGAAGACGGGGATCTTCTCGCCGTTGACGGGGTTGGTGGCGTAGGAGCCGATGAAGACGCCGGTCTTGTCCTTGGCCTCGGCCTGGCGTTCGACGTCGGACTTCGAGGCGGCCTGGGCGCGGTAGGCGGAGACGGCCTCGCCGGGGGTGGCGTGACCGCCGGTCCACACGTCGTGGGTGCCCTCGGGCCAGACGGCCGGGGTGAACTTCTCGACCAGCGGGTGCTCCGGGGCCAGCACCATGTAGCTCGCGCCGAACAGCGTGTCGGGGCGCGTGGTGAACACGGTGATGTTCTCGCCGTCGATGGGGAAGTCGACGCGGGCGCCCTCGGAGCGGCCGATCCAGTTGCGCTGCTGCAGCTTGATGGCCTCGGGCCAGTCCAGCTCGTTCAGGTCGTCCAGCAGACGGTCGGCGTACGCGGTGATGCGCATGTTCCACTGGCGCAGCTTGGCCTTGAAGACGGGGAAGTTGCCGCGCTCGGAGCGGCCGTCGGCGGTGACCTCCTCGTTGGCCAGTACGGTGCCCAGGCCGGGGCACCAGTTGACCGGCGCGTCGGACGCGTAGGCCAGGCGGTACTCGCCCAGGACGTCGGCGCGTTCGGCGGCGCTCAGCGTGTTCCAGGAACGCCCGCCGGGCACGGCGCGCTCACCCGACTCGAACTGGGCGACCAGCTCGGCGATGGGGCGGGCCTTCCTCGCCTCGTCGTCGTACCAGGAGTTGAAGATCTGCAGGAAGATCCACTGGGTCCACTTGTAGTAGTCCGGGTCGATCGTGGCGAACGACCGGCGCTTGTCGTGGCCCAGGCCCAGCCGGCGCAGCTGGGACTTCATGTTGGTGATGGCGGCCTCGGTGGTGACCCGGGGGTGCTCGCCGGTGGCCACGGCGTGCTGCTCGGCGGGCAGGCCGAAGGCGTCGAAGCCCAGGGTGTGCAGGACGTTGTGGCCGGTCATCCGCTGGTAGCGGGCGAAGACGTCGGTGGCGATGTATCCGAGGGGGTGGCCGACGTGCAGACCCGCACCCGAGGGGTACGGGAACATGTCCATGATGAACTTCTTGGGCCGGACGGCCAGCTCGGGGTCGCCCGCCAGGTCACCCTTGGGGTTCGGTGCCGCGTAGGTGCCCTCGGCGTCCCAGAAGTCCTGCCAGCGTGCCTCGATCTCGGCCGCGACGGCGGCCGTGTAGCGGTGCGGCGCGGCATCCACCGATGCACCTGTGGCAGCGGGGTTCGTCTCGCTCATGATCCTCAAAGCTCCATCGATCGTCTCTGCCAGCGGTATGTGTCGTCCGGAAACGAAAAATCCCCTCGCACAGGAGGGGACGCCGCGCCGATTCCGACCACGCCGTTCATCGGCGGTCGGGACTGATCAGCGCGGCTCGCTAAGCAGAAGGCGTACGGCACGCATGGGCTCAGGGTACCCCAGGGTCCACAGCCGCAGCGACGAGGTTCCACGCCATCGACGGACGGGACCAGCGGTGTGTCAGCCATGCGATCCGGCCAAAAAAGTTGAACGAAGTTCAAATCTTACTTCGCGTAACAACCACTAAGGGACATCACAGATGTGAGATTGGCCCTTGATAACAGCGCAATAACTCAAACCACCTACTGCTCGGTTTGGCACCACTTACAGTTCGACGACGGGACCGCTTTCCCGAACTGTTCGGAGTTGCCCCCATGAACCCTCGTCGCAGTAACAGCTCGATGCCCCAGACCGGCCGTTCGGCCTATGGGATCGCGACCGCTGCCGCTTTGCTGCTGATACCCGTAAGTGTGCTGGTCGGAGGTGACGCGTACCGGGAGTTCCTCGACTTCGGCGCGGGCGTTCTCTCCCTCGTGTCGCTGACCCTCTCGGTGCTCTGGGGGCTCGTCGCCCAGGACCGGACCCTGCTCAGCGTGCGCCAGCGGATCATCGGCCAGGCCGTCCACCGGACGACCGCCATCGCGGCCGTCGCGTTCCTGGTCCTGCATGTCACCGTCAAGCTGGCACTGGACCACGTCTCCGCGATCGCCCTGTTCCCCTTCGCCCTCGGCGTGACGGGCACGGGCGCGCTCATCGGCTTCGGCGCGACCGCTGGATCCCTGATGATCTTCGTCGCCATCACCGGCGCGCTGCGCAGCAACTTCGCCTCGCCGGCCGAGACCGCGGCACGCTGGCGGACGATGCACATGATGGCCTACCCGGCCTGGTGTTTCGCGCTCGTCCACGGACTCTACGCGGGTCGCGAGGCCAAGCCGATCTTCGTGACCCTCTACTCGCTGGGCCTGGTCGCAGTGGCCGCCGCGCTCCTGCTGCGGGCGGCCCCCCGTTCGGTCAAGCGCCAGGTCGTCGAGCGCATCACGGCCATCCTGGGCACCGACGGCCAGCGTCCCCCCGAGGTCGAGGAGCTCGTCAAGTCCCGGGCCGCCCGCCAGGACCCCGGCGGGCGACGCGAGGACGGACCGCGCGAGTCCCAGAAGCGGGACACCGGGCAGTTCCCGCTGCCGGGCTTCGGCGGCCAGGCCCCGAACCCGGCCCTGGGCGACACCCTGGTGCCCCCGCCGCGCACGGCGGCGTCGGCGTCGGCCGACAGCGGCCCCGGTTTCGCGGCGGCGTACCGCGCCGTGTCGATGACACCGCGCGCCGCGGAGCCCACGGCGCCCTACCTCACCCAGCAGCAGCCTCCGCTGGACATGCAGCTCACGCAGGCCATGCCCCGTCTGGACGACGGTCCGGCCACGGGCACGCGCTGGCCGTCCCCGTCCCCGCCGCCGGTCGGCGAGGCGCCGCCGTCGGCGTACGACCCGCTGCAGGACACCTTCGCCGGGCAGCCGCTCGGCGGCCAGACGCTCGGCGGGCAGGCGTACCCGGGCCAGACGTACCAGGGCGAGGCGTACCCCACGGGGGTCCCGGAAACTTCCTACGGAACCGCTGAGACGAACACCCCCTACGGCACGTACAACCCGAACGACACGTACAACAGCGGTCCCGCCACTGAAACGCTGCCCGGATACGACCAGCCGGGCTCAGGCGAACCCTGGAACGCGCCTTCCGGAGGCTTTAAGTGAACGAGGCCCTTCCCGACGTCCCCGAAGTCCGTGTGGTGGGGCTCCCCCAGCTCACCTCGGGCTTCGACCTCGTCGAGAGACTCGATCTCCCCATGCACCTGAAGGTGCACGGTCCGCTCGAACCGATGGGCGGGGAGCAGTTGGCCCAGCTGTCCGAGCGGATCAATCTGAAGGGCAGGGGCGGCGCGGGCTTCCCGTTCCACAAGAAGCTGCGCTCGGTCGCCGAGTCGGCGATCAAGCGCGGCATCCGGCCGGTCGTGGTCGTCAACGGCAGCGAGGACGAACCCGCCTGCCGCAAGGACACGGTGCTGATCAACCGTGCCCCGCACCTCATCCTGGACGGCGCCCTGCTGGTCGCGGAGGCCCTGGGCGCCCGCCAGCTGGTCGTAGGGGTGACACGTGAATCCACCCAGCGGTCGATGGAGGCCGCCCTCGCCGAGCGGGGCCTCGGCAACCGGCGCGGCGCGGCCATCCGCGCGAGCGTGCAGCGCAACCCGGTCCGCATGGTCACCGGCGCGGCCGCCTCACTGATCCGTTCCATCGACGGAGGCCCGGCCATCCCGCCCGGCCGCAAGACCAGCGCGTCCAAGAGCGGTGTCGGAGGCGCGCCGACCCTGCTCTCGAACGCCGAGACCTTCGCCCAGCTCGCCATCGGCGCCCGCATCGGCGCCGAGCGGTACGGCAACACCGGTCTGTACGACGAGCCGGGCACCGTGATGCTCACCGTCTCCGGCGCGGTCGCCCGCCCCATGGTGATCGAGGCCCCCACCGGCGTGCCGCTGCGCTACATCCTCCAGCTCGCCGGCGCGCCGCCGGTCCCGCAGGGCGTGCTGACCGGCGGCTACCACGGCAAGTGGATCGACGCGGCGACGGTCAACGAGGCGGTCGTCTCCCGCAACTCCCTGGACGCGGTGGGCGGTGCGCTCGGCGCGGGCGCGATCCTGCCGATCAGCCAGGACACCTGCCCGCTCGGCGAGTCGCTCCAGGTCGCCAAGTGGCTCGCCGAGGAGAGCGCGGGGCAGTGCGGCCCCTGCTATCTCGGTCTGCCGGCCGCCGCGCGTGGCATGGAGGACATCCTCAACGGCGGTGGCCCGGCGGCCCTGGAGGCCCTCAAGCAGGTCGCCAAGAACGTCAAGCGCCGCGGGGCGTGCTCGCACCCCGACGGCTCCGCGATGTTCCTTGAGTCGACCATCAAGGCCTTCACCGACGACCTCGCCGCCCACGTCCTCGGCAACGGCTGTGGACGGCCCGTGGAAGGTGTCCTGCCGCTGTTCGAGGGCGGCAGGGCCCCCACGGGCATCCCGGGTGGCGCCGGCCAGGAGGAGAGCGGCGCCAGCCGACAGAAGATCTTCGTCGACTGGACGCTGTGCCGGGGCCACGGTCTGTGCGCCGACATCCTCCCGGAGGTCTTCCAGCTGGGCGCCGACGGCTTCCCCACCGTCGCCCAGGCGAAGGTCCCGCAGTACGCCGAGGCCAAGGCGCTGCGCGCGGTACGGCGCTGCCCGGCGCTGGCCCTGCGCATCGAGGAGGACACCCGGGGCAACGCCCCGTCCCGCAACCTCCCGGTCCTCTCCCAGGGCCGGGGCCGGCGGGCCCTGGGCAGCGGTCGCTGAGTACCTGAGCACACGGAAGGGCGGGTCACCCCGGTCGGGGGCGGCCCGCCCTTCTGCTTACCCACGGCCGCCCTCGCACGTACCCTCGGCGGCTGTCGCACGCACCCGTGGCCGCCCTCGCACGTACCCTCGGCGGCTGTCGCACGGCCGCTCCCGCACGTACCCTCGGCCGCTGTCCCACGCACCCGTGGCCGGCGTCGCACCCACCGACGTCGTACGGCCCCAACAACGCGAAGACCCCGTCCACTTGGACGGGGTCTTGTCTGTGGAGCTAAGGAGAATTGAACTCCTGACCTCCTGCATGCCATGCAGGCGCTCTACCAACTGAGCTATAGCCCCTTGCGGTTTTCGCCGGGTTCCCCCGGCGACGACGCCAACATTACCGGTCCCCCGCGCTGACCACCAAATCCTTTCCGACCGGTGCACCCTATGGGTGATTTGCTAGGTTATGTCCGTCGAATCGAGGGCGGCCGAACCGCCGCCTCCGCACTCGCCGTTCGCGTACCGCACCACAACGGCGTCGAGTTGGCGTCCTGCCGCTCAGGCGGTCACGAACGAGTAGAAACGCTTGAGCGTGCAGTGCTCTTCGAGGAGCCGGCCGTAGATCGGCTCACCCTCCAGCTCGCGGTACGTCTCGATCGGGTCGCCTTTTATGATCAGCGCCCGTGCGCATTCCTCGCACCAGTACTGGTAGTCGGCGTTGACGGGTTCCATGTCGCGGACGATCGGCGTGCCGCTGCCGCACCAGTCGCATTTCCTCCTGTGTGCGCCCATCGATCAGCTCCAGCTGTGGCCGCAGGCCGTGCACACGTAGGAAATACCTCCGTTGTCACCGAGTACTTGGGCAACGTGGAGCGAGCCGCAGGAAGGGCACAGGAGGGTGGTCTTGCTCCGCATCACCACAGCGGCGGTGAGGTCGTGGACCTTCCCGCGGATGCTCGCAGGCATCGCTTCTCCCTCCCGTCGGGCCGCGCCCCCTTCCGGCCGTTTGATTCTGCCACGGCCGGACCAATACGGTCAGCGACGCCTTCGTACCAGTCCGGACACGCGGCAGGAAAGAAGGTCGTCCTCAGAGGTATACGCCTCCGGGGCGCCGCGCACTCAAGGAGGTCACGGATCTCACACGAAAAATCCCGTCCCCTGCCGGGAACGGGATCTTCTGTCCGATGTGTGGAGCTAAGGAGAATTGAACTCCTGACCTCCTGCATGCCATGCAGGCGCTCTACCAACTGAGCTATAGCCCCTTGCCCCATGCGGCCGAGGCCGTATGGTGTTTCGCCCCGCTCGGCGGGGCGAACAAGAAGAACTCTAGCCTGCGACCAGCCGGAAAGTGAAATCCGGCCCCCGGCCCCGCTGCCGGGGCCTTCCGCGGCCGCTCAGTCGTCGTCGCCGAGCACCGGCTCCGGGAGGGTGCCGGCGTTGTGCTCCAGCAGGCGCCAGCCGCGGGCGCCCTCACCGAGGACGGACCAGCAGCAGTTGGAGAGGCCGCCGAGGCTCTCCCAGTGGTGCGGCTCCAGGCCGAGGAGGCGCCCGATGGTGGTGCGGATGGTGCCACCGTGGCTGGTGACCACGAGCGTGCCGTTCTCCGGGAGCTTGTCGGCGTGCCGGATCACCACCGGGGCGGCGCGGTCGGCGACCTCGGTCTCCAGTTCGCCGCCACCGCGGCGGACCGCCTCACCCCGCTTCCAGGCGCCGTACTCCTCGCCGTACCGGGCGATGATCTCGTCGTGCGTGAGGCCCTGCCAGACGCCCGCGTACGTCTCCCGCAGGCCCTCGTCGAGCGAGACCTCCAGGCCGGTGAGGGCGGCCAGCTCGGCGGCCGTCCGCGCGGCGCGCCGGAGGTCGGAGGCGACGATCGCGTCGGGCTTGAGGGAGGCGAGCAGCCGGGCGGCGCGGCGGGCCTGACCGAGGCCGGTCTCGGTCAGCTCGACATCGGTGGTGCCCTGGAAGCGGCGCTCCACGTTCCACGAGGTCTGGCCGTGCCGCCACAGGATGATCCGGCGCCCGCGGCCTCTGCGGTCCGCCGCGTCGACCCCCGCGGTCACCGCAGTTCCCCGCCCAGCTCGGCGGCCTCCTCGGCGGCCTGCAGCTTCGCGTGCTCCTCGGCCCTGCCCTTGGTGGCCTTGGCATCGGCGGGCAGCTCCAGCTCGGGGCAGTCCTTCCAGAGCCGCTCCAGGGCGTAGAAGACGCGCTCCTCGCTGTGCTGCACGTGCACGACGATGTCGACGTAGTCCAGCAGCACCCAACGGGCCTCGCGGTCGCCCTCGCGGCGGACCGGCTTGGCGCCGAGCTCCTTGTTCAGCCGCTCCTCGATCTCGTCGACGATCGACTTGACCTGGCGGTCGTTGGGCGCGGAGGCGAGCAGGAAGGCGTCCGTGATGGACAGCACATCACTGACGTCGTACGCGATGATGTCGTGCGCGAGCTTGTCGGCGGCCGCCTGCGCGGCGGTGTGGATGAGCTCGAGGGAGCGGTCGGTGGCGGTCACTACGTGGCTTTCCGTCGGCGGTCAGGAACCCTCACGGGCTGCCTCAAGGGTCTCACGGACCGCCGACGCTGCCCCACGGGTTAAGCGATCAGGCCCCGGAGCACCGCCGTCGGGCGGCCCCGGGGCCTGATCGTGATCGCTGCCGATCCACGGGGACGGTCAGCCGGTGGTCCCGGTGGTGCCCGTCGTACCCGTCGTGCCCGTCGAGTCGGTCGTCTCGTAGTTCTGGCCGAGTACGACGGTGACATCGGCGTTGGACGTGGTCTCGCCCTTCTTGACGGCGCTCACGGGGAGGCCGAGGGTCTTGGCGACCTCGACGGCGTCCTGCTTGCGGGCGGCGTCGGAGTAGACCACCCGGGAGGCGGCCTGGGCGGTACCGACGGTGCCGGCGTCGAGGATGGTGTAGCCGCCGTTGAGCAGGACCACGCGGGCCTGTTCGGTGACGTCCTTGTCACCGGTGGCGTTGCGGATGCCGACCCGGACGGCGTCCCCTGCCCCGGGACTCCTGGCGGCGCCGCCGAGCAGGTCCTTGACCACCCTGTCGGAGTCCTCCGCACTGAGGGTGCCGTCCTGCTGGACGGGGAGCAGCCTGGTTGTGTAGTCGCCGCCCTTGGCCCGGTCGGCGAGCTTGGCGAGGAAGGCGCCGAGGTCCTTCTCGCCGAGCGAGGGGTCGAGGATCTGGCCGAGGGTCTGCACGGTGACCGTGGCGGCCTGGGCATCGGAGGACAGCTTGCGCAGCACGCCCTGCATGACCTGCCCGAACCGCTTCAGCTGGGCGTCCTGTGACTCACCGGAAGCCCGGTAGGTGGCGTACGCGACGGCCATCTTGCCGCTGAGCGTCTGGTTCTCGCCCTTGGTGACGAGGGGCGCCTCGCCCTTCTTCTTCGCCTCCGGGTCCGGTACCGAGGCGTCGGTGTCGATGTCGATGTTGCCGACGAGCTCGACGAGGTTGTTCAGGAAGGGGGTGTCCAGGCGCCAGGTGCCCTCGATGTCGGTGCCGAGGACGGTGTCGAGTCCCTCACGGGTGCCGGCGGACCCGTCGTCCTCGACGGACTTGGCGAGCGTGGTCGTGGTGCCGTCGTCGCCGGTCATGGCGAGGGAGTTGGGCAGCAGGACGGTCGCGCCCCGCTTGGTCGTGGTGTTGTCGACGAGCAGCGCCGTGGAGGTGCCGCCCTTCTTGGTGTCGTGCAGATGGACGGCGATCACATCCCGCTTCTGGGCGCCCGCGGCGGTCGTCGTGCCGGTCTTCCCCTCGGAGGAGGAGCCGGGCAGCATGCCCGCGAACCACAGATAGCCGACGCCGCCGACCGCGACCAGCGCCAGCACGACCACCAGAGCGATCATGCGGCTCTTGGCCCGCCGCTTGGCCTCCTCGCGGCGCTCGGTGCGGTTCTCGGTGAAGTTCAGCCAGTCGATGACGTCCTCGGAGTCGTCGTCGGGCTGGTCGACGAAGGCGAACTGCGCGGTGCGGTACTCCGGATCGCCGGCCGCACCGGCCTCGGGACCGCTGTCCCCGGCGGTCTCCTGCGGGCCCGTCTGCTGCGGGATGTAGGCGGTCTGCTCGGTGACCTGGGCCTGATGGCCGGTGACCGCGGTCTGGCCGTACGGGTCGTACGCGTCGTACCCGGGTGCCGGTGCCTGCCGGCCCGTGTCGTAGGCGGCGCCGTAGCCCTGGGTGGGCTGCTGGACGTGGCCGGTCGCGTACGGATCGTAGCCGTATCCCTGGCCGTAGCTCTGACCGTAGCCCTGCTGCTGTCCGTAGAGGTCGTACGTCTGTTGCTGAGGCACCTGCCGGGTGGGCGCCTGTCGGTACACCGGCTGTCCGAACTCGTCGTAGCCGACGAGTTCGTAACTCTGGTCGCCCCCGTAGCCGTCGTCGTATCGGTCGTTCACCGGTGCCCCTCTCGGCTCACTCGCCGCGGTACAGCTGCCGCTTGTCGATGTAGCGCACCACTCCGTCCGGCACCAGATACCAGACGGGGTCGCCCTTCGCGACCCTCGCACGGCAGTCGGTGGACGAGATGGCCAGCGCCGGAACCTCAACGAGCGTGACCCCGCCCGCGGGCAGGCCGGGGTCGGCCAAAGTGTGGCCGGGACGGGTGACCCCGATGAAGTGCGCGAGGGAGAACAGCTCCTCGGCGTCACGCCAGGTGAGGATCTGGCCCAGCGCGTCGGCGCCGGTGATGAAGAAGAGGTCCGTGTCCGGGTTGAGTTCGTGCAGCTCGCGCAGGGTGTCGATGGTGTACGTGGGACCCTTGCGGTCGATGTCGATGCGGCTCACGGAGAAGTGGGGGTTCTCCGCGGTCGCGATGACCGTCATCAGATACCGGTCCTCGGCGGCCGACACCGTGCGGTGGGACTTCTGCCAGGGCTGGCCGGTCGGCACGAAGACGACCTCGTCGAGACCGAACTGGGCCGCGACCTCCTGGGCCGCCACGAGGTGCCCGTGGTGGATCGGGTCGAACGTTCCGCCCATGACACCGAGGCGCCTGCGCCCCGTCCTCGGGGGGATGTTCCCCGGTGCCGTGCCGGTGCTGCCGGCCCGACCGCCGGTGGTCTCGTGCGCCTGGTCGTTCGCCTCGTCGTGCTCCGGACCGGTAGGCGGTTCCTGCTCTCCCATGCGTCGAGACCCTACCGGCCCGGCGGACACACTCTGTTCGAATGACCTTTTGCGCGGATTAGCGGTCCCGGTTGAAACGAGTGGTGATCCACAGCAGCAGGAGCAGGACGAAGAGGGCTCCGCCGCCGGTCAGGTAGGGGCTGAGGCTCTCGTGGTTGCCGCCGTGCTCCCCGCCGCCCTCGGCGGCGAAAGTGACCAAGTCGGCAGCGGTGCTGTGGAAGCTCATCGTCGGCAGGACCTATCCGTGTGGGATCGGGATAAAGACTCGGCCCATCGTAAGCGGGGGCCGCGCCGGCGATCACGCCGACTCCGCCCAGAGGTGAACGGACGGGGCCCCGCCTCCGTACCGTCAGTCGTCCCGCTTGTATCCGCGCAGGAGGAACCAGGCCGACAGGACAGACCCCAGAACCATCACGATCAGCACCACACGCAGCAGGTTTCCCGCGCCCTGCTCCTTCGCGGCGGCGCCCGCGGCCTCGCTGAACCAGGAGGTCGCGGTGACCTGGCGGAGATGCTCCATGAGATCGCTCCTTACGGTTGATGCCCCGCCACGGTAACTCCGCCTAGGCTGGACTCCGCTTCGGGGGCAATATGGGCAATCAAACGCATGGGGGAAACATGCCGGACGACAGCCACGAGCAGAACGGGCACGAGAACGTGCCGAGCAGGCAGCGCAGGCGCTTCGAGGGGATCTCCTCGCGGGCGTACGAACACCCCGCGGACCGCTCGGCGCTGGTGGCGCTGCGCAAGCTCAGCGGCTTCGACACGGTGTTCAAGGCACTCAGCGGTCTGCTGCCGGACCGCAGCCTCAGGCTGCTGTTCCTGTCCGACTCCGTACGGGTCTCGGACCAGCAGTTCGCTCACCTCAACGACATGCTGCGCGACGCCTGTTACATCCTGGACCTGGAGAAGGTCCCGCCGATGTACGTCAACCAGGACCCGCAGCCGAACGCGATGTGCATCGGCCTGGACGAGCCGATCATCG
The DNA here is from genome assembly GCF_055572155.1 of Streptomyces sp. NPDC030814. NCBI lineage: Bacteria > Bacillati > Actinomycetota > Actinomycetes > Kitasatosporales > Streptomycetaceae > Streptomyces > Streptomyces sp. NPDC030814. The sequence continues at coordinate 68,645 of NZ_JBVIDX010000021.1, forward strand.
TCGTGACGACCGGGCTCGTCGAGCTGCTCGACGAGGAGGAGATGCGGGCCGTCATCGGCCACGAGGTGGGCCACGCGCTCTCCGGCCACTCGGTGTACCGCACGATCCTGCTGTTCCTCACCAGCCTCGCGCTGAAGGTCGCCTGGATCCCGCTGGGCAACCTCGCGATCATGGCGATCGTGACCGCGCTGCGCGAGTGGTTCCGCAAGTCGGAGCTGTCCGCCGACCGTGCCGGTCTCCTGGTGGGTCAGGATCTGCGGGCCTCGATGCGCGGTCTGATGAAGATCGCGGGCGGCAACCACCTGCACGAGATGAACGTGGACGCGTTCCTCGCGCAGGCCGAGGAGTACGAGGCCGGCGGCGATCTTCGTGACTCCGTGCTGAAGATCCTCAATGTGCTGCCCCGCTCGCACCCCTTCACCACGGTGCGCGCGGCCGAGCTGAAGAAGTGGGCGGAGTCCCGCGACTTCCAGCGGATCATGGACGGCCACTACCCGCGGCGCAGCGAGGACAAGGACACCTCGGTGACCGACTCCTTCCGTGAGTCGGCGGAGCACTACACGAACCACGTGAAGAGTTCCAAGGACCCGCTGATGAAGCTGGTCACCGACATCGCGGGCGGCGCGGGCGACCTCGGCGGCCGGGTACGGCGCGGCTTCAGCGGCTTCGCCAACGGAGGCGGCTCGGCGCCCGGCGGCACCGCGTCCGGTGGCGGCACGGGCACGGACACCGCGCAGGACAGGCGTCCGGACGACGAGTGACGCGGCGGGCACCACTGGTGCGAGCGCCCGGTCCGGAGGTTCCGCCTCCGGACCGGGCGCTTCTTCGTGGGTCTCACACCTTCGGCTGGGCGCTCTGGGCCAGGGAGCCGCACAGGGCGGTGGCGCCGCCGGTGGCGTACGGGTCGGTGCCGGCCGGGCCGCCGGCCCTGTCCTTCTGGCCGGCGAGCAGCGGCCGCAGATGGTTCGTTGCGTCGTCGGCGCAGGCCAGTGGTCCGGCCTGGACGTAGGAGACGAGCACCTCGGCCTGGCGGGTGCGCAGGTCGTCCTGGTCGAAGCGGAAGTGCAGCTCGCGTCGCACGGTGAAGAGGGACGCCTCGGCACCTCCCCGGGTGCCCGCCGGACGCAGCGCGTACACGAAGGTGTGGGCGGCGACGACCTCCAGCGTGCCTGGGTCGAACTCCGCCGCCTGGAGGGTGCCCTGGACGCGGATCCTGGTGTCGGCGAGCTGGGCACGGGAGGGATCGAAGCGGACCAGCCAGCCGGTGGGTGCGTGGCGTCCGTCGGCGGCGGGGTGGTCGAAACTCTGATCGAACTGGTCGAGCTGGTCGGAGTCGAGCAGCCGTCGCACCGGCTCGACGGTGGTGCCGCCGAGCACCTGCGGGTCGAGCGCGGAGGCGACCAGGTACTCCTTGGCGACGGTCAGTGAGGTGACGACCTGACTGTCGGAGAAGTGCTCGGTGCGGCGGGTGGCCGGCATCGTGATGCCGTCGGCGCCGACGCGGAAGTGGGCGGCGGGGCTGTTCTCGTAGAGCGTCTCGGGGTCGTCGGCGCCGGGGACCGCGGCCTGGGGGGCCAGCGGGATCACCGTCATCCTCAGCGGCTCGGTGGGACTCGTGGCCCGGGGTTGGTACGGATGGCGGACGCCCATGTAGATCGCGGTGCCGAAGGCGACGGCGATCAGCAGGACGAGGATCAGCGCCTGTCGGGAGAAGCCGCGGCGCATGGGCGGGCGGCGGCGGACGGCCGGGGCGTGGTCGGTGAGGCGTTCCTGGGCGGAGAACTCCTGGAGGCGGGCAGCACGAACGAACGATTCGTCGAACACGACGGATCGGTATTCGTCCTCGCCGCCACCGCCGGGGGTGCCCTCGGGTGTCCCCTCGGGTGGGTCTCCGGGCCCGCCCATACCTTCAGGGTAGGTCTGCGGGAGCTCCGGTAAACGCCGTGGTGCACGACAACTTCTGACAGGTTCTCACCAGGTTTTCGAACGTCTCGTCGAACCGCGGGTCAGGGCTGGCGCGGTACCGCCGGCACGGCCGGCTGGGAGTAGTCGGCGGAGGCCGAGGGGCCGGCCGAGGTGCCCTGTTCGACTCCGGTGGTGGCGGGGGGAGGAATCTCGTCGCCGCGGCTGGAGGAGGCGCCCCGGTAGACGGCGGTGAAGGCCAGCGCCACCATGCCGATGCCCATGACCAGGGCGAGGACCCAGGCGACGGGGCGGTGCCAGCGGGTCTGCTTGCCGTAGGGCGCGGCGGAGCCGTAGCGGCCCTCCAGGATCTCGGGGTCGTCGAGATCGTCGAGATCGGGGTCGTGACCGAAGTCGGGGCCGTCGGCGAAGCCGTCGTCGTAGTCCTCGCCGCGGGGGCCTCTGGAGTGGGCCCGGCGGGCCTCGGCCTCCTGGGCCGCGGCGCGGGCCTCCGCGGCGGCGAGCAGCCGCTCGACCGCGGTCGGCTCGTGGACCACGGCCGCCCGTACGAAGTCCTCGTCGAAGACCACGGAGGCGAACTCTTCGTCCATACCTCCGCGGTCGCGGTCGTCGTCGGGCTCCCAGCCGTCAGGGAACGGCGTGCCCCCCACGTCCTCCGGCACGGATCCAGAGTAGACCGGGGTGGTCAATTTGGGCAGACGGTAAGGAAATTCATCCGTTCTGCTCAGCGGTTCGCCGGTGGTTTCACAGAAACCACCGGCGCCCCACGAGACCCGTACGCCCTGCTGGGCGCCGTACGCGCCGGTTGTCAGCGGCGTACGTGTCCGTCGCCGGTGACGATGTACTTCGTGCTGGTCAGCTCGGGCAGACCCATGGGGCCGCGGGCGTGCAGCTTCTGGGTGGAGATGCCGATCTCGGCGCCGAAGCCGAACTGACCGCCGTCGGTGAAACGGGTGGAGGCGTTGACGGCGACGGTCGTGGAGTCGACCAACTGGGTGAAGCGGCGGGCGGCCTGCTGGGAGGTCGTCACGATCGCCTCGGTGTGCCCGGAGCTCCACAGCCGGATGTGCTCCACGGCCCGGTCGAGCGAGTCGACGACCGCGGCGGCGATGTCGTACGAGAGGTACTCGGTCTCCCAGTCCTCCGTGGTGGCCTCGACGACCGTGGCGCGGGTCTCCTTGGCGTAGGCGAGGACGCGCTCGTCGCCGTGGACGGTGACCCCGGCGTCGGCGAGGGCGTCGAGCGCGCGGGGCAGGAACTCGGGGGCGATGTCCTGGTGGACCAGGAGGGTCTCGGCGGCGTTGCAGACGCTGACCCGCTGGGCCTTGGAGTTGATCAGGATCTCGACCGCCGTGTCGAGGTCGGCGACCGCGTCGACGTAGACGTGGCAGTTGCCGGTGCCGGTCTCGATCACCGGGACGGTGGACTCCTCGACGACGGCGCGGATCAGGGAGGCGCCGCCGCGCGGGATGAGCACGTCGACCAGGCCGCGGGCGCGCATCAGCTCGCGCACGGAGTCACGGCTCTCGCCGGGGACGAGCTGGATGGCGTCGGCCGGCAGCCCGGCGCCGCCGACGGCGTCGCGCAGGACGCGGACGAGGGCGGTGTTGGACTCGTAGGCGGAGGACGAGCCGCGCAGCAGGACCGCGTTGCCGGACTTCAGGCAGAGGGCGGCGGCGTCCACGGTGACGTTCGGGCGGGCCTCGTAGATGATGCCGACGACACCGAGCGGGACGCGGACCTGGCGCAGGTCGATGCCGTTGGGCAGGGTGGAGCCGCGGACGACCTCGCCGACCGGGTCGGGCAGCGCGGCCACGTCGCGCACATCGGCGGCGATCGCGCGGATCCGCTCGGGGGTGAGCGTGAGCCGGTCGATGATCGCCTCACTCGTGCCGGCCTCGCGGGCGCGCCCGATGTCCTTGGCGTTGGCCTCGACGATCTCACTCGTACGGACTTCCAGCGCGTCGGCGATGGCGAGCAGCGCGTCGTCCTTGTCGGCGCGCGGGAGCGGCGCGAGGTCGGCGGCGGCGCCCTTGGCTCGGTAGGCGGCCCGGGTGACCGGTGACATGGAGTCGTAAGGCGAGAGCGTGGTCATAAGGGAAGGGTAGTGCGCCGCGGGAGGGGGCCCCAGTCGCCGTCCCACAAGCCGAGACGGACCCCGGACGCGCCCCCGCGCGGCGACCCGTGCCTCTGCTCCGAGCGCCGGACGGCACACCCGGGCCCTGTCGCCCCAGGTCGTGTCCGCGCAGTGCCGCGGGGCGGGCGGGACTGCGGACACGGCGCAGGACGGGCCCGGAACGGGCCCGTAGGGGCCTAGAAGGGGTGGACGCCGACGCGGGCCGCCGGTGGCGGGCCGCAGCCCTCGGCGATGCGCTGGTGGTAGGTCTGGCGGTCGATGACCTCCAGGCCGACGATCTCCCAGGGCGGCAGTCCCGCCGTACGGCGGTGCTCGCCCCACAGCCGCAGGGCGACGGCGGCCGCGTCGTGGAGGTCGCGGGCCTCCTCCCAGTAGCGGATCTCGGCGTGGTCGTTCGCATAGCGGCTGGTCAGCAGGAAGGGGTGGTCGTGGGCCAGCTGTTCCAGGCCGCGCCGCACCTCCTTCAGCGGGGCCTCGGGCCCGGAGACGCTCAGCGTGACGTGCCACAGCCGGGGCAGGTCCTGCGGCTCCTCGGCTCCGCCCTCGTACGTGTCCGAGGAGGTGACACTGGTGAGCGTCCGCTCCTCTCCGGCCGCACGGGAGGTACCACCACCACGGGACGCCGCGGCCCCGGGGCGCACTCGTCTCACGACGGCCTCCTTCGCAACGATGCGGGCTTCGCATTGGGTGGTGCGGAATGCCCCTGGGACAAAGTTGAGCAGGCTCAGGGGCTCCGTGGGGCGGTTTTACGGAACGGACACCGGCGTGGGTCGTGCTGCGGCACCCTTCGCGGGGTCGCTGGTCAGGGGTGCAGGAGCACGAGGTCGTCCCTGTGTACGACCTCTCGTTCGTACGCGGGACCCAGCTCGCGCGCCAGTTCCCGGGTCGAGCGGCCGATCAGCTGGGGGATCTCCTTGGCGTCGAAGTTGACCAGCCCGCGGGCGACGGCCCGGCCCGCCCCGTCGCGCAGCTCGACCGGGTCCCCGGCGCTGAAGTCGCCGTCGACGGCCGCGATACCGGCCGGCAGCAGTGACTTGCGGCGCTCGACCACCGCGCGCACGGCCCCGTCGTCCAGGGTGAGCGCGCCCTGTGGGGTGGACGCGTGCTGGAGCCACAGCAGCCGGTCGGCCGAGCGCTTGCCGGTGGGGTGGAAGTAGGTGCCGGTGTCACGGCCGGCGAGGGCGTCCGCGGCGTGGATGGCGCTGGTCAGGACCACGGGGATGCCCGCGCCGGTGGCGATTGCGGCCGCCTCGACCTTGGTGACCATGCCGCCGGTGCCGACGCCGGCCTTGCCCGCGCTGCCGATCTCCACGTGCGCGAGGTCCTCCGGGCCCCGTACCTCCGCTATCCGCGACGTGCCCGGACGGCTGGGGTCTCCGTCGTACACACCGTCCACGTCCGACAGCAGGACCAGCAGGTCCGCTCGGACGAGGTGGGCGACGAGGGCGGCGAGACGGTCGTTGTCGCCGAAGCGGATCTCGTCCGTGGCCACCGTGTCGTTCTCGTTGACGACCGGCAGTGCGCCCATCGCGAGGAGCTTGTCGAGGGTGCGGGAGGCGTTGCGGTGGTGGGAGCGGCGGCTCATGTCGTCGGAGGTCAGGAGCACCTGGCCGACCCGGACGCCGTAACGGGCGCAGGAGGCCGTGTAACGGGCCACCAGGAGCCCCTGGCCGACGCTGGCGGCGGCCTGCTGCCGGGCGAGGTCCTTGGGACGGCGGCGCAGGCCCAGCGGCGAGAGCCCGGCGGCGATGGCGCCGGACGAGACGAGGACGATCTCCCGCTCGCCCCCGCTGCGCGCCTTGGCGAGGACGTCCACGAGGGCGTCCACCCGGTCCGCGTCGAGGCCCCCGGAGGCCGTCGTCAGCGACGAGGAGCCCACCTTGACGACGATCCGGTGCGCTTCCGCCACTCCCTGCCTTGCCGCTGACACCTGTATCCCCAATGTTCCGAACCAGCCCGGTGTGTGCAGTGCGCAATCTACGTGAGCGGCCGGGCCGGACGCGTCTTCATTTCGAGGAGCGGACGGCTCGGGTCCGCTCCGGCCCGCGGCTGAGCCCACGAGAGGAAGAGGGTGGCGAACACCCCGGGATTTCCGGGCGTTATGCCCGATTGCCGGTGATTGATCTCACGGAAGATTGCTCCCCGACCGCCCTAGGTCATACGGTCAGGATCGGCCTTCCTCCTCTCGCGCGGCGTTCCTGGGTCGGAAGGCGCCCGGGGGCGCGCGCACCGTGGCGGGCCGGCCCCACTACTCTCATTCCCCCCTCCGTCCGTCGCACCCTCCGCAGGAGCCCAGCCCGTGCCCTCCGCAGGCCTCGTACCCCGCCGCATCGTGCAGCTGTCAGCGCTGTTCGCGATGTTCGCGCTCTTCACGGTCCAGATCGTCTCCGCGCTGCTGCCGAACATCCCCCTGTTCGTCGCCGCCGGCGCGGCGGGCCTCGTCCTGGACACGTATCTGCAGTACCGGGACCCCGGACTCCTCGCACTGCTGGGCAAGGTCCGCTTCGACGCGCTGGTGCGCCAGCTGCTGCGCGACATGCTGATCCTGGTGGGGCTGTTGCGCATCGACGGCATCGACCCGCTGCGCGAGCAGGCCCCGCTGCTGGTCGGCCTGTGCCTCTTCTACGCGGTGCACTTCGCCTGCCAGGGTGTCTCCGTGCTGGTCCGCCGCAGCCGGACGCTGCCGATCGTCACGCGCAACATCGACGCCTCCGAGCTGCGCCTGACCGCCGCCCCGCCGCGCATCCTGGCCCGCCGCCAGGCCCACCGTCTGCTGACCTTCTCGCTGCCGATCACCGCCGGTCTGCTGGTCACGGCGGCCACGAAGGACGCCACCTGGGGCGGCGTCGGCCTCGGCTTCGGCCTCACCCTCCTCGTCGGGGGGACGGCGTACCTGGCGACCTGGCTGCTGCCCAAGAAGCGGGCGAAGAGCGAGCAGCAGGTCATGGAGTGGCTGGACCAGTGGCTGGAGCGCTACCAGCCGACCGTCGCCATGTACTTCTCCGGCGGCACGACCTCGGCGTACCAGGCGAACATGTGGCTCTCCACGCTGTCCCAGCTGGACAAGCCGCTGATCGTGCTGCGCGAGCGCTTCATGGTCCAGAAGATCGACGCCACGGACGTCCCGATCATCTGCTTCCCGAAGGTCGCGACGATGTTCTCCCTGGAGAACTCGACCCTGAAGATGATGCTGCACCCGGCCAACGCCGCGAAGACCTCCCAGGTGCTGCGCATCCCCACCATCAAGCACGCCTTCATCAACCACGGCGAGAGCGACAAGCTGTCCTCGTGCAACCCGTACGCGAAGGCGTACGACGAGGTGTGGGTCGCCGGTCCCGCCGCGCGCGAGCGGTACGCGCTCGCCGAGGTCGGTGTCGAGGACAAGGACATCGTCGAGGTGGGCCGGCCGCAGCTGGCCCCGATCCGCCCGTACGCGGGCCCGCCGACCGGCACGTACACGACCGTCCTGTACGCCCCCACGTGGGAGGGCTGGGACGGCAATCCCGGCAACACCTCGGTGGTCCTGGCCGGCGAGAACATCGTCCGCGCGCTGCTCGCCGACGAGAAGGTACGGCTGCTGTACAAGCCGCACCCGATGACCGGCTCGGTCGACCCGCGCGCGGGCGCGGCGAACGAGCGCATCAAGGCGATGATCCGCGAGGCCAACACGAAGCGCTCGGGGGCGCGGCCGGGGGCCGACGCCGCCGCGGAGCTGGTGCGCCGCACGGCCGAGCTGGACAGGCTGACGTCGACGTCGTTCCGCTCCAGCGCGGACGAGATGGAGCGGATGCTGCTCCAGGGCACGCCGAGCGGTGACCGTGAGGCGGCCATCGCCGAGGCCACGCTGGCCTGGGAGAAGGCGTACTGGGCGTCGTTCCCCGAGTGGGAGCACCTCATCATCACCGAGGCCAGGCCGGCGATCTTCGCCTGCTTCAACGCGTCCGACCTGCTGATCAGCGATGTCTCGTCGGTGGTCTCGGACTGGCTGTCCAGCGAGAAGCCGTACGCCGTGGGCAACACCTCCGGACTGCCGGAGGCGGCGTTCCGTGCGGCGTTCCCGACCGTGTCGGCGGGTGTGGTGATCACGCCGGACGCCCGTCAGGTGCCGGGGCTGCTGGACGCGGTGCGCCACCCGGAGAAGGACAGGTTCACGCAGGCCCGCGCCGATCTGAAGGAGCAGCTGCTCGGGCCGTCGGACCCGCCGTCCATCGTCCGGTTCGGTGCCGCCGTCACGGCGCTCTGCGCCAAGGCCGACGACCGCCGGGTCCGTATGGAGTCCCGCCTCGCGGCCGAGATCCCCTCCCCCCGCCAGTCCCAGGACGAAGTGGCGGCCGAGGGCGAGCCCAGCGACGCGGAGGCGCTCCGCTAGGTGCAGCCGAAAAAGGCCCCGGTGGTGGATCTTGAGTTCTAGCGATCGTCGGCCGGGGCCTTTGCCTTGCCTGTCCCACGCCACGGGTTCGGGGGCACCAGGGGGGTGAGGCGACTGCGGGTCCGTGGGGCCTGGTCGCGCAGTTCCCCGCGCCCCTCAGGAGCCGGACCACCAGCCGCGAAAAGTCACCGTCGCCCGCCCCGGCCGGCGTCCGGGTCGCGCTCGTGGCCGCCCCCGCCGCCCCCGCTGCCGCCGCTCCAGCCGCGGGCAGTCGTGCCGCTGGGGCGGCACGGGTGGGCGCGGCGGTGCCTGGGAGCGCCGAGGGGGGCGGCCTGGCCCCGGTCGGCAGCAGCTACCGGGGGCCTTGAGGAGACAGCCACAGGGCCCCCGGAACGCTTCAGCCCGCGGCGGTGCCTGGGAGCGCCGAGTGGGGCGGCCTGGCCCCGGTCGGCAGCAGCTGCCGGGGGCCTTGAGGAGACAGCGACAGGGCCCCCGGAACGCTTCGGCCCCTTTAGAACGGCTCGAAGTCGTCGTAGGCCTGTTCGATCTCGTCGCGTTCGGCCTGGCGGTCGCGGCGGCGCTGGACGGCGGGACGGGGCGCTTCGAAGCGGTGGTCCTCGCCTCGGCGGCCGAGCATCTCCGCGCCGGCCGTGACCGTCGGCTCCCAGTCGAAGACGACCGCGTTGTCCTCGGGGCCGATGGCGACGCCGTCGCCGGAGCGGGCGCCCGCCTTCATCAGCTCCTCCTCGACGCCGAGCCGGTTCAGACGGTCGGCGAGATAACCCACCGCCTCGTCGTTGTTGAAGTCGGTCTGGCGTACCCAGCGCTCCGGCTTCTCGCCCCGCACACGGAAGAGCCCGTCGTCCTCGCGGGTGACGGTGAAGCCCGCGTCGTCGACCGCCTTCGGGCGGATGACGATCCGGGTCGCCTCCTCCTTCGGCTTGGCGGCCCGCGCCTTGCCGACGAGGTCCGCGAGCGCGAAGGACAGCTCCTTCAGACCGGTGTGGGCGACCGCGGACACCTCGAAGACCCGGTAGCCGCGGGCCTCCAGGTCCGGCCGCACCATCTCGGCGAGGTCCTTGCCGTCGGGCACGTCGATCTTGTTGAGGACGACGATCCGCGGCCGGTTGTCGAGCCCGCCGTACTGCTTCAGCTCCTCCTCGATGACGTCGAGGTCGGAGACGGGGTCGCGCTCGGACTCCAGCGTCGCCGTGTCCAGGACGTGGACGAGGACACTGCAGCGCTCCACATGGCGGAGGAACTCCAGGCCGAGGCCCTTGCCCTGGCTGGCGCCGGGGATCAGGCCCGGCACGTCGGCGATCGTGTAGACCGTCGAGCCGGCCGTCACGACCCCGAGGTTGGGGACGAGGGTCGTGAAGGGATAGTCCGCGATCTTCGGCTTCGCCGCGCTCAGCACCGAGATCAGCGAGGACTTGCCCGCGCTCGGGTAACCGACCAGCGCCACGTCGGCGACGGTCTTCAGCTCCAGGACGATGTCCCGCAGGTCTCCCGGCTCGCCGAGCAGCGCGAAGCCGGGCGCCTTACGGCGGGCGGAGGCGAGGGCCGCGTTGCCGAGGCCGCCCCGGCCGCCCTGCGCGGCGACGAAGGAGGTGCCGTGGCCGACGAGGTCGGCGAGGACGTTCCCCTGCTTGTCGAGCACCACCGTGCCGTCCGGTACGGACAGGACGAGGTCCTGGCCGTCCTTGCCGGAGCGGTTGCCGCCCTCGCCCGGCTTGCCGTTGGTGGCCTTGCGGTGCGGGGAGTGGTGGTATTCGAGCAGCGTCGTGACGGACTGGTCCACGGTGAGGATCACGTCGCCGCCCCGGCCGCCGTTCCCCCCGTCGGGGCCGCCCAGCGGCTTGAACTTCTCACGGTGGACGGAGGCACAGCCGTGGCCTCCGTTACCCGCGGCGACATGCAGCTCGACGCGGTCCACGAAGGTGGTCATGGTGGGTGCCTCCAGTTACGCGCAATGCGTGGTGTACGGAATTGTCTCAGCTGTAACACGTCAAAGGCGGACCCGCTTCCCGCTACGGGAAGTGAGGTCCGCCTCGACGAATCGCTCTACGGAAGCCCTGGTCGGAAGACTCAGGCGACCGGAACGATGTTCACGACCTTGCGGCCACGGCTGGTGCCGAACTGCACCGCACCGGACTGCAGCGCGAACAGCGTGTCGTCGCCGCCGCGGCCGACGCCCGCGCCCGGGTGGAAGTGGGTGCCGCGCTGGCGGACCAGGATCTCACCCGCGTTGACGACCTGACCGCCGAAGCGCTTCACGCCGAGCCGCTGGGCGTTCGAGTCGCGACCGTTCCGGGTGGACGATGCGCCCTTCTTGTGTGCCATCTCTCCTCAGTCCCTTACTTCGCAGCCGTGGGGATCTCAGTGACCTTGATCGCCGTGTACTGCTGGCGGTGGCCCTGACGACGGCGGTAGCCGGTCTTGTTCTTGTAGCGCAGAATGTCGATCTTCTGGCCCTTGTGGTGGTCCACGACCTCGGCCTGGACCTTGATGCCGGCCAGCACCCACGGGTCGCTGGTCACAGCGTCGCCGTCGACAACGAGCAGGGTCGAGAGCTCGACCGTGTCGCCAACCTTGGCGGTGGAAATCTTGTCAACCTCAACGATGTCGCCGACAGCAACCTTGTGCTGGCGACCACCGCTGCGCACGATGGCGTACACGCGGATCTCACTCTCTCGCTCGGGAACGGCACCCCCGCAGTCCAGCCACCCGGCATGCGGACGGCCTCTCCCGGGGCGCCCGGCGCCCGGAAGGATGAGGTTTACGGGGATGTGGCGCGTCTGCTTACGGACACGCCGACGGTCAAGGTTACGGGGCGACGCTCGAACGGGTCAAACCGAGCCCCGCCGGACGCCCGCGGTCCTCACCCGGTCGGCTTCTCGCCGTCCGCCGGCAGCGGCTTCACACCCTTGCAGAGGTCCGTGGTGTCGGACCTGCCCGGGTACGCGACACGGATCACCTGGTCGAAGTGGGCCTTGTACATGTCGTGCACGGCGTCGTCGTCGACCTTGACGATCGACTCGTCGTTCTCGCGCAGCGCGGGCCCCGTGTAGTTGCCGGACCCAGTGAAGCTGATCTTGTTGCGGACCCCGTCGTACATGCCGTCCACGAGGATGTACTTGGAGTGGATGATGTACGGCGTGGTCAGCTTCTGACCGGGGTTCAGCGGGTCCCGGTCGTCGTTGTAGCAGCGCACGGTCGGCCCGCCGGAGGTGTGCATCTTCTCCCAGGTGCCCGGCGTGCCGCCCGAACTCTTCGCACTGTCCGACTCGGCGTACACGATGCTCACGTTGCAGCCGGCCTTCTTCAGCGCGACCAGCTTCTCCGCGATCGCCATCCGCGTGATCTTGAAGATCGCCACCCGCACCCAGGTCCTCCGGGTGACCCCGCCGGTGTCCTTGTAGGAGCACTGCACGTTGTTGAGCACCGAGTACACGCTGTCGGTGGCCCGGGTGTTCCCTGCGCGGGGGAAGAAGTACGCCTTGTAGAGGCCGTTGCTGACGGTCCGGTACTCCCAGCCCGCCCAGTCCCGGGCCACCATGGTGTCGAAGTAGTCCGCGTAGGCGTCGTACATCGTCGGGTTGTTCGGCAGCAGCAGCGCGTCGTTGAAGAACTTGGTGTGCGCGGAGGGCGTCGAGTTCGAGGTGGTCTGCACGACGACGTTCCTGGCGCCCTCGACCGCGGAGAACAGCCAGAACTTGTTGTGCATGATCGACTGCCCGTACTTCGGGTCGCCGAGGCAGGACTTGTCGACGGGACAGGTCGCGATGTACGAGCCCTTCGTACGGTCGGTGCCGAGGGCGGCGGCGAGGCTGCTGTACGCGGTGTTGGCGGGGCGGTCGCTGATGCTCGACTCGTCGAGCAGGACCTGGACGTTGACGCCCCGGTCCTTGGCGGCGACGAGCGCGTTGACGACGGGCGCCTCCCACACGTGGTAGACGGCGACCTTGATGGTGGAGCCTGGCAGCGCGGCGGCCGTGAGGTCGATGAGGCGCGTGCGGATGGCGAGTTGCTCGCTCTCCTCGCCCAACGGGTCGTTGAAGACGGGCCCTTCGGTCCAGGTGGGGGCGGCCTGCGCGGTCCCGGCGGACACCGCCGTGTGCACCCCGGCCGCCGACAGGACGGTGGCCAGCGCCACCGCCTTGCGCGCTGCCCCGACCGGCCCCACAGCACGGTGCCGCCTTGTCCTCGTCAGGCGCGCACGCGCCATGCGATCCCCTCCCCGTTCCCCGCTCACGGTCCCGGGCACTTGCTTCCACGGGCGGACCGCGTTGTCGGGGTAGTGCTTCAACGCTCTTGCTCGTACGACTACGTGAGTCTTGCAGGCGTCTGCCGGTGATCCAAGAGGCGGAAGGTGCTTACGCGCCAAAAGCGCCTCCCAAACGCCCCCAAACACCCCGGCGTTGTGTGAGGTTTCTCCCCCTGTCGGGGCAACGCGAAGGCCCCCGCCCGGCAGTTGATCCGCCGGACGGGGGCCTCAGTCCGGGGCGGGCCGTGGCCCGCCCCGTGGGGCTCAGCTCTCCTCGGTCGAAGCGGTGACCGTGTTCGACGCCTGCTCGGCGGCGACCGTGGTCTTCTTCGAGGCCGACTTCTTCGTCGCCGCCTTCTTGGCGGTGGCCTTCTTCGCGACCGTCTTCTTGGCCGCCGTCTTCTTGGTGGCGGCCTTCTTCGCCGTCGCCTTCTTGGCCGTCTTCCGCGCCGTCGCCTTCTTGGCGGGCGCCTCGGACGCCTCCGCGACCTCGGCGGCCTCCTCGGCCGGAGCCTGCGCCGTCTCCTCCGCCGAGGCGGACGGGACGACCACCACAGCGGCCTCCTCCGACGCGGTGGGCGCCGTCGCCTTGCGCACGGCACGCCGCCTCGGGCGGGCCGGAGCCGCGCTCTCGGCAGCGGCGACCGCCTCGGGCTGCTCCGCCGCCGCTTCCACGACCGGCTCGGCCACGGCTTCGACGACCGGCTCCGCGACGGACTCCGCCACCGTCACGACGGCGTCGTCCGCGGCCGTGCCGGCGGGGGCACCCGCGGGCGCGGACACCTTCCGGGTCGCCCGACGGCGCGTGCGGCCCTTGGGCGCGGCCTCCTCGGCGCTCACCGCGGCCGGCGTCTCGACGACCGGGTCCTCCACCGCGACCGGCTCGGCCTCGGCGGCCTCGCGGGACTTGGGAGCCCGCTCCTCGACCTCGTCGGACACGACCGCCGCCACGGTCTCCCGCCTCTTCGGCGCGCCCGAGGGCGCGGAGGCCCGACGGGTCACCCGGCGCCGCGAACGACCGCGCGTGACCGCGGCCTCCGCCTCGGCGACGCTGCTGTACAGCTCCTCGTCCGGCTCGAACTCCGGCGAGGGGAGCGCCACCGGCTCGGCGACCTCGGCGGCCACCTCCGCGACCTCGGCCTCGACAGGCTCCACCGTCTCGACGGTCTCCGTCTCGACGGTCTCCGGCTCGACGGCCTCGGGCGCGGCCACGTGCTCGTGGTCCTGCTCCGCGCCGCCCCGCCCGCGCTTGCGGCGCTTGCCGCCGCCACCGGCAGCCGTCGGCTGGTCCATGTGCACGATCACGCCACGCCCGTTGCAGTGGACGCAGGTCTCCGAGAAGGACTCCAGCAGACCCTGCCCGACCCGCTTGCGGGTCATCTGCACGAGGCCCAGCGAGGTGACCTCGGCCACCTGGTGCTTCGTACGGTCACGGCCCAGGCACTCCAGCAGGCGCCGCAGCACCAGGTCCCGGTTGGACTCCAGCACCATGTCGATGAAGTCGATGACGACGATGCCACCGAGGTCGCGCAGCCGCAGCTGACGCACGATCTCCTCGGCCGCCTCCAGGTTGTTCCTGGTGACCGTCTCCTCCAGGTTGCCGCCCTGGCCGGTGAACTTGCCGGTATTGACGTCGATCACGACCATGGCCTCGGTCTTGTCGATCACCAGCGAACCACCGCTGGGCAGCCACACCTTGCGGTCCAGCGCCTTCATCAGCTGCTCGTCGATGCGGTACGTCGCGAAGACGTCGACCTCGGAGGTCCACTTCTGCAGCCGGTCCGCGAGGTCGGGCGCGACATGGGAGACGTATCCGTGGATGGTCTCCCACGCGTCCCCACCGCTGACGATGACCTTGGAGAAGTCCTCGTTGAAGATGTCGCGCACGACGCGGACGGTCATGTCCGGCTCGCCGTACAGCAGCGTCGGGGCGTTGCCGCTCTTCGCCTTCTTCTGGATGTCCTCCCACTGCGCCTGCAGTCGCTCGACGTCACGGCGCAGCTCGTCCTCGCTCGCGCCCTCGGCGGCGGTACGCACGATGACGCCCGCGTCCTCGGGGACGATCTTCTTGAGGATGGTCTTCAGCCGGGCCCGCTCGGTGTCGGGCAGCTTGCGGCTGATACCGGTCATCGACCCCTCGGGGACGTACACCAGGTAGCGGCCGGGCAGCGAGACCTGACTGGTCAGGCGGGCGCCCTTGTGTCCGATCGGGTCCTTGGTGACCTGGACGAGGACCGACTGCCCGGACTTGAGCGCGCTCTCGATACGGCGCGGCCCGTTGGCCATGCCGAGTGCCTCGAAGTTGACCTCACCGGCGTACAGGACGGCGTTGCGGCCCTTGCCGATGTCGATGAAGGCGGCCTCCATCGACGGCAGCACGTTCTGCACCTTGCCGAGGTAGACGTTGCCGACGTACGAGGTGGCCTGCTCCTTGTTGACGTAGTGCTCGACGAGCACGTTGTCCTCGAGGACGCCGATCTGGGTGCGCTCGCCGCTCTGGCGGACGACCATGACGCGCTCCACGGCCTCGCGGCGGGCGAGGAACTCGGCCTCGGTGATGATCGGGACGCGACGGCGCCCCTGCTCACGGCCTTCCCGGCGGCGCTGCTTCTTCGCCTCCAGACGGGTCGAGCCCTTGATGGACTGCACCTCGTCCGACGGCTCGGTCTCCTTGGCGCGGCGCTCACGCGGTTCGCGGACCTTGACGACGGTGCGCTCGGGGTCGTCCGTCGCCGCCTCGGCCTCGCCGGAGGAGTCCCCGGCGCGGCGACGACGCCTACGGCGACGCCGGCTGCTGCTGGAGCCGGACGCCTCCTCGCGCTCGTCGGAGTCGCCCTCGTCCTCGGCGTCCTCGTCCACCTGCTCGGCGGTGTCCTCGGCGTCCTGAGCGGCCTGCTCGGCGCCGAGGTCGTCGCCCTCGCCCTCGGCCGACTCGCCCCGGCGGCGACGACGGCCACCACGGCGACGGCGACGACGCGAACCGGTGGTCTCCTCCTCGCCGAACTCCTCGCCGTCGGCCTCGTCCTCGGCGGCCCCCTCGGGCTCCTCGGACTCGTCCGTCTCCCCGGCCTCGTCGGCCTCGGCGGCCTCCTCGGCCGTCACGGGCTCCGTCTCGGCGGGCTCGCCGCGGCGGCGGCGCCGACGACGCGAACCGCCGGTGTTCTCCTCCTCGGCCTGCCCGCCGAGGTCGGCGGTCTCGTCGCTCCCGGCGACCTCCGCCTCGGCCTCGGCGGCGGCCTGCGCGGCCGCCCGCTCCGGCGTCTGGAACATCGGCTCGGTGAACACCGGCGCCTGGAACACGGCCACGGCGGGCCGGGCGGGCCGCACGGGCGCGTCCTCGGCCGCGGACGCCGTCGGCTCGGAGAACCCGACGGCCGCCTTCCGGGCGACCCGGCGCCGGGCACGCCGTGCCCCGCCGTCCTCACCCTCGGCGGACGCCTTCCCGGCCGGGGCTGAGGGTGCCTGGGCAGGCGCGGGCTCGCCGACGGCGGCCTGAGCGGTCGCAGCGGCCGGGGTCTCAGCGGCGGGGGCCTCGGCCGACGGGGTGTCGGCGGAGGTCTCGCCCTCCGGGGTGCTCGTGGGAGCGGTCACCCGACGCGTGGCACGACGGCGCGTCCGGCGCGGCGCGGCCTCCTCGGCCGCCGCCTCGACGGGCGCGGCGTCCTGAGCGGGCTCGGCGGTGGCCGGGTCCGCGACGGCGGCAGGCGCGGTCTCCACCGGCGCCACGGTCTCCGGGGCCTTCGGGGTCTCGGCGGGGGCCGCCACGGCCTCGGCCGCCTTCGGCTCACCGGCGGGCGCGGAGGCACGGCGCGTGGCACGCCGGCGCGTACGCCCGGCGGGGGCGGCCTCGACGACCTCGGCGGCCTTGCTGTCCGCTTCCCCGGGGGAGGTTTCGGCGGTGGCCTCGGGCGCGGCCGACCCGGTGCTCTCGGCAGCCACCACGGTCTCGGTGCTCTCGGCGCCCAGGGGCGCGCCGGCGGGGGCCGACGCACGACGGGTGGCGCGGCGACGCGGACGTGCGGCGGGCGCGGCTTCCTCGGCGGGCGCGGACACCTCGGCGGCAGCGGGCGCCTCGGTGACAGCGGCAGTGCTCTCCTCGGCGGCGGCCGGCACGACGGTCTCAGCGATCTCGACGGCCTCGGCGCCCTTGGGGGCGCCGGCGGGCGCGGAGGCGCGGCGCGTGGCACGTCGGCGCGTGCGCCCGGCAGGCGCAGGCTCGGCTGTCTTGTCGGCTTCCGCGTCAGCGGTGGCCTCGATCTCAGAAGCCTCTTCGGCCTCGCCGGTCATAGCAGCCACATCACTCTCGGCATCCACGGCCTTCTCGTCGGTCACCACGGCCTCATCGGGCTCGACGGTCGCGAGGTCCGCCGGCTCCGCCGCCGACACGGTCGGCTCGACGGTCTCGGCGGACGCCTCGTTCGCCGTGGACGGCGGTCCCGCGGGGCGGGACGCGGCGCGGCGGCGACGGCGCGGCGGCAGGGTGTCGCTCGGCGTGTTGTGCTCGGAGCCCTGTGCGGACTCCGCGGGTTCGATCTGTTCGGGCATGCGGGCGTTTCTCCCGTCAGGCTCCCGGGCGCCGCACCCGGGTCCGGCGTGGCCGGTGACGTCCGCGGCTCGCGTCGTACGCGACTGCCGCCGTCCGGGGCGCGGGCGCCGCTCGGGAGCTCTCTGTGTCCTGTCTCGCCGGTTCCGTCCGCCGTGTTGCGGACGGCCTGGCGAAAGTCTTGTGGTGGGTGCGCTGCCCGACCCAGGTGGCTCCCGGATACGAGGGCGGCGCTACGACGTCAGTCCTACGCGGAGCCTTCCGGCGCCGACGCCTTCGCGGCGGCAGTGGGGGCGGCCGTTGTGAGGGCCGCCGCTGCCTCGCGGTCGGGCGCGAGCGGGTCGGTCACCGTGCCGGTCTCTTCATCGAACAGCCCCTGCGCCAGCCTGGTCACCGCTGCGGGGACCGGCGGCGCCAGGTCGGCCACGGCGCGGAGACCGGACAGGACGTCGTCGGGTCGTACGGCAGGCGTCACGTGCCGAACAACCAGCCGCAGTATCGCACAGGGCTGGTCGGTCGGCCTATCAGCCTCTGGACTCCGCTTCTCGGAACCGTCGACGCTGTCGAGCTCGACCACGGCGACACGGGCGTCGAACGTCCGTACGCCGTTCTTGGTCATGCGCTGGACCTCGACGGCGTCGGCCGCGTTGAAGGCCGCGACCGCGCGGGCGGCTTCCGCCGGGTCCACGCCGTCCAGCCGCAGCTCCCAGACGGAGGCCGTGAGCCGGTCGGCGAGGCCGGAGGTGCGGGCCTCGACCGCGTCGACGATGTCGAGCCCGGCGGGCAGTGACTCGTCGAGGAGGAGCCTGAGCTTCTCCGGGTCACGCGCGTCCGTGAGCGCGATCTCCAGATACTCCGCCTCACTGCCCGTGCCGGTGGGTGCGGCATTGGCGTACGACACCTTCGGATGCGGCGTGAACCCCGCCGAGTACGCCATGGGCACCTCGGCGCGGCGCAGCGCACGCTCGAAGGCGCGCTGGAAGTCACGGTGGCTGGTGAACCGGAGGCGGCCGCGCTTGGTGTAGCGCAGTCGGATGCGCTGCACCGCGGGTGCGGGCGGCGGGCCTTCGGGCTGTCGCTTGCCCAGTGTCGTTCATTCCTTCGTGAGAGCGGTCGTACTGCTACCAAGAGTACGTGCCTCGGCGGCTCCCGGTTCCCGCCGGGCGACCGGCGTCGGTTCCGTCGGCTGTCCGAAGAGTGCCGAGCGCACACCGGCGCGGGCCTGCCGGAGGGACTCACGGGCGGTGTCCAGCGCCTGGCGGGCGGTGCGGCCGACGGTGCGCGCGGCAGCGGCGGCGGGCTTCCAGAGGACGTCCCGCACGACATGGCCGACGGGGGTGAGGACGGTCCGGTACGCCCAGCGCGTCGGCTCGACGACGATCCACCGGAAGACGGTGGCCAGTGCCCGTCCGACGGCCAGCGACACCCGTCCGGCGATCCGCCAGGCATGGCCGAGCGCGTCCCGCACCTCGCGTCCCACGACGGCGAGGGCCCGCCCGACCGGCGCGAGCACCCACCGCCACAGCGCGAGCGCGGGCAGCACGAGCAGGACGCGCAGCGTCCAGTAGAGGCCGAGCCCGAGCCCGGTGAAGATCATCCGTATGAGTCGGACGACTCCCCCGGCCGTCCACGCGAGGGCGTGGCCCACGGGCGTCAACACGTACCGGTACAGCCACACGGCCGGTACGACCACGAGGTACCGCACCAGCCACGCCACGACGGTGAACACCCCGAGCCCGACGGCCGCGATCCCGCGCCACATCCCCCTGGCCAGCCAGACAAGCCCCCGCGCGAGCGGCACCAGCGTCCACCCGCACAGCCACACGAGCCCGGCCCGGAGACCTGTGGCGCCCCAGGCCAGCCCGGCCCGGACACCCGCCGCCGCCCACGCGACGGCGCGGCCGACCGGGGACAGGACGTACCGGTAGAGCCAGACCAGCGGCAGGACGAGCAGCCAGTACCCGAGCCGGCCGAGCCCCTTGGCCACCGGTACGACGACATGGCGCCACAGCGCCACCCACGGCCACACGAGGACGGCCTCGGCGACCCACAGCAGGGCCCGCCCCACGGGCCGCAGCACGGTGTCGCTCAGGAACCGGCCCGCCGCGACGAGCGCGTCCCACGCCATCCGCACCGGAAGAACCAGCACCAGCACGGCGATCCGTACGGGAATCCGGATCGCGACGGTGAGGCACCCCTCGGGTGTCTCAGGCGCGGGCGTCCGCCGCGGGGGCGTCCGCCCCGCCGACGGCTCGGCGGGCTGCGGCGCGGGCCGCTTCTCCAGGTCCATGCCGACCAAGACGCCGTAGCGACCCTGTCCGGATGCAGCCCCGCACCCTCGACTTCGTCACGGGCCCGACCGGCCCGCCACGCCTGCCTTCGGGCAGGTCACCCCGTCAGGGCCGACCGAACGGGGTCCGGAGGTGGAGACGGAAGGGACAGGTGTACGGGGCCCGGCATGGTGGTCTGCTCGCTGCTCATCTCGTACGCCTCCCGTAGCCCCCGGAAACGCCGAGAGGCGCCCGGACAGGATCGTCCGAACGCCTCTCTACGCGCTACGCGCACTCGACTGCCGAGACGATGCCCGGGTCCCGCCGAGGGGCGGGGAAGCGGCGTGCACCGCGTGGGGCGGGGAGCCGGCTCGCGCTCCTCGCGCCGAGCCCTCGAAAGGCTTCGGTGCGGTCCGCCTCGGGTACGTCGGCAAGCGTCTCAGCCATCCGCCGGATGGCATCGCCGCAGGTAACGGCTACTTTTTGACCGTGAGCGGCAGCAGCTTCTTGCCGGTGGGGCCGATCTGGATGTGGGTGTCCATCTGAGGACACACCCCACAATCGAAGCACGGCGTCCAGCGGCAGTCCTCGACCTCCGTCTCGTCGAGGGCGTCCTGCCAGTCCTCCCACAGCCAGTCCTTGTCGAGACCGGAGTCGAGGTGGTCCCAGGGCAGGACCTCCTCGTAGGTGCGCTCGCGGGTGGTGTACCAGTCGACGTCCACGCCGAAGTCGGCGAGGGCCTTGTCGGCGCAGCTCATCCAGCGGTCGTAGGAGAAGTGCTCGCGCCAGCCGTCGAAGCGGCCGCCGTCCTCGTAGACGGCGCGGATGACGGCGCCGACCCGGCGGTCGCCGCGCGAGAGCAGGCCCTCCACGATGCCCGGCTTGCCGTCGTGGTAGCGGAAGCCGATGGAGCGGCCGTACTTCTTGTCGCCGCGGATCTTGTCGCGGAGCTTCTCCAGACGCGCGTCCGTCTCCTCGGCGGAGAGCTGCGGCGCCCACTGGAAGGGGGTGTGGGGCTTGGGGACGAACCCGCCGATCGACACGGTGCAGCGGATGTCGTTCGACCGGGAGACCTCACGGCCCTTCGCGATCACGTTCATCGCCATGTCGGCGATCTGGAGGACGTCGTCGTCGGTCTCCGTCGGCAGGCCGCACATGAAGTACAGCTTCACCTGGCGCCAGCCGTTGCCGTAGGCCGTGGCGACGGTCCTGATCAGGTCCTCTTCCGAGACCATCTTGTTGATGACCTTGCGCATGCGCTCGGAGCCGCCCTCGGGCGCGAACGTCAGACCGGACCGCCGGCCGTTGCGCGTCAGCTCGTTCGCCAGGTCGACGTTGAAGGCGTCCACGCGGGTCGACGGGAGCGACAGACCGATCTTGTCCTCCTCGTACCGGTCCGCCAGGCCCTTCGCGATGTCGCCGATCTCGCTGTGGTCCGCGGAGGACAGGGACAGCAGGCCGACCTCCTCGAAGCCGGTCGCCTTCAGGCCCTTCTCGACCATCTCGCCGATGCCCGTGATGGAACGCTCGCGCACCGGGCGGGTGATCATGCCGGCCTGGCAGAAGCGGCAGCCGCGGGTGCAGCCGCGGAAGATCTCCACTGACATGCGCTCGTGGACCGTCTCGGCGAGCGGCACGAGCGGCTGCTTGGGGTACGGCCACTCGTCCAGGTCCATGACGGTGTGCTTGGACACCCGCCACGGCACACCCGACCTGTTCGGGACGACGCGGGCGATACGGCCGTCGGGGAGGTACTCGACGTCGTAGAAGGCCGGGATGTACACCGAGCCCGTCTTCGCGAGGCGGAGCAGGACCTCCTCGCGGCCGCCGGGACGGCCCTCGGCCTTCCAGGCGCGGATGATCTCGGTCATGTCGAGAACGGCCTGCTCGCCGTCGCCGATGATCGCCGCGTCGATGAAGTCCGCGATCGGCTCCGGGTTGAAGGCCGCGTGGCCGCCGGCCAGGACGATCGGGTCGTCGAGGGTGCGGTCCTTGGACTCCAGGGGGATCCCGGCGAGGTCCAGGGCGGTCAGCATGTTCGTGTAGCCCAGCTCCGTGGAGAAGGACAGGCCGAACACGTCGAAGGCCTTCACCGGGCGGTGGCTGTCCACCGTGAACTGGGGCACCCCGTTGTCACGCATCAGCTGTTCGAGGTCGGGCCACACGCTGTAGGTGCGCTCGGCCAGGACGCCCTCGCGCTCGTTGAGTACCTCGTAGAGGATCATGACGCCCTGGTTGGGCAGGCCGACCTCGTAGGCGTCCGGGTACATGAGCGCCCAGCGGACGTCGCAGGCGTCCCAGTCCTTGACGGTGGAATTGAGCTCGCCGCCCACGTACTGGATCGGCTTCTGCACATGCGGGAGCAGGGCCTCTAGCTGTGGGAAGACCGACTCGACAGACATCGCGGGGGTTACCTTCGTGAGCTGACAGGGGTGACCATCTAGCGTAACGCCCCTGGAGCCACCCCTCGCACGCCGGCGTTCCCCGCACCCGGGCCCCTCAGAAGGCCCCCTCGGCCGTGATCGTCCGCCATGCCTCCGGCAGCGCCGCCTCCGCGAGCTCCGCCCTGCGCTCCTCCCTCCCGTACAGCACGCCGTACGTGAAGGAGCTCTCTCCCGCCTGGTCGGCCTGGAACGCCATGTCCCGCAGGGCCTCACGGGCCATCACGCTGTCCTGGTGGTCGCCGAGCAGGGACTGGAGGGACTTCATGTCCCGCGCGAGCTGCTTGGCGGGCTCGCCGAGGAGCGGGGTGGCCGCCTCGGCCGCGTACCGGGTGCGCTTGGCCTTCTTGCGGGCCTCGTGCATGGCGAGGTCCCGCTCAGTGCCGGACGGCTGGGCCAGAGCCTCCTCCACCAGGTCCGCCACCTTGCCGAAGGCCCGGGCGACCGCCTTGCCGATCACCTTCTCCGGATCGCCCCCGGCCCCCTCGACCAGCGGCGGCTCGGCGATCACGGCGTCCAGGGTCCGCAGGAGCGCCAGATACCGCTCGCCGTCCAGTGCGGCGAGCAGAGCGCGCCGGGACCCGGTGCTCCCTGCCTCCACCCACGTCCGCATCCGGGTCCGCACCGCACCGACGACCAGCCCCTCGGGCAGTTCGGCGAGCGCCTCGGTCACGCGCTCCGCCAGTACCTCGTGGTCCCGGCCGATGCCCAGCTCCCCCGCCAGCCACTTCAGTTCCGCACCGATCGGGTCGGTGACGGTACGGTCCAGCACCTTCCCGTACGACTTGAAGGTGCTCCGCAGCCGACGGGTGGCCACCCGCATGCTGTGCACGGAGTCGAAGAGGTCCCGGCGGACGGCCGGGTCGAGCTCGACGATCGCGTCCCGCTGGACGCGGATGTACGCGAGGACGTGCGCGGCGGCGCCGCGGGGCTCCCCGGCGCCGCCCCCGCCGCCCTTCTTCCCGCGCTTGCCGTTCTCGGCCTCGGGCTTCCCGGCCGTCTCCCGCAGGGCTCTCGCCAGTTTCGACGGTGACGCGGACGGCCGTACGCCCGCCTTGCGCAGCCTCTTCTCGACCTTGTCGAGGAACGCCGGATCTCCGTCGTCCGCGAGCTCCACCTCGATCTCGGACCACTGCGCGGTACGGCCGCCGCCGGTGAGCCGCTCGGCGTGCACGGCGTCCACACTGACCTCGGCGAGCAGGGCACCGTCCGCGTCGAGCAGATCGCTGACGTCCCGTGTGGACCGGAGCCTGACCAGAGGCACCAGCTCCGCCTCACGGACCCGGGAACGCACGAGCCCCGCCAGATCGCGGGGCAGCGTGTCGGACAGCGGGGCGCGGATCTCGTCCCGTACCCCCGAGGAGACGGGGAACTTCAGATGCCAGCCGGCGTCGGCGCCCCCGGTGCGGCGCCGCAGTGTGATCGAGGCGGCGGCGAGACGTTCGTCGGGGGTGTCGTAGTAGACGGCGTCCAGCTCCGCCACGCCCTTGTCGATGACCGTCGCGACACCGGCCACACCGGTCAGATCCGGCAGGCCGCTCTCGTCGGACTCGTACTTACGCTCGATCTCGCGCTTGGTGTCCGCCATGAACCGAATCTAGTCGGCACGGCGGCAGAAGGGCAGACCACAGGCGCCCTGAGGGCTCAGGTGGGCCGGCGTCCACGCTACGCCGACATGGGCCGCTCCACTCTGATCGACTGCAGCAACCCCACCGCCACCCATACCGCGAACATCGACGAACCGCCGTACGACACGAACGGCAGCGGCAGACCGGCGACCGGCATGATGCCGAGGGTCATGCCGATGTTCTCGAAGGACTGGAACGCGAACCACGCGATGATGCCGCCGGCGACGATCGTGCCGTACAGCTCGGTGGTCTCGCGGGCGATCCGGCAGGCGCGCCACAGGACGACACCGAGCAGCAGGATGATCAGCCCGGCTCCGACGAAGCCCAGCTCCTCCCCGGCCACCGTGAAGACGAAGTCGGTCTGCTGCTCCGGCACGAACTGTCCGGTGGTCTGCGAGCCCTTGAACAGCCCGGTGCCGAGCAGGCCGCCGGAGCCGATGGCGATCCGGGCCTGGTTGGTGTTGTAGCCGACGCCCGCCGGGTCCAGCTCGGGGTTGGCGAAGGCCGCGAACCGGTTGATCTGGTACTCGTCGAGCACCCCGAGCTGCCAGACGGCGATCGCGCCGATCGCGCCGGTGCCGATGAGTCCGAAGACCCACCGGTTGGACGCGCCGGAGGTGAGCAGTACACCCAGCACGATGACCACCATGACCATGACCGAGCCGAGGTCGGGCATGAGCAGCACGATCAGTATCGGCACGGTGGCGAGCCCGAGGGCCTGCACGACGGTGCGATGGTCCGGGTGCGGTTTGTCCCCCGCGTCGACCCGCGCCGCGAGCAGCATCGCCATCCCCAGGATGATCGTGATCTTCACGAACTCGGAGGGCTGGAGGGAGAAGCCGCCGCCGATGACGATCCACGCGTGGGCGCCGTTGATGGTCGCGCCGAGGGGGGTCAGCACCAGCAGGATCAGCAGGACCGAGATGCCGTACAGGATCGGTACGGCCGTGCGCAGTGTGCGGTGGCCGAGCCAGACCGTGCCGGCCATCAGGGCGATGCCGATGCCGGTGTTGAGCAGGTGGCGGAGCAGGAAGTAGTACGGGTCGCCCTGGTTGAGCTCGGTGCGGTTGCGGGTCGCCGAGTAGACGAGGGCCGCGCCGATCAGGGAGAGCGCGATGGCCGAGAGCAGTATCGGCCAGTCGAGCCGGCGGGCGAGCGAGTCACGGGCCAGCAGCCGGGTCCAGCCGGAGCGTTCGGGCCCGTACCCGGAGACGGAGAAGCTGTTGCCGGTCATACGGATGTCCTCCGCGTGGGCTCTCCGCCGGGGGTGCCGATGGAGGCCGTCGTCGGTCGGCTGCGGCGCTGCCGTGGCTGGTGGCGCAGTTCCCCGCGCCCCTTCGGGGCGCTGCCGCAGCCGGTACGCCGTCGTGCCGCGCGGTTGCCGGCGCCGCCGCGTGTGCTGACGATCGCCGCGGGTTCGTCGGGCGCCATGGTCCGGGCGCCCGGCTCGGTGACGACGGCCGCCGTCAACGGCGCGGTGCCGAGGGGTCCCGTCGCCGGTGCGGTGACCGCGCCGTCCGTCCCTTGACGGTAGGAGACGGGGAGGGCGCCCGGCCCCGCGGCCAGCGTCCGGGCGTCTTCGGTGGCCTGCTCCTCGTCGGTCTTCTTCGGCGGGTACGTCTCCACCTTCGGGGCGTCGATCGAGCCGTCGGACTCGATCTTCGGCAGCTTCTTCTGCGGGGTCGGCAGCAACGCCTTGCTCTTGTCGATCTTGCCGTCCTCGGAGACTCCGTAGAGCGCGTTGTAGAGCTTGCGCACGGCGGGCGCCGAGGCGCCGGAACCCGTACCACCCTGGGAGATCGTCATGACGATCGCGTAGTCCTTGGTGTAGGTGGTGAACCAGGAGGTCGTCTGCTTGCCGTAGACCTCGGCGGTACCGGTCTTGGCGTGCATCGGGATCTCGTCCTGCGGCCAGCCCTGGAAACGCCAGGCTGCCGTACCGCGGGTGGCGACTCCCTCAAGGGCTTCGTCTATCTCGTCGCGGGTCTGCTTCGACATCGGGAGCTTGCCGTGCGACTTGGGCGCGATCTCCCGCACGTGCTTGCCGTCGGCGCTGATGATGGCCTTGCCGACGGTGGGGTCGTACAGGGTGCCGCCGTTGGAGATGGCGGCGTAGATGGTGGCCATCTGGATGGGGGTGACGAGGGTGTCGCCCTGGCCGATGGAGTAGTTGACGGAGTCACCGGCGCGCAGGCGGTTGCCTTCGAGGCAGTTCTCGTAGGCGATGCGCTCGGCGTAGGTGCCGCTCTTCTTGCCGGTCTTGCACCAGACGTCCTTGTTGGCCTTCCAGTAGTTCTGCTTCCACTTGCGGTCGGGGATGCGGCCGGTGACCTCGTTGGGCAGGTCGATGCCGGTCTCGGCACCGAGGCCGAACTGGTGGGCGGTCTTGTAGAACCAGTCCTTGGCGTTCTTCTTCGGCTCGGTGCCGCCGTCGCGCTTCCACTCCTCGTGGGAGAGGCGGTAGAAGACGGTGTCGCAGGAGACCTCCAGGGCGCGGCCGAGGCTGATCGCGCCGTATCCCTTGGACTCGAAGTTCTTGAAGACCTGGCCGCCGATGGCGTACGAACTGGAGCATTCGTACGGGCCGTTGAAGGAGTAGCCCGCGTTCACCGCGGCGGCGGTCGGGACCACCTTGAAGACGGAGCCGGGGGCCGACTGGCCCTGGATCGCACGGTTCAGCAGCGGGTAGTTGGACTTCTTGCCGGTGAGCTTGGCGTAGTCCTTGGCGGAGATGCCGCCGACCCAGGCGTTCGGGTCGTAGTCCGGGTTGGAGGCCATGGCGACGACGCGGCCGGTCTTTGCCTCCATGACGACGACGGCACCGGAGTCGGCCTTGTAGTTGGTGCCGGTGTTCCGGTCCACCTGCTTGCGGGCTTCCTTCATCGCTTCGTTGAGTTCGTACTCGGCGATGCGCTGCACCCGGGCGTCGATGCTGGTGACCAGGTTGGCGCCGGGCTTGGCGGGGTCGGCCTCGGCCTCACCGATGACGCGGCCGAGGTTGTCCACCTCGTAGCGGGTGACGCCGGCCTTGC
This sequence comes from Streptomyces sp. NPDC030814, assembly GCF_055572155.1. Taxonomy (NCBI): domain Bacteria; kingdom Bacillati; phylum Actinomycetota; class Actinomycetes; order Kitasatosporales; family Streptomycetaceae; genus Streptomyces; species Streptomyces sp. NPDC030814. The sequence goes on from NZ_JBVIDX010000021.1 coordinate 95,255, forward strand.
CTCGCAGTTCCTTGTCGTACTGCCGCTCCAGGCCGGACCGGCCGACCTGGTCGGAGCGCAGATACGGGGAGTCGGTGTCCTGCGCCTTGGTGATCTCCTCGTCGGTGACCGGCGAGAGGTAGCCGAGGACCTGGGCGGTGTCGGCGCCGCCGGGGCTGGCGTAGCGCCGTACGGCCTGGGGTTCGGCGGTGATGCCGGGGAAGTCCTCGGAGCGCTCGCGGATCTGGAGGGCCTGCTTGGCGGTGGCCTCGTCGGTGATGGGGATCGGCTGGTAGGGCGAGCCGTTCCAGCAGGGCTGGGGGGTCTCGGAGTCGCACAGCCGGACCTTGTCCATGACCTCCTTGGGCTTCATGCCCAGGACGCCGGCGAGCTTGGTGAGGACGCCCTTTCCGTCGTCGTCCATCTTCAGCAGCTCGGTGCGGGAGGCGGAGACGACGAGCCGTGTCTCGTTGTCCGCGATGGGCACTCCGCGCGCGTCCAGGATCGAGCCGCGCACGGCGGGCTGGACGACCTGCTGGACGTGATTGCCGGAGGCCTCCTTGGCGTAGGCGTCGCCCTCGCGGATCTGGAGGTACCAGAGGCGTCCGCCGAGGGTGCCGAGGAGGGAGAAGACGAGGATCTGGATGATGACGAGCCGGATCTGGACCCGTGGCGTCCGCCCGGTCTCCGGGATGTTGGTCACTGTCTCCCCCTCTCAGTGCGTGGACGAGTGATGCCGGTGCGGGGAGTGCACCGCTCGGCCGTGATGGGTTCCCGTCTCCGTCTGCCATGCCATCTGACGTCCCGTCACAGCCGCTTGACCCCCTTGATGCGGCCCGCCCGGGCCGCCCGTGACCGCGCGGCCTTGATGCGCAGGCCCCCGCGCTGGCTGCCGATGCGCAGGCCGGTGCCGGAGGAGAGCCAGCCGGCGGAGACGTCGGCGGCCTTGGCCGCGTTGTTGGTCTCGGCGAGCGGGTCGTTGTCGGCGCGCCGGGCGAGCGCCATGATGCCGGGGACGACGAAGGGTGCGAGCAGCAGGTCGTAGAGCGCGGCGGTGAACAGCAGGCCGGGCAGGCCGACATGGCGGGCGGCGTCGTCGCCGACGAGGGCGCCGACACCGGCGTACAGCAGTGTGGCGCCGAGCGCGGCGACGACGACCACGAGCATCGGCCCGGTGGCCGACTTCAGGCGGCCCGTCTCGGGCTTGGCGAGGCCCGCGAGGTAGCCGATGACGCACAGGACCAGGGCGTACCGTCCGGCGGCGTTGTCGGCCGGCGGGGCGAGGTCGGACAGCAGTCCGGCGCCGAACCCGATGAGGGCGCCGCCGACGTGGCCGTACACCAGGGCGAGGCCGAGGACGGTGAGGAGGACCAGGTCGGGTACGGCGCCCGGCAGGTGGAGTCTGGCGAGGACGCTCACCTGGATCACCAGGGCGACGATCACCAGGGTGGTGGAGAGCAGCATCCGGTTGAAACGCATGAAGGGGTCAGCTCCTACTGTCCTACGTCTACTGCTCTTGCTGCACGCCGGCGCCGTCGCCGGGTTCGTCGGCGCGCGGGGTGACGGTGACCGTCACGGTCGGCCGCGGGGTGGGCTTCGGCTTCTCCGGAAGCACCGTGTCGCGTGGGTCCTTGCGGGGCGGCTGGACGACGACGCCGACGATGTCGAGTTGGGTGAAGGCCACGTACGGCTTGACGTAGACGGTGCGGGTGAGGTCGCCGCCGGAGGGGTCGACGCGGGAGACGACGCCGACCGGAACGCCGGGCACGAACGGCTTGTCGGCCTGGGAGCCGAAGGTGACGAGACGGTCGCCCGCCTTCACCTTGGCCTTGCCGTTGAGGAGTTCGACGCGCAGCGGGCGGTCGCCCTGGCCGGAGGCGAAGCCGAGTTCGTCGGTCGCCTCCATCCGGGTGCCGACGGTGAAGTCGGGGTCGTTGGCGAGGAGGACCGTCGCGGTGTTCGGGCCGACGGTGGTGACGCGGCCGACGAGTCCGTCGCCGTTGAGGACCGTCATGTCGCGGGTGATGCCGTCGTTGGTGCCGATGTCGATGGTGACGGTCCAGGAGAAGCCCTGGGCGGCTCCTACGGCGATGACCTCGGCGCCCTTGATGCCGTACCGGCCGTTGGCGGCGGTCTTCAGCATCTTGTCGAGTTGGCGCACCCTGCTGCTGTTACGGGCGTCGCTGCCGAGCGACGCCTTCAGCTCGGCGTTCTCCTTCTCCAGTGCGGCGAGGCGGTCGTGGCGGGACCCGGAGTCGCGGACCGCGCTTATGGCGTTGCCGATCGGGTCGACGGCGGTCGACACCCCGTCCTCGATCGGGCCGAAGACGGCGGCCGCGGCACGTCGGGCACCGTCGACCGGTGAGTCCTCCCCGCCGCGGATGTCCACCGTGATCAGTGCGAACGCGACGGCGACCAGCAGCACCAGGAGCAGCCGGCTCTCTCGTGTGTCCCTCACGTGCGGCGGCCGTGCCTTCCTCATAGCAATTCGACAGGAATTGGGGAATTCGGGTAGCCCCTGGGATTCCCCGGACGGGAACGGCAGGGGCCTTTGGGGGAGCTTATGCCTCAATATCAATGATCCGCCGTACGAGAGGAGAACGTCCCGTACGGCGGAATCGAAGTGTTACGTCATCTGCGGGGCTGGGCGTCGAGCACCTGCTGCAACGCCTCGAACTCCTCGACACACTTGCCGGAACCGAGCGCCACGCTGTCCAGCGGGTCCTCGGCGATATGGATCGGCATACCGGTCTCCCGGCGCAGCCGCTCGTCCAGTCCGCGGAGCAGGGCACCTCCGCCGGTGAGGACGATGCCGCGGTCCATGATGTCACCGGAGAGTTCCGGCGGGCATTTGTCGAGGGTCGTCTTCACGGCGTCGACGATGGCGTTGACGGGTTCCTCGATCGCCTTCCGCACTTCCGCGGCGGAGATGACGACGGTCTTGGGCAGCCCGGACACCAGGTCCCTGCCGCGGATTTCGGTGTGCTCGTCAGCGTCGAGGTCGTACGCCGAACCAATCGTGATCTTGATCTGTTCGGCCGTCCGCTCACCGAGGAGGAGGCTGTACTCCTTCTTGATGTGCTGGATGATCGCATTGTCCAACTCGTCGCCCGCGACGCGGATGGACTGGGCGGTGACGATGCCGCCGAGGGAGATGACCGCGACCTCCGTGGTGCCGCCGCCGATGTCCACCACCATGTTGCCCGTGGCCTCGTGGACCGGCAGGCCGGAGCCGATGGCCGCGGCCATGGGCTCCTCGATGATGTGCACCTGACGCGCGCCGGCCTGGGAGGACGCCTCGATGACGGCGCGTCGCTCGACCCCGGTGATACCGGACGGCACGCAGACGACGACCCGGGGCCGGGCGAGATAGCGCCGCTTGTGGATCTTCAGGATGAAGTAGCGGAGCATCCGCTCGGTGATCTCGAAGTCGGCGATCACACCGTCCTTCAGCGGCCGTACGGCAACGATGTTGCCGGGCGTCCGGCCGATCATCTTCTTCGCCTCCGCGCCGACCGCGAGGATGCCACCGGTGTTGGTGTTGATCGCGACGACGGACGGCTCGTTCAGTACGATCCCGCGACCCCTGACGTACACCAGCGTGTTGGCGGTCCCGAGGTCGACAGCCATGTCACGGCCGATGAACGACATTGAGTTCCCCATCAGGATTCGTCTGGCCTTCCCAAGTTGAGCGCTGAGGGCTTTTGAGGGCGTTTCAGGGCTTTTACGGGTCGGCGAAGTGGGTGCTGTGACGTGAAGGCTTACATCGTAGTCTCGCCCGCACGAACACTGCGCGAGGGTCTTCGCCATTGTGGGCATGCGATGCGTCGCCTCGCCTCTGGAGACGGTCCATCGGGGGTGCGCGTTCCCCCGATCGCCACGCATATGCCGTTGTACGGCCGTTTTTCGGCGGTTTGGCAGGTCAGGCGGGGAGTAGGCCGTGTGGGTGGTGGCCGAATACCGCGGCGGGACAAGGACGATGGGGGCGAGCGGACCTCAACGCCCCCGCCGCCGCGAAGGGTACTACGCCCGGCCGGGGAAGAAGATCTTGACCTCGCGCTCGGCCGACTCCTCGGAGTCCGACGCGTGGATGAGGTTCTCGCGGACGATGACGCCGTAGTCACCACGGATGGACCCGGGCGCCGCGGCGATCGGGTCGGTCGGACCGGCCAGCGCCCGCACACCCTCGATGACACGCTCGCCCTCGACGATCAGCGCCACGACCGGCCCGGAGGACATGAACTCCACCAGCGGCTCGTAGAACGGCTTGCCCTTGTGCTCGCCGTAGTGCTGCTCCAGGGTGTCCTGATCCAGCGTCCGCAGTTCCAGCGCGGTGATCTGCCAGCCGGCCTTCCGCTCGATACGGCTGATGATCTCGCCGGTCAGGCCGCGCCGGACGGCGTCGGGCTTGAGGAGGACGAGGGTGCGCTGGCTCACGGTGGTGACTCCTTCATTTCACAAGTGTGCGGAGCTCAGAGGCTACAGGGCGGGCCCGAGAGGGTGTCACGCAGCGTCAGGATGCCCGCCGCGGGACGGGGCCGGGACAAACCGCGGCCGGACGGTTCAGGACGCTCCCGCACCGGCCTCGGTGGAGGCGGCCTGGGCCGCGAACCGTGCCTTCGCCTCGTCGACCTTGCGGCCGAAGTGGACGGACGCCCACCACAGGGCCGCGAACACCGCGCCCATGAAGAACATGGTGGGCACGAAGAACCCGGACAGGATCAGCGCGATCTGGAGCGCCCAGCCGAGCATGACACCGCCGGGCCGGGTGACCAGCCCGCACAGCACGACGCACAGGAACATGGCGACACCGCTGACCGTCCAGACGGTCGACATGGCCAGGTCCGGGTCCTTCATGGCGACCAGCCCGGCGAAGCCGATCACGAAGAGCTCACCGATCAGGGTGGAGGCACAGAGGGTACGCATGGGTGAGATCAGCCCTTCCCCAACAGCAGCCGGGCTTCGCCGACGGTGATGACGGAACCGGTGACGAGGACACCGGCGCCCGCGAACTCGCCCTCCTCCTCGGCGAGCGTGATCGCCGCCTCCAGGGCGTCCGGCAGCCGCGGCTCGACCTGGACGCGCTCCTCGCCGAAGACCTCCACCGCGATCGCCGCCAGTTCGTCGGCGTCCATCGCGCGGTGGCTGGAGTTCTGGGTGATCACGACCTCGGCGAAGATCGGCTCGAAGGCCTCCAGGACACCCCGTACGTTCTTGTCGCCGCTCGCGCCCACGACTCCGACGAGCCGGCTGAAGTCGAACGCCTCACCGACCGCCTCGGCCGTGGCCCGGGCGCCCGCCGGATTGTGCGCCGCGTCCAGCACGACCGTCGGGGAGCGACGAACGACCTCCAGTCGGCCCGGCGACGACACCGACGCGAACGCCTTGCGGACCGTGTCCGCGTCCAGCGGCTCCGGCCGCTGCGACCCGACGCCGAAGAACGCCTCGACGGCCGCGAGGGCAACGGCCGCGTTGTGCGCCTGGTAGGGGCCGTGCAGCGGGAGGTAGACCTCGGGGTACTCGCCGCCCAGCCCGCGCAGGGTGAGCATCTGCCCGCCGACGGCGACCTGCCGCGAGACGACCCCGAACTCCAGGCCCTCACGGGCCACGGTCGCGTCGACCTCCACGGCCTTCTTCAGCATCACCTGCGCCGCGTCGACCGGCTGCTGCGCCAGGATCACCGTCGCGTCCTGCTTGATGATCCCGGACTTCTCCCCGGCGATCTCGGCGGGCGTCGTGCCCAGCCGGTCCGTGTGGTCCAGGTCGATGGGGGTGATGACGGCGACGTCCCCGTCGATGACGTTGGTGGCGTCCCAGGAGCCGCCCATGCCGACCTCGACGACGGCAACGTCCACCGGCGCGTCGGCGAAGGCGGCGTACGCCATACCGGTGAGCACCTCGAAGAAGGAGAGCCGGTACTCCTGGGAGCCGTCCACCATCTCGACGTACGGCTTGATGTCCTGGTACGTCTCGACGAACCGCTCGGCCGAGATCGGCGCGCCGTCCAAGCTGATGCGCTCGGTGATCGACTGGACGTGGGGGGAGGTGTAGCGGCCGGTGCGCAGTTCGAAGGCGCCGAGCAGGGCCTCGATCATGCGGGCGGTGGAGGTCTTGCCGTTGGTGCCGGTGATGTGGATCGAGGGGTACGACCGCTGCGGCTCGCCCAGGACGTCCATCAGCGCGGCGATCCGCTGGACCGACGGCTCCAGCTTGGTCTCGCCCCAGCGGGTCGCGAGGTCGGCCTCGACCTCGCGCAGTGCCTTGTCGACCTCCGGGTCCGCGGGCCGCGACGGTACGTCGGTCTGCGGGGCCCCGCCCTGCGCGCGCAGGGTACGGCTGCCGGCCTCGATCACCGCGAGGTCCGGGTCACGGTCCGTCTCAGCGGCGATGATCTCCTCGAAGGGGTCGATCGGGTCGGGCTGCTGGTCACTGCGTTCGCTCACGGGGCCCAGTCTACGGAGGACCGACCGCCGGGCGCCCAACGGCTCGGGGTACGCGTTCGAGGGCGAGTGCGGGTGCGGGTGGTGTGTGGCCGGCCGCGCGGTTCCCCGCGCCCCCTGTCTCCAGCGGTTACCCGTCGCCCTGTTCAGCTGCGGGCAGTCGTGCCGCTGGGGCGGCACTGGTGAGCGCCGGGTCGTGCGGCCCGCCCCGGCAAGCGGAAACCCCCGGTGCCCAGGAGCACCGGGGGCCTTCGTGGGCCTAAGGGCTGTCCCGTAATCCCCGGCGGGCGCACGACGCCGGCTACGGCACCTCGCCGCGTTGTCGGAACGCCCGCATACATCCAGTATGCGGACGCCCCTCCGCCTTGCGATGCTCCCCCACTGCCTGAACGGCGTGGGAGGTGCCCCCAGCATCCGACGCCGTGCGCTGATCCACCGCGGATTACGGGACAGCCCTTAGGACGGCTACGCCTTCGGCAACCGCTCCAGCTGGGCGGCGATGCGGGCGATGTCCTCGTCCGCCTTGGCAAGGCGGCCACGGATCTTCTCGACCACCTGGTCCGGGGCCTTCGCGAGGAACGCCTCGTTGCCCAGCTTGGCCGTGGCCTGGGCCTTCTCCTTCTCGGCGGCGGCGAGGTCCTTCGCGAGCCGCTTGCGCTCGGCGGCGACATCGATCACACCGGAGAGGTCCAGCGCGACCTCGGCCCCGGCCACCGGCAGGGTCGCGGTCGCCGAGAAGCCCTCGCCCTCGGGCTGGAGACGGAGCAACTGGCGGATGGCCGCCTCGTGCGGGGCGAGCGCCGTGCCGTCGAGGGTGAGACGGGCCGGGACGCGCTGGCCGGGCTGGAGGCCCTGGTCGGCGCGGAAGCGGCGGACCTCGGTGACGACCTGCTGGACCAGCTCGATCTCCCGCTCGGCGGCGTCGTCGCGGAAGCCGCCCGGCGCCTCGGCACCCGGAACGGACACGGCCTTCGGCCAGTCGGCGATGACGAGGGACTCGCCGCCGGTCAGCGTCGTCCACAGGGTGTCCGTGACGAACGGGACGATCGGGTGCAGCAGCTTCAGGGTGACGTCGAGGACCTCACCCAGGACCCGCTTGCTGACCTCGGCCGGCTCGCCGCCCGCCTGGAACGTGGTCTTGGACAGCTCCACGTACCAGTCGAAGACCTCGTCCCACGCGAAGTGATAGAGCGCCTCGCTGAGCTTGGCGAACTGGAAGTCCTCGTAGTACGCGTCGACCTGCTCGATCGTCTCGTCGAGGCGGGCGAGGATCCAGCGGTCGGTCGCCGAGAGCTTCGACGCGTCCGGCAGCGGGCCCTCGACCGTGGCGCCGTTCATCAGCGCGAAGCGCGTGGCGTTCCAGATCTTGTTGGCGAAGTTGCGGGAGGCCTGGACCCAGTCCTCGCCGATCGGGACGTCGGTGCCCGGGTTGGCGCCGCGCGCGAGGGTGAAGCGGAGCGCGTCGGAGCCGTACTTGTCCATCCAGTCGAGCGGGTCGACGACGTTACCGAAGGACTTCGACATCTTCTTGCCGCGCTCGTCGCGGACCAGGCCGGTCAGCGCGATGGTCTTGAAGGGGACCTCGCCGTCCATCGCGTAGAGGCCGAACATCATCATCCGGGCGACCCAGAAGAAGATGATGTCGTGGCCGGTGAGCAGGACGTCGGTGGAGTAGAACTTCCGCAGGTCCTCGGTCTGTTCGGGCCAGCCGAGCGTGGAGAACGGCCACAGGCCGGAGGAGAACCAGGTGTCGAGGACGTCGGTGTCCTGGGTCCAGCCCTCGCCGGTGGGCGGCTCCTCGTCGGGACCGACGCAGACCGTCTCGCCGTCCGGGCCGTACCAGACCGGGATGCGGTGGCCCCACCAGAGCTGGCGGGAGATGCACCAGTCGAACATGTTGTCCACCCAGTCGAAGTAGCGCTTCGACATGTCCTCGGGGTGGATCTTGACCCGGCCGTCGCGGACCGCGTCACCGGCGGCCTTGGCCAGGGGCGCGACCCTGACCCACCACTGCATCGACAGCCGCGGCTCGACGGTCGTCTTGCAGCGGGAGCAGTGGCCGACGGAGTGGATGTAGGGGCGCTTCTCGGCGACGATCCGGCCCTGCGAGCGCAGCGCGCCGACGACGGCGTCACGGGCCTCGAAGCGGTCCTGGCCGAGGAACGGGCCGTGGACCGTGATGATGCCGTGCTCGTCCATGATCGTCATGGAGGGCAGGCCGTGGCGCTGGCCGATCGCGAAGTCGTTCGGGTCGTGGGCGGGGGTGACCTTGACGGCGCCGGTGCCGAACTCCGGGTCGACGTGGGTGTCGGCGACGACCGGGATGCTGCGGTCGGTGAGCGGCAGCTTGATCAGCTTGCCGATGAGGTGCTGGTAGCGCTCGTCGTCCGGGTGGACGGCGACGGCGGTGTCACCGAGCATCGTCTCCGCACGCGTGGTGGCGACGACGAGGCTGTCCTCCCCCTCGCCGTACCGGATGGAGACCAGCTCGCCGGCGTCCTCCTGGTGCTCGACCTCGATGTCGGAGATGGCCGTCAGACACCGGGGGCACCAGTTGATGATGCGCTCGGCGCGGTAGATCAGCTCGTCGTCGTAGAGCCGCTTGAAGATGGTCTGGACGGCCTTGGACAGCCCTTCGTCCATGGTGAACCGCTCACGGTCCCAGTCGACTCCGTCGCCCAGCCGACGCATCTGGCCGAGGATCTTGCCGCCGTACTCCTCCTTCCACTGCCAGACGCGCTCGACGAACTCCTCGCGGCCCAGGTCGTGGCGGGACTTGCCCTCTTCGGCGAGCTGCTGCTCGACCTTGTTCTGTGTGGCGATACCGGCGTGGTCCATACCGGGGAGCCACAGCGACTCGTACCCCTGCATGCGCTTGCGCCGGGTCAGGGCGTCCATGAGGGTGTGCTGGAAGGCGTGCCCGAGGTGCAGGCTGCCGGTGACGTTCGGCGGCGGGATGACGATGGTGTACGCGGGCTTGTCGCTCTTGGCGTCGGCCGCGAAGTAACCCTTCTCTACCCAGCGCTCGTACAGCGTCCCCTCTACATCGGCCGGCGTGTACTGGGTCGGCAGATCGGTGGCGGGCGCTGGAGGCTGCTGCTGAGCGTTCTCGGTCACGCGCTCAGTTTAGGGGTGTCACGGGGTGGTCCCGAAACTCGATTCTTCGGTAACGGTGTGCCCCCCGGTGCGTGGGACCCATCGACTTTGCGCCAGGATGTCAGGAACACATAAGCATCTGGAGGGGAACCCAGAACATGAGTCACAACCAGCCGGGCCCGTACGGCGGGCAGCCCCAGCAGCCCGGGCCGTACGGTCAGCCGGGCCCCTACGGCCAGCAGCAGCCGCAGGCCGCCCCCCAGCCCGGCTACGGCTACCCGCAGCAGGCGCCCCCGCAGCAGCCGGGCTACGGGTACCCGCAGCAGACCCCTCAGGGTGTCCCGCCCCAGACCCCGCCCTACGGCCAGCCCCAGGCCCCGTACGGCCAGCAGCCGGGCTACCCGACGGTGCCCCAGCCCCCGGTGGCCCCCGGCGGTGCCGGCAAGAAGATCGGCATCATCCTGGGCGCGGTCGCCGTGGTCGCGGCGGTCGCGGTCGGCGCGTACTTCGTCTTCGGCGCAAGCGGCAGCGCAGACATCGCGGACGACGGCCCGCACAAGCTGACTGCGCCCGAGACGGTGCTCAGTGAGTACAAGAAGGGCAACGACTCCGGCGACGGGATGACCGCCGAGGAGCTGAAGAAGGCCGAGAGCTTCGGTATCAAGAACCCCAAGGACGTCAGCGCCAGCTACCAGGCCGGTGACAAGAACAACCCCCTGTCCGGGAAGGCGATCACGTACGGCGGCGTCTACGGCGAGATCGAGGACCCGGGGAAGGCCGTCGACGGGTTCCTCGCCCTCCAGAAGGAGGAGGCCGAGAAGAACGACGTCACCTTCGTCGGTGAGCCCGAGGAGTACACGCCCGACTCGCTGGACGGCGCCATCATGAAGTGCCAGAAGGCGAAGGGGGAGTTGGACGAGAGTGCCACCGGCAACGGCGGGCCGAGCGAGATGAACCTGGTCTACTGCGTCTGGGGCGACTACAGCACCCTCGGCTTCGTGATGCCCATGGAGTACGCGGACCTCGCGGCGGGCAAGTCGACGGACCCGAACACGGCGGCCGACATCGCGGCGAAGCTCCGCAAGGAAGTTCGCGTCAAGATCTGACCCCTACGCGAAGGGGCACCCGGCCAATCCGGCGCGGGTGCCCCTTTGTCGTGGCGCCGTCAGTCACCCAACGCCTTGTTGCACGCGGCGGAGATGTGACGTGTGTTGGTTATCAGCAGGGAGAGCTGACCCACGCACTTCCAGTTGTTGGAGACCCGGTTGTAGCCGCATGCCTGCGTCACCCTGGGACCCACACGGTAGCCCTGGTCCTTGAGGTACTCCACGCAGTCGAACGGGTCGGCCTGCGCGGGGCCGGCCGTGACCACGGGCATGACCCCCGCTGCCGCCACCACACTCAGCACTGCCAGAAAGCGCCTTGCCCTCATCGTCACATTCCTTCCGTTCACGGGCTCGGGGTGGTCGGACCCGAGACACACAGAAGATCACTTGAAGTGCGCATGACGCCAGCGCGTTTGCCGTGCCTGGCTGGATCCCGCCGGCGGTCAACGCAAAAGGGCACCCAAGGCGATGCCTCGGGTGCCCTCTTGGTGCACGTGTCCGGCGGTTACGCCGTCTTCTGCTCCCCCGGCCCCCGCCCCCGCGCGTCCCTCGGGATGAGCGTCGGGTTCACGTTGGAGTGGACCACGTCGGCGGTGATGACGACACGGGCCACGTCCTTGCGGGACGGGACCTCGTACATCACCGACATCAGGACCTCCTCCATGATGGCGCGCAGGCCGCGCGCGCCGGTCTGGCGGAGGATGGCCTGGTCGGCGATGGCCTCCAGGGCCTCGCGCTCGAAGTCCAGCTCGACACCGTCGAGTTCGAAGAGGCGCTGGTACTGCTTCACCAGGGCGTTGCGGGGCTCCACCAGGATCTGGAGGAGGGCTTCCCGGTCCAGGTTGTGGACCGAGGTGATGACCGGAAGGCGGCCGATGAACTCGGGGATCATGCCGAACTTGACCAGGTCCTCGGGCATGACGTCCTCGAACTGGTCCTTGGACTCCAACTCCCGCTTCGAGCGGATCGTCGCGCCGAAGCCGATGCCCTTGGCGCCCGCCCGCGACTCGATGATCTTCTCCAGGCCGGCGAAGGCACCGCCCACGATGAACAGGACGTTCGTCGTGTCGATCTGGATGAACTCCTGGTGCGGGTGCTTGCGGCCGCCCTGCGGCGGCACGGAGGCCGTCGTGCCCTCGAGGATCTTGAGGAGGGCCTGCTGCACGCCCTCGCCGCTCACGTCCCGCGTGATCGACGGGTTTTCACTCTTCCGCGCGACCTTGTCGATCTCATCGATGTAGATGATCCCGGTCTCGGCCTTCTTGACGTCGTAGTCGGCCGCCTGGATGAGCTTCAGGAGGATGTTCTCGACGTCCTCGCCCACATAGCCGGCCTCCGTCAGCGCCGTCGCGTCCGCGATGGCGAACGGGACGTTCAGCATGCGGGCCAGCGTCTGGGCGAGCAGGGTCTTGCCGGAGCCGGTGGGGCCGAGCAGGAGGATGTTGGACTTGGCCAACTCGATCGCGTCGTCACGGCCTTGGCCGCCGCCGTTCTCCCCGGCCTGGACGCGCTTGTAGTGGTTGTACACCGCGACCGACAGGGCCTTCTTGGCGGCCTCCTGGCCTACCACGTACCCCTCGAGGAACTCGTAGATCTCGCGGGGCTTCGGAAGCTCCTCCCAGCGGACCTCACTGGTCTCCGCGAGCTCTTCCTCGATGATCTCGTTGCAGAGGTCGATGCACTCGTCGCAGATGTACACACCGGGCCCTGCGATGAGCTTCTTGACCTGCTTCTGGCTCTTGCCGCAGAACGAGCACTTGAGCAGATCGCCGCCGTCACCGATGCGTGCCACGGTGTGCTTCCCCTTCGCCTGGGAGACGCCTGGACGATTGGAATCCAGCGGCTCCTGGTGCTGCCTTATGTCGACGGTACCTTGCCGGGCCCCCCGTTCGGGCCCCCCTTGGCACGGTTCGCTTTGACGTGCACCTTGTCGTGCACTGGGTCAAACGGTGCCAACCATGCCAAGGGGCGGCGAACAATACAGCCTTTCCGCCGTCAGCGGACGCTGCTGTTGTTCATCTTCCGCGTGGAGATGATCTGGTCGATCAGGCCGTACGACAGCGCGTCCTCGGCCGTGAGGATCTTGTCGCGCTCGATGTCCTCGCGGATCTTCTCGATCGGCGTGGTGGAGTGCTTGGCCAGCATCTCCTCCAGCTGCGAACGCATCCGGAGGATTTCGTTGGCGGCGATCTCCAGGTCGGAGACCTGGCCGCGGCCCGTCTCGCTGTACGGCTGGTGGATCAGCACGCGCGCGTTCGGCAGCGCCATGCGCTTGCCGGGCGTGCCGGCGGCCAGCAGGATCGCGGCGGCGGAGGCCGCCTGGCCCATGCAGACCGTCTGGATGTCCGGCTTCACGAACTGCATCGTGTCGTAGATCGCGGTGAGCGCCGTGAACGAGCCGCCAGGGCTGTTGATGTAGACCGAGATGTCACGGTCGGGGTCCATCGACTCCAGGCACAGCAGCTGTGCCATGACGTCGTTGGCGGAGGCGTCGTCGATCTGGACGCCGAGGAAGATCACCCGCTCCTCGAAGAGCTTCGCGTACGGGTCGTACTCGCGGATGCCCTGCGAGGTGCGCTCGACGAAGCGCGGGATCACATAGCGGGACTCGGCCGTGGGGCCGGTGTACTGGGAGCTCGCACGGTCGTAGAGGCCGTGGCCGGGGAAGTCGTTCACTGTGGGTCTCCTGGGAGCCTGAGAGGGGCTGAGGCGGTCGGCTGGGGGCTTTCGGGGGTGCGGGGTCGGCTGCCGCGCCGGGCTGCGCGCCGTCGTACGTCCGTGACGGCCGTCGTACGCCCCGTACGGGGCCCGGAGCCGATCCCTCCGCCGTAGGCCCTCCTGGGGGCTCCTACGGCGGTAGGACGCGACCGGGCTCGCACACGGCGACGCGCGGCACGGCGGGTGCCGTTACGCCTGCCCGGCCCCGGTGCCGCCGCCGCCCGGCATGCCGGCGGCCGTGGCGATGACGTCGTCGATGAGGCCGTACTCCTTGGCCTCGAAGGCGTCGAACCAACGGTCGCGGTCCGAGTCGCGGGTGATCTGCTCGACCGACTGGCCGGTGTGCTGCGACGTGAGCTCGGCCATGCGCTTCTTGGTGTGCAGCAGCCGCTCGGCGTGGATCTTGATGTCCGAGGCCGAGCCGGCGAGGCCGGCGGAGGGCTGGTGGATCAGGATCTCCGCGTTCGGGAGCGCGAAGCGCTTGCCGGGCGTGCCCGCGCTGAGCAGGAACTGGCCCATCGAGGCCGCGAGGCCCATGGCGATGGTTACCACGTCGTTCTTGATGTACTGCATGGTGTCGTAGATCGCCATACCGGCCGTGATCGAACCGCCCGGGCTGTTGATGTACAGGTAAATGTCCTTGTCCGGGTCGGCGGCAAGGAGCAGCAGCTGTGCGGTGATCTTGTTCGCGATGTCGTCGTCGACCGGCTGGCCGAGGAAGATGATCCGCTCGTTGAGCAGCCGGTTGTAGACATGGTCGCCGAGGCCACCGCCGATGGAAGGTTCGCCGGCGGCGGAGGGCATCAGATTCGTCACGTATCCACCTGCTCGTCTTACGACGGCGCCGGGCCGTCTCACGTTTCCCTGCGGGGGGCCTGGCGGCGGTTTCGCCGAGTGCTCCGGCCCCGTATTCATGGACCCTAACGCGGAGGCTCCGCCGGGGAATCCCGCAAAGGGAACTGTTCGCTGTCAGCGCATGCGCTCCGCTGGGGGAACAGGGCACCGTGTCACCCCCGGCCCCACCCGGGGGCGCGGGGAACTGCGCGACCGGCCCACAACAAAGCCGCACCCGCCGATCCGCCTGGCGTGGCAGACGCGAGTGCGGCTCGTACGGGGCTGGTCGCGCAGTTCCCCGCGCCCCCGGGTAGGCAGACGGGCCCCCGGGTCACAAGTGATCCGGGGGCCCGTCATGGCGCTGTGAACGGAGCGATCAGGCCTCGGGGGCCTTCTCCTCGGCGGCGGCCGGGGTCTCCTCGGCGGCCTCGGCGGAGCCCTCCGTGGTCTCGTCCTCGTCCTCGTCGTCGAGGTCGACGAGCTCGCCGTTGGTGTCCTTCACCGTGGAGGCCTCGACGACCAGGGCCAGGGCCTTGCCGCGGGCGACCTCGCCGACCAGGAGCTGGACCTGGTTGTTCTGGACGACGGCCTGGGCGAACTGGTCGGGGGACATGCCGGAGGAGGCCGCACGCCGCATGAGGTGCTCGGTGAGCTCCTCCTGGTTGACGTTCAGCTTCTCCTTGGAGACCAGCTCGTCGAGGACGAACTGGGTCTTGATGCCCTTGATCGCGGCCTCGCGCGTCTCGGTCTCGAACTCCTCCTCGGTCTTGCCCTGGATCTCCAGGTACTTCGCGAGGTCGAGGCCCATCTGGCCGAGCTGGTGGTGCTCCAGGTTGTGCTTGCGGGTGTTGATCTCGTCCTCGAGCAGCTTCTCGGGGACGGGCACCTCGACCAGCTCGAGCAGCTTCTCCAGGACGCGCTCCTGGGCCTGCGTGGCCTGGTCGTACTGCTTCATGTTCTCCAGGCGCTTGCGGCTGTCCGCGCGCAGCTCCTCGAGGGTGTCGAACTCGGAGGCGAGCTGGGCGAACTCGTCGTCCAGCTCCGGCAGCTCACGGGCGGCGACCTGGGTGACCTTGACGGTGACCTCGGCCTCCTTGCCGGCCGCCGAACCGCCCTTGAGCTCGGAGGTGAAGGTGGCCTCGGCCCCGGCCTCCAGGCCCTTCACGGCGTCGTCGATGCCGTCGAGCAGCTCGCCCGAGCCGATGGTGTAGGAGACGCCCTCGGCGACGCCGTCCTCCAGGACCTCGCCGTCGACCTTGGCCTGCAGGTCGATCGTGACGACATCGCCGTCCTCGGCGGCACGCTCGACCGGGGAGGTGGAGGCGAAGCGCTCGCGGAGCTGCTCGACCGCCTTGTCGATGTCCTCGTCGGTGACCTCGACGGCGTCGACCTCGACCTCGATGCCGGAGAAGTCCGGGATCTCGATGGTCGGGCGGACGTCGACCTCGGCGGTGAAGTTCAGCGTCTCGCCGTCCTTCAGCTCCGTGATGTCGACCTCGGGCTGGCCGAGGACGTTGAGCTCGGCCTCGTTGACCGCCTCGGTGTAGAGCTTCGGAAGTGCGTCGTTGACAGCCTCCTCCAGCACGGCGCCGCGACCGAACCGCTGGTCGATGACCCGGGCCGGGATCTTGCCCTTGCGGAAGCCCTTCACCGTGACCTGCTGGTTGATCTTCTTGTACGCCGCGTCGAGGCTGTCCTTGAGCTCCTCGAAGGGCACCTCGACAGTGAGCCGAACCCGGGTCGGGTTCAGGGTCTCCACGGCGCTCTTCACGGTTCGGTCTCCTTGTGGCTGACTTCTTGGGGTTCTGCTGGGCCCCCTGCCGGATCCGGCAGAGCCTCAGCGGATTAGCGGCCCTTGAGAGACGTGAGAGTGCAGACACACGGGCGCGCAGCTTGCATAGTAACCGCAGGCGGTACACGCCCCAAAAGGTGATCTTGAGACACCGGGTGCCCCGCGGGTCGTGCCCCGGCGGGTCCCGGCTGGTCGGCCCATCGGGTCCCGGCTGGTGGTCGGGGTGGCGGGATTTGAACCCACGGCCTTCCGCTCCCAAAGCGGACGCGCTACCAAGCTGCGCCACACCCCGTCTGGTGCGACACGTAGGGTACATGCCCCAGGACAGCCGGACCGCCGCATTTGCCGAGTGCGCGGGCGTGCGCGCGGGCGGACACCGGGGGCGACTCGGAAGGGGTGTGCGACGAGGGCGCCCGACCCGCTACGATGCCTTCAGTGCCGCGGTCTCCCGACCTGCGGCGCGACCTGTGCGGGCGTAGCTCAATGGTAGAGCCCTAGTCTTCCAAACTAGCTACGCGGGTTCGATTCCCGTCGCCCGCTCCAACGGCCTCCGGCCCGGCTTCGAGGGACTTCCTCGGATCCGGGCCGGAGGTTTTTGTCACGGCCGGAGCGCCGTCGGGGGCGCAGCCGGGGCGGCGCCGCGCGTCGCATCACGTCGCGTCGCTAGAACTGGATCGAGTTGATCGTTTCCGCTATCGAGTTCAGGAAGCGTTGGATGTCGTCGGCCATGCCGGTGGAGGCGAGGAAGAAGCCGAAGAGGATGGCGACGACGGCCGGGCCGGCCTTGATCGTCCCGCCTCGCATCAGGACGACGAGGATGATCCCCAGCAACAGAACCACTGACAGCGAAATGGCCACAACAGATCACACCCTCGGTCGGTCCGCACTCCCGGCCCGGGGCGCCGACCCCACGCGCACCCCGCCAGAACCATCGTGCCACCAACCAGGCCGTCCTATGCGGCAGGTGAGGCAACGTCGGCCACTGTGACGCGGAACCGCAGCCCCGGTCTGCGAGCGACGAGAGGGCACGGGGAGGGAATTCCAGGTGATCATTTCCGTGCACACACATCCCGTTCGCAGGTAATTCGAATTGTTGCCACAGACACATCAAGGGCCATGCGGAGAACGGGAATTAACCGGACATTCCGCCGGAGTCGCCCGAGCATGTTATGCACCGTTTAGTCCGGATGAATGCGGACAGAAGGTGCCTACGTCATGCTCCTCGGTGCACAGACAGTGACGCTCTGACTGATGCTCACTTCACCGAATGCCGGGTACCCGGAGAGGACACACGGTCCTCAATACGGGATTAACGTCGATGGTTTTACTGAATCGCACAGACAACGCTAGGGTGCCTCAGATGTTCACCGCTGCCTCGTCCCCCTCTTGCGCAGCGAGTGCTCGGACCAGCCCGCGCCGTTCCCGGCGGGAGGGTCTGTGACGAACTCGCTGCGACCGCATGGCCACACCAGCGCGCCGCTCCCCCCGGCCCAGGCGCCGGCGGACGGAGTGCCGAGTCCGCGCTCGCTGAAGTCCTCGTCCCCCCACCCGGCCCCGAGCGGCGCCACCCCGGACACCAGACCGGCCAGACAACGCGACGCGTTCTTCGACAACGCCAAGTACCTGGCCATCGTGCTCGTCGCGATGGGCCACGCCTGGGAGCCGCTGACCGACCACAGTCGCGCCGCCGAGGCGCTGTACATGGTCGTCTACACCTTTCACATGCCGGCGTTCATCATCATCTCCGGCTATTTCTCGCGCAGTTTCGACATGCGCCCGGACCGGTTGCGGCGGCTGGTCACCGGCATCGCCGTGCCGTACGTGCTGTTCGAGGTCGCGTACTCGGTCTTCAAGTGGTACGCCGACGACGACCCGTCGCACCCGATCAGCCTGCTCGACCCCTGGTACCTCACCTGGTTCCTGATCGCGCTGTTCGTCTGGCGGCTGACGACGCCGCTGTGGAAGGTGGTGCGGTGGCCGGTGCCGCTCGCACTCGCCATCGCGGCGCTCGCCTCCGTGTCGCCGGACATCGGTGACGACCTGGATCTCCAGCGCGTCCTGCAGTTCCTGCCGTTCTTCGTGGTGGGTCTGTTCATGAAGCCGGCGCACTTCCAGTTCATGCGCCGCCGTGAGGTGCGGATCCTGTCCGTGCCGGTGATGGCGAGCGCGCTGGCGATGGCGTACTGGCTGGGCCCGGACATGAACTCGGCCTGGTTCTACCACCGGGACAGCGCCCAGGAGCTGGGTGCGCCGTGGTGGGCCGGTGTCGTGATGACCTTCGCGCTGTTCGGCTGCTCCATGGTGCTGACCACGTGCTTCTTCGCCTGGGTGCCCCGGCGGAAGATGTGGTTCACCGTGCTGGGCGCGGGCACCCTGTACGGCTACCTGCTGCACGGGTTCCTCGCGAAGGGTTCGCGCTTCTGGGACTGGTACGACCTGAACGCGTGGATCTACCAGCCGCTCGGCGAGCTCTTCGTCACCTTCTTCGCGGCCGCCGTCATCACCGTGCTGTGCACGCCGCCGGTGCAGCGGATGTTCCGGTTCGCGATGGAGCCGAAGATGGAGTGGGCCTTCAAGCGGGACGCGACCGAGCTGGCTCGGGAGCGCGGGAAGGCCGGCGCCAGGACCTAGTCCTCACTCGTCTCCTTCGTCCGTGACCTCCTCGGTCGCCGGTTCGTCCGGCAGGCCGAGGAGGTTTCGCATGTGGGCGTACTTGTGCGTCAGCCGGGCGCGGGTGAACTCGTCCAGGACGGCCAGGCGGGCCGGGTTCGCGTTGTGGGCGAGGTCGGACTGTTTGACGAGGAGGGCGCCAGGGGTGGCCAGGATGCGCGCGGCGTACGCCTCCGGGGCCTCTCCGGGGCGCTTGGTGAGGGCCAGCACGATGTTCTTCGTACGGGCGGTGAGGGGGGCCTCGGAGAGCCAGTCCTCGGTGAGTGCCTCGTCCTCGATGGCGTCGTGCAGCCAGGCCGCGGCGATCTGGTCCTCGTCGCCACCGCGGGCGGCCACGCCGTGGGCCACCGCCTGGAGGTGCTCGGCGTAGGGGCGGCCCGCTTTGTCGGTCTGGGCGGCGTGCGCGCTGCGGGCGAGGGCTTCGATGTCCGGGAGGGAGAGGGGCATGGGTGGGCTCCTGTGGTGTCGAGCGGGCTGGCTTGCTGTGGTCGGTCGCTCGGTCCCCGCACCCCTGGGGTCACCCCTGTCACTTCGGGGCCGTGGGGCCCTCTCGGCAGATGAGGAGCAGGGCCCGGTCGTCGTTCACGTCCTTGGCCACCGCCTCGATGAGATGCCAGGCGGCGCCGTGGAAGCCGCCGGGGACGTAGCGGTCGGCCTCGCCGGTGAGGCGGTCGATGCCCTCGACTATGTCGCGGTCGGAGGTCTCGACGAGGCCGTCGGTGAACAGCATGAGGACGTCGCCCGGGCGCAGCGAGCCCTTCACGGGGTCGAACTGGGCGCCGTCGTAGACGCCGAGGAGCGGACCCTCGGCGGCCTTCTCCTCCCAGCGGCCGGTGCCGGCGCTGAGCTGGAGGCCGGGCGGGTGGCCCGCGGAGAAGAGTTCGTAGTCGCCGGAGTCGAGGTCGAGGACGAGATGGATGGAGGTCGCGAAGCCCTCGTCCCAGTCCTGGCGGAGGAGGTAGCCGTTCGCCGCGGGGAGGAACGCGTGTGGTGGGAGCGATCCCAGCAGCCCGCCGAAGGCGCCGGAGAGAAGGAGCGCTCGGGAGCCGGCGTCCATGCCCTTGCCGGAGACGTCGGTGAGGACGACTTCGAGGGTGCGGCCGCCGTTCGTACGCGCCGCGACGACGAAGTCACCGGAGAACGACTGGCCGCCCGCGGGGCGCAGCGCCATCTCGCGATGCCAACCGGCGGGCAGCTGCGGCAGCTTGCTCTGCACCCGGATGCGTTCGCGGAGGTCGAAGAGCATGGTGCCGCCGCGGCGCCAGGGGACGCCGACGCGGCTGCGGAACTGGGCGATGAGCAGGCCGAAGAAACCGCAGGCGGCGACCACGAGCACGATGCCGGGCGTCACTCGGGCCGGCCCCTCGGTGTAGGGGCCGAGATTCACGGACTCGATGATGAGCGCGGTCGCGGCGGCCGCGTACAGGCCGAGCAGGCTGGCGGGACGCAGCAGAAGACCGCCCGCGACGATGGGCAGGACCAGCGCGGCGGGCGAGAACCACACCGGGTCGATCATCGTGAGCATCGCGATGAGCGGGATCATCAGCAGCAGACCCGCCAGGGCGACCCAGTCGGAGCCGTCGCCCCGGAAGTAGTCGACGGCGGATTTGCGCACGCCGGTACGGACCCGGTGAGCCAGCTTCTTCATCCGGGCCGTGAACGTATCGGCTGCCGCGCGCCGCTCTCGTCCTGCTGCCATTGTTCGGGACCTTATCCATCGGACCAGCCCCTGTGCACAGGAGGTCCTACTTGTCCCCCTTCCGAGGGCCGGTTCACGACGAATCTCACACAGATCTCACACGAGAGCCCGTCCTGCGGCCCTCGCGCGGCACCTGTGAAGGATCCCACGGCGTCCCGGCGCCGCACGGGGAAATTCACTCGCTCGTAACGAATCGCACTGCTACGCATGGCACATGACGACTGAGCTGCGGGCGTTACGCAAGGACGACTGGAATGTCTGGTACGCGAACCTTCTCCGCGCTTTCGGGGGGATGCCGGTCCCGGCCGAGGAGCGCGACCTCGACGAGTCGCTGATCGACCACGACCGTGCGCTCGGCGCCTGGGACGGCGACCAATGCGTGGGTACGGCCGCGGCGTTCGACTTCCGGATCACGGTTCCCGGCGGCGTGGTTCTCCCGGCCGCGGGCGTCACGATGGTGGGGGTCGCCGCCACGCACCGGCGGCGCGGCGTCCTGACGTCCATGATGCGGCGGCAGTTGGCGGACGTCCGCTCCTGGGGCGAGCCGCTGGCCGTGCTGGTCGCGTCGGAGCCGGCGATCTACGGCCGGTTCGGGTACGGCGTCGCCACGCACCGGCTCGGCGTCGACATCGACACCACCCGGGTACGGCTGGCCGTGCCGCCCGGCACCGATGACGTACGGCTGCGGTACGCCGACCCGGCCGAAGTCCTCGACGCCTGTGAGGCGGTGTACGCGCGCCGGGTGCCGGAGCGGCCGGGCATGCTGGTGCGGCGGCCGGGCTGGGAACAGGTGGAGGTGCTGGACACGGACCAGCGCCGGGCGGGGAGTTCGCCGTTGCAGTGCGTGGTGGCCGAGCGGGGTGACGGGGGCGAGGGGCTCGTCGGGTACGCGCGGTTCCGGATCAAACCGGGCTGGGAGCCCAAGGGGCCCGCGGGGGTCGTCCAGCTGAGCGCGCTGGAGGCGGTGGATCCCGCCGCGCACGCCGCGTTGTGGCGGTTTCTCTTCGACATCGACCTCACGTCGTCGGTCGTCGCGCACCGGCGGCCCGTGGACGAGCCGTGGCTGCACATGGTGTCGGACGTACGGCGGTGCGGGCTGCGGGTGCAGGACGATCTGCACGTACGGCTCGTGGACGTCGGCGCGGCGCTGCGGGCGCGGACCTATCAGGCCCCGGTCGACCTGGTGTTGGAGGTCGAGGACGCTTTCTGCCCCTGGAACGAGGGGCGTTGGCGGCTTGTGGGCGACGCGGAGGGGGCGAGCTGCGAGCGGACCGAGGAGGCCGCCGATCTCGCTCTGTCGGTACGGGAGTTGGCGTCGGCCTACCTGGGCGGGGTGAGCCTCGCGTCGCTGGGGGCTGCCGGGAGGGTGCGGGAGCTGCGGGAGGGGGCGCTCAAGGAGGCGTCGATGGGCTTCCTCTCGTCGACCGTGGCGCCCTGGTTGCCGCACTCGTTCTGACGCCGGGTGCCTGCGGGCCGGTCAGCGGTGCTGGCAGGTCGGGCACCAGAAGAGGTTGCGGGCGGCGAGACCGGCGGTGCGGATCTCGCCGCCACAGATGTGGCAGGGCAGATGGGCCCTGCGGTACACGTACACCTCGCCGCCGTGGTCGTCGACGCGGGGCGGGCGGCCCATTGCTTCCGGGGTGTGTTCCGGGCGGACGGTGTCGATGCGGTTGTTGCGGACGCCCTCGCGCATGAGGGCGGCCAGGTCGGCCCAGATCGCGTCCCATTCCGCCGGGGTGATGTCCTTCCCGGCGCGGTACGGGTCGATGGCGTGCCGGAACAGGACCTCCGCGCGGTAGACGTTGCCGACGCCCGCGATGATCTTCTGGTCCATGAGGAGCGCGGCGATCGTCGTACGGCTGCGGGAGACACGGGTGTAGGCGCGGGCCGGGTCGGCGTCAGGGCGGAGGGGGTCCGGACCGAGGCGGGCGTGGACGGCCTGCTTCTCGGCGTCCGTGATCAGGGCGCAGGTGGTGGGGCCGCGGAGATCCACGTACGACGTGTCGTTGCGCAGGCGGAGGCGGACGGTGTCGGTGGGCGGGGGTGCGGGGGCGGGGCCGAAGTCGACCTTCCCGAAGAGGCCGAGGTGGATGTGGACCCAGTCCTCCGCGTCGGGGGCGCCGAAGTGGAGGAAGAGGTGCTTGCCGTGCGCCTCGGCAGCGGTGAGGGGGGTGCCGGTGAGGAGGGCGGCGGCGTCGGCGAACTTTCCCTGGGGGCTGGTGACGTGGGTGTTCGTGCCGTTGCCGAAGTGGGTGAGGTAGTCCTCGGCCAGGCGATGAATCGTGTGGCCTTCCGGCACGGGGCCCTCCGGGGGCTGGGCGGGGCGCTGCATGTGGGGGGGTGGGTGACGTGCGTGCGCGGGTGCGGGTGGGTGGGGGTTTGCTCGCGCGGTTCCCCGCGTCCCTGAGAGGAACGGGCCTGCTGCGGCCCGCCCTTCAGCTGAGAAGCGCGGGGCGCAGCCCCGGCCGCTTTTCAGGGCGCGGGGAACTGCGCGAGCGACCACGACCCGCCCGCAGCCGCCGGCGAGAGGCACGGCCCCGAGTTGTCAGGCGTCCTGGAGCCTGGCTACGCCTGGGGGTGGTGCGCGGGAATCGGCGGGAGGTCGCCGGTGGTCTCGTACGCCGCCAGCATGTCGATGCGGCGGATGTGCCGCTCGTCACCGGAGAACGGCGTGTTGAGGAACGTCTCCACGAACTTGGTGGCGTCCTCCTGGGAGTGCATACGCGCCCCTACGGCCACCACGTTCGCGTTGTTGTGCTCGCGTCCCAGCGCGGCGGTCTCGACGCTCCACGCGAGCGCGGCCCGCACCCCGGCCACCTTGTTCGCGGCGATCTGCTCCCCGTTGCCGGAGCCGCCGATGACGATGCCCAGGGAGTCGGGGTCGGTGGCCGTGCGCTCCGCCGCGCGGAGGCAGAACGGCGGGTAGTCGTCCTGGGCGTCGTAGATGTGGGGACCGCAGTCGACGGCCTCGTGACCGGCGGCCTTCAGCCACTCGACGAGGTGGTTCTTGAGTTCGTATCCGGCGTGATCGGAGCCGAGGTAGACGCGCATGGTCCGAGTGTGACACGCCGGTTTCGTCGGGGCGCGACGGGGGGCGGGACCTCGAGAACCCTGAGCCGCACCACGGAACCTCAAGTAAACCTCAAGTAACGATCTGGATTCAAAGGTGCAGGATCTCTTTCACCTCCGATTCACTGGACCGATCTTTACGGAGGCTCACGCGGCGCCCCCTGCCGCCTCTCGTGTCCCGCTCTGACGAGAGTCACGGGGGGAATGCGTGGGCAGACGCACGGAAGTCCCCACAACGGCGCAAAGGAAACTCCCCCCATGACCTCCCAGCCGACTCTGCCGGGCGACACCGGCACATCAGGCTCCTCCTCTTCCCCCTCCCCCGGCCTGCACGCCGGCCTCAAGAACCGCCACCTGTCGATGATCGCGATCGGAGGTGTGATCGGGGCGGGACTCTTCGTCGGGTCGAGCTCCGGTATCGCGACCGCCGGTCCCGGCATCCTGCTGTCCTACGCCCTGGTCGGCACGATGGTCGTGCTGGTCATGCGGATGCTCGGTGAGATGTCCGCGGCGAACCCCACCTCCGGGTCGTTCTCCGCGCACGCCGACCGCGCACTGGGGCGCTGGGCCGGGTTCTCGATCGGCTGGCTGTACTGGTTCTTCTGGGTCGTCGTCCTGGCGGTGGAGGCGACCGCCGGCGCGGTGATCCTGGAGGGCTGGATCCCGGCGATACCGCAGTGGGGCTGGGCCCTGATCGTGATGGTGGTGCTGACCGCCACCAATCTGGTCTCGGTGGGCTCCTACGGCGAGTTCGAGTTCTGGTTCGCCGGCATCAAGGTCGTCGCGATCGCCGCGTTCATCGTGGTGGGCGGGCTGGCCGTGTTCGGCGTACTGCCGGGTGTGGAGGCCGAGAAGGCAGGGCTGGCGAACCTGACCGACCACGGCGGGTTCCTGCCCAACGGTCCGGGCGCCATCCTCATCGGCGTCCTGCTGGTGGTCTTCTCGTTCATGGGCAGTGAGATCGCCACGCTCGCGGCCGGGGAGACGGAGGACCCGCAGAAGGCCGTCACGAAGTCCACGAACAGCATCATCTGGCGTATCGGTGTGTTCTACCTGGGGTCGATCTTCGTCGTGGTCGCCCTGCTGCCGTGGAACGACCCCTCGATCAAGGAGAAGGGTTCCTACGTCGCCGCGCTGGACTCGCTCGGGATCGCCCACGCGGGGCAGATCATGAACTTCATCGTGTTGACGTCGGTGCTCTCCTGCCTCAACTCGGGCCTCTACACGGCCTCCCGTATGGCGTTCTCCCTGGGTGAGCGCGGGGATGCGCCGCGGTCGTTCGGGCGGACCACGTCGCGCGGTGTGCCGATGACGGCGATCCTGGCGTCGGTGGTCTTCGGCTTCGTCGCGGTGATCTTCAACTACTTCTTCCCCGAGGGCGTCTTCCTGTTCCTCGTGAACTCCTCCGGCGCGGTCGCGCTGTTCGTGTGGCTGGTGATCTGCTTCTCCCAGCTCCGGATGCGCAGGATCATCGAGCGCGAGACCCCGGAGAAGCTCGTCGTGAAGATGTGGCTGTACCCGTATCTGACGTGGGCCACCATCGGGCTGATCCTCTTCGTCCTCGCCTATATGCTCACCGACACGGAGCACGGCAACCGGGAGATCCTGCTGCTCTCGCTGCTGGTCGCGGCCGCCGTCGTCGGTATCTCCCTGATCAAGGAGAAGATCAGCGGGCCGAAGGCGGCCGCCCCTGCCGAGATCACCGACAAGGTGGGCTGAGGAGCCTGGTCCGTAGGCAGTCGGGCAGTCGGGCAGTCGGGCAGTCGGGCAGTGCCTACTTGGCAGGTGGTAGTGGGTCGAGAAGGGCTTCACAGCGGTGTGAAGCTCTTCTCGACTTTTTTGTACACAGGCAGGGCCCGGTCCTCGATGTCCGGGTGGTACCAGGTGGTGAGCTGGTAGGACTTGCCGCCGATGTTGAAGCCCAGGGAGCGGACGTGCCAGGGGAGTTCCTGGGCGGTGACGGTGTATTCCCAGATGACGGCAGGCCTGCCGCGGAACTCGGTCTCCTCCAGGCGGATCCGCTGGTAGCCGGGGCCCCTGCTGGTGCTCTTCTCCTTCTTCTCCCACTGGTCCAGCAGGTCGCCGCGAGCGAGGGAGGCCTTGCCGACGATCTCCTGCCGGGCGTCCGGCGAGGTGTAGTGGACCTCGGCACCGGCGTGCACCTCGCGGGAGAAGCCGTCGGGCGGGACCCAGGCGAAGACCCCGGCCTCGGTTCGGGCTCCCGGCGGGAGGGTCGGCGGACGTGACGTGCCGGCGACGGTGGGGGACGGACTCGACGATGTCGAGGGGGACGCCTTCTTCTTGTCGTCGGACGACGCGTCGAGCGTCGGCACGAGCACGGCCGCGAGGATTCCGGCCACGGCCACCCCGGCCGCAGCGATCAGCACCGTACGGCGCCTGCTCCGCCGGGGTTCGGCAGGCCTGGTGGGCGTCGGCGGGCCGAGCAGGTCGGCCGCGGGTGCGGGCCGAGGCCGGGTGGGGAGTTCGGGAGTTGCCGGGGGCGGTGGGTCGGATGAGGCTTCGCGTCCGGGATCCGCCTCCGGCGGGGTCTTGAGGGCGTTCCGCAACGTCGGCGTCGGCTGCTCGGAGGCCGGCGGCACGACGAGTGTGGGTTCGCGCGGGGGCTCCGAGGGGGCCGCCGGGGCCCCCACCACGGCCCCCGCCACCGCCTCCCGGCCGTCGGAGCCCGGCCCCGTGGCATGGGCGGCCTCCTCTGTACTTCCCGGAGGTTCCGGGACGACCGTCCCCACGACCGGCGGCTGTGGACCGGCCCTCCCGGCGACCCGGGGATCGGCGGCGTCCGGTGCAACCACCCGGGGATCGGCGCCATGTGTCCCGGCGACCCGGGCATCGGCCCCGTGCGGTGCGACAGCTCTCGGATCAGCGCCGTGCGGTGCGACGGCCCGGGGCTGCGGGGCAGCCCTCCGCTCGGCCGGCGGATCCAGGTCGACCGTTCCCTCGGCCGGGGCGGGCGGGGGTGTCGCGAGGGTGCGGAGAGCCACCGTCAGTTCGGGCAGGCCGGGGCGTACGTCCGGTTCCTTCTCCAGGAGGGCGGCCAGGACCTCGCGCAAGTCGCCCGCGGTCGCCGGGAGTTCCGGCTCCTCGTAGAGGACGGCGTGCAGAGTGGCGAGGGTGGTGCTGCGGGAGAAGGGGGAGCGGCCGCCGAGGGCGGCGCAGAGGGTGGCGCCCAGGGACCAGAGGTCGGAGGGCGGGCCCTGGGGGCGGCCGGAGACCCGCTCGGGGGCCATGTAGTCGGGGGAGCCGACGAGCATGCCGGCCATGGTCAGGGCTTCCGCGTCCTGGATGGCGGCGATACCGAAGTCGGTGAGGACGACGCGGCGGCCGCCGGTGCGCCGGACGAGGACGTTGGCCGGTTTGATGTCGCGGTGCAGTACGCCCTGGGCGTGCACCTGGCCCAGAGCGTCGACGAGTTCGAGACCGATGCGGGCCGTCTCGGGTACGTCGAGGGGGCCGTCCTCGGTCACGAGACGTTCCAGGGAGCGGCCGTCGACCAGTTCCATGACGATCCAGAGCCGCTCTCCCTCGTCGACGACGTCGTAGATACGGACGACATGGGGGTGGTCGATGCGGGCCGTGGCCCTGGCTTCCCGCAGGGTTCGCTCGCGCCGGGTGCGGGTGTCCTCCGGATCGAGGCCGTCGATACGCATTTCCTTGACCGCGACCTGCCGGTCGAGTATTTCGTCGGCGGCCCGCCACACCCGCCCCATTCCGCCCTGGCCGATGCTTTCGACCAGCGTGTAACGGCCGGCCACCAAAAGCCCCGGCACGCCGCCCCTCGTTATTCCCGGCACCCCCATGCCCCCCTTCGACCGACACGTGCCCACAAACGCAACAGCCGAACCAAAAAGTCGCGCATTGGTCACACTTCTCGCCGCTCCAGCATAGTGGTGAGAAATCTTGTGGTACCTCTTCAATGGCCGTGAATTCAGGCACGGCCAGGGGGACGCAAGGGGGATGGAACATGAGTTCTCGGCGTGGGACGGCCAGGATGACCATCGCGGGATCGCTGCTCACCGCGGCGTTCTCGTCGGTGATGGTCCTCGGCTTCACGGCCTCGGCTGATGACGAGGGGGGATTGAGCGATCACGGCGGAAAAGCCATGGACGCGGCACCGGCGGGCGTGAGGCTGTCGACACTGCTGTCCAAGGAGATCAAAGTCGACAACACGTCTCAGGAAACGGAGATCACCGGGGTCGTAAAGAACGAGGGAAGCAAGGCGAGCGGGAAAATCCGCTTGCTCGTGGTCGGTTTTGACGGCCTGACGGTCAAGAATGTCGCAGGCTGCACGGAAATCACGAAGGGTGATCTGCCCGACGGGGCAAACAGTGGTTTCGCCTGCGCCATCGACGATCTCGCGGCCGGAAAGTCGAAGACTTATGCGATCGACGCCACCTACGACCTGAAGAAGAAGGGTGACATCTGCCTGCCGGTGCAGAACGCCGACGGCTCGAAGACGTTCTGGCAGCAGGGGCCGGTGCCGTTCGGTACGACGAACCTGTCACCCAACGAGCCGGCCACTCCGCTGCTCCTCGGCACCGACAACAGCCCGGTCACGCCGGGCGGCGGGGCCGGGGGCGGCAAGGACGACAAGCCCGAGCTGCCGCAGACCGGTCCCGCCGACCAGGTCCTGCCGTTCGGCATGGTCGGCGCCGCACTGATCTCGGCCGGCGCGGCGGGCCTGTGGTGGAGCCACCGGCGCGGCCGGCGGGAGGCATGACACGTCGGTGAGCACCGGCCGAGCGCCGCACCCGGCCCCCGGGTGGGCGCCACGCACGGCGGTGCCTCCGCGGTCCGGCCGCGGAGGCACCGTGTTGCGTACGGGGACGCAGAAGAGCCGAGGGAAGGAGCTGAAGGCGGCGGACCTGCTGGTGCCCCGTAACGCAGGGTCCGAGGAGGAGGTCACCGGCTTTCGGCTACGGCGTCACTTGTCGAGCAGCTTCCACGCGGTGGGCAGCGCGCCCATCGCCAGCGCGGCCTTGAGCGCGTCGCCGATCAGGAAGGGGGTGAGGCCGACCGCGACGGCGGAGGCGAGGGTGATGTCCTCGGCGGTGGCGGCGAGGTAGGGGACGCCGACGGCGTAGATGATGGCCTCGCCCACGAGCATCGTGCCGGCCATGCGCAGCACGGAACGGTCGGCGCCCCGGCGGGCGAGGGCGCCCACGGCGGCGGAGGCGAGGATCATGCCGAGGATGTAGCCGAAGGAGACACCGACGCCGGAGGTGCCGTTCGCGAACCATGGGACGCCGAGGAGCCCGGCGAGCGCGTACAGGGCGAGCGACGCCACACCGCGGCCGGCGCCGAGCGCGGTGCCCACGAGCAGCGCGGCAAAGGTCTGCCCGGTCACCGGGACCGGCGAGCCCGGCACGGGCACGGCGATCTGCGCGGCGAGCCCGGTGAGGGCGGCGCCGCCGGCCACCAGCGCGATGTCCCGTACACGGGAGGCGGGGAGCAGGTCGGCGAGGACCTGACCGGTGCGGGCGGGGGCGACGGCCGTACTCATGGGGACTCCGCGAAGGTAGAGGATGAGGAAGGGTGTAAGTGGCATCGAACACGGTGACGCTATCCCAGCGGTCATGAACAGGACACCGTCAGCCGTCGACAAAGGCGAGAACGGCCGCTTGGTGGGCTTTTCACAATGACCTTGGGTTACACCGGGCAGGGCGTGACGCCGGTCACTGAGGTGGAGTGGCATTGGCCACGCCGGCCTGGTCGGAGGGATCTGTAGGGTTTCACCAATCGGGTTGTGGGGCTGGACAGCTACTGTCTCACCCGTCGGTCGCCGTCCGGGCAGCGGTGGGTCGCTGTGCCGGCCGAGCACATGGCTGCCCGGGCCGGTACTTCTCGTCGCGTCGCTGCGTCGTCCTGCGAACGTGCGGGCACGGCCACCTGTCGCCGCCCCGGGTGAGGCGGCTCCGGCGCGCCTTGCCTCACAACGGCGCGGTGTCGGACCCGCACCCGAGGATGATCGCGACGCCCCGTACCGCGGCAGCACCCACTCTTTCCCCTTCCGTTCCCCGTCTCCCCCCAGTTCCCTCCCGTTCCCTCCCGTTTTTCTCCCTCGCGGCAAGGAGAGCCACTCGATCGAGGAGAACGCGACGTACTGCACCCCGGTGACCGTCTCCGTAGCCGCCTGGACACCCTGCGTACCGGACGCGTCCGGATAGCGGACGGCGCCTTCTGTCCGCGACAGGTCTGTCCAGACTGTGGACGTTTTTGCCCTCTCACGCATTGGACGAGCCGCGCCCATGCCCAGCAGCACCGTCAAGGCTCCACAAGAGCAGGACGCCTCCCTCTCTCACGGCCTCAAACAGCGCCATCTGTCGATGATCGCCCTCGGCGGGGTGATCGGCGCGGGACTCTTCGTCGGCTCCGGAGCGGGGATCGCCGCCGCCGGCCCGTCGATCGTCCTCGCGTACGCCCTCTCCGGGCTCCTCGTGATGCTGGTGATGCGGATGCTCGGCGAGATGTCCGCCGCGTATCCCTCGTCGGGTTCCTTCTCGGCACACGCCGAACGCGCTGTCGGCCCGTGGGCCGGCTTCACCGCCGGCTGGTCGTTCTGGGTGCTGCTGTGCACCGCCGTCGGCCTGGAGGGCATCGGCGCCGCGAAGATCGTGACCGGGTGGCTGCCCGGGACGCCCGAGTGGGCGTGGGTCGCGCTGTTCATGCTGGTGTTCCTCGGCACCAACCTGGCGGCCGTGAAGAACTTCGGCGAGTTCGAATTCTGGTTCGCCGCGCTGAAGGTCGGCGCGATCACCCTGTTCCTGGTGCTCGGCGTCCTGGCCGTCGCCGGGGTCCTCCCCGGCAGCGACACGCCGGGCCTGGCCAACCTCACCGGCGAGGGCGGCCTGCTGCCCAACGGCACGGACGGCCTCGTCGTCGGCCTGCTCGCCTCGATCTTCGCGTACGGCGGTCTGGAGACCGTGACGATCGCGGCGGCCGAATCGGAGAACCCCGTGAAGGGCGTCGCGACCGCCGTCCGCACGGCGATGTGGCGCATCGCCGTCTTCTACATCGGCTCCATGGCCGTCATCGTGACGCTGGTCCCGTGGGACTCGAAGGCGGTCGTCGAGAAGGGCCCGTACGTCGCCGCCCTCGACCACATCGGCATCCCCGGCGCCGGACAGCTGATGAACGTGGTGGTGTTCGTGGCGCTGCTGAGCGCGATGAACGCCAACATCTACGGCTCCTCGCGCATCGCGTACTCCCTCGTGGAGCGCGGGCAGGGCCCGAGGTTCCTCGGCCGGGTCGCGGGCGGTGTCCCCAGGGTGGCGGTGCTGGCCTCCAGCGTCTTCGGTTTCCTCTGCGTCGTGCTCAGCTACTGGCGGCCCGACGACGTCTTCGCCTGGCTGCTGAACATGATCGGCGCGGTGATCCTGGTCGTCTGGATCCTCATCGCCGTCTCGCAGTTGCTGCTGCGCCGCCGCATCGAACGCGAGGCCCCCGAGCGGCTCGTCGTACGCATGTGGGCCTTCCCCTGGCTGACGTGGGTGGCGCTGGCCGGGATGGCGGCGGTGTTCGTCCTCATGGCGCGGGAGCCGGATACCCGGGTGCAGCTGTACTGGTCGGGCGGGATGACGGCGGTGCTGGCGGCCGTGGGGTACGGGTGGCAGCGGGCACGGGAGAGGCGCTGATCAGGTGGCCGCGTCGGCCCGCCACCGGGTGAGCCACTCGCGGTTCTCCACGACGAAGGGGTGCTCGGGGCCGAGCACCCCTTCGCGGCGTTCGATGAGCTCCTCCAGCATCCCGATGGCCTCGGCGGTCCTGCCCAGACCGTGGGCGGCCACAGCGTTGAGGCACAGGGCCGCCAGAGCGAAGGGGTGGTCCTTCCCCTGGGCGCGGATCCGGTCGGCCAGCACCTGGGGGGCGAGCCGCCATGCCTCCTCGTACCGCTCCACCATGCACAGGGTCCATGCGTAGTTCTGCCGGGCCCGGACAGTCGTGGGGTGGGCCGGCGGCAGCGCGCGTTCGCAGGAGGCGATGAGGGCGCGCCCCTCCTCCTCGTACTGTCGCTCCTCTTCGGTGTGAGGCAGCAGTTCGATCAGGTCGGCCCATGTGTTCAGCGCTTCCAGCGAGTCCTCGCCCCGCACCCGGCGGTATCCGTCCAGGGCGCGCCGGCCGTAAGCGACGGCCTCCGAGTGCCGGTCGAGCAGGAGGAGTGGCGCCAGCAGGCCTTCGCAGCTGCGCAGGGTGTCCACGTGGTCGACGCCGAGCAGACGTTCACGTGCCTCCAGCACCTGCCGGTGCAACCCGACGGAATCCTCGTAGAGGCCCATCCGGAAGAGCGCCCTGGCTTCCCATTCCCGGGCGTCCAGGGTGACGGGGTGCTCACCCCCCAGGCGGTCCGCCACTCTCCGGGCGACAGCGGGCGCGAGATCCCGGGCACCCGCGAAGTCCCCGGCCTCGTGGACCTGTCGGACCACGCGCACGGCCAGTGCCGCTGTTCGTTCGTCCGGCGCGGCGGCCAGCAGCGCCGAGGTGTGCGGTGCCAGCGACGCCAGTCGTCCCCTGGCCTCGGGGGACTCATCGCCCAGCTCCGGCAGGCCGACCTCCAGAATGTCGGCCGCGATCCCCGCCAGCACCGGCCGCTGCCTCCCCGGCACCCCCGCCGCCACGCTGTCCAGCAGCACCCCGTGCGCCTGGACGCACCGCACCCCGTCCGTCTCGACCAGTTCGGCGAGGGAGTGGTCGAGCAGGCCCCGCAGTGCCGGCTCCAACCGGTGTGCGGTGAGCGGGGGTTCGAGGCCGTCGACGGGCACCTCGCCCCGGGCCACGGGCAGCAGCACGGTCAGCGGCACCGGGTCCGCCGCGAGGAAGGACAGCAGCCGTAGCAGTGTCGTCGACTCCGGCAGGCCTTGGGAGGCGAGGGTGTCCAGGGACAACTGCCAGGTGCGGCCGACCAGTTGGCGGGAGCGGCCGGTGCCGTAGCCGGCGGCGCCCCGGTCGACGATCGCCGTGGACTCCTCGCCGAGCTTGCGGTCGTACTCGTCCATGGACCACGACTCCAGCAGTTGGTGGGCCAGATGGGAACCCGCGAGGGTGAGGGCGAGCGGCAGGCGGCCCAGCCGCTCGGCGACCCTGCGGGCCGAGGCCAGGTCGCCCGCGTCCGGCGCGAGGTCGCACAGGATCCGCGCCGCGTCGTCCAGCGGCAGGACGCCCAGCGCGTGCCGGGTCACCCCCGGTCCGCGCCACAACGGGGCGGTGGCGTGGCGGGTGGTCACCAGGACCGTGCCCCGCCCGCTGCCGCGCAGCCAGGCGCCGTCCTCCAGGACGGCGGGGTCGTCGGCGTTGTCGAGGACGAGGAGCCAGGGGTCGGCGGAGTGGTCGAGGTGGTGCCAGACGAGGTCGGCGGCGGCCCGCTGGCCCGCGGCCGCGGCGGCGAGTTCGCCGGCGGTGGCGCCCCGGTCGCCGGCGACGGCCAGCATCCCGGCGCGCAGGGACATCCGTTCGGAGGCGTTGACCCAGAAGCCGACGCGGTGGTGGGCGCGTACGGCCTCGGTGAAGAGCCAGTGCGCCAGCGCGGTCTTGCCGCAGCCGCCCATGCCGTGCACGACGTGGATCCCGCCGCCGGGTCCGGTGACGGCCGCCGTGAGGGTCTGCCGCAGTTCCTCCCGGTCGCGCAGGATGCCGGGAGGCCGGCCGACGAGGGGGACGCGGACGGAGTCGGGGGCGGCCGGGAGCGTGGTGGCGGACTGCGGCTCGCCGGTGAAGAGGGGGCCGCCGGCTCCGGCGTCGTAGTGGTGGTGGTGCTCCTGGATGTACTGGTCGCCGCTGGTCTGGAAGACACGGCCCTGTCCCGACGCGCGGGCGCCGAGGTCGCTCACCGGTCGGCGCGTTCGGTGATGTGCTGGTCGCGGCCCGCCTGGTAGATCCGGCCGTTGCCGGAGGCCTCCGCGCGAAGCCGGATGTCGCCGGCGGGCCGCTCCTCGGGGAGGGCGGGGCTCAGCTCGGCGAGGATGCGGCGCAGTTCGTCCGCGACCTCGGGGCGGGCGACCAGCAGACGGCGGACCCGTGCCTGCCACTCGGCGGTCAGTTCGGCCTCGGTCTCGGTGTCGCCGGCCCGCTGGGCGAGGAGGAGGTCCTCGCGGGTGGCCTCCAGTTCGCCGCCGACGGCCTCCGCGCGCTCGGGCTGGAAGCGCCGCCACAGGGCGACCACGCCCTCCCGCGCCGACTCCCAGGTCTGGGTGGCCATCAGCGCCACCATCGTCGTACCGGCCGTCCGCGCCAGATCGGCGATCTCGGGTCCCATGCCTCCCCCAATCCCCCGTCTACGAGGACCGATGGTAAATCGGCCCCGCCGCTCCCACACTCCCCCCTTTCGCGCGCCCCGTCACCCCTTCCCGGCGCCTCGTCACCCTCCACCAGCACTCTTGCTGCTAACGTGCATTTGCAAGGAACTTGCAATAAGGGGTCGGAGGGGACCTGTCATGCCCGTCTACACGCTCCCTGAACTGCCGTACGACTACGCGGCGCTCGCGCCCGTGATCAGCCCGGAGATCATCGAGCTGCACCACGACAAGCACCACGCGGCGTATGTGAAGGGGGCCAACGACACGCTGGAGCAGTTGGCCGAGGCGCGGGACAAGGAGTCGTGGGCGGCGGTCAACGGTCTGGAGAAGAACCTGGCCTTCCACCTCTCCGGCCACATCCTGCACTCCGTCTACTGGCAGAACATGACGGGCGACGGCGGCGGCGAGCCGCTCGCCGCGGACGGGGTGGGCGAGTTGGCGGACGCGATCACCGAGTCGTTCGGGTCGTTCGCCGCCTTCAAGGCACAGTTGTCGAAGGCGGCGGCGACGACGCAGGGTTCCGGCTGGGGTGTCCTCGCGTACGAGCCGCTGAGCGGACGGCTGATCGTCGAGCAGGTCTACGACCACCAGGGCAACGTCGGGCAGGGCTCGACGCCGATCCTCGTCTTCGACGCCTGGGAGCACGCCTTCTACCTGCAGTACCGGAACCAGAAGGTGGACTTCGTCGAGGCGATGTGGCGGGTCGTCGACTGGCAGGACGTGGCCCGGCGGCTCGCGGCGGCGAAGTCCCGCACGGACGTGCTGCTGCTGACCCCCTGAGACAGGCTTCCCGGTCTCCTGCTCGTGATCGTCTTCTCATCGTTCACCGGGCAGGCGGATGAGGGGAGGGCCCCCCGCGAGGACGTGACTCGCGGGGGCCCTCCTGTTCGGGGGGTCTTTCGGCGCAAGGTCTTCCGTTACGGGCGGTTTCAACGCAATTCTTGGGGGATGCCCACGCTGAGACGACTGACCTGCCAGACGTGCCGCTCCGAGGAGCCGCACGAGCCGTTGACCCCGAAGGAGCGCGAGTGGCTCCAGGGACAGCTCGGCAACCGGGTCCCGGACAACTACTACAAGTGCGTCAACAACCGTCCTGACGGCAAGACCTGCCTCAACCTCCGCACCGCCGGCAACGAGAAGCACTTCAGGCTGACCAAGCGCCTGCCCGACGAGCTGGAGTGAGCCGCAGTCGGGGCGCGTTGCCAGACCCCGCTGTCACTCTTCGGCCCATGGACGTGAACGAGTTCTGGAGCATCGCCGACGAGGCGCCGGCGCAGCCGCGGCCCCTGAGGAGCCGGACGGCGCCGAAGCTGTCGCCGAGCGGCCGCCGCGCTGCCGGCGGCCCGGCCGGCCACCGCGATCGTGGCCGCCCAGCAGATCCTGTGGGACCTGCTGGGCGCGTCGTACCGCGCTCCCTTGTGGGCCGCGGCATACACGATCAACGGAGGCTGCTCGGACGACGGCTTCGACTGCTTCCGGGGTCGGCTCGTGATCCAGGGCCGCGCCGTCTTCGGGCGTGCCGTCGCCGACCCCGACTCCCTCGCCGAGCTGCCCGTCATCCAGCGGGCGTCCGAGGACTTCACCGAGGTCGAGTGCGAGAGCACGCTCGGGATCGCCGGGGACGCCCATCGCGAGGCCACCGGTCAGGAGCTGCCCCCGGACTGCTTCCGCATCCGCCACCCGGAGCTGGACCAGTCCTGGGACGTCGACTTCGACGACTGGGCGCAGACGGAGCGCCGACTGCCCCGTCTGGCCGCCCTGTACGCGAAACACCGGCCGGCTTGAGCACCGCCCGGCACCGGCCGCGGTGAGCGCCCCGAGGCGGCCCCTCGGCCGACGGGCCGCCTCGGCCACCGGGCCCGCGGACCCGTCAGACCAGGTTGCTGAAGTCGGGGCCCTTGGTGCGGGTGCGCTTGATCTCGTAGAAGCCCGGGACGGAGGCGACGAGAAGGGTGCCGTCCCAGAGCCTGGCGGCCTCCTCGCCCTGCGGGGCGGGGGTGACGACCGGGCCGAAGAACGCGATCTGCTCGCCGTCGGCGCCGGGGACCGCGATGACGGGCGTGCCGACGTCCTGGCCGACCTTGTCGATGCCCTCCTTGTGGGAGGCGCGCAGCTGCGGCTCGTACGGGGTGGAGTCCCAGTGGTCCATCAGGGAGTCGGGCAGCCCGACCTCCTTCAGTGCCGCGGCGACGACCTCCTTGCCGGCGCCCTCGCCCTGGTTGTGGGCGCGCGTGCCGATCGCCGTGTAGAGGTCGCCGAGCACCTCGGCGCCGTGCTCCTCCTGGGCGGCTATGACCACCCGGACCGGGCCCCAGGCCTTTGTCTCCAGCAGTTCGCGGTATTCCTCGGGGAGTTCGTCCAGCTTGTTCTCGTTGAGGACCGCGAGGCTCATCAGATGCCAGCGGACCTCGATGTCCCGGACCTTCTCCACCTCCAGAACCCACCGCGAGGTCATCCACGCCCAGGGGCACAGGGGGTCGAACCAGAAGTCGACGGGGGTCTTGCCTGAGGTCTGCTCGGACATGGTTCTCCTCGGGGAGAGCAAGAGTGCGATGGTCGGTTTACAGCGCAACAACCCGCAACACCGGCGACCGCTCGCCTCATTCCCGACTGCCCGGGGTCAGGAGCACATGGCAGGATCGGCCCTGTCCGCATACTGAACACCACCCCTGAGGGAGTGCCGCCCGTGCCCGGTGAGAATCTGTCCCGCGACGAGGCCCAGGAGCGGGCCGCGCTGCTGTCCGTCGACGGCTACGAGGTCTCCCTCGACCTGCGGTCCGCCGTCGGCGAACGCGGGGAGGCGCCGCGGACCTTCCGCTCGGTGACGACCGTCCGCTTCCGGTGCGCCGACCCGGGCGCCACCAGCTTCGCCGACCTGATCGCGCCGAGTGTGACGTCGGTCTCCCTCAACGGCAAGGACCTCGACCCGAGCGAGGTCTTCGACGGCTCCCGGATCGTCCTGGAGGACCTGGCCGCCGAGAACGAGCTGGTGGTCGACGCCCAGTGCGCCTACTCCCGCACCGGCGAGGGCATGCACCGCTTCATCGACCCCGAGGACGGCGAGGTCTACCTCTACACGCAGTACGAGCCCGCCGACTGCCGCCGCGTCTTCGCCAACTTCGAGCAGCCGGACCTCAAGGCCCCCTTCCGCTTCGAGGTGCGGGCGCCCGAGGACTGGGTGGTGTGGAGCAACGGGGTCGGCGAGCGGACCGACGGGGTGTGGCGCTTCGCGGAGACCAAGCCGATCTCGACGTACATCACCGCCGTCGTCGCCGGCCCGTACCACTACGTCACCGACTCCTACGAGCGGGTCCTCGCGGACGGTACGCGGCTGGAG
Organism: Streptomyces sp. NPDC030814; assembly: GCF_055572155.1. Lineage (NCBI taxonomy): Bacteria > Bacillati > Actinomycetota > Actinomycetes > Kitasatosporales > Streptomycetaceae > Streptomyces > Streptomyces sp. NPDC030814. The sequence goes on from NZ_JBVIDX010000021.1 coordinate 132,302, forward strand.
ATCCCGCTCGGCGCGATGTGCCGCAAGGGGCTCGCTCCCTACTTCGACTCCGATGACGTCTTCGAGATCACCAAGCAGGGCCTGGACTTCTTCCACGACCACTTCGACTACCCGTACCCGTTCGGGAAGTACGACCAGGCGTTCGTCCCCGAGTACAACCTCGGCGCGATGGAGAACCCGGGGCTCGTCACCTTCCGCGAGGAGTTCATCTTCCGTGGCAAGGTCACCCAGGCGTCGTACGAGCGGCGGGCCAACGTCATCCTGCACGAGATGGCGCACATGTGGTTCGGGGACCTCGTGACCATGGTGTGGTGGGACGACCTGTGGCTGAAGGAGTCCTTCGCGGACTTCATGGGCTCCTTCTCGATGGTCGAGGCGACCCGCTTCACGAGCGGCTGGATCACCTTCGCCAACAACCGCAAGTCCTGGGCGTACCGCGCCGACCAGCTGCCCTCCACCCACCCGATCACGGCCGACATCCGGGACCTGGAGGACGCCAAGCTCAACTTCGACGGCATCACCTACGCCAAGGGCGCGTCCGTCCTGAAGCAGCTGGTGGCGTACGTGGGCCGAGAGGCGTTCCTGGAGGGCGCCCGGCGCTACTTCAAGCGGAACGCGTACGGCAACACGCGCCTCGGTGACCTGCTGTCGGTCCTGGAGGAGACCAGCGGGCGGAACATGGCGGCCTGGTCGCGGGCCTGGCTGGAGACGGCCGGCGTGAACTCCCTCACCCCGCAGGTGCTGCTCGACGCCGAGGGCCGGATCGACGAGCTGGCGGTGGTGCAGGAGGCCGCCGAGTCCCACCCCGAGCTGCGGCCGCACCGGGTGGCGATCGGACTCTACCGGCGCGGTGACGGCGGCGCGCTGGAGCGGTACGCGCGGGCCGAGGCGGACGTCGACGGGGCGCGTACGGTCGTGGCCGAGCTGGCCGGGGCCGAGGCGCCGGAGCTGGTGCTGGTCAACGACGACGACCTGACGTACTGCAAGATCCGGTTCGACGCCGGGTCGCTGGACACGCTGCGGGCCGGGCTCGGGGACGTCTCCGACCCGCTGGCGCGGGCGCTGTGCTGGTCGGCGCTGTGGAACCTGACCCGGGACGCGCTGCTCCCGGCGCGGGACTTCGTCGACCTGGTGCTGCGGTTCGCGGGCCGGGAGTCCGACATCGGTGTGCTGCAGATGCTGCACGCCTGGGCGAACTCGGCGCTCACCTTCTACGCCGCGCCGCAGTGGCGGGAGACCGGCGGCCGGCTGCTGGCGGAGGGCGCCCTGCGGGAGCTGCGCGCCGCCGAGCCGGGGAGCCAGCACCAGCTGACGTGGGCGCGGTTCTTCGCGTCGGTGGCGTCGAGCGAGCCCGACCTCGGGGTGCTCCAGGGGCTGCTCGCCGGCACCGAGAAGGTCGACGGGCTGGAAGTCGACCAGGAACTGCGGTGGGCGTTCCTGGAGCCGCTGGCGACCTACGGGGTGGCCGGCGAGGGGATCCTCGCGGCGGAACTGGCCCGGGACGACACGGCGTCCGGCAAGCGGCATCAGGTGCGGTGCCTGGCGGCCCGGCCGTCGGCCGCGGTGAAGGCGCAGGCGTGGGCGTCGGTGGTGGAGTCGGACGTGCTGTCGAACGCGCTGGCGGAGGCGACCATCGCGGGGTTCGCGCGGCCGTCCCAGCGGGAGCTGGTGGCGCCGTACGCGGAGCGGTACTTCGAGGTGATCGAGCGGGTGTGGGCCGAGCGGTCCATCCAGATCGGGATGGATGTGGTGCGGGGGCTGTTCCCGTCGCTGCAGGACTCCCCGGTGACGCTGGAGGCGACGGACGCGTGGCTGGCCTCCCACGAGGACGCCGCGCCCGCGCTGCGCCGACTGGTGGTGGAGGCCCGCGACGACCTGGCGCGGGCGCTGCGGGCACAGGAGTGCGACGCCGGGGCGGGGGCAGCGGGGTAATCACCGCCGGGCGGCTGCGGAGTTGCGCGCCCGGCGGCCACCGCTCAGCGGGGGCCCGGGTGCGCGGCTCCGGCGCTCCGGGTGCGCCGCGGCCGCCGCGGCCGCCCGCGGGTCGCCTTCCCGCACGTCCGGCCGAGCTGATCCGCGTCAACCCCGCTCCCCGGGTTCCGCGTTACGTAATTCGGGTAGTCGCCAGCCGTGACCTTCCCGATCATGGGGTGGACCAGCGACTATCGGCAGTCGAACGCACGTACTTTAGTGCAGGGTTGTCCGCATTTGTCGACAGACTTGTAACAGAGGTTCGGGGTCGCTCCCGGCGCGGGAACCTCCGGGGCATGAACCACAACACCCCGCTCTCCTCCCGCCCCCTCCGCCGGCTCGCGGACGTGCACCGCCGCGTACTGACAGCCGCGCAGTTGCGCGCGCAGGGTGTCACCCCGGCCGAGACGAACCAGCAGTGCCGGCAAGGTGGTCCCTGGCAGCAGCTCCTCCCCGGCGTCTACCTGCTGCACCCCGGTCCGCCCACCTCCGAGGAGCGGCTGCACGCCGTCCTGGCGTACGCGGCCCGCGCCCCGTTCCGTGAGCCGGTGGCCGGTGTCCCGGCGCAGCCGAACGCCGACCAGCCCCGCGCGACGCCCCGTTACCCGGACGCCGTGATCACGGGCCTCGCGGCCCTGACGCTGCACGGTTTCTCGTCCACTCCCCCGCTGCTGTCCCTGGACACCATCGACGTCCTGGTCCCGCGCCTGCGCCGGCTGCGTTCGGTCGGCTGCGCCCGCGTCATCCGCACCGCGACCGTGCCGGCCCCGCAGTACGTGACCGGTCTGCCCGTCGCCCCCGTGCCGCGCGCCCTGGCCGACGCGGTGGCGGAGGCGGCCGACGCGGACTCCGTACGCCGGCTGCTGACGGAGGCGGTGCGCGGCGGCCACACCGAGCCGACCGCGATCGTAAAGGAGTTGACGCAGGCCCGGTTGCTGAGCCGGCCCCAGGTCGCGGACGCGGTGGACTCGCTGCTCGCCGAGGGCCGGGCGATCGCGGAGGACGATCTGTACCGCATGGTCGGGGAGTTCACCCTTCCCGACCCGGTCTGGAACGTGGAGCTACGGCTTCCCGGCGGTCCCCGGCTCGGCGGACTCGACGCGTACTGGCCGGAGCAGGCCGTCGCGGTGGAGCTGGACACACGGACCCCGCGGCAGGAGGACGACGCGCTCCGGTCCGAGTACGCCCGCAAGCGCGAGACTCTGGAACGGCTCGGCATCACCGTCGTCCACATCACCCCCCACAAGCTGCGTGATTCCCTGGAGCAACAGGCGGCGGTCGTCCGTACCGCGCTGATGGCGTCGTCCGACCGCGATCCGGCCGCGTACGTGGTGGTGCTTCCCCGGTAATCCGGGAACCCGGTACGGGCGGAGCGCAGGAGGGGAGAGGAGGGGCCGCCGCACCTCGCGGCGGCCCCTCTTCAGGTCCGAGACTTCCCCTGCCCTCTCGCCTGCCCCGGGGTTCCGCCTACTTGCCGCAGAACTCCGCCTCCACGATCGCCTCGGTGTCCCCCGTCCAGTCGCTGTTGAGGTTGAAGCTGAGGGAGTGGTCGCCGTCGGGGGTGGTGACGGACTCGGAGAGGGAGCCGTGGATGCCGCCGCTGTGGCCCCACAGCTGGACGCCGCAGGAGAGCTTGCGCTCGATGAGGCCGAGGCCGTAGCTGCCGAGTCCCTCGACGGGGATCGTCGTCTTCATCGCGTCGAGCTGCTTCTTCGGCAGGAGGCGGCCGCGCAGCAGCGCCGAGTAGAAGCGGTTCAGGTCGGCGGCGTTGGAGACCAGTTCACCCGCCGCGCCGGCCACGGAGGGGTTGAGCTTCGTGACGTCGTACGTCTTGCCGTCCGCGGTCTCGGCCAGCTTGGAGTAGGCGCGGCTGTGCGGCCCCGGCAGGGTGGAGGAGGTGCCGGGGAGCTTCGTGCCGCGCAGGCCGAGGGGTTCGATGATGCGGGCGCGGACCTCGTCGCCGTACGGGTTGCCCGTGACCTTCTGGATCACCAGACCGGCGAGCAGGTAGTTGGTGTTGGAGTAGTTCCAGTCGGTGCCGGGAGCGAAGTCCGGCTTGTGCTTCATGGCGATGCCGACCAGCTGTTGCGGGGTGTAGGTGCGGTAGCGGTTCTTGAAGAAGCCCTCGGCGAGGAAGAAGTCCCGGCCGAGCTGCTCGTCGGAGGTGTAGTTGTAGATCCCGCTGGTGTGGTTGAGGAGTTGCCGGACGGTGATCCTCCGGCCGTCGTGGCCGTTGCCGCGCACCAGGCCGGGCAGCCACCTGTCCACCTTGTCGTCCAGCGACAGCCTGCCCTCGGCCTCCAGTTGCAGCAGCACCGTCGCCACGAAGGTCTTGGTGATGCTGCCGGCCCGGAAGCGGTCCTGGGCGCTGCGCGGCCCGCCGGTCCTCAGGTCGCCCAGGCCCGCCGTCGCCTTCCACACGCCGTGGGCGTCCTTCGCCTGGAGGGCGATGCCCACGACGCCGTCCTTCACGTTGGCGTCCATCGCCTCGCGGGTCGCGCCGTGGCCGCCTCTCGCGGAGGCGGGCGCGGCCGCCGCCACCGGGGCGGCGAGCGCCACCGCCGCGACCACCGCGGTCGCCGCCACCAGACCCGTACGTACTGACATCGTTCCCCCTGTGTCCGAGAAGATCGTCCGGTCACGGAGGAGGACCCCGGTGGTGTGGCCGGAGTTGACAGACACACGGGCGTTGAGCGGTTTTCAGCCCTTTCGGAGTACCAGCTCCGTGTTGCGGTCTCCGGGGGTTCCGGTGAGGCTGTCACGGCGGCCCGGCGCGTTGAACGACAGCTCGCGGTAGAGGGCCGCCAGGCCGGTCTGGCTGAGGTCCGTGAAGCGGGTGGTGTGCGGGGCGGCCGACTCGATCAGGGTCGTGAACAGGGAGATCGTGCCGTCCTTGTTGTCCACCAGCTCGATCACCCGCGCCAGCTGGGGGAAGTCGATGTGGGAGGCGGTCGAGACCTCCCAGAACGAGCCGCCGTCGGCGTACTTGTGCGGGGTGACGCGATTGCGGTGGCTGTGGCCGTTCACCCACGCGAGGACGTTGCGGTGGCGGCCCAGCAGGGCCAGCACCTCGTCGCCGCCGTGGCGGGCCTCGCCCGGCCGGGACGGGTCCTTGCGGAGGTTGCGCATGGTCGCGCTGGTGTGGTGGCTGAAGACGACGGCGTACGTGCCCTTCTTGCCGTGTTCCTTCAGCGTCCGGTCCAGCCACTTCAGTTGGGCCGTGCCCAGTGAGCCCTCGTAGTGGCCGCCGGGGTCGGTGGAGTCGAGGCTGATGCCGATGACGTCGTCGGCGATCCGGAAGACGTAGTACTGGGTGCGGGCGTCGAGGTTGGCCTGCGAGTAGCCGTGGCCGACCGGGCCGGGGCCGGTGCGGGCCGGGTCGAGGTGGGCCTTCAGGTACTCCAGGGGCGTGAAGGGTGCCCGGCCCTCGTCGGGGGTGACCGAGCGCATCTTCTTCGCCTGGGACTTGAGCACGGCCTTCCAGTCGGCCCCGCGGGGGTCGCCGCCGCTCCTCACGTTGTCCCAGAGGGCCTTGCCGACCTGTTCGTCCAGGGTCATCAGCTTCTTGCCGCCGACCGCGAAGTCCGCGAAGAAGGAGTCACCGGGGGCGTAGCAGCCGCCGGGGAGGGAGTCGTGGTTGCCGACCGTGGAGTACCAGGGGACGTTCAGGCCGGGGCTGTTGACCTCGCGGATGGCGGCCGCCAGGAAGCCGTTCAGGTGGGGGAAGCCGAGCTTCTTGTCGGCGTCGCGGAGGGTGGAGTCCGGCTGCCAGTAGAGCCCCAGGCCGCTGTTCTGGACGCCCTCGTAGCGGCGCGGGTCACCGGAGTTGGGGGTGACGCGGCCGCCGCTCATCACCTTCAGGAACCAGTCCAGTTCCGTCCTGGAGTTGTTGTCGGTGTTGTCGCCGGTCGTCATCACGAAGTGCAGCGGCGATCCTGTGACGGGGGCGCCCCGCAGCGAGTTGACCCGCTCGACGAGCGAGACCGCCCCGGCCACGGACAGGGCCTCCTGCGGACGCCAGGCGCTCGCGGTCTGGGCGCGCAGGTACTCGTAGCGCAGCGGGTGCTGCACGTCGACGATGTGCAGATCGGTGAACTGCACGAACGACGCGAGCGCCGTACGGCGCTTCTCCCGGCCGGACTTGGGCGTCGCGAGGTCGGAGCGCACGACCCGCTTCCAGGCGGGGCCGTCGCCGAGGCGGCGGTAGCCGGAGGCGTTGCGCGGCGCCGCGACCGAGGCGAGGGTGGTGCCCCGCGTGTACGGCGCGAGCGGGGCGGCCGGGGCCTCGCGGTTGGAGAGGTTCGCCAGGGGGACCTCGGTGGCGGTCCGCGCGGCGGCGGCGTGGGCGTCCGTCTCCGGCCGCAGGGCGATCCCGATGCCCGCCGAGAGGCCGACCGCGCCGGTGGCGGCGAGGAAGGCGCGGCGGTCAGGGTTGGTGGCGGCGGCAGCGACTGAGCGTATGCGCGACATGGCGCGGTCTCCCCGAGTGCGAACGCGTCGGCAGTGGTCGCGGGGCCGCTCCGCGATGGGGGCCGGAGTGGGGTTCCCGCTCGTACTGAATGCTTGGCAGCCGGGGTGACCTGGACGTTAACGAGGTGGCAACGGGTGGCGCCGATCACCGTACGTGGATCTTCGAGGGCGGTGGGTGTTCGCCGGGGGTTGCCGAAGGTAAGGGGAACCGAGGGGAAGTGGTCACTCCTCGTTCATGTGGCGGGGTAGGGCATGGGGTCGCCGCGGGGGCGTCTGCGGCTCGGTGACGGCGGGTTCGCCGTGGCCTGTCGCGGAGTTCCCGCGCCCCCTAAGGGGTCCTTTCACTATGAGCGTCCGATCAGGTCGCGTGGTCCGGTGTCGTGCATCGCAAGGCGCCGGAAGGTCCTCGTAGCGGAGCTACCAGGACCCTTGGGCAACGCGGCGAGGTGCGGTGCCGGACCACGCGACCCGGGCGGGCATGGTGAAAGGACCCCTAAGAACTCCTATCGCAATGACTTCAGGCGTCTCCAGCAGATGAGTGCGCATCCGAGGGTGAGGAAGGCTTCGTGGATGTCGTCGCGTATCTC
>NZ_JBVIDX010000022.1:0-13230 GCF_055572155.1 Streptomyces sp. NPDC030814
ATGAGACCGCCCCCACACGATCGAAGTCCCGCTACACTCCCGCCGCCCGGCGAAAAGACCAGGTCAGACAGCGAAATCCTGCTGGAGTACTAGGGCCTCACCGAGCCGGGCATCAGTCTGCAGAGCAGAACTCGACGTCTGGGAACGCCGCGTGTCTGGGGTCACGAACTCTTCATGACGTCCACCACCTATCTGACCAGATGAACGCTTCGGGCCCAGGTTGCAGTGGGGCCCTCGGCGTCCTCCCTGTGCACGCCAGGTAACACTCCAAGGAATCAGTGAGCGTTTTCAACGGGACCACTGATCGGGTGACGCCGGTCAGGTCGAGGTGAGGACCGCAACGCACAAGGCTCCCGTGCCGTTGGTGGAGGTGTTCGAAGTCTCAACCCATCGGCACAGGAGCCCTGTTGGTTCCCTATCCTGCCGCACTCGACCTCCCGCATGCCCTCTTCGAGTGGGTCACGATGCTCCTCACCCGTGAGGGTGACCGCAGGTGCAAACTCCCGCCGCACCAGCGGGCGCTCATCGCTCTGGTGTACCTGCGCCGCCGCGACACCCTCGCTCGGATCGCGGCCGGCTTCGGGATATCCGTCGGCACCGCTCACGCGTACGTCACCGCCGCCACCAGCCTGCTCGCCGGCCGCGCGCCGGGCCTGCTCAAGACTCTGCGCGAGCGTGATCCGGAGTTTGTCCTGCTGGACGGAACCCTCGCCGAATGCGACCGCGTCGGCGACAGCCGGGCCGACTACTCAGCCAAGCACCGCCGGCACGGAGTAAACGTCCTGGTCGTCACCGACCCCGCGGGCGAGGTGCTGTGGATTTCTCCCGCGCTGCCGGGCCGCACCCACGACCTGACCGCGGCCCGCGCCCACCGCATCATCCGGATCTGCGAGCGTCAGGGCGTCCCGATCCTCGCCGACCGTGCCTACCAGGGCGCCGGCCCCTGGGTCACCACCGGACTCAAGCGGCCACCGGGCGGCGCGCTCACCTTCACCCAGCGCACCGTCAACCGGGCCCTGGCCGCAGCCCGGGCACCAGTCGAACGCGGCATGGCACGGCTGAAGTCCTGGCAGATCTTCCGCAGATCCCGCATCAGCCCGAACCGCATGACCGTCATCGCCAAAGCTGTCCTCGCCCTGGAGAGGCAACGCTGCAATACCTCACTGTTGCGGTACGGGAGCATGGCCAGGCTCCATAGCCTGAACCGGTGGGCGACGGCATTCCGTTGCCGTCCGCGCCGACCGACGGGCGTGGCTCTCTTGCCGGGAAGCCCCCGTCTGAGCCAGCCGTTGTTCAGAGCCGGAACCGCAGCGCGGTTGTGGGCAGACAGGACGTCGGCGGCTAAGTACGGATCTTGCACAGCGGGTTCCCCTCCGCTCGTGCGGCGTCATCCCCATGGCATGTGCCGTGATGCGGTAGAGCAGTCAAGCCGAACAGCCCGGCACAGGTAAGCGTGCGTCGGGGTATATCCGCAAAGTCGGTTCGCACTCCCAGCGTTGAGCGCACACCCCGCGCGCGGCCGCACACGGGCGGGTGCCTGTCCGACGGCAAGTCCGCAGCGTGCATATGGCCTCCGTACCGATCAGCGGCAAGTGGTCGCCGCCGCGGTGTGGACGGTCATGGCCTCGTGCCACCCAGGGAATTACGTGAAGCTGATCATGAAGATCGTCGGGAATTACATGGTTCGGCCGCGATTCCGTGAATCCCCAGGTCATGATCGGAGCAAGATGCGGGTGCGGAGGAGACGGAAGGAGGCTCAGCCCTACATGGCCCGCTTGATCGTCTTGATGCAATTGACATGACCTTCGACGATGCCCGAGCTCCACGGCAAGGTGAGTCCGGCGATGACGGCGTCGAGGTCAAGGCACAGGCCCTGCGCGAAGGACAGGATGGGCGCCAGCGCGTCTCGTTCGGCTTCGCGTACCCAGGTCAACAACCGGTGGCCGCACCGTCGTTGGAGCAGGTCGCGGAAGGTCCAGGCCAGGTCGCACGCCCGGGCGGTGTCGGGGCAGGCGAGGCCGTCTGGACGAACAGGGCGCACTCCCCGGTTCCGGGTATGGCATCGGGCCCGAGGATGGCGCAGTTCAGCGAGGCGGCTTCGGCGCTGGAGGGGACGGGGGGCCGGCGACGGCCGGATGGCTGCGCAGGGTTCAGGTGGTGGAGGATCCGGTGGCACTCAGCACGTCCTGACCGATGGGCGTGTCGAGGAGGCCGTCCGGTGGCGCGCAGACCAACGGCACTGCCCCTCTCTGGAGGATGCCGGAGTGGATCATGCGGCGGAACACGAGTTCTGTCCGGTAGGCCGTCCGGCCTGCCGGTTTCAGGACCTACGGCAAGCCTGCCGGCAGGGCGGGCGCGAGTTTCTCCGCAACGGCGTCACCCGGCTCCTGATGCCCTCCGGCGCTGCGGGGCGATACGACTGTCGGTCGGCGGACGGGCGTGTGTCTGCGGTGTGCTGGCAGTTCCACTCCGATGGGCTTCTGTCCGAGGCGGTGTAACCCGAGCGGCCGGTCTTCCGGTCAGTCGTTCCCGGAGCGCATGCGTGGGGTCAGGGCTCGGGCAGGGGTTCGGTGGTGCGGCTGCTGAGTCCGTCGAGGGTTATGCGCAGGAGGCGGCGCCACTGGGCGGGTTGGCTCTCGCCGGTCGCCTGGACGACGTGGCTCAGGGACAGGATGAGCAGGGCCAGGTCGGCCGTGGTGACGTCATGGCGAATGAGGCCCGCGTCGAGACAGCGGTCGAGGAGTTCGCTGAGGACGGATTCGCGGAGCTGCGCGCACTCGGGTGAGGGGCCGTCCTGGGCGGCGTAGCTCTCGACAAGAGCGCGGTTGCAGGCCTGGCGGGTGAGGGTCTCTTCGAAGAAGCCGGTCAGGGCCTGCCAGGGGTCTTCGGTTGCGGCTGCCGTCTGCAGGGCGGCGGTGAGCCAGGAGGTGAACTCCCGCTGCAGGACCGTCACGAGCAGGTCGTCCTTGGTCGGAAAGTGGCGGTAGAGGGTGCCCATGCCGACGCTGCTGCGCCGGGCGATCTCGCGGACGTCGACGGTTGCGCCCTGCTCGGCGAAGACCGCGGTGGCCGCGTCGATGATCGCACGACGGTTGCGCTCGGCATCCGCTCGGCGGGCACGTCCGGCGGGCGGCGGGGATGCGGGCTGGTCGACGTCGGTCACGGGTTTCAGGATACAGCGCGTCGACTTTTGCGGAGCGGTTGCTCCACTTGTGTTACCGTCAAGAGGAGCAAGTGATCCGCTTCAAGGTGCTGGCGGGCCCCGGCCTGCACGTGCTTGTTTTCCTTCGGCTCAGCATCTGCTTGGCGGCCGCTTGTCCCGTCCTTTCAGACCGAACCACCGGCGGACAGCAGGTCCGCCGGTTGAGGAGACGCGTCCATGGCGACACTCGGCATCATCGGCAGCGGCAACATCGGTACGGCGCTCGCCCGGCTCGCGATCGCGGCGGGCATCGACGTCGTCCTGTCCAATTCCCGCGGGCCGGAGAGTCTGTCGGAGAAGGTGGCTGAGCTCGGGGAGCGTGCCAGCGCCGCGACGCCCCAGGAGGCGGCCCGGGCAGGCGACTGGGTGGTGGCGAGCATCCCGCTGGCCGCCTACCGGGATCTTCCGGCCCCGGCGCTGGCCGGCAAGGTCGTGCTCGACGCGATCAACTACTACCGGTTCCGCGACGGTACCTTCGACGAGCTCGACTCGGGCAGGACCACAACCAGCGAAATCATTCAGGCGCACCTGCCCGGCGCGAAGGTCGTCAAGGCGTTCAACAACATCTACCTCCAGCACATCCCGGCGCTCGCCCGCCCCGCAGGCGCCGCCGACCGTACCGCCCTGCCGATAGCCGGTGACGACCCGCAGGCCAAGGCGAGCGCCGCCGCCCTGATCGACCGGCTGGGCTTCGACACCGTCGACGCCGGAAACCTCTCCGAAAGCTGGCGCTTCGAGCCCGAGACCGCCCCGTACGTGACGCCCTACGTCGCCGATCTCGATGCGTACAAGGCGGCGTTTGCCGCGCTCACCGAGGCGCTCGCCTCCGGCCGCCCGCTGCCGCAGGAAGCGGTCGATGAGATTCCGGGTGCCCCGCTGCCTGCCCATCGGCTGCGCACCCTGCTGGCCGAGACGCCCCGGATGCTCACCGCCGACCGCGTGTTCAGCTGATCCCTTCGCGGAGTACCGCCGACAGTGCCGACGACTGCCCGCGGACTTCCCGGACATACGGGTCCGCAGCGGGCCGGTGACCGGTTTCGTTGTGCGGCACGAGACCGCTTGAGCCGCCGCTTCTGCAGCTGAAGCGCAGCCGGACAAGATATGGCGGTCGCATGGGAGAGCTGATCGAGACTCCCACACCACCGCCTGGCTGCTGCAGTTCGGTCACCGCCGCGTCGGCCCGCGCCCAGTCACCCTCGCTGCGCACCGGTTCGAGCAGCCGGCTGGCGTCGCTGCCCAGCTTGCAGAACCGGGGGCAGTCCGCCGCCGGGACACCGATCAGCTCCCCCACCACCGCGTTTTCAGCGTGGCCACTAATCGGGTGGTGGCAATGGTGGTGAGCAGGCCGCAACACACAAGGCTCCCGTGCCGTTGAGGGAGGCATCCGGGGCGTCTCGACCGGCGACGGCCGGATGGCTGCGCGCCGCGTGACCCGCTCTCCCGCCGTACCCGGTGGCACCCTGGTCCTGGACAGCGAAGGGCTGGCCAAGGTCGTGCTACGCGATCGCACAGTCACCGGCTGGCTCGCCCTCGCACGCGCCGACGACCTACGAGTGATCACCTCTGCGGCAACCCTCGTCGAGGTGGTCCACCCTCGGATCAACCGGCCGGCCCTGGAGTGGGCGCTGTCCCGCCTTGTCGTCGAACCGGTCACCGAGCCCATCGCCCGCCACGCCGCCGCACTCCTCGCCGACGCCGGGCTGCACGGCCACAAATACGCCATCGACGCCATGCTCAGCGCCACCGCCCTTGCCGCCCCGGGACCTGCCACGATCCTCACCTCGGATCCCGAGGACCTCACTGCCCTGTGCGGCCGACGCGTCACAGCCATCAAGATCTGACGATCTGCTGTTGAGACATCACGCGCCGAGCCTGAGGGAACAGCCTCGAAGAGCACTCAAGGCTCCCGTCGCTCCATGACGACAAACTGCGGCTCCAAGTGCTCCATCACCACGTCCGGCAGCCAAAGGGCGAGGTTGCGTCCATGGAGATGGTGTACGGGTTCGACCTGATCCGGGGGTTTGCTCCGACGTCGGGGTTTGGTGGGTCGTTCCCATTTCGAGTAGCGCGCGGCTGATCCGGTTCGGACGGTTGGCCGTACCCGCGCAGAACTCCCTTCAATGGCCTGGCTGTTGAGGGGCTACCGCTCACAGCGATGGTTCGCCTCCGGTCAGGATGCTCGGCGCCGTTGCCGACGCCATGGAGAGGGTTTTCGGCGCCTCCCACGGCACGAGCACCGACGGCAGCATCACATTGCAGCCGGCCCCTGCGAGCCGCACGTGAGCGAATTCCCCCTCGAATGGGACCGCCGAGGGCCACTGAGATCGAGCGGCGGGAGGCTGCCACTCGGGAGAAGATTGGGGGAACTGCGCGCTCAGCTTGAGGAGTTGGCCGGACCCTCACCGAGCAGGAGGCGGTGCTGTCCCGTCTGCAGATCACCTGGGAGACGATGACGGAGATCCTGTCCGATGGTGAGGCGGTCACCGGGCCCGAGGCCGGGGTCGAGTCGGGGGACGCCGGACCGGTGGAAGCGTCGGGGCAGCCGGCGAAGGAAGAGGAAAGCCGGTTCGGGGTGGGGCCGCCAGTCGGAGTGCGGCTGGTGCCGCAGTGGTCGGCGGAGCGGGCGGTTGGAGCACTGCCACGCTCCTACCAGGACATTCTTGGGGTCCTCGAAGACGCGGTGCATCCGATGCGGGCGCATCACATCTGCGCCGCGCCGGGGTTGTCGACGGACAAGACCAAGGTGGAGGGAGCCGCACCCATCGGGTTTTGAGCCCACCAGACGGCGATCTGGGCGCGGGAGCCGAAGCCGAGCTTGGCCAGGATGTTCGCGACATGGCGGTCGGCGGTACGGGGTGACAGGTTGAGCGCGGAAGCGGCCTGGCGGTTGGTCATGCCCTTGGCCACCAGTGCGGCCACTTCCTGCTCCCGGCGGCTCAGGGGGCACGGCGCGGTGGTGGGCAGGGCGTCCTGCCCGGTGTCGGCGGTGCTGTCCAGGGCGAGGGCGATGGCCCGGGTCGGGCTGTCGTGCCGACCGCCTTCCGCGAGGGCCTTCTCGTATCCGTCCGGGCCCAGGGCCGCGATGACCGCTTCCTCACAGCGTGCACGGTGCCCGCCGAGCGTGGAGACAGGACAGGCGTCGATGTCCCGGGACAAGGCGTGCACGGCGCCGAGGAGCCGTGCCGCCCGCTCGTGGTCGCCCCGGGACGCGGTGATCCAGGTGAACACTTCCAGGGCCGCCGCGGTCCCGGCGTAGTCGTTGAAACCCCGCAGGAGCTCCAGCGCGGCCCGCGTCAGCGCCGTGCCCTCCTCGCTGTCGCCGCGTGCCCAGACCACATAGCCCAGCGCCCACATGGCGTAGGCCCCGTACAGACGCTCCCCGCATGCCTCCGCGAGCCGCACAGCGCGCCTGCCGACCTCCTCCGCCGAGCGCGGATCCCCGAGATGGACCTGGGCAACGATCACTTGGAACAGCCAGAACAGTCCTGCCGCTCCTTCGCCCGCCACCTCGTGAGCAGCCAGCGCTTCCTCGTACAGGGAGACGGCCTCCGCCATCCGCCCCCGGTAAGCCCGGGACGCGCCACGGAAGCCCAGGAGGTACGGCCGATCCAACGGCTCGCCCAGTTGTTCACACAGTTCTTCGGCCTCGTCCAGCCAGCGGTCGGCCGTCGCCAGGTCACCCTGGAGCATCGCCACCCAGGCGGCGGCCCACAGTGCCCTGACCCGGACCGGGGTGGGCTCGGGCGCCGCCGCAAGGAGCCGGTCGAACTGGCGGCGCCCCTCTCCGAGGAACCCGTCGGCACACCAGTGGAAGCGCAGTGCCACGGCCAGGCGCAGCGCGGCCTGCGCGTCTGCGGGATCGGGCGCCATGCGTTCCGGCTTGTCATGCTCCGGGTCTGGGGATTCGGCCAGGCCGGCTTCAGGAGCGGCCGGGTGTGCCGGATCCCCGCTCTCCAACGCCAGCCGCAGATTGGCATGTTCGATGCGCAGCCGGGCCAGGGCCTGTTCCTGGTCCGGGCCGAACCAGTCGGTGGCGTACCGCTCGGCGAGGGCGAGGAAGAAGTCGCGGTGCCGCCGCAGCAGCCCTTGTTCCTCACCGGACTCGGCGAGCCGGGCCCGTCCGTACTCGCGAACGGTCTGGAGCAACCGGTAGCGGAGCGGGCCCTCGCGCTCACAGGTCAGTACGACGGACTGGGCCACCAGCCGGTCGAGCAGGTCCACGACCTCGTGGCGCCCGATACCGTCCCCCGCGCACACATGCTCGGCGGCGTCCAGGGCGAAGCCGCCGGTGAAGACCGACAGCCGGCGCCACAGCAGCCGCTCGGCGGGCGTGCACAGCTCGTAGCTCCACTTGATCATCCCCAGCAGCGTGCGCTGGCGAGGCAGTGTGGTCCGGCAACCGCCGGTGAGCAGCTCGAACCGGCCCTCCAGCCGGTCCACGAGCTGCTCGACGGTCAGCGTGCGCAGCCGGGACGCGGCCAGTTCGATGGCCAGTGGCAGCCCGTCCAGGTCCGCACAGAGCCGGACGGCCCGGTCCCGGTCCGCGCTGGTGATGTGGAAGTCCGGCCGGATGGCGGTGGCCCGGTCCCGCAGCAGTTCGAGTGCCTCGTCCGGGACCGACAGCGTGGGGACGGTGAAGACGTGCTCGCCGCAGATTCCCAGCGCCCGGCGGCTCGTCGTCAGGATGCGCAGTTCCGGACAGGCTGACAGCAAGACCTTCGCCAGCTCGGCGCATGAGTCGATCAGGTGTTCGCAGTTGTCCAATACGATCAATGCCCGATGCCGGGCCAGGCGGTCCGTGAGCTGATCAAGGACGGGCCCGGTGCCGGGGTCCGGCACCCGGAGCGCGCCCGCGACCGCGCCCGAGACCGCCGACGGATCCCGTACCGCGCCCAGGTCGACCACCCACGCGCCGTCCGGGAACGCCTTTCTGGATGCTTCGGCGGCACTCAGCGCCAGCCGGGTCTTGCCCACACCGCCGACGCCCGTGAGCGTCACCAGCCGCCCCTTGCCCAGCAGACGGCGGATCTCGGCGATCTCTCGCCGCCGGCCCACGAAGCTGGTGAGGGCCGCGGGAAGGTTTCCCGTCGCGGGGATCACACTGGTCAAGGTCCGCCCTATATTCCGCCGTACAAAGACTCCCCAAAGGCTAGCAAAGCCCGGCAATGCGGTTGGTGTGATGTCTCCGGCACCACCTGACGAACAGAGGGAGACCCCCCTATGACGTGCTGCTTCCACGGAAGGGCACCTCATGCGCCGCCCACCACACACCGATCTGGGCGCGGGAGCCGAGGCCGAGCTTCGCCAGGATGTTGTTGACGTGACCGTCAACCGTACGGGGTGACCGCCCGAGCGCGACGGCGATCCGCCGGTTGTCCATGCCCTCGGCCACCCGTGCGGCGACCTCTCGCTCCCGGGGGGTCAGGGCACGGGGGGAGGCGGTAGCCTGCTCCGGTCCCTCTCCGCCGCACAGGGCCAATCCGATCGCTCTGGGCAGGCTGTCGTAGGAGCTGCCCTCCACGAGGAGCTTGTCGTACGCCGCCGGGCCGAGCGCCTCGACGATCACCTCCTCGCACCGTGCGCGAGGTTCGGCGAACGCCCCGGCGGAGGTCGGGCTGAGCTCGCGTGAGAGGGGGCGCAGCGCCCCCAGCAGACGTGCTGCACGCTCGTGGTCCCCGAGTGCGGCAGTGCTCCAGGCCATCACCTCGAGCGTCATGGCCACCCCGGCGTGGTCGTTGAAGCCACGATGAATCTCCAGGACGGCACGCATCAGTGCGCCGCTCTCCTCCGGGCTGCCCCGAAGCCAGGCGCCGTAGCCCAGTACCCACAACGCATAGGCCCGGGTCAGGCGCTCTCCGTGAGTCTCCGCCACGGCCACCGCACGTCTTCCGGTCTCCGTCGCGCCCGGGTCCCCCAGGTAGACCTGGGCGAGAGCCATCTGGAAGAGCCAGCGCAGCGTCGCCGGCTCCTCTCCCAGCGCCGCCTGCGAGGCCGTCGCGCCCTCGAACAGGGGTACGGCCTCGTGGGGTCGTCCCCGGTACAGCGCCAAGGTGCCACGCAGGCCCCGGACATGCGCGCGGACCAGCGGGTCGCCGAGTCTCTCTCCCAGATCGTCGGCCTCGTCCAGCCACCGGTCGGCCGTGTCGAGATCGCCCTGCATCTGGGCCACCCAGGCGGCGGCCCACAGCGCTCCGGCTCGCGCGGGTGTCGCCTCGGGCGCGGCCGCGAGGGCGCTGTCGAACCGACGGCGTCCCTCGCCGAGGAATCCGTTGCAGCACCAGTGGAATCGCAGCGCCGCGGCCAAGGCCAGCCGCGCCTGCGCGTCGCCGGGCTCTGAAGCCCCGGGCTCCTCCTCACTTGCCTCCGTTTCCTCTGCCTCCGTTTCCTCTGCCTCCTTTCCCTGCGCCTCCGCTCTCCCGGACGTCGGTCCGGTCGCCTGTGACCGCACGCCGCGATCCAGAGCCGCCAGCAGGTTGTCGTGCTCGGCACGCAGCCGCGCCAGTGTCTGCTCCTGGCCGGGTCCGAACCAGTCGGCGGCCGTGCGCTCGGCGAGGGACCGGAAGAAGTCGCGATGGCGCCGCAGCAGCCGGCCCTCCTCACCGCTGTGGGCGAGCCGTTCCCGGCCGTACACGCGGATGGTCTCCAGCAGCCGGTACCGGGGTTGCCCTTCGCGCTCGGTGATCAACACGAGGGACTGCGAGACCAGCTGGTCGAGGAGGTCCAGGATCTCGTGCCGGGGGAGGTCGGGGCCGCCACAGACGTCCTCGGCGGCGTCCAGGGCGAAGCCGCCGGTGAAGACCGACAGCCGACGCCACAGCAGCCGCTCGGCGGGCGTGCACAGCTCGTAGCTCCAGTCGATCGCCGCGCGCAGCGTACGTTGCCGAGGCTGTGCGGTCCGGCTGTCGCAGGCGAGCAACGCGAAGCGGTCCTCCAGGCGTTGTGCCACCTGCTCCACGCTGAGCAGCCGCAGCCGGGACGCCGCCAACTCGATCGCCAGCGGCAGCCCGTCGAGATCGGTGCACAAACGCGCGACCTGGGACTCGTTCGCCTCACCGATCCGGAAGTCCGCATCGACGGTGGTGGCACGATCCCTCAGTAGCACGACCGCCTCCGGCGGCGCCAGGGGCGGAACGACGAACACCTGCTCACCGGTGACGCCCAGCACGCGGCGGCTCGTGGCCAGGACGCGCAGCTCGGGGCAGGCCGTCAGCAACACGCCGGCCAGCTCCGCGCAGGCATCGGTCAGATGCTCGCAGTTGTCGAGTACGAGTAGTGCTCGCCGCCCGTCCAGGTATCCCACGAGTTGTTCGACGGAGGACCGGGCACCCAGGTCGGGCAGGCCGAGGGCGATGGCGGTCGCACTCGCCACCGCCGCCTCGTCCCGCAGGGGTGTCAGGTCCACCAGCCATAGGCCGTCCGGGAAGTCGTCCATGACCGCGGCGGTCTCCAGCGCCAGCCGTGTCTTGCCGATCCCGCCCGGCCCGGTGAGCGACAGCAGCCGGGCGGCTCCCAGGCGGCGGCGGACCTCGGCCACCTCTGGCTGCCTGCCCACGAAGCTGGTGGAGGCCGCGGGCAGGTTCCCTGCACGCAAGGTCACCATGGTCATCTCCGTACACCACACGCGCCGCGGGGCTCACGGCGCTCCGCGCTCACCCTGCCCGGGCAAAGGCAAAGAATGGGCAATCAGATGGTCTCGATGCCGCATAATCTGCCATTTCGGTCGAAGCACCCATAGCCTGCCACGTCAGCGAGCCAGGCAGGTCACCAGCCCCGCCGGCATCCGTGGACACCTGGCCACCGCGATCAGCGACGAGGGACTGAACAGAGGCCGCCGCTCGGCGACGGTGCCGCCGCAGAGGCGGCCGACTTCGACACCACGCCTTGATCGCGTGGAGCGCCCGACCGCCACGAGGACGACGGCCAACGCCCAAGGCCGGCTTGAGGCGCCAGCCGGCCTTCGATGAGACGTCCCGTTCTGTGGGTCAGCCTGAGAGGGCACGAGACACCTCCAAGGTCCACACCGGCACGTCCCGGAAGAACATGGCCACCCTCCGCAGCTTCGCGATCAACCAACTCCGCACCGCCGGACACACGAACATCGCCGCCGGACTCCGGAACGTGTCCGGCGAGCCGTTCACCCGCCCCTGGCCCTCATCGGACTGACCTGACCAGCGCGGACACATGATCACTCAGAAAACCGCCCTGAGCACTCGGTAGAACTACCCATTGAGTGGGCGGAACCCCCGCGGCCATGCTCCGCACATGAACCACACAGGCGGGGCCGTGGAATCCGGCTCCACTCCGCATACCGTCGGTCGCGTGCGTATCGCGCGCTTATGTTCCCGAAACCGGCCCGGCAGCCTCATCTCCAGCCGTTGACGCGGAATCGCATATGCCGGTGCGCGCCCCTTACGAAGATCATTGGGAGCGCTCCCGCTTCCCTGTCGCCGACCCGACCCGCCGGGCGGCCCCGGTCACCTCCGTTACCGCCGCCCAGTAAGTCGGAAAACGACCGCCCGCACGCCGTTCGGAAAGTCCATCCCCTTCGTGAGCCGACCCTGCTGAGCCGGCAGTCGGTTCCACCCCACGAGGAAGAGAAAAAGTGAGAACCACAACGAGAACGAAGCGCCTCGCCGGGGTGCTGGTCGCTGCCGCCGCGACCACGGCGGTATCCCTGGCATCACCCGTCGCCTCATACGCGGCCGGTACGCCGTCCGCGTCGTCCGGCGCAGATGCCGGAAAGCCGAGCCAGGCACAGCCGAGCCAGGCCCACCTCAAGAAGCTCGACGAGGTCATCAAGAAGCACCATGCCCTCGGGGTCACCGGAGTCTCCTCCGAGCAGGTGGTCACGCTGCCCGCTGGGACACCCGCCGCCGAGAAGAGCAAGCTCAGTACGGAGATCCCGGCCGGTATGGACGTCACGGTCAAGATCAGCCAGTTCACCAAGGACGCGTTGGACAAGACCGGAAAGACGCTCTCGGCGAAAAAGTGGCACGCTGACGCGGACAAGTACTCCGTCGGCTTCGCCTATGACGCGAAGCAGGACAAGATCAAGGTCGACACCGACGCTCCGGCATCCGTGACGCAGTCGCTGCTCGACGCCAACCCGGGCAAGATCGCGGTGCACCGGACCCGCTTCGAGCTCCAGAGAAACCGGTTCGACGACTGGTCGCCGTACTCCGGTGGAGCTGCAATCACCAATGCCAGCAAGAACGGTTACAGCTGCACCGCAGGAGTCTCCGTCAAGAACGTCATGACGGGTGCAAGGAAAATGATGACCGCGGGACACTGCGGCTCCGTCGGCAATACTTTCCTCCAGCGCTACTCCGATGGGCGTTGGGGCCCCTATTTCGGCGCTGTGGAAACGCGGATCGACAGCCTCGATGCGGAACTCATCGGTGGTGCCAACTACACTGGCCACATCTGGACCGGGGGCTACCCAGGGAGTACCTCCGCCATGGAGGTCGAGGGAGGCAACAACCCCTGGGTCGGCGCGAAGGTGTGTGTGAGCGGTGCCACGACGTTCAACCACTGCGGCCACCCCGTCACCAACACGAGTTACAACCTTTACCCGCCGTCCCCTGAGGGAACCTTCATTGGCGGAAGCGCGGGGTTCACCTACGACCAGGGAGGGACAGTGCAGTGGTGGGGATTTGAGTGGGGCAAGGCTACCGAGGGAGGTGACTCCGGCGCCCCCGTCTACTACTCGGACCAGTACGGCGTGAGGGCAACCATCGTCGGCACTCACTCAGCCCGCATCTGGGGGGAGTGTGGCTGTTGGAAGATGATCGGTGTGAAGATCGGCGACACCCTCTCCGCGTGGCGCCTCGACCTCGTGAGGTACTGGGAGTAGGCCACCGGCAACAGCCCCGGCAGACTCTGCCGCAGGCGCCTGAGGGTGTCGGGCGGACCCCCAGCGGCCCACACCACCCCCCCCCCCCCCCCCCCCCAACACCCCCCCCCCCCCCCCCCCCCCCCCCCCCCCCCCCCCCCCGAGCGGGTGGCAGAGCTCCCCCTCCCCCCGCCCC
>NZ_JBVIDX010000022.1:13240-65298 GCF_055572155.1 Streptomyces sp. NPDC030814
GACTTTGGGGGGGGTGGGGGGGAGCCCACGGAAAACGCCCCGGAAGGCTTCGCCGGCGGTCTTTGGGGGGTGTTGCCCCCCCCCTGGGCTCCCGACACCGACACCAGGGCATGCTTCGAGAAGAGGCCACCCCCACCCGCACGGCTGCGCCCGCCCCGCTCTCACGGCGGGGCGGGCCGCGGATGCCGACCTCACACCGGCCCATCGCATCGATCCCCCCACCGCCCCGTCCCGGGGGCGGAGCGCACACCTGGAGCTTCACCTTGTCTCATCCCCGTAACCGCACCACCGACCCGGCTGCCCCCATGGACGGGGGTGACGTGCGGGGCCGACACGCCGGCAACCGACTCAGCAGGTGTCTGGTATCCGGCACCCCGTACCTCGGCGCCCTCATCGCGCTCGCCGCCGGGCTGATCGTCCTCAGCTTCGCCATCAGCGGCCCTGACGTCAGCGAGTGGGCCCCGTCGGCCCTGCAGAACGGCGACTGGACGCAGTCCCAGAAGTGGGCCGCGATACTGTACAGCACCGGTCTCACCACGATGATGTCCCTCCCGCCGGTCATCGCGGCCTACGTCGCGTACAGCACGGCAGACCGCTCGGCGGCCGTCCCCGGCTTCCTCGGCGGCGTCGCCGTCGTCATCATCGAGGGCGGCATCCTGGGCGGTGTGATCGCCGGCGTGACGGCCGGTGCGGCCGTCCTGGCTCTGAAGCGGATCCCCGTCACGCGGGCGCTGCAGGCCACCACCACCGTGCTGTTCCCGCTGCTGGCCACCGTGGTCACGGCGTTCGTGACCTTCGCGGTCGTCGGGTCGCTGCTCAACTCCCTGACACAGTGGCTGTACAGCGAAATGACCACGCTGGAATTCCAGAGCACCCTCATCGTCGGCCTGATCCTCGGCCTGATGGCCTGCTCCGACCTCGGAGGGCTGATCACCAAGACGGCATTCGCCTTCGGCGCGGTGCAACTGAGCGATCCCGACCCGTCGAAGTTCACCCCGCACAACATGACCGTCATGGCCGCCATCATGGCCGCCGGCATGGTGCCCCCGCTGGCCATGACCCTCGCCACCCTGGTGCGCCGCAACCTGTTCACCGAGGCCGAGCGGCGTTACGGCAAAGTCTCCTGGCTGTTCGGCGCGGCCTTCATCCCCGAGGGCGCTGCCCCCTTCGCCCTCGCCGACCCGCTGCGGGTGATCCCGGCCTCCATGGCGGGCGGTGCCGTCACCGGCGCCCTGGTCATGCAGCTCGGCAGCACGGTCAGTTACCCGAGGGGCGGTGTCTTCGCCGCTGGTCAACTCGGCGAGCCGCTGTTGTTCGCCGCCGCCGTGGCCGCAGGCGTCCTCACCACCGCCGCCCTCACCATCGGCCTCAAGAGCCTGCGCCGCGCCGCCCCGGTCACGGCCCCGAAGGGCACCTCAGGCGCCCGGCAGGCCGTACCCGTCTCCGGCTGACCGATCGCTCCGCGCCCAGGGCCCGGCCGACCTCATGCCGCACAGCGGCAGTCGGCCGGGCTCGCGTGTCACTGGTGCCGAGCCGTGGTCCACGGGCGCCATGGATCGTCGACGCGGCGTTGGACGCCGACTCGCGCACCTACGCGACCGGACCGCGCACCCCGGTACGGTGTCCGCAAGTGGTGGGCCGGCCGCCGGCCTGCTCGCCGCGAAGCTGCCCTACGCGTTGCGGCGCCACCTGGCCGCCAGGGAGCCATGACGAGCGATCTGGCGCTGCGCAACCCACGGAGACCGTGTCACCGTGCAGCTCCGGGGCACGCCGCTGTCGGACGCGGACGGCAGGATCCACCGGACCGTCACCCCGGCGGCGGTGACGTACATCTCCGGGCGGACCGATGCGAGGAGGCGGAGCTTGTGGGACCGCAAGCTCGCGCAGCTCCCGTTGCCCGTGGCTGTCGCGACAGTGAGGCACGGTTCGTCACCTGCAACCAGGCCATGAGCCGTGCCATGAGGCTGACGCCGGACCAGGCGACCGCCACGCGGTGGCCCGCTGGGACATCCCTCTTCCCCCCCACGCTGAGAACGGTCCGCCGCGTCGCGGTCCGGCCCTGAACGGTCCCCCAGAAGTGGGGCGCGCCCCGCGCCGCCCGACACGGCTCCCCCGCGCTCGGCTGCGCTCGCCCCAGCTGAAAGGTGGAATTCGTCCCGAGTTCCAGTGCCACCCGCCGTGCCCTCGGAGACCGACCCGGTCCTGCACCCCCGCGACATCGCCGCCGGGGTGCGGTCCAGTACCTGCCAGCCAGCGAGCGCCTCCTGCAGCGCGCCGATGTCCTCGCCGTCTGGCGCAGCCAGCGGATGCCCGGCCGCCAGCCGGCCGAGGCAGTCGCGCACCTGGCCCTCGTGCAGCAGCATTTGGTGGTCTGCGCGGCCCAGGTCCACTGCGGACAGGACCCCCAGAAGGGTGGTGCTTTCTCGGCCGCCGCGAAGTAGAACAGCCGCAGCCGGTCCTCCAGGGCGAAGGCGTTGATGCCGATGGCGCCGTCGAGACGGGGTGGCGCCTGCGGCGTGCCAGCAAGGTCGGACACGGAACAGAGCTCCTTGGAACGCCGCCCGGGAACGTTGTCTGCTCACACGGCGCACCCGTCGCGGGCTTCAGCGGCCCCACCTTGCCGCACACGTGGGCTCCGCTGCCCATCACCTGGAACCCCTTGGCACAGAGCATCGAGGAAGCCGCGAGCCACCGGCCGCTGCGGACGCGACCGGTGACCTGGTTCAGCGACGCTTCTTGCCCTCCTGGTGATTACGACCGCCACCCTTACGCCGCGCGGCCGACTGCGCTTGGCGTACCTGTGCCAGGTACGCCTTCTCGCACTCGTCGTACGCCAGCGCGGCGGGTCGGGCGATCTCCTCGTCCGGATGGTCCGACAGCAGCTGAAGGGCATGCGATGCGGTGGCAGGGTCGGCACGGGCGACATCCGACACCAGCGCGGACGCACCGCCCGGCCAACCGGTGGCCATCTGCTCGAACCCCTCGTGCAGGGCGCCGAGTTCAGGAGTGGGAAGGCCGCCGTCCGCTCCTTCCGGCGGCGTCTCGTCGTCCTCCGGGATCTCGCCGAGGGCGAAGGACGCACGCCAGGCCGGGGCCGCGAGGGCGTGGAGCCGGTCCAGCCTCCACAGCAGCCGGGACGAGAGGGGCACGGCCTCTTCCTCGACCGCCTCCCCCGCCGCCCGCAGCACCTCGGCGGCCCAGGCGCCGAGCACCGGGTCACCGACATACCCGGCGAGCAGCCCGGGCGGGGCGTCCGGCAGGGTTTGCGCCACCAGCCTGCGGTGCCCCAGCAGATCCACGGACAATGGGGGTCCCCCCGCTCGAGCAGAGCCGAGAGTGGGGGAGGGTGCCGCCAGTGCCGCCAGCAGCCTCGGCCAGCGCGCCTCGGGCCCCTCGCCGCCCGCAACCCACTGGCGCAGTACCCGGTGGGCGGCGGGATCGTCCCACTGCTGCGCGGCGGGGACCAGCCGTGCGGCCTCCATCGCGATCACCGCCTCCACGGTGGGGAAGCGCTCCGCCACGCTCGACGGTGTCCACCGCTGCTCCTCCCTGTCACCTGCGGCGGACCCGTCTGTCTCCCGCGCCGACTCCCCGGTACACGGTGGCCAGCCGCCGCCGTACGCCAGGAGCAGCGCCTCGCGAAGCACCGCAGCGGCCAGCGGGGTCAGCCCGTACGCGTCGCCGCGCCGCCACACCACACCGGCCGCGGCCAGCAGATCCAGGCGGCCGGCCAGCCGCCGAGCCTCCGGCGCCAGCTCGGCGGAGTCCCGTTCGTCCAACGGGCCCAGCTGCAGCAGTCGTTCGAGCTCGGGCAGCGACGGCAGGCGGTACGCCTCCGCCGTGTACCCGGACTCCTCCGACTCCGTGGAGTCCCCGGGTCCGCGCACCGGCGCGGCGAGTGACGCCTCCGGCGCTACCACCCAGTCGGCCGCCACAGCCGCATCCCGCGCCACCGACCGGGTCTCGCCCGCCGCGCAATGGAGTGCCACCAGATCGCCCAGGATCTCGCCCTCGAAGTCCTCCCCGAGGTCCGGATCCGTGCCCAGCCGCGCGCACAGCTCCACCAGGGCGCGCACCGCGAGAGCCGCCAGTTCGCCCGCGTTCCGCTCACGCCATGCCTCCAGGGACGGCCCGGGCAGCGGCCTGCCTTCCTCGTCCAGGACGAGAAAACCGGTCGCGAGCGCGAAGTCGACCCCCTCCGCGTCGGCGTCCGCGGGCGGGGACGCGGCGAGCTGCGCGGCGGGCGCGAGCAACCCGCTGCCGCACAGCACGGACACGAAGCCGTCCCGGTTTGTGGGTAGCGGGTGCGGCGGTGCGAAGGGTTCCTCCCCCCGCAGCATGTCGTACTGTTCGACCACCTTGCCCACCGCGGTGTACAGCGCCATGTCGTCCGGACGCGGACCCGGAGCGGGAAGTGCCGCCGTCGGCAGTTCGGCCGGCCCGAGCGACCAGCGGCGGGCCACGCGCAACCCGGCTTTCGTGACCGCCTCGGTCCACTCGTCCACTCCATCGGCATCCATCAGACGCGCCACCTGCTCTGAGCCCAGCAGGTCCGGCACCCATGGCGCCTCATCCGACTCGGCCAGACACAGGGCGAGGCGCTGCCCCAGCACCATCGCGGCCACCGCCTGCCGCTCCATCGCCAGTCCGCGCCGGTAGGGGCCGAGCGCCCACGCCGCCGGGCCTGCGCGCAGGGAGCCCGCGTCCGACTCCGGGGTCTCCGTCGCGTCGGGCAGGGACAGCAGCCCGGCACGCTCCGCGTACGGCAACCGCGCCAGTTCCCCCAACTCGCCGCGCACCGCCTGCGCGTCCCGAACGTCGACACCGCGCGACCGCAGCAGGCCGCCCCAGAAGCGAGGGAGCGTCAACTCACGCGGGTCGCACATCACCCGCAGGTGCTCCTCGGCGCACTTGTCGATCGCCTCGCGCAACCGCGCGTGCCGCTTGGTGTTGAGCCGCCCGTCCGCTCTGGTGCGGTCCGCCAGCACGCGCAGTACCGCGAGTGCCGCGCCCTCCTCGCCCGGTGTGACGGACAAGAACTGTGGCAGCGCCTCGAGCAGCACGGCCCGTACCAGATCGGGGGTGGCCTCGGGCAGCCCGTCGCGTACCTTGGCGCCGCTCAGGGCTAGCAGGTACACGACCGCGTCCGCGGCCACTGGATCAAGACGTTCGCCATGCTCCGTGCCCCAGGAGAGAAGAGCGCAGACGGCCAGACCGGATTCCGCTTCGTGTGTCACCCGAACACCGTACAGAGCCGTCCACGGCGTGGACTCGCTCCTGTCCGTCGCAGACTGATCGCGGAACGTCAGCCTTCGGGCCTTCTCCGGAGCGGGAGCGTGCAAGAACTCCGCAGTCCGCTTCGGGCTGCCGTGGTCCGGCGTGCCGCATCGCGACAGCCCTCGGGCTGAAGCCCACCCTCTCCACGACGACAGTGGCCTCGGCAAATTCGCCTCGATCACAGGCAGCCCACCCTGCGGGTCGTAGCGGAGCCGGACGGACACGGCCGTCGCTCGGGAAGACCATGTGTGCGGGTCACCCGCAGCGTGGCACTGCGGGTGGAGAGGAGAGTTAAGCTTGACCCATACTAATATTGTTCAGGTATACCTGAACAGAAATGGGAAAGACGTGGGTGAACAGATCGACAAGCCGGGGCGGCTGCTGGACCGCGATCACGAGTGGGCACTCCTGAACGATTTTCTCGCCGATCCAGCCACCGAGCTGCGACTGGCCGTCGTCTCGGGGCGCCGGAGAAACGGGAAGTCGTTCCTGCTGGAGGCACTCGCTGAAGCGGTGGGCGGGCTGTACCTGACCGCTGTGCAGGAGGAAGGCCGGGTTCCCGCGCTGCACCGGTTCACCGAGACGATCGCCGCGCACGCGGGTGTGCGGCCCGGGGCGATGCGACTGGACGACTGGCGGGATGTGCTCACCGCCGCGCTGGATGTGGTGAACCGGGCCTCGGGGGCGCCGCTGATCGTCATCGACGAGCTGCCGTACCTGCTGCAGCACTCCCCGGAGATCCCCGGATTCCTGCAACTGCTCTACGACCAGTCGCAGTCCGGCAAGGCACCAGGCGGCCGGATCGTGCTGTGCGGCTCGGCGATGAGCGTGATGTCCGAGTTGCTGTCCGGGACCAAGCCGCTACGCGGCCGAGCCGTTCTGGACCTGCGCCTGCCGGCCTTCGACTACCGCACCGCCCGCACCCACTGGGGGATCGCGGACCCGGCGGTGGCACTGCAGGTCGACTCCGTGCTGGGCGGCGCCCCCGGCTATCGGCCGCTGGCCGCTGGGCGACCCCCGCAGAGTGAGGCCGAGTTCGCCCCCTGGGTGGAACGCACCCTGCTGGACCCGGGGCGGGCCCTGTACTCCCGGGTGGAGGCGGAGTTCCTGCTGCGCGAGGACCCGCGGATCACCCACCGCACGCTGTACTACGACGTACTGTCCGCGGTCGCCCGGGGCGCCTCGACCCCGGCGAAGGTCGGCTCGATGCTGGAACGGTCCCGCTCCGCCATGGTCGCCCCGCTGGAGGTGCTCGAGTCCACCGGCTACGTCCGCAAGGAGCAGGACCTGCTCAAGGCGCGGCACCCGGCCATCAGCGTGGCGGACCCGGTGATCCGCTTCAACCAGCTGATCACACTGCCCATGGTGGACCTGGTGGAACGGCGGCACGGTGCCCAGGTGTGGCAGTCGTCCCGACCGACGTACCACTCGAAGATCCTCGGCCCGCATTTCGAGGAGACCGCGCGCGAATGGGCCCGCTCCTTCGCCATCGACGAGACGGGGCTGTCCCTCGGCGCGGTAGGCACGGCGGAGATCGCCGACCCGACCGCCCGGACCAAACACGAGGTCGACCTACTCGCCATCGCCCCCGGCGAGCGCCCTCAAAACCCGCGAGCCGCCATCGCCCTGATCGGTGAGGCCAAGGCCACCGTTCAACCCCGAGGACTCAAGGACCTCGAGCGCCTCGAACACATCCGGACCCTCCTCGCCGACCAGGGGCACCGGCCCGATGACGCGACCCTCGTCCTGTTCTCCCTGCACGGTTTCCATCCCGATGTCATCGACGCCGCCGGTCACCGCCGTGATGTCCTGCTGGTCGACATCAGCGCGCTGTACGGCGACGGACCCATCCACGGCCTGACATGACATGAGCCGGGGTTGCGTGACTCACGGGGGCGCCATGGGCCCAGCCCTGGTGGCCGACCGGGGCGGGATCGACGCTGACCGGAACGCGAAAGCGCGGCCGCCGTCCCGAATGGGACATTTCATTGCCGCGGGACATACGCGGGACGGCGGGGCTGACATTTCGTCAGACAACTCGCTGACCTGTGAAAACTTTTGGGAACCGTCCGGCCTCCGGAGCCGTGTGCGCAGGTTCGAATCCTGCCGGGGGCACCTTGCATGAGGTGCCCAAAGACCCCGTCACCAGCGGAAACGCTGAGGCCGGGGTCTTCGTGTTTGTGCAGCCGTGTGCCGCTCGGAGCGGCTGTATGTCGGACGCTGTGGACTATGTGTGGACTGGCCGCAGGCCAGGAATCCGCAGGTCAGCCCTGGAAAACGCCGAGGCCCCCGGACGGGAGTCCAGGGGCCATCATGCCGCAGGTGTGCGTGAGGAGTGCGTGAATCAGAGCCCGGCGCCGGTCCGGTCCTCCTGGCCGTCATCCTCGCCGAGAAGTTCGGCGATCCGCCGATTGGCGACGTCCTGCCGACCGTCGAGGCACTTGGCGTACCGGCTCAGGAGCACTTCGACGCTGTTGCCCGCGCGCTCCGCGACCTCGGTGGGGTCCACGCCAGCGTTGAGCCAGGAGGAGAGCGCAGCGTGCCGCAGGTCGTACGGCCGAGCGGCCAACGGCGAGGCCACCTGCTCCGGCGTGAGCGCCAGGTGTCGAGCCTCGTCCCAGACGCGCCAATAGGTGGTGGAGGCGACCACTCCCCCGCGCTCGTTGGCGAACATTCGCCCGTCCTTGGCAGTGCCGAACTCCTCGATGTGAGCGAGGAGCATACGGACGAGGTGAGGCGGGATTGGGACGATGCGGGTTTCGTTCGCGGGGCGGTTCTTGAGACCCCGGTTGTCGTGCACTT
Source organism: Streptomyces sp. NPDC030814 (assembly GCF_055572155.1). Taxonomy (NCBI): domain Bacteria; kingdom Bacillati; phylum Actinomycetota; class Actinomycetes; order Kitasatosporales; family Streptomycetaceae; genus Streptomyces; species Streptomyces sp. NPDC030814. The sequence goes on from NZ_JBVIDX010000022.1 coordinate 21,320, forward strand.
CCCCGGTGCCGGTCCAGCGCTTTCCGACGGTCGGGCGCGTTTTCGCAAGGATCAGAGAACCCCACCCCGTTTCCGGCAACGTGCAGTCCGGGCGGCGCAGGGCCACGGCTTCCGCCGGCCGGAGCCCACCAAAGTACATGCAGGCGAAGAGCGCGACGAGGCGGCGCCCACGGGCCCGGCGATAGCCACCCACGTACGAGACGGCAGTGAGGAGGTCTCGGGCTTGCTGAGGGTTCACCACCACCCGGCGGTCTACTTCCTTGGTGACCTTAGGCAGTTTCCACTTCACCAGCGTGACGGGGTTCTCGGGCAGCTCCCCCAGTTCGACCGCGTAGGCGAGGGCGTTGAAGAGGACTGCTCGCTTGCGCCGCACCGTCTCGGCAGCCGCCGGTTCCCCGGAAAGCCTGAGCTTGAGCGAGTCGAGGACGCGACGGATGTCCGCCGGATTCTTGAGCGTGGCCAGTGGCAGCGAGGCTTTGGCCACCCACCGAAGAGCGTTCGCGATGTCCACCGGAGCCTCGTCCTCGTCCCCGGCCTGGACTACGAAGGCCCAGCCGCGCAGAGCACGCCGCAAGATGTCGTCGGCCGGGCGCCCAGGCCGATCGCCCAGAAGTTCCGTCGTGACGAGGGTCATGGTCTCGTTCAGACTGTCGCGGGAGTTCGGAGCGGCGTGCGGCCACTTCATGGCGACGTACGCCCGCGCGAAGTCGTACCAGGTGCGGGATTCCTTGGCAGGCGCCATGGAGTCCGGCAGACCGGTTTCCGTGTCGAACGCCTCGCCCTTCTGAGCAGCCCGTAGAAGCTGCGCGCGAAAGTTGTCGGCGAGCGCCTTCGTCCGGAAGGTCTCGGAGAACGGCGGAGCATCACCGACCTTCCATCGGACGTCGTAGGACGGCGTTTTGTACGGGCGCTTCCGGATGCCCCACACCTTGACGTCATGCGACTTCACGCCGCCTCCCCGAGCCCATGGAGCCACGCGATGAAGTCGCTGCGCCACACGCGGAGTTCGCCGTTCGGAAGCTTGATCGCTTCCGGAGCCTGACCCAGTTCACGCCAGCGGTAGAAGGTGCGGCGGGAGACTCCGCCCAGCTCGGAGAGGATCTGTGGGACGGTCATCAGTTCGTCTCGTCGGCGATCCACGCCGAGTCTCCTTCCGTGTCGGGGGTGGCGTCGGGCCGACGTGAGGTCGCGAACCAGGTCTCAGCAACAGTCAGACCAGTGCCGGCGAAGCGCCAGTGCGAGAGGACGAGGACGGTGTCCGGGTCGGGCAGGGGGTGGCCTGCTTCGGCGGCGCGGGCGCGGGTGAGTGCTTCGTTGTGGTCGGCGCGTTCCTGGCGGAGGGCGCCGAGGGTGACGGAGTAGGCGCGGGACTTGGTGGAGAAGTGGCCGCGGAAGCCGAGCATGTGGGCCCACTTGCGTAGGCGCAGGGCTTCGAGTTCGGGGAGGGCGCCGAGGTGCCAGCAGGTGAGGATGAGTTGTCGGGCGTGGTCGGTGACCTGGGTGCCGATGAGGTCGGTGATCGGGTTGCGGATGGGGCGGTCGAGGGTGCCGGCGGTCTCGGCGCCCTTGGTGGCGTACTTGGCGATGTACGCGGCGACGGCGCGGCTGGAGAGTTCCGAGGTCCCCGCGAAGTCCGCTGAGCGGATGGGGCGGATGTCGAGCTGTTTGCCGAAGCGGAAGGCGTAGGGGCGTCCGCCGAGTAGGGGGCCGGGGGTCTCGGCGAGGCGGGCCGCCGTGCGGATGGCGTCGGTGAGGAGTTCGGTCGTGGCCCAGGGCGGTGGGGCGTCCTCGGCACCTTCCGGGCCGTCGAGGCGGATCACGGCGTGGAAGTGGACGGCGCCACGCCGCTGGTACTCGGCAACCTTGGCGTAGGAGACCTTGACGCTGTGGCGCAGCGCCGTGCGGGTGATGCCCGCTCGTGAGGCGAGTTGTTGGCGCAGGTAGGTGGTGAAGCGGGCCCAGAGTGCACCGGCGTGTGCGTTCCACAGGACGGCCGCGCGGTAGTCGTACCGGTCCGGGTCGAGTGGCGTACCCAGGGCGGGATCATCCTCCGGGTGGGCCCGGCCGCAGCGGCAGCGGCCGCCGGTCGGGCGGTTGTGGACGGGGCCGAAGGAGGGGGCGGTGAAGGTGGCGAAGACGCGGGGGTGTTGGGCGACGGCCGGGCCGATGCCCTTGCCGCCGCTCAGGCCAGCTGTGACGAGGTGGAAGGTGTCCTTGCGGTACACCTCGGCGCAGGCGGCGCATCTGGTAGCCCGGCGGTTGTTGCAGCGGATGAGGAGCTGTCCGGCCGGAAGGTCGGTGTCGGTGATCTCCCGGACGATTTCGCCCGTTGCGGCGTGGACGTCGAGCCGGTGGCCCTCCATCCGTACGGGCCGCTCACAGCCGCCCAGGCGCTGGATCTGCCGGGCGTAGGCGCCGAGGTCGCCGTAGCGGGCGAGGGCGGCCAGGTGGCGGATGGCTCCGAGGGGAGCCGGGGGACGCATCTGCGGGTTCCTCCTTGCAGGGGTTGCAGGTCTGGCGCACCCGATCCGTCTGTCGAGGGGGCTAGACAGTGTGGGTAGGGCCGGGCGCTTGGAGTTGTCGTGTCAGCGGTCGCGGCGGGTGAGGAGAGCGCGGATGACGACGGCGCACACGGCGGTCGAGGTGGCCGTGACGGCGACGGCGAGGAGCATGGAGACGAGGACGGCGCCGACGACCAGGACCACGGCGGTGCCGCCGCCGACGAGGGCGAGCGCGGTGCCGGGGGTGAGCTGGACGGCCGGACGGGAAGGCGTGGGGGTTGCGGGGGCCGGTTGCGGGGGCAGGGGGGCCGGGGTGACGTTGGTCGACTCGATGACTGCGGGCGGGGTCACCAGGCCGGTGGGCTGAGGCATGGTCGGGATCTTGGGCCGAAGCATGAGCGGGTCTCCTTCTCGGTTACTTGACGAGGGAGTTGATGACGGGGGCCAGCAGGCTGTCGGCGATGAGGTAGCCGCCGAGGAGCAGCACGGTGATGAGCCACCAGGGCGGGCGGATGAGCTTGACGCCCAGGACCCCGATGCAGAGGAGAGCGAGCCAGAGCGGTACGTCCATGAGGGGTGGTCTCCTGTCAGGCCGAGCAGCGGTGGGTGCGGGCGGCGAGTTCGGCGGCGGCGCGTGAGTCGTACTCGGCGGAGAAGTCGCACCGGGGCGCGGTACAGGCGGCCAGGTGGCGGTGCTTGCCGCGTTCGAGGTAGGAGGCGACGTTCACGGGGCCGATACGGCGGACGTTGCGGAAGCGGCGATGCATGGCGGTCCCTTCTCAGAGGTGAGCGGCGACGGACGCGGTCATGGACGGGGGCAAGCCGAGCCGGGCGCGTACGGCGTCGGGGTCGGCGGGGTGGCCGGTGGCCGAGCGGTGTTCGTCGGCGAGGGCCCGGACGCGGTCGACGAGAGCGGGAGGGAGAGCGACGGCGGGAACGGGCGCCGGGGGCCGAGCGGGGTTCGGGTCGGCGACGGTGGTTGGTTCGTTGGTGGTCGGCTCAGACGCGGGGTCGGTTGCCGGGAGCGCGACCGGGTCGGGCATGTCGACGGCAGTCGGGGCGGAGCGGGATTCCTCGTGCGGGTCGGTCGTCGACGAGGCCGGGTCCTCGGGCGCTTCCTGGGGGTGGTGTGGTGTGTGGGCGAGGAGCGTGCCGCCGAAGAAGGCGACGGCCGGCCAGCCCGCAACCATGACGCGGAGCCAGGCGGGGACGTGGTCGAGGTCGAGGAGCCCGGCGGTGGCGACGTTGGCGCCGAGGGAGGCGGTCAGGGCGACCAGGAACCACAGCCGCGGGCCCCCAGCCCCCAGGCCCGCTCGCTGTGCCTGCCGCATCCGGCGCCAGGCGGCGACCAGTAGCAGGTCGACGCTGACGGGGTAGGCCCACGCCTTCCAGCCGCCCTGTCCGGCGGCTTCGGCGAGGTCGTGCAGGTGGGAGAAGGACAGGGCACCGGCGATGACGGCCTGGACGATCACGGCGTCGACCCGCAGGCGCTTGACCATGGCGGTCATCGGGTTTCCTTCCGGTTTTTGGCATGGGAAAGGTAGGGGCGTGGCGCGAGGCGGTCGCGCCGACCGGGTGAGGAAGGGGCTACTCGGTCACCGGCTGGGCGGTGGGAACGGCAGCGGTGGCAGAGGACGGGACGGCGGACTCCACGGCGACGGCGGGCCGGAAGGAGTCGAGTCGGGGCAGGTCCGGCATCAGGGCGGCGGTGTCGCGGCAGACGGCCGCCGCCTCGGCGAGGGTGAAGTGTGGTGCGCGGACGCGGGACCAGCCGCCGGAGGAGTCACCGACGACGGCGACGCCGGGGCGTTCAGCCGGGATGGCAGTAGCGGCGAGGGCCGCCTCTGGAGAGATGTCGGCGAGTGCCATGTTTGCCGAGGCTTCGTCGTTGACTCGGTGGCAGACGCGGCCGGTCAGCTGCGCACGGAGCATGGTGGCGCCCTTGCCGAGTTCGGAGCCGAAACGCTGCCCGCACACCTCCAGGTAGATGCCGGCCGCACGCCCGAGCTGGGCGAGGCGAATGAGCTTGGTGACCATGGCGTCTCGTCGCTTCTCGTCGTCCCGGTTCGCGGCGAGGAAGAGTTCCGCCACTTCGTCGACGACGACCACGACCGGAACCGGCCGTACGGCTTCCGGCAGCCCCCACACGTCCGAGGTGAGCACGGCATCCGGACCGGCCCCGCTGCCGGCACCGCTCCGGAGCCCGATGAGCCGGAACCGTGCCTCCATCTCGTCCACCAGCGCGTCCAGGAGTTCGTCAGCCCGGTCGGGCGTGTCGGCGAGCGCGGACAACCGTGGTGCGAACGGGGCGAGTTCCACGCCCCATTTGCAGTCGATGCCGACGAGTACGACCGACTGCCGGGCCAGACCGCACAGCAGATTGCGCAGGTAGACGGACTTGCCGGACTGCGTGGCGCCGAGGATCAGTTCATGCGGCACGGTGCGGAAGTCCCGTACGTGCCACTCACCGTCTTCCCGCAGCGCCAGCGGCAGGCAGAGCGGATCGGACCCCGGCCGACGCCGGGCCGGCCTGACCTCGGCGAGCACGTCCCAGCCGACCAGCCGCAGTTCGAGCCGCCCCGGCTTTGTGGTGCGGACATACACGGCATGGACGCCCCAGGCGTGCCGCAGCCGGTCGGCGGAGGCCATGAAGTCCTCGGGAGCCTGACCCGCCGCCATGCGCAGCCGCATCACGAGGCCGGACCCGGTCGGCAGCGGGAACGACCGCCGAGGCGGTACCGGAGCGGCCTGGCGCCCGATCATCCGGGCGGTGGCCCGACGGACGGCCGAAGCTGGGACCGTCAGACCACACGCGTCCATCGTGTCCCGGTACGACACGAGCACCCGCAGCACGGCGACCGGATAGCCGATGAGCCACCAGAACACGACCGGCACACGACGGCGTATGACCAGCAGCATGCCCAGGACCAGTAGGACCGGCAGCAGAATCGACAGCGGAACCCGGAATCCCTCGGCCACGGCGATCAACCCTGAACCGGAGCCGGGGCGTTGACCATGACGGCGTCGGCCCGGTAGGCGATGCCGTGCCGGGCACGCCCGCCGAACTCGCTCTCCCAGGGCCGGGCGACCAGACCGGACAGGATGACCGGGGCGCCCATGACCAGCCCGTCACCGATGCCCTGCTCGGGAACGGTCACCTTGATCATGTCCGAACCACCGGCGGCGATGAACACCAACTCCACCGTCATGAGCCGCTGGTTGGTCACCGGGTCAACGGCCACCTCACCGGTCTGCCGGTCCCTCACCTTGACCTCCGGCAGCTTGGTGATGAGCAGCGTCGCGGCCGAGGTGTCCACGGGGATGACACGCATTGTCTGTACCTCACAGGGTCGTTGGCGCACTCTCGATGAGCAGCACCATTCCAACTGGATACCCCCCTAGACAGCGCAAGGGAGGGTCGCCCCCACCTGAACTGTCTAGGGGGGTGTACAGCTAAGGTAAACGACCGCCGCTCGAACTGTCTAGGGGGGTATACGAGTTGGGTCGCGGACTCACGGCTCGCGCGAGTTGAGTGCGTCAGTCCAGGGCCCAGTGGAGGGCGGTCGCGTCGTCGCGAGCCTTGCCGCGCGGCCAACGTCGGCCCTCTGGGTCGTCGGCCTCGGCTTCCCGTACGCGGCGGATCAGCTCATCCGGCCCCGACGAGTCGAGGACGGACAACACCTCGCACCAGTCGGCGAGTTCGAACCGGTCGACGAGTCGCGTTGCACCGTCGCTCAGCAGCGTCACGGATGCCAGCGAGTCCAACGGCACCGTTCCGGTCAGAGCCTGCTCGGCCGCCCGTGGATCGGGGCCGGCGATCCAGAAGCCGCCCGGCCGGTTACGGAGCCCTGTCAGGGCATCCCTGTACTCGGCGAGTGCGGCAGTGTGTTCTGGCGATCCGGTGGGCAGTTGGTCGACGGCCCCGCGCAGCCGCTTGCCGACCTCGTCCAGGCGCCGATCGGTGACGACGGTCGTACGACCGTCGCTGTCTGCCAGCAGCAGGGAGGAGTCGCCGAGAACGAGGTACTCAAGAACTTCCCCGCCGAGCCGCGCGGCGACGACCGTACTGGTGGGACTGGCCCGGTAGGCGAGGTCGCAATTGTCCTCGTGCAGGGACCGGACGAGACTGATCGAGTCGGCGAGGCAGTCGGCGAGCGGCCGGGCGGGACACGCAGTCATGCCGCGCAGCAGCAGAGCGCCGAGGGTCGTGGAGAACCAGGCGACGCCGTGCGTGCATCCGGTCTCGGCCCCGCCCACACCGGCACCGTCGAGGACAACGGCCGCGCCGGGGGCAGCAGCGGCGAAGTCCTCGTTCTCGCGGTCGATTTCGGCGGGCAGTGTGGCGAGGGAGAACCTCACCCCGCCACCCCCGTCACCTCTTCGTCGTGCCTGTAGAGGGGGCAGAGCAGTTCGGCGGACTGCGGTTCGCTGGTTTCTGGGTCGTACTCGACGCCGACCAGCGTGGAGAACCGGCGGTCACCGACCTGGCCCCACAGCGCGTTCAGGTCGTTGGCGAGCAGATGCACGACGCCGAGAGAGCCCTGAGTGTGGATGCCGGCGATGGCGAGCAGCGAGCCGTTGCCGTCCGGGCGCGGCAGCCGGCCGAGGTATCCGACGTCGTAAGGCCGGGCAGGGTTGCTGTCCTGGCCCGACCGGTACACGGTGCCGGTGTGCCGGTCGACCACTGTCCAGGGCCCGTCTTCCGCGCGCTCCCAGCTCAGAACGGGGTCTTGCGCGTAGGTGTCCCACATCTCCTGAGACATGCGCGGCCCACAGACGACGACCAGGCCGTCCCGATTGAGGTCGATCTCTCCACCGACCGACACATGCTCCGAGGCGACTTCGAGCCCGTATGTCCGCGCGAGGTCTTCCAGCCGCTTGCCGGAGCTGACGTCGTCCATGGCGACGACCGTCCGCCCGTGCTCGTCATCACGCCGCAGAGGCGTAGCGACGACGACGGAGCCCCGGCCGAGGAAGGCCCCTTCCGGCGCCGGGCCGGTGTGCCGGATCTGGTGAATGCGCCCGCGGCTCAGGCCCGCCTTTTCGGCGATCTGCGCGTACGACAGCCCTTGCGCGTGCAGGTCCTGGACCACGCGTCGACGGAAGCGAGCCAGTTCGGTCACCTCCTGCTGTGCATCAGCCAACCGGGTCGTGACCTCGCGCAACAGCCGGTACGGATCGTCAATCGCCATGATCCGCTGCAACTCGTCCGACATGACTTCACCTCCTAGCACTAACCAGGAGTCTAGGGCCCTAGACGGAATGGGCGGGAGACGGCGTCCCGTACTTACGCCGACCACGTAGAACCGCGACCGTCTGCCTGGCACACCCCGAGGGCTCACCCGTCGCCGCCCGCGAGGCGACCAGAGACGACCGTCGAGGCAGGCGCGATCACACGCTCTCCCGCACGAGGTCCGCCCACACGGTCCGCCCGTCGGGCCAGCTCTTGATACCCCAGTCCTTGGCACACGCGGCCACCAGCGCCAGACCGCGACCACCTTCATCCCGGTCCGTCACGTCACACAGGTGAGGCTCACGTTCACCTCCCACATCGACTACCTCGATGCGTACGAGGTCACTGTCGTCGCCGAAGCTGACGACCACGACGAACCAGCCGCCGGCCGCGCCGCTCAACGAATGCCGCACAGCGTTGGTCGCAAGCTCACTGACGACCAGGACCGCGTCGTCGACCGGCCCTCGCTCCTCCAGCAGAGCAGCGACGAAGCGTCGAGCATGACCCACCTCCTCGGTCAGGCCGGGAAAGGCGCGGCACCACTTGGTACGCATGGGAGATCCCTCACTCTACGTCTAGGGGGCTAGACAGCGCAATGGCAGAGTATTCCCATGACGAAGCGGCAAGCTAGGCATTCAGAGGAATTATTCCTCTATCGAGTGAGGGTGTCTCCCAAGCTGCGGAAGTCCGCCATCGACCGCACCAGCAGCTCCCGCACCTCGTCGCCGAAGACCGCCGCTTCCTCGAAGCGATCGAACGTCTCCTCGTAGGCGGCCAGTTCGGCGGAGTCGGCCGACACACGCTCACGGTCGAAGGTCTCGACGACAACGGCCCGCTGGTCGCACAAGGTGAACCCGTGGCGAGGCAGCACAGGCACCCGCCGACGCCAGGGGATGACCCCGAGCCGCACTGTGTCCAGGCTCTCGACAGCCAGCAGCCGGTCGAGCTGGGCGAGCATCAGCGCCGGAGTCCCCGGCCAGGTACGCAACACGGCTTCGGTCAGCACGAACACCGACTCCCGCCCCGGCTCGTACAACACGCTCTGCCGCTCGATGCGGGCAGCCACCGCCCGACCGATGGCATCAGGCGTCGACTTCGGCGCACTCCCGAAGACGTGCCGGGCGTACTCCGCGGTCTGAAGTAGGGCCGGCAGCACGACGCACTGGAACGACCTCACCAGCTGTGCGGACCGAACCTCTTCATCAACTGTGCTACCGGCGCCCTGAGTTACGCCCTCTGCTTGTTGGTCGGCACCCGGAGCAGCCATCACAGCGTGCAGCAGCTCACGAACCTCACGAGCGGTCGACTCATCAAGACCGAGAGCACGCGAGAGCCGGCCGAGCACATCAACGCTCGGAACCATGCGCCCGGTCTCTACCTTGGACACGGTCGGCTGTCCTACCTCGGCACGCTGCGCCAGCACAGCACCCGTCAGCCCAGCCTCTGCCCGAAGTTCCCGAAGACGCGCACCAAGCGCCCGCATCCGCTCCCGCCGCTCACTCCCCATGCCAGGGTTCTACACCACAGGGCAGCCAGGCACAGAAAAGCCGATCACGGCCACTGTCAACCATCAGCTGGGACCGAAGCGTCAAGCATCTCCCGGGACCAGACACTGCCCCAGCCCCTCCGTGATTCAAACTTTCTCTACTGGTTCAAGGCGGCTCGCTCCGCTCCCCGCGCGCGGCCCGGCCCCCGGCCGGGCCTGCGCTCCTGTCTCCGCCCCGCTCCAGCCCGGCCGGCGCCCGTGCCGCGACGCACAGCAATCAGCCACCTGACCTCGATCCAGCGGGTTCGTTGGCGGTGCGCGTCGGTAGTGGCTCCGCTGGGCTGTTGCCTGGTGGCCTGCACCAGGTTGACCAGTGCAGCAGTCTGGCCGCGGTCACAACCGGTGCATGGAAGACAGCGACAAGCAGATAGCGGATCTCGATTATTACAGTGGGTATCAAAGTTCACCGTGACAGCCCATAAATCATTACTCTTCGTACTCGCTTTCCTTCCCAGATGCGAGTCACTCATCCCAGAGTTATCTTGACGGTGATAGGGGGCTTTGATGCCGACAGTGTGGTCCGTCAGTCGATGAGGCTCTGTGCGGCTGGCCATGCTGCGCCCCCAAAAACGCCGATACCCTGACAGGCCAACCGAGTGGTGACTTCTATGTGGGTTAATGGCATATGCATAGGGGTTAGTATTATTTTGATCCTATGCATAGTAGATCAAGTCGAGCCGATTTTTAATCCAACATTCACCGCTATAAAGCGTGGACTGAAAGGATATTACGGGCGGCATTTCAAGGGCATACTGCTTACAGTTGAAGGACTTCTAATTATCACCTCGCTGGGACTGCTCGCCGTTGCCGTCGCCGATCCAGTTGCCACTATTGTGCCTGCTCCCCCACTAGTCTGCCGTCTTGGGGCTGCCAGCGGTTTCATCGCTTCGCTTTGCGCCTTCTATTTTATTGCTCACAGACGCTTCCTCGGATTCAATCCGACAATCCCGTCGAAAACTGCCACTGCACAGGCCATTGATGAGCAGGTGCTTGGGAAGGTATTTTCAGATCTATTGCGCCGTAACTACACGGCGGAAGATGTACTGCTACTGAGCGACATTCTTCTTCATCCAGATCGCTATGTTCACCGCGCCATAGAAAATGCCTGCATAAAGGATTCATCTCTTTGTTTGCAAGTTGAGTTGCATATGAGTTTGCCTTCTGGCTGCGAGCTCATAGCTCAGAAGCCAAAGAGAACCCTTCTCCCGGTCGCGTTGACCCCGAAAGGCGAGATTCATCACAATCTATGTTTTGAGGGATATGACGGAAAATCCCTTGGAACACTTTCCACTTATGAGTCAGCGGCTCTTTCTACGCTGATTCTTTACCGCCTTTACAAACGGGCGTTCGGGGAGGAAGTGCAACCACCCGACCGTGTGATTGGCCTATTGCAGGAAACTGGGAAATGGTCCCGTTTTCACAAAAGTTTGATACTTGAAGATATCAATAGTCGGCATGCGCTCAGCGCGTCTGATCGTATCGATCTTTTGCGTTTTATCACCACTTTCTCACGATATCAGGTCCATATAGTTGAGGCACGCATCAATTCTCGCACCATCCTTAGGTACTCTCGAACTTTTCCCCTTTCTGTAATCGGCGTCGATGTTGGCAAGTACTCCCGATTGAGATTGCTTCTAGGCCTGCGGCCTGATCACTTTCGGATTCCTCTCGTGTGGCCATTTCTCACATCGAGCTACCACTTCAGGATGAATAGCGAGGTTGGCCAATACGTGAAAGACCTCTTTCTTAGTCGTTCGAAGCAGACGAGGCGGGGCGACAAGTTGGTTCCTCTTACATCAGGGGATTTTGAAGATCCAAAACCGGATATACATCTTCATTACCCCTCCGGATCCTCGTATGCGCATACCTACATTCGAGGCATGTATAAAGCGCGGCGGAAACCCAAGGACCTTGTTCTTGAGATTGGATTTGCCGAGGTTCCTCCTGGCGTACTTGGCAATGCTGTGTTCATCGCCTTTGCGATCACCTTCCTACTAACTCTGTTCACCCTTATGAAGCCCTCCACTGAGAACATGCAGGCCCTTCCTCCGATACTACTGGGATTTGCAGCGTTTGCCTCGACATGGTTGGGATTCGCTTCCGACAAAGAGAGCATGCTAAGAACGACCCTGGCTGCTCGCGCCGGCTTGCTGGGCGCTGCTCTTCTTTCGTTCGCGAGTGCCATACTGTACGTCGTGGGATTCAATTGGAATGACAAAGGAACTCAGTGTTTCAAGTTTTTGGATCCAATAACCGGGGGAGATCAACCAACAATCAGTTGGATATGGATGATACTCGTCGTTTTCGGTTACCTCCTTAGCTTTTCCCTATTGAAGCCCTTCACCGAAAGCTTTTGGCGATATAAGGATTTGGCCAAAGAGGGTGTACTGTAAAAAGCCCACTCAGCAAGTGCAATAGGGGCTCTAGGAGGGGAAAGATCTCATTACCGTCGGTCGACTTTTTCAATAAGTGTAGAAGGGGGTGGGAGGGGATGAGTGAAAAAGACAAGAAGAGCGTGCAAGAGCAAGTTCTGAAGAATCGACTCAAGGCATTTCAGGATGCTTACGAACTGCCGCTCGATTATCCACCATCCGGCGATCTACCCACAGCAGGAGCGTCTACCAATTCACTTTGGGACATGACAGATGCCGAACATCAAAGAGAACGCAATCTGGTTTCGCGAAGTATTTCTGAGCTTGCCGCTAGGTATGGCAGTCATCTGTCAACCCAGGAGGCCGTTGATAGTGAGGCTCAGGATATCGCAGACTCTGCATATCCCCTGCAGGAAAAGGGACGTGACATGTAAGGCATCTTACATCCTTCCTCGGTCTTGCCTCGTATAATTCACCCACAGTGCTGCGTGCACCCGCAGCCCTAATGGGTAGGTGCCACCTTCCGCTTGGGCTCGTGCCGCTATACGTAGATCGTGAAGAGTGTCCCGCGCAGCCGTGGCGTCATCCAAATCGGCGCCATCTGGCCCCTGGCCGTTCTCTATAGCGCGCAAGACACCATTCGCCCGTTCGACACGTGCAGCTCGCAGGAGGACAGCATCAGTTCCCTCACGGACACGCGCGGCCAGCTCCGCTACATGCACAGGGCCTTCCAACTCGACTACTGAGTACGAAACTGGACAGCACGACTCGCAGCCATACCAGCATTTTTCAGCCCCTCAAAGTCCTCATGCGGCTCGGCCTTAGCAACCAGGCCAGAAGCAGCCGTGGTGGCCTCATGCACGCTCGATGCGAACGCCGCCCACGCCTCACGTCGCAAGGTATGGCGCCAGCTTCCCAAGCTGAAGGCTCGCACCGTCGTCGCGGGCCGGCCGTCGCGGCTTGCTCTGGTCGACGCACCAATAGCGTGGCTGAGGCCGGCGGGGGTGCAGCGAGGCACACGCTCGCGTGATCCGGCTGGCGTCCCCGCCGTCGTGGCTGACTGTCGTCGGCTGAGGCCCAGACGAACGCGTATTGGCTTGAGTAGACGTCACCCACCTGCAGCCAGCTCGGCAGGGCTATGCATCCTGGGCACCATGACGAACCCCGAGGGCCCGTACGTGAAGGTGCACTTCCGGCTTGAGGTCGAGGACGACTGGCTTCCGGCGTCGGTGGAGAGTCTGTGGGCGGTCGACCAGGGCGATGGCAGCGCGCGGCTCGACAACATCCCCTGGTTCGTCCGAGGCATCGCCTGCGGGGACATCGTGGCCATCGAGCCCGACGAGGAAGGCGTGCGATGGGCCGGCGAGGTGGTTCGGCGTTCGGAGAACTGCACCATCCGCCTCATTGTGATCCGGGACGGCGGCTCGGGAGCCGCACGGCAGAGCGTGATCAACGCGTTTCACGAACTTGGAGTCAGCGGCGACGGTATAGAGCGGTTCGGCATGGGTGGGCGCCCTAGACGTCCCACCCACGGCCGATCTCTCCAAAGTACAGAAGCTGCTCAACCATGGCGTGGCCAAGGAGTGGTGGGACATGGAAGAGGTGTGCATCACCGCTCAGTGGCGGGCTGCCTCCGTCGGCTGAGGCCGTTCATGTAATCCACGGCTGGGCCGTCCCTGGGCCGTCCGAGGCCGCTCATCAGTGGCCAATGACGACCAACGACGACCACCAGGCGCACGGCCCCACCGCCCCCGACCAGCAAAAACCCAGCTCCCCAAGATCCCCGACAACACCCAGGGCAAGAAGACAGGGCCGCGCTGCTTTGAGGTGACCGCGCCAGGGCTGCGTTTCGTGCATATCCATTCACCTTTGGGTAGCTTCTTGGCCTGTGCAGTTGAATGTTGTGGTCCCATTGGTGGTTACCGTCGTTGTGGCCGCCACGGGTTACGTTGCGACCTACCTGACAAGTCTGCGTCTGACGCGCCGTAAAGATCATCTGGACCGGGTCAACCGCCAACTCAGCGAGCTCTACGGTCCGCTCTATGCGCAGTCTGAGGCCCTGAACCAGGCCTGGGAGACGTTCGATGCCCGCTATAGGACGAAGTGGGTTCGGTCGGTCCCCGCCACCGCGGAGTGGGCCGCCACCTGGCGCTTATGGATGTCAACGGTATTCATGCCGCTCAACCGACGCATGGTCGAGACGATCGTCACGCATGCCGACTTGCTAATTGAAAACACGATCCACGACTCCCTCAAGGAGCTGTGCGCGCATGTGGCCTGCTATGAACCCATCGTCGCCCGCTGGCAGGAAGACGGGTTCGACTCCGTCCAGTACGACGATCATGTATCGATCGCCGGCAACTTTCAGGACGCGAAGTTGTCCAAGTACCTACAGGATTCCTTCGAGTCACTGAAGGCCCAACAGAGCTCGCTACTCGATCGGCTGCAAAAAGGCCGACCAGAAGCGTCGGTGACCGACCCAGGGAGAGCTGGGGCTCAGCAGGCTGCTGACATCCATACCTGACATCAACGGCTACGAACGGGGGCGTACGCCAGCGTCTCCGTGCAATCGCCGCACCAGTTGCCTACCGCAGCCGGAGCGGGCTCGGATCGAACTCCTAAAGCGGTGCTCACTATTGTGGGGCTCCACGTCGCCGATTCCCCCATACGTCCCCCAGAGGGAACTAGGACCGACGGATTGGAGTGGTCAGAGGACTCAAGTCGGCCCACAGTAAGTCTGCCGACAGTGCTCCCTTGAGCAGTTCAGAGGATTGGGCACCGATGTCGCAGTGGTTTTTGGCGGGTGGTGTCAGGGGTGAGTGCTGGCGTGTTGGAGAGCTTGGATGGATTGGGTGATGAGGGTGTGGATTCTGTTTTGGATGACGGTTTCATCGAGGGAGGTGAAGGAGGTGTAGGGCAGGAGGCGGCGTAGGCGTTTGGTGGTGTCGCGGACGATGGCGCGGCGGGGGACCGGCAGGGTGGTGAGGTAGGGGGCGGTTAGTTCGCGGGCGAGGGCGCGGGCGAGGGGTGGTGTGCCGCCGATGGTGCGGCGTTCGAAGATCTGGTTGAGGTCAGACTCGGTGAGTCGGTCGAGCAGGTCGTAGTGGGTGGCGCCGTCGCGGGTCTCGGCGAGGGCATGGGCCTGCCACCACAGGCGGGCGAGGGTGTGACGGACGAGGCCGGTCCCGATCCAGCGTTCGGGGGTGCGGGTACCGAACCGCCAGGCGGTGACGTCGGGGACGAGGCAGGTGGCGAGGTAGGTCCACATGTCGCCTTGGCCGGCCTCGGCGGGGGTGATGTCCATCGTGGTGTGCAGGGCTTTAGCCGCGGCGCGGTCGAAGAGGATCTTGTTGTGGTCAGCGGGCGGGGTCGGCTGACCGGCGCGCCGTGCACAGTCGCGCAGGGTGTCGGCGAGATGGTCGAGGTGGGCTGGGGTAACGGGGGTGCCGCCGGTGGTGCCGTAGAAAGCGGTGGCGGAGTGGCCAGCGTGGTTCTTGATGTCCTGTGGGGTCAGAGTCGTGTAGTGGGCCAGGAGCGTCGTGGCCTCGGCGGGGGTGATCCGTGGATACAGCAGGCTCATGGCGTCTCCCGGCGCATTTGATGCTGGCGGCGCAGGGCGCCCTGCAGGGCAGCGGCGAAAACGGTGGGTTCGGCCTCGCGCCAGGTAGCCACGGTTTGCAGTGACGCGCCGTGGAACAGATTGGAGACCAATACCGTCAGGCTTTCGGCCAGGCTGCCAGGTTCGTCAGCCGCGTCGGTGACGGCGTCGCGCCAGGCGGGGCGCAGGCAAGCTTCCACCAGTTGGCGGGCGACGTCGTCGTACATCGTCTCGAGCAGACGGCGCTGCGTCGAGGTGGGGGCTGCTGCTCGGGTGGCGGCGGTGACCAGTTCGGTGTCGGTCCGGTTGAGGTAGAGGCGGATGCCGCCGGCGACAGGGACGGCGGGGTCGTCGGGCAGGCCCAGCGCCCATCGGGCGTCCTCGTCGAAGCCGTGCAGCGCGAAGTCGATCACAGAGATCGGGAAGCGGGAGGCGCCGCCCTCCAGGCGGACTTCTGCGCTCTGCTCGCACAGGATCTCCCCGGCGTGGCGGGGGGTGAAGGGGGGCGCCGCCTCGGGGCGGGGGACGTCGTCGGCGAGCACAAGGCGTGTGTGGATCACGAGGGTGCCGCCGAGGTCGGTGCCCGACAGTTTGATCTGCACGGTCAGGGTCGTCGCGTCGACCACGAGGCGGCGGAACGCCGATCCCGTGTAGTGCGCGGCTGAGGAGTGCCAGTCGACGACTAGGGCGAGCGGGGTGTCGGCGGGCAACCTGCAGTCGGCCAGCGCCCGCGGGTGGTCGACGGTGACGTGACGGGAAAGGGCGAGGTCGGCCTGGGGGTCCCAGTCCGGCAGCAGCGCGGGCAGCTCTCGGGTGCCCTCGGTGTCGTCGATCTGCCAGGGTCCGCACGTCAGGACCTGGGGGGCGGGCTGCAGGAAGGGCATGACGTCGTGTGCCATCAGCGGGCACCTTCCTGCACGAAGTGGGCGCTGATGCGGACTCGCGTGGCAGCGCCCGCGACGGGGCGCACCATCACGAGCCAGTCGCGTCGGTCGGCAGCGGTGAGGGTCAGAACGTCGCCCTCGCGCATCTCCGCCGCGTCGAGGCTGCGGAAGCCGAGCACCTCCGGGCCGATCGCGCCGGCCGGTGGATCGTTCTCGCTGCCGTGGTCCAGGGCCACTGAAGCCATCGCCAGGACGCGGATGGGTGCGGCGGCCGAGGAGACGGTGATATCGGTGATGACGTAGAAGGCGCCGTCGATCTCGACGAGTCGGGGCGGGGTGAGGGTGCGCAGTAGACTGCCCGTTCCCCCGCCCCCTGGCCGCCCTGGGGCGGGGGGCGGATGGTCGGCGCCCTGGCCGCTGCCGGTGGGCACCAGGGAAGCGAAGCGATGGGACAGGGCGCCCAACGGCGGTTGGGGGCCCGCGGCCGACACCCGTTCGGGTTCGGCGAGGGCGTACTCGCGCATGCGGTTGTCGATCGTGCGCAGCGCCGAGCGCACCAGCTTCCTGGCGTCTGGGTCGGGCATGTTCTTGGGCACCCAGGCGTCGTGGGTGGGCGGTTCGGCGGCAGCGAAGGCGTCGTCCACGCCCACCGCGGTGCGGAAGACCGCGCCGTAGGAGACGTCGGTGTCGGGGAGTTGGGGGCCCGGTCTGTAGTGCACCACGAGGCCCGCCTGCCGCATCAGGGCGCAGTGGTGCATGGGCCCCTCGGATGGGGCGGCTACGTCCGTCCAGTGAGGGCGCACCGGTGTCATGAACGCCTCGAGGGCGAAGCGGCCGAGGTCGACGGCGGGATTCCTGCTGCGCACGTGACGCCCGTCGGTGTGGGCGCTGCGATGGGCGCGGATGAACGGTTGCAGCCGGGGGACCCGGTCCGGGTCGGGCAGGTCCAGCGGCCGGCCATCGACGCTGACGCGGCAGCGCATGCGCGGGGCGCCCGGGGCGTTGTCGATCATCACGGGCCACAGTTCCCAGAGCATGGCGGAGCCAAGGAATTGGGCGGCTTCCTCCATCGTGCGGGGGCGCTCGGGTTCGTCAGCCTCCACGGTGGTGTTTGAGCCGAGCCGGGCACCCACGATCACGATGTCGGTGCCCAGTTCGTCGCCAGCGCGTTCCGGCAGACCCAGGGCGTCGGCGACGGCGTCGGCATCTTCGTCCAGCAGCGGGTCGGGGATGTTGTCCCCGGCGATGCGTCCCCACCAGTGGCGGCCGGTGTAACGGCGCTCGGCGTGGTCGAAGCCTGTTCCCAGCGCAGCGGCGATCAGGCGGGTCTGGACGCGGTCCTGCCACCGGCATCGGGTGCGCACCAGGACGGTGCCGGCCGCGCTGGTGGTAAACAGCACGCCTTTGCCGAATCCGTATGTCCCTCCGCTGTGCGCGCGGCGGTTGGTGCGGCCGATGTCGCGGACCAGTCCCACGAAGTCTGTACTGCCGTGGTACACGCGGTCGCCCCGCAGTGGGCCGCCCAGACCGCCGGTGCCGCGGTCGCTGATGGTCATCAGCACGGTGTCGGGGTCGTGCAGCACTGCGGCCAGGCCCAGCGACGTGTCGTCGCCGAACACCGGCAACAGGGCATCGATCCAGGGCGCTAGACCGGTCTTGCCCGGTCGGGCGAGCGCTAGATCGAAACCGACCTCCCCGGTGCCCAGTCGGGCGTCCCACGTGTTCTGCGCGGCCTCCCGCACCAGGACCTGCAGGGGATCCAGGTCGGGGCGGCCGAGCTGTTTGCGGATGCCCTCCGCGTCGGAGGCCCCCTCCGGGGCGGAAGGCTGGGCCCACCACACGGGAGCATTCATGGCGTCGACCGTCCCTGGAGCTGGGCCACGACCTGTTCGTGGTCGAAGGCGTCGGGCAGTCGGTCAGCCACGTCCAGGGTGTAGTGGACGGCGTCGATGCCGGGCGCCAGGGGGCCGCGCAGGTCGGCCGGTGTCAGTGCGGGGAAGGCGGCGTCGACGGCGAGCCCGAGCAGCTGAGGCTGGCCGTAGCGCGCGCCAGCGTATAGATCCGCGTCCGCCGTGCTGTATCCGGCCTTGGCCAATTGCTCGATCACGCCGCGGGAGTCGGCGGCCGCGGCCACCACACGCTCGGCGAGCTCGGGCAGCGACGTGCCGGACGCGTCCTCAACCAGGCGGACCAGGACCAGCGTCAACCGGCCACCGGGCGGAAGGGCCAGCTGGTCCAGACCGTGGATCTCCACGGTGGAGCCGCCCCGACCCAGCGTCTTGACCTCCACATCCCAGGTGCCGGGCAGGCGGAAGTCGTGGGGCAGCCGGTCGGGCCCGGTCCAGATCTGGGTGGGCCGCAGGAATGCATCGCCGTGCAGGACGTGCTCCAGCACGGTCAACTCTCCGAACAAACCGCGCTGTTCGGAGGTCGCCAGCCGCCCTCCGCGGCCCTGGAACATCTCCCGCCAGGCGTCCAGGGTCTGCCGGCAGGTCTGCGCGGGAGCGCCGCCGTCCTCGGCCAGGCGCTGCAGGACCTCGCTGACCACGTCGTCGAAGAGGTCGCCCAGGTCCGTGCGGTGGCACACCAGGTCCGCGTAGTGCTGCACCCGGCCCTCGACCCGCAGACTGTCCCGCTTGAGCCGCACGTGGGCCGAGCGCAGGTCCTCGTGCACCTCCTCCGGGCGGGCGACGGGCAGCAGCAAATGGCGATCCCCCCGGGCGTCCAGCCCCACCTGCACCTCGCCCGCCGTCACGGCCAGGCCGATCGGCGCCATCGTCATGTGCTCGCCGGCTATCCGCCTCGCCCCCACCACCGGCCAGGTGAACCGCAGCTCGCGCCGCCAGTCGGTGTCCGCGCCGCTCATGCGTCGTCCGCCTCGTCGTCGAGGGCGTTGGCCTGGTCGTCGTACTCCGCGTCATCGACCGCCTGGTGATCGACGCCCACCTGCACGTACCGGTTGGGGACCGTGTCCTTGGAGTTGCCGGGGAAAACGAAGGCGGCGCCGACGACGTGCTCTACGGCCTGAAGCGGCCGACGGGTGTCCCGGTTGGCCTCGTCGGGCGGGGAGTCCTTGGCGATCGGATACAGCAGGAGCAGACCCCGATCCTGGAAGTCCGGGTGGTCGTTGCGCAGCGCCACGAGGCCCGCCTCGGACCGGCGCCGTGCCTCGGCCGCGGGCACGTCCATGTCGACGACCCGGTGCTCCTTCGTCATCAGCGTCTTAATGTCGGCCTTCACACCGCCGCTATCCTTCAACTTGGACCGGTTGATGGTGCCGACCCGCACTCGCTCGTCGAGCTCCACCACGTGCCGGGCGTCCGCGGCGGGGCCGCCCATGACGGCGACGGTCCAACTGAGCAGGCTCTGCGGCGAACGCCGGTTCTCGGTCTCAATGTAGGCGCGGATCAGACGCGGCTCGAGGTCCGGCGAGTCCTCGTGCACCCGATAGCTATCCAGGAAGTGCAGGACGTGACGCACGTCCACGTCACGCAAAAGCACCTCCCCGGAGCCGCGGTCGTCCAGCGCCGCGCCGTCGCGGAGCGCGTCGCCGACCAGGGTGCGAGCCGCGCGCAGGTTGCCGGCCAGCCACTCCCGCTCGTCCTCGGGGAAGTAACGGGTCTGCACCCGGCGACCGCCGTAGGAGGCGTATGCCGTCCGGGCCCGCCCCATCTTCGCCGTCACGTTCAGCACCGGGTGCGTGCGGATGCGCACCCCCACCTCGCCGGGCGGGATGTCGTCCTCCTCATAACGCCTGATGTCCAGGCGAATTTCGTGCTCGACCGTCGCCAGATGCCGGAAGTACTCCTTGAGCTGCTGCGTCATCCAGATCCGGGGCAGGTCCTCGTAGCCGGGACGGAACCCGAACCAGCGGCCCATCTGCAGCAGCGTGTCGTAGGTGCGGGCCGAACGGACGAAGAAGCTCACCACCAGCCCCTCGAGCGTCAAGCCCCGCGAGAGGGTGTTGCCACCCACCGCAATCGCCACCACCGGCTCGGGCCCGGAGTAGTCCAACCGGTCGCGGCTGCGGTGGTTGTCGAGGACCACATCGGTCTGCGCCACGATGCCGGGCAGGTGCTCGCGCAGTTCGTCGAAGGGGACGAAACGATTGCCGAATTGAGCGGCGGGAACCTTGCGGCTCTCCTCCTCCCACTGCTGGCGCAACCCTCCCACCACATCCTCGTCGTCCTGCTCCAGGGCGTCGACCATGGCCTGGCGCATCCGCTTCAGCGGCTCCCGGTAGGCCTCGTGCACCACCGTCTGCATGCTGGGATGCACGAGCATGGTGGAGTGCTCGTGGTCCCCGCGGCAGCGGCGGGCCGCGGTGGCCAGCCAGAAGTAGTGCACCGCCGCGGTCAGTTCGTCGGTCATGGTCGGGACGAAGCCAGCGGTGTCTGCCCGCCGGCGAGGCCGCAGCCGGTCGACCGTGGCGGTGGGAACGATGCGGATCATGTCGTGGCCGTCGAGATCACTGCCCATCGCCTCGCCCTCGACCGCCTCCCGGCCGAAGATCTTCTCGGCGCCGAAGTACCCGTCCGGCTGGGGCAGGCTGAGGATGAACGTCTCCGGGTACAGATCACCGGCCGAGGGGTCGATGAGGACGTTGGCGAAGGGGGTGGCGGTGTAGCCCAGGTAGGTCCGCTTGTCGAACAGGTCGAGCAACTGGCGGATCTGCGGATTGATGATGGGGGTGTCCACGCTCGCCTGGTCGGCCTCGTCGTCGACGATCAGCACCGGCAGGTCGGCGAACGTCCCGGCCTTGACCGCAGGCCTGAGCCACTCGATCAACCGCTGCAGCCGTTTGTGGTTCTTCTTCACCACGCACAGAGTCACCCCGGTGCCGCTTTGATGCAGATACGCGGCCGCCTTGGAGTTCTGCTCCTCAAAGTCCGCCTCTGCGGACGTCAGGGTGAACCACCCGTCGTCCTTGCGGGCCAACAGTTGCTCGGCCAACCGCTCCTGGGTCTGCCGGCGCAACCCGTTGTGAATGCCGGAC
The DNA here is from genome assembly GCF_055572155.1 of Streptomyces sp. NPDC030814. NCBI lineage: Bacteria > Bacillati > Actinomycetota > Actinomycetes > Kitasatosporales > Streptomycetaceae > Streptomyces > Streptomyces sp. NPDC030814. The sequence goes on from NZ_JBVIDX010000022.1 coordinate 42,450, forward strand.
AGCACGATGATCAACCGGTACCCCACGTCGGCTGCCTTCGCGATCACCGCCGTGTAGTTCGTCGTCTTGCCCGACTGCACGTGCCCGACGACCAGGCCCTTCGTCAAGAACGTCGCGTGCGAGGGGTCGTTGGTGTACGCGATGATCTTCGAGGAGGCCTCGTCCAGCACCTCCAGGCGATCCGTGGGCCAGCCGTCCTGTCGCAGGAACTCGGCGTACGGCACCCAATAGGGATCATCCGCCAACGGCCCCGGGTACCAGGGCTTCATCCCTGGCGCGGCAAGGATCTTCGGCGGGTATCCCACCCGGACCGATTCCGCACGCCTTTGGAACTCCCGGACGTAGCCCTCGATCTCGTCCGGGTCGAACCGCTTCTGGAACTTGAGCACCGTCTGCTCCAGACCATTGCGCTGAGCCTGAGCTGCAAAGACGTCGAAGAAGTCATCCACGGATCAGACTCTAGGGCAACCTGCTGACACACATGCGTACTTGGGGGGCTCCAGGGACTCGGGGCTGTTTCCCGCAGAGGACGGCCCCTGGGTCGGTGCGTTCCATGCGCCGTGGCGTCCGTCCGGGCCAAGGGTTGGTAGGGGCAAGTGGTGAGGGGGTGTGAAGGCGGTGCTATCGGCTCCTCGCCCGTCAGTACGAGGAAACGTCGATGAGCTGGCCGAGTTCCCGCAGCCGTTCATTGAGGTCTGACAGGCACGACCGCCCCGACCGGCTGGGCCTGTTCGAAGGGTGGCTGCCGCCCCGTTTCAAAACCCAGTTTGAGAAGGCCGTGGTCCCCTGCCAGGCTAAGTTGCGTGACCGAGAGCGCCTTCTACTCCGACCGTGCGGGACTTGGTAAGGCACGCGTCAGCGAGACCATCTCCGCCGAAACGTGGGCTGGACTGACCGCACTGATCGAGCAGCGTATTGACGACGGCTCACTCGCGCGGGCCTTTCCCCTATACGCCTGCCCTGACGACCCCGGCCGCAACACTGTCACCGGTACGGACGAGGAGAAGTTCCTCCGTTCCCTCACAGCCCATGTTCCTGACCTGGTCGAACCCTCCGTGGCGCCTGATCCAGGTCAGGACGGCAAGCCCGCGGAGACTGCTGCCGGCTGGCCCTCCGCAGAGTCCCACGCGGCGCAGCCCCCGAGATCCCCGCTGGATCCCGACAAGGTACCTGACACGGCTACCGCACTGGATCTAATTGACTTCGTTGCCCTCCATATCGACCAGCCGACCCACCGTTCATCCCATAAGTGGAACTTTGATCACACCCACTACTCCTTCCAGCAGCACGACTATTTCTATGACACCGAGCTGACGCCAGGACAGGAACAACTGCGGCACGACATCGATCTGCTCTTCGCGAGGAACGGCATCGCATACACGGTCGGTGAGGATTTGCGTGTCCGGCGCCTCGGACCGCCTGAGGTGCGTCCGTTGATCTCCAACTTCAGACCCTCGACCGGCGACCCCCAGCTAGACAGCAAGCTCAAGGACGCCATGGAGCGCTTCTTCTCCAGAGATTCGGCCGACCGGCAGGACGCTCTTGAGAAGCTCTGGGACGCTTTCGAACGGCTCAAGACGCTGGAACTTGGCGGCGGCACTCTCAAGAAGTCATCAGTCAGTCAACTGCTCACAAGCGCCGCCTCCGGCTCTGAGCCGTTCCGCGAGCTGCTAGAAGCGGAGTTCAAGACTCTGACGGCGATCGGCAACGGTTTCACCATCCGGCATCACGAGCACGACAAGGAGGACGTTCCTACGGACGCCGCTATCGACTATCTCTTCGTGCGGCTTGTCTCTGCTATCTCCCTTGTCCTTCGCCATACGGGACGCATGGCCTCATGACTGCCATGCGACTGTCACGACGACAGGCGCCCTGCTGCGCTCGCTCGATGAGTGAACTTCCCCCATGTGTCCCCCGACAACCTCGATTGCAGGCACAACTCCACCTCGCAGGTGATGGGCGGAGCCCGCTGTAAATCTGCTGACTCACCCTGAACTTCTCTTGAAGGGCTGATGCATATGGGCCCTCCGGAACCGCTGCAGTACAGCAGCGAAGTACAGCAACCCCGAGACCGCAGTGCGACCGCCAACACCCCACAACGACCCATTGACCAGCTCACCTGACCACAATGACCACGGAGCCGAGACTTCGGGACGAAGAGGTCATCACCCAAGGTCTCACCACTACGCTTCCGCCGGCGCGACTTGCTCTGGACGACGGCATGGCAGCGTGGCTGAGGCGGGTAGGGGTGCAGCGAGGCACACGCGGTCGACGCGCCCTCCGTCGTGGCTGACTGTCGTCGGCTGAGGTTCGTGCCACAACCGTGCCAGCTCCAACCCGAGGGCGATGAAGTGCCGTCAGCCTGGAGAGCGCGGAAGACGCTCAGCGCCCCCCATGATCTCGGCGGCCGACGGTAGCTCCGTCATCTCGGGGTCGGCCTCGATCCGCCCCTTCACCGCATCTGCCTCGCACGCCGTGGAAACCCGCAAAACGCTCGAAGGAGCCTGAGCATGGCTTGCCCCGGCCGTGCGACTGTCAGTCTGCGTTGCTCCGGGACGGGAGGTGCAGACGATCGGCCCTGGCTGCATGTGACCAGTCGGGCCCCCGCCCGGCCTGGTACCTGACATCCTTACTCGAGCGACTGACGAGGCACAGAGTACGGACGATGACGCTTGGGGGGCGTATGCGCGACGACACTGTCGTTGTCATGGCAGCCGACAATAATCTGCGCGGCGACCTTTTCAGTAGATTGATGTGCGATCTGTTCCATGCCCTGGGGTACGAAGACTTTCGACTCGACGTCAACCGTACTGGTCGCGAGATCGATATCAAGGGACGTCACCGCACAGAGCCACGAGAGCTGCTGGCCGAATGTAAGGCGACCAACCGGCCCATCGGAGGAGCAGACGTCAATAAGTTTGCTGGCGCAGTACAGGTTGAGGCGACTCGAACCCCGTTCACGGTAACTCCATATTTTATTTCTCTGTCCGGCTTCACTGCCCCGGCTCTGGAACAAGAGAGCGAAGCAGGAAATAGGATATCGCTACTCAGTGGGGCCGATATAGCGTCAGAGCTCGTCAGAGGTAGGGTAATCGCTTCCAAAGAGCAAGCGATATTTGCTGCGCGGGACGCAGCAAGGGAGATGCCTCCCGGGACCGTGCTGACCAATCGCGCCTTGCTGGTGGCACATGACATTGGCTGGCTTTGGGCTTTTTTCTTCGCCAGAGAAGGTGAGGAAACCCATTACACACTGATCCATGCAGACGGCCACGGGCTGGCTAGCAATCTCGCCAACAGGGTAAAGCAGGATGACCAAGCTTATACCGGTATCTTCGACGGCCTTACACACCTGTCTTCCGCCAGCGATGTAGCTCCGTCGACCGAGGCGACCGAAGTCGCCACCCATTACCGGAACTATCTGCTGCGCGAATTCGGTGCAATCACCCTAGAGGGCCTCCCGGTCGACCGCGAAGTGGGATCTCGCAGGTTCGATTTGGAGTCGCTCTATGTCCCACAACACTTGCACTACTCCGCAGGAATGGATGCAGCCACCGGTTTAGACTCAGAGAGTCGAGACCAGTCACCCTCCAAGATGCGCCCCTGGTCTTCACGGAGAGATCCGGTGTCGCGAATGTTGAAGGGGTCCAAGCACGTAGCAATTCTTGCACCTCCCGGCAGCGGCAAAACTACTCTCTTGAAGCGGCTTGCCACGGCATACGCTGACCCGCAAAGACACGGGGAAGTGGATGACCATCTGCCACGACAGGACTTCTTTCCAGTCTTCTTGCGCTGTCGCCAGCTAGGATCTCAAGTTCGGGATCCAATCGTAAAAACGCTCGGTCGGCTGATCGAGCAGGCTGAGCGTCCAGAAATGGTGAAGGCGTTTGAGGAGCTTGTGCGCTCTAAACTGGAATCAGGAGATGCTCTCATCCTGATCGATGGGTTGGATGAGATCAACGATGAGAGCGATCGCATCGCCTTCTCGTGTCAACTGCGTACGTTCATCGGGACGTACCCAATGGTACGGGTCATAACAACTTCCCGCGAAGCTGGTTTTCGAGCTGTTGCAGGTGCGGTTGCCCCTGTCTGCTCGCTGTATAAAATCGCTGACCTCTCTGATCACGATATCTTGCGACTGTGCAATTCATGGCAACGAGAGGTTCTTGGCGGGCAAAGCGGAGAGTCGAAAAGACTTGCCGAAGAAACCTATGTATCGATCGTGCGCAACCCGCGAGTCCGCGAGCTGGCCATCAACCCTCTTCTGCTCACAACTCTTCTGCTTGTGAAACGCTGGCTCGGAGAGATTCCTACGAAGCGTAGCGTCCTGTACGGCAAGGCAATTGAAGTACTCCTCATGACCTGGAACACTGCGGGGCATGAACCAATCGACCCAGAAGAGGCGATCCCACAGCTAGCTTTCGCAGCATTCTCCATGCTGACCCTCAAGAAGCAGTCAGTGTCGGCAAGGGAATTGCGTGACATGTTCAATAAAGCACGTCGCGAGCTACCCGAGATTCTTGGATTCGCTAGAATTTCCGCCGCCAAATTCATCGAGCGAGTCGAGGAGCGGAGCAGTCTGGTAATTCGGAATGGCAGTGTACTCGAAGACGGCCAAATGAGACCTCTTTACGAGTTCAAGCACCTTACTTTCCAAGAGTACTTGGCCGCCCTTGCGGCGGTCGAGTCGTGGCACCCCGACCGTGATCGATGCGATGACGTCCTTCAGGTGATCGAACCCTATCTGAATGATTCCTCCTGGACCGAAGTGATTCCGCTGGCGACCGTGATGGGAGGAATCCGGCACGCGAAAGAAATAGTCCGGAAGATGGTCGACCTACTGAAAGAGACCGATCCGGTCTCGGGCATGGGTGGCTTCGCAGACGGTGAAGGGTATGACGATATATGGGAATCGCCACTGTACGCGAATCTACTTCATTGCATAAGCGACGGGGCCCCTATCCCACCTGTGCTGGCACAGGAAGCGCTGGACACTCTTATAACACATTCCGATGACGGAGATGGTGTCGCTCGCGCACTCTCCTCAAGCAAATTTTCTGAACTGCTCGCGGATGTCGCATGGGAAGGCTTTAGCCGATTTGACGAGAACGGCCACAAGTACGCTTCCGTCCTTGCGGAAATCAACGATCGGGTAATCTACTCAGGCGATGACATTGAATCCATCATCACGGATCTCCAAAGTCCCGATGTGCGGACCCGATCCATGGCGGCTTTCAGCGCCATGCAAGCTTGCTTTCACGCCCGACCGTCCTCTAGTCCAGCCACCGCGGAACAGGCGCGCAATCGTAGCGTGGCGAGGAAAATGGCAAACTTGCTCAAGCCGCACCTGAGTCAGTCTATTATAGGCGAATTGACCAGAGAAGAGACATTGCCCTTGGCTTGGGCTCTATCCTGGGCAGTTTCATGCTGCCACTTGTCGCGGACGGAAGTCAGAGACCTGCTCGCGGCGCTGGTGGAGAAATTCTTGAGCAGCCAAGACGAGCTGACCGGTGAATTCCTTCTATGGGCTATTGGTGACCTACCACCGGAAGGGGTCAGATTCGATCGCGAGGAGTTCTCCCCCTCGCCTGAATTGATGGCTTTCGTCAGCAGTGCAGTCGATCTACAAGGCGATCTTGACGACCAGGTAATCGCATGCAAGAAAGCTGCCATAAAGGTTTCTTACTTTGCTCGGGATTTCTTTACGGATGAAGAGGTCTTGATGTATCTGGCTGACCTGGAGCGGGATGGGTTCAGCGACAATGCCTGGGCGAAGTCCCTTCGGAAAGCAGTCAATTGGCCTACGCTTTTTTGATGCGCCTGCCGAGATTCCATCAAGCAGCGGATCCAGACGGCGCCGCTGGTGGGGTGTCGGGCACAGGACGTCGTAACGCAGAGGCCCCCGGACCGCGGTCAGGGGTCACTATGCCGCAGTTGCGCCTGTCGAGGGTCTGCCAAGGTCACGCTAGGTCGCCGCGTGACGGTGCCGCAGCGCCGTCACCTGTCCCTCATCGCCCCATCCAACTCGTCTCGTTGTCGGTGGGAACCGCTACCTTCGCCTCAGACTTGTCGTCCGGGAGTCGTTACAGGGGGATGCATGGGTGGGCAGTTGCGGGCTGGCCAGGTCTATCGGTACGCCACCGGGAAGGATCCAGGGCCTGCCGAGCTGGAGGGGTACCCCAACTTCCATCATGTGACCCATTCCCCCGGCCTGCCACGAGCTCTGCTGGAGGCTGGCATCAACGGCATGCGGAAGGTACCCGCTCCGAGCGGGGGACGGCGGCCGGTGATCCTTGTGCGGTCAAGCCCCTGGAAGGCCGGTTCCGAACAGACGCCCTGGCACGACGTCTTCGACATGGACAACGGGCACGTCCGCTACTTCGGTGACCACAAGGCCACCACAACTGTCGAGCCGGGCAAGACCATCGGAAATGCCGCCCTGCTCGAAGCCTTCGCAGGGCACCAGGGGCACACGCCTGAGGAGCGGGCCAGCGCCGTCCCCCTGCTGCTCTTCCGAGCGGTGTCACGCAGCGGGAAAGTCAAGGGGCACGTCGAGTTCTGCGGATTGGGCATCATCGAACGGGCCGAACGGCAGGTGCAGTGGGGCGGCAGCGACCACACCACATTTACCAACTACGTGTACGACATCGCCCTGCTCGACCTCACCGACGAGGATGACAAGGTCTCTTGGGAGTGGATCGACTCCCGCAGGAACACGGATCTGTGCGACGCAGAGACACTCGCACTGGCTCCACGGGCGTGGCGGGAGTGGGTCAAGAACGGCAGCTCGGAGCTTCCGCGGCTTCGCCGGCGGGTTGCACGGGCCAAGGTGACCAAGGTGCCTGAGCAGCGGCCGAAGCCGGGAACGTCCGAGGCTAAGGACCTGGAGCTGATCTACAAGTACTTTGACGGGCGCAAACACGACTTCGAGGCCGTGGCCTCCGCGGTCGCAGCGCGCGTTCTGCGTGGTGCCGGGAAGAGTTATGTCGAAGGGTGGCTGACCCAGCGGTCCGGTGATGGAGGGGCTGACTTCGTCGGAAGGCTCGACGTCGGCAGCGGACTGGCTGGCACCAGCCTCGTCGTTCTCGGTCAGGCGAAGTGCGTCCGGCTCGACCACGTGGTTTCCGCCGACCAGATCGCTCGTGTCGTGGCTCGTCTCCGCCGCGGCTGGATCGGCGTCTACGTCACGACCGGGGCGTACTCCGTACCGGCGCAGACCGAGATGGTCGAGGACCAATACCCGATCGTTCTCGTCAACGGGCTGGACCTGGCGCGGGAGCTCAGGAGCATGGCCCGGGACGATCACGGTGGTGACCTAGAAGCCTGCATCGAGCACATACTGCGGGTCCGCGAGACCGCGGTCACTAACCGCCGGCCGGAGGAAATCCTGCTGGAGTAGGCGCCCAGGTGGCGCGGCCTATTTGTGGACTGGGCGGTCTCGTCCAGCCCACCACAGGCCGTTGAGCTGCCGCTACGCCGCTAGCTCACGAGGCCTCCGGAGCCGTGTGCGCAGGTTCGAATCCTGCCGGGGGCACTCCGGATCAAGACGCTGAGCTGCACAAATGCAGGTCAGCGCCTTTCTTTTGCATGCCAGAACTGCAACGGCCGACTTGGCCGTGATCGCCCGACACCCCGGGACGCTGACCGAGGGAGGAGGAGTACGAGCCGGAGCCACCGCGGGGGCTGCTCAGCGCTCTCGGCTTCGGACGGCGCGGCTACGACGCCGAGGTCGAAGCCGCCCGCAAGCGGTTCGACAGAGCACTGCGAGACCATGCGCGCGACGAAAAGAAGCGTGTCGAGGAGCTGGAAAGGGCTCGCGCCCAACGCGACGAGCGCAACCAGGAAGAAGCCACCCGGGTCGCGGCATGGAATACCGACCTGGAACAGCGCCGAAGCACGTACCGGGGGACAGAGACGTGGAGGCCGTCGGGTGGTTCGCCGACAAGGTCTTGGCCGCCTCGGTGTACCCGCACGGCTTCCCCAAGGCCCCGTGAGTCCGCCACATCCGAGGGGAGGGCAAGATCCCGGGCTTCCCTCTCTGACCAGGGGACGCTTTGGCCTCAGGGGTGCAGTGGGGCCGGCATCCTCGCTGTGCATGCCAGGTGACGCACGAGTCGACAGAGCGAGCCACAGGGGATCTCTCTGCGAGGTGGGACTCCGACACCTACAGGGAGGATGAGCGGTAGGATGAGTGGCATGAGTGAGCCTACCGGCAAGTATTCCATCACCATGCCGCGCGACATCGCCGAAGCCGCGAAGGCCCGCAGCGGCCCCTCCGGGCTGTCCGCCTACGTGGCCGCCGCCGTGGCCCGTCAGATCGAACGCGACAATCTGAACGAGCTCATCCAGGTCGCCGAGGCCGAACACGGGCCCGTCACGGACGAGGAGATCCAGACTCTCCGCGACCAGCTCCACCAGGCCCGACAGCAGCAGACACAGGGCGGGGCGAACGCCGCGTGACCCGGTCTCCCGCCGTCCCCGGCGGCACCCTCGTCCTGGACAGCGAAGGGCTGGCCAAGGCCGTACTACGCGATCGCACAGTCACCGGCTGGCTCGCCCTCGCACGCGCCGACGACCTGCGAGTGATCACCTCTGCGGCAACCCTCGTCGAGGTGGTCCACCCCCGAATCAACCGGCCAGCCCTGGAGTGGACGTTGTCCCGCCTTGTCGTCGAACCGGTCACCGAGTCGATCGCCCGCCACGCCGCCGCTCTCCTCGCCGAAGCCGGCCTGCACGGCCACAAATACGCTATCGACGCCATGCTCAGCGCCACCGCTCTCGCTGCCCCCAACCCAGTCACGATCCTGACCTCCGATCCGGAGGATCTCACCGCCCTCTGCAGCGGACACGCCACCGTCATCAAGGTTTGACCAGCACCCAAAAGCAGATGTCGAACAAGACAGCCACTGCTCCAACTCGGAGGGAACCTGTCCGACCAACGCCGCCTCGTCCGGATGGATTTGGGGCTCCGCCGCGCATCGACCGAGACTCCACGCAAAACGCTCGGCCGCGAAGCAGAGTTTCAGGCCCACGTCGGAGTACGTGTGGCACACGACATCCCAGCACGCGTCATGCTCGCGCACGGCCGCAGGGATGCCTCCGAGTGCAGCAGACGCCTCGTCGGAAGTCATTCCAAACCGCAGTGGACCCACGCTCACGCACGGATCGAAGGTCCACTGCTGCCGTTCACTGTCCGGCAAGACGTCCCACAGGCTCATGCGCCGCAGCCCATGACGAGGCGTTCGGCCAGGGTTCAGGCCCCGGCTCAACGCGATCGCCTGATCGACTGATCGCCTGCTCGACCGGAAGCTCCTAGTCTGCAGTGACCCCCCAGTAGCCGATTTGCGCGGGCCTGCCGTCGCGGTAGAGCACTGTGCAGTTCCCCTGGGCTCGGCCCGGGAACTCCAACCGCTCGGAATCCAGAGCGGCGTCCCACTCCTCGTAGGTGGGCCGGCCATGAGGAGCCCACGCACGCACCTCATCGTGGGTCAGCGGTCGCATGAACGGACCGTCGTCGGTGTCCGCGGCCTCGATCATGAGGGGGAAGTCCAGGACGGTTCCTGTGCCACCGGTGAAGATGTACTCGTGCCACTCCGGGTCGCGCCACAGTTCCTCGACGGACCGGCCCTCGAAGCCGTGGTTGTCCCGCGCCAGCTCGTCTTCCTGAGCCTGCCGGAACGCGGCCGCCAGATCACGCTGATACGGGCCCGTCTGGGTCCATCCGTTGCCGCCCATCCGCGTCCCCTCTCCATTTCGAACTGCTTACTCAAGGCGGAGCGTAGGAGACAGCACTGACATTGATGCTGACACCAGGTTCCGGTGGTCGTGGCGGCCCATTCAGTTGAGGTCCGGGCGACCTCCGGTTGTGGGCGCGGTGTTGATCCTGCCGGGGCCGTCCTGTGAGGCGTCTCAAGGCGCCGTGGCCGGCTAGTCGCTGCATTCCGGTGTGCGTTTGTGCAGCCGCGTCTTGTTCGGAGTTGCCGGGTGTCGGAGCGGGCGGACGGTCTGGCTGTCCAGGGAAGGAATCGGCGCTTCTGACGGGATCACGCTTGTGGGGGCTCGCCCTCCTGGTCGGCGTCTTCGCCCAAGAGTGCGATCCGGTGCACGTGTTCTTGATGTGGGCCGCTTGACTGGCGCCGCGTCTGGACTCGGAACCCGCTGCTACATTCGTCCGCCATGCGTTCACGTGAGTACGATCTCGACTTCCGTGACCGGGCCGGGCGACTGCGGGCCTGGGGGATCGGGCTGCTGGTCGTGGCGACGCTTCAATGGGGGTGGTGTGCCCTGTTGCTCGTCACGCCCTACACGGTCGACGAGAAGCCCGACGATCCTTACCCCGCGGAGTGCGAGTCGCGGTTGTTCACCGATCGCGGTACCGCCAACGATGGAGTGCATCGGGGGGATTGGTGTCAGAACGAGCGTGACTGGCCCGAAGCCCTGGCTGTGCTCGGACTGTCCGTGCCGGTGTCGGTCGCTGGTGTGGCGCTCTTCACCGGCGGCAGTGTGAGCATCCGGATGAGCGCCCACGCCGAGGCGATGCGCGAACTGGACAAGTACGGCGACGCACGGAACGCGTAGCCTCCCCGGGGCAGCCGACCGGGGGTTCGAGTGCATCGAGGGGAGCAGGGCGTTTCGTGCCCCCTGCTTCGCGGCCGGCTCCGGTCCATCCACCCGTGCGTGGCGGCAAGGGTCTGTCGTTTGGATCACGTCGGCTGCCGGACCGGTGCCGTTGGACTGCCGGGCGGCCGCGGGGCGTGGTGCGTGCACGTGCGAGGCGCCGGAGGGCGTCCATGCGGAGCATGGGCAGCCGACGACAACGCCCAGGTGTGCACACCACGCCCCGCGGGCCCAGGCCTGATCCGAACGACGCCCCTGCAACACCTGCTTCTCTTTTCTTCGGCCGGCACGGGAATTGGCGTACCCGTCGGTGTGGGGCCGTGGTCGCTTGCCGACCTTGTCCGCGGGTGGAGCGGGTACACGGGGCGGCATGGCTGATGTCGTGATGGCTGGGTTTTGGGGGCTGGTGGCGGGGGCCGCGCTGTTGTTGGGGGCCCTGGTGGGGTTTGGCGTGCGTGTGCCGCAGAAGGTGATCGCGAGTGTGATGGCCTTCGGGGCCGGGGTGCTGATCTCGGCGGTCTCCTTCGAGTTGGTCGGAGAGGCTTACGAGGAGGCCGGACTCGCCCCTGCTGCCGTTGGCGCGCTGGTGGGGGCGCTCGCCTATACCGGGGGGAATGTGTGGCTCGCCCGCCGTGGTGCGCGGCATCGGAAGCGCTCCGGTGACGCGCAGCCGTCCGAGGCCGAGCAGGGTGGGTCCGGGATGGCTCTGGCGTTGGGTGCGTTGCTGGACGGGGTGCCCGAGTCCGCGGTGATCGGGGTGAGCCTGCTGGACGGTGGTGCCGTCAGTCTTGTGACCGTGGCGGCGGTGTTCATCAGCAACGTTCCGGAAGGGCTGTCCAGTTCGGCGGGGATGAAGAAGGCCGGCCGTGGTCGTGGCTATGTCTTCGGGGTGTGGGGGGCGATCGCTGCCGCCGGCATGGTCTCGGCGGTTCTCGGTTACACGGTGGTCGGTTCCTTTTCGCCCGCCGTGATCGCCGGTGTGACCGCGGTGGCCGCGGGGGCGATCCTCGCGATGGTCGCCGACACCATGATTCCCGAGGCGTTCGAGGACGCCCATCTGGCTATCGGGCTGATCACTGTGAGTGGGTTTCTGGTTTCCTTCGCCCTCTCTCACGTTTGAGCTCGGCGCGGGAGAGATGGGTCGAGAGCGCACATGCCAGGGGCTGGGGGAAGAATGAGCGGCTTGTGCGATGGCGTCTTGGCCTTTGTGCTCGCAGGTGCGGCAGAATGGGTGGGTGGGTGTGGTGGTCGGGTCGGGCTGAGGAGTCGGAGGATCTTCGCGGTCCCCCGGTGACGGCTGGGAGGAGTGGCGGCGTGGTGACGCGTTCTTCGGGGCGGGGCGGGGCGGCTCGATGGGGGGCCCTTGTCGTCGGGGTTGTGGTGGCGGCGAGTGGGTGTTCCTCGGGGGACGGCTCCGGTGGGGGCGGGGCCTCCTCGGCGGCGGGTGAGGTGTCCGGGGATGTGACCGTGTTCGCCGCTGCCTCGTTGAAGGAGAGCTTCACGGAGTTGGGGAAGCGGTTCGAGAAGGCGCATCCCGGGGTCGAGGTGACCTTCAGCTTCGGAGGTAGTGACGCGCTGGCCGCGAGCATCACCGGCGGGGCCCCGGCGGATGTGTTCGCCTCGGCCAGCCCCAAGACCATGAAGATCGTGACGGATGCCGGGGATGCCGCCGGGACGCCCGAGACGTTCGTGCGGAACGAGCTGGAGATCGCCACGCTGCCGGGCAATCCGGACGGGATCACCTCCTTGAAGGACCTCACCAAGGGCGGGCTGAAGGTCGTCCTGTGTGACGAGGAGGTGCCATGTGGTGCCGCCGCGCGGAAGGCGCTCGACGCCAGTGGGCTCCGGCTCACTCCCGTGTCCTATGAGCAGGACGTCAAGGCCGCCCTCACCAAGGTCGAGCTGAAGGAGGCGGACGCCGCGGTCGTCTACGAGACGGATGTGCTCGCCGCGGGTGACAAGGTGGAGGGCGTGGAGTTTCCCGAAGCCGCAGACGCCGTCAACGACTATCCGATCGCCCTCCTCAGGGAGGCCCCCAACGCGAAGGCCGCCAAGGCGTTCATCGCGTTGGTGCGGTCCGCCGAGGGGCAGGGCGTCCTGAACGACGCCGGGTTCCTGAAGCCGTGACCGCGGACTCGGTCCACGACTCGGGTGCCGGGTCCCGCCGCGGCTCGGGCGGCTTCCGGTACAGGCGTGGTCAGGCGGCGATCTCACCGCGGCGCAGTCCCGTACCCGTTCCGTTGCTCGTGCCGGCGCTCGTCGGGCTGGCCTTTCTGGTTCTGCCGTTGGTCGCCCTGCTCGTACGGACTCCCTGGGCGGACCTGCCCGATCAGCTGACCAGTCCCGAGGTGTGGCAGGCGCTCCGGTTGTCGCTGCTCTGCGCCTCGGCTGCCACCGTCGTGAGTCTCGTGCTCGGGGTGCCCCTGGCGTGGTTGCTCGCTCGGGTCGAGTTCCCCGGGCGGGGGTTCGTGCGGGCGCTGGTCACCCTCCCGCTGGTGCTGCCACCGGTGGTGGGCGGTGTGGCCCTGTTGATGGCGTTCGGGCGCAACGGGGTCGCCGGACAGTGGCTGGAGTCGTGGTTCGGGATCAGTCTGCCCTTCACCACCGCGGGGGTCGTGGTCGCCGAGGCGTTCGTGGCCATGCCCTTTCTCGTCATCAGTGTCGAGGGAACCCTGCGGGCCGCCGACCCTCGGTACGAGGAGGCCGCGACCACACTCGGGGCCTCCCGGTTCACCGCGTTCCGGCGGGTGACGCTGCCGTTGATCGCGCCGGGGGTCGCGGCCGGCGCGGTTCTCGCGTGGGCACGGGCGCTGGGCGAGTTCGGTGCGACGATCACCTTCGCCGGTAACTTTCCCGGGCGTACCCAGACGATGCCGCTCGCCGTCTACCTCGCCCTCCAGAGCGATCCCGAGGCCGCTATCGTCCTCAGCCTCGTCCTGCTGGCCGTGTCCGTCGCTGTCCTCGCGGGGCTGCGCGACCGTTGGATGAGTGCCTCATGAGGGGGCCGAGAGAAAGAGGGCGGCCGGCGGAAGGACGGGCTGCAAAGGCCGGGGTCTGCGAAGGCGTGGGAAGGGCTCATGACTGACGGCGGCGGCTTCGGCCGGAGCGGGGAGAGCGGGAGCGCGGAGAGCGGGAGCACGGAGAGCGGGAGCACGGAGAACCGGAGCACGGAGAGCCAGAGCACGGAGAACCGGAGCACGGAGAACCAGAGCACGGAGAACCAGAGCACGGAGAACCGGAGCACGGAGAGCCAGAGCACGGAGAACCGGAGCACGGAGAGCCAGAGCACGGAGAACCGGAGCACGGAGAACCGGAGCACGGAGAACCGGAGCGGGGCCGCAGCCCCGGGCCTCGGCGAGGACGGGCGCTACCCGGCGTCCCTTGATCGCGGTGAAGGGCTGGATGCCCGGCTCGTCGTGCGGCGTGGGCGGTTCCGGCTCGATGTCGGGCTGCGGGTCGTGCCCGGGGAGGTCGTCGCTCTGCTCGGGCCCAACGGGGCCGGAAAGACCACCGCGTTGCGGGCTCTGGCGGGGCTCGTACCGCTCGCGGACGGGTATCTGCGGCTCGACGGTGCCGCGTTGGAGCGTACGCCGCCCGAGTCCCGTCCGGTCGGGGTCGTCTTCCAGGACTATCTGCTCTTTCCGCATCTGACCGCCCTCGACAACGTCGCCTTCGGGCCGCGTTGTCAGGGGGCCTCCAAGGCCGAGGCTCGGGCACGGGCCGCCGAGTGGCTGGGGCGGATGGGGCTCGCCGAGCACGCCGGGGCCAAGCCCCGCCGGCTCTCCGGCGGCCAGGCCCAGCGGGTCGCCCTCGCCCGGGCGCTCGCCACCTCCCCCCGACTGCTGCTCCTCGACGAACCCCTCGCCGCACTCGACGCCCGCACCCGTCTCGACGTGCGCGCCCAGCTCCGACGGCATCTGGCGGACTTCGAGGCCGTCGCCGTGCTCGTCACCCATGACCCGCTCGACGCGATGGTGCTGGCCGACCGGCTCGTCGTCATCGAGGACGGACACGTGGTGCAGGAGGGGACGCCGGGCGACATCGCCCGGCATCCGCGTACGGACTACATCGCCCACCTCGTTGGCCTGAACCTCTACAAGGGCGTGGCCGAACGGCACACCGTGCGGCTCGACGGCGGACCCGCGATCACCACCACCGAGGACCTCACCGGGCCGGTCTTCGTCACCTTCCCGCCGAGCGCGGTGACGCTCTACGGCGAGCGCCCCGCCGGCGTCAGCGCGCGCAACCTGTGGCGCTGCGAGGTCGCCGGGCTGGAGACCCACGGCGACCAGATCCGCGCCGACCTCACCGGGGAACTCCCCCTCGCGGCGGACATCACCACGGTCGCCGCCGCCGAACTCGGCCTCCACACCGGTGCGGAGGTCTGGGCGGCGGTCAAGGCGACGCAGACGCACGCCTATCCGGCCTGAGTCACGGCCAGACCGTAGCGGTGGGCAGGCACGGGGCGGGCGGGAGGGCGGACGTTCGGCCGGTGCTGTGCCCGCGGGGCCTGTCGCGGGGGGCGGTAAGGGCGGGCGGCGGGGTGGGTGCGCCGGGGGCGCGCCCCGTCAGACGGTTCCCCGTCGGTGGGGCGGGGTGAAGACGTACAGGTCGAGGATGGGGGGCATGGGGGCGAGGCCGGGACCGCCCGCTCTCACCCACTCGACTATGTCCTCGGTCGCGTCGGGGTCGTTGACGAGGCCGAGCCAGACCGGGCGGGCGCCGGTGGCACGGCCCGCGGCGGAGGGCTGGACTACGACGACGTTGGCCTGGTCGCAGACGTCCAGGCAGGTGGAGATGCGGGTGGGGACGGTCTGCCGGAGTCGGGTGGTCTGGGCCTCGTGGTCGACACCGGGAAGTTTCGGGGTGCCGCAGCAGCAGTCCCGGCAGACGACGACCCGGCTGGGGGCCGGGGCCGTGCCGGCCGGCGCGTCGGGGGGTGACATGGGTGGCGGGAGCCTCCGGGGTGTCACGAACATGCCCAGATGATCTTCATGGGGCCGAGTCTACTTCCCCCTCCCGGACCTGCCCGGGGCCGCCGCCGGTGCCGGCGGCGGATGTCACGGCAGTGGCTGTTCGGTCCAGATGATCTTGCCCTCGGGGGTGTAGCGGGTGCCCCAGCGTTCGGCGAGCCGGGCGACGAGGAAGAGGCCCCGGCCGCCCTCGTCCTCGGTGCGGGCGCGGCGCAGCCGGGGTGAGGTGCCGCTGCCGTCGTACACCTCGCAGATCAGGGCGCGGTCGCGCAGGAGCCGGAGCTGGACGGGACCGGTGGCGTGGCGGATGGCGTTGGTGACCAGTTCGCTGGCGATGAGTTCCGTGGTGAAGGCCAGGTCGTCCAGGCCCCAGGCAGTCAACTGTTCGACGACGGCGACGCGGGCCCGAGAGACGACCGCCGGGTCGCTGGGCAGGTCCCACTGGGCGATCCGTTCGTCGTCCAGGGCGTGCGTACGGGCGACGAGCAGGGCCACGTCGTCGCTCGGCCGGGTCGGCAGCAGCGCGTCGAGAACCGCCTCGCAGGTGTCCTCCGGGGCCCGGTCGGCACCGGTCAGGACGGCACGGAGCTGGTCCAGGCCGGTGTCGATGTCCCGGTGCCGGTCCTCGACCAGGCCGTCGGTGTAGAGGACCAGCAGGCTGCCCTCGGCGAGTTCCAGCTCGACCGTCTCGAACGGCATGCCGCCGAGGCCGAGCGGCGGCCCGGACGGCAGGTCGACGAAGTCCACATGACCGTCGGGGCCGACGATGGCGGGCAGGGGATGCCCGGCGCGGGTGAGGGTGCAGTGCCGGGAGACCGGGTCGTAGACGGCGTAGAGGCAGGTCGCGCCGATGATGCCGGAGTCCTGGTGGGTGTTCTCCACCGCCCAGCCCTCGCCCCGGTCGAGGCGGCCGACCAGGTCGTCGAGGTGGGTGAGGAGGTCGTCCGGGGGCAGGTCCAGGGAGCAGAAGTTGTGGACGGCGGTGCGCAGCCGGCCCATGGTCGCGGCGGCGTGCAGGCCGTGGCCGACGACGTCCCCGACGACCAGGGCGACCCGGGCGCCGGAGAGCGGGATGACGTCGAACCAGTCGCCGCCGACGCCCGCCTGCGCGGGCAGATAGCGGTACGCGACCTCGACCGCGCTCTGCTCGGGGCGCCCCCGGGGCAGCAGGCTGCGCTGGAGGGCGAGGGCGGTGTTGTGCTCGCGGGTGTAGCGCCGGGCGTTGTCGATGCAGATCGCGGCGCGGCCGACCAGTTCCTGGGCCAGCGACAGGTCGTCGTCCTCGAACGGGGCGGGCTGCTGCGACCGGTAGAAGCTGACGACGCCGAGGGTCGTGCCCCGGGCCCGCAGCGGCACGGTGATCAGGGAGTGGATGCCCGCGGCGAGTGCCCGTTCGAGGCGTACCGGGTCCTGGGCGAGCCAGCCACCTGCCTCGGCCAGGACGGGTTCGAGCACCGACCGGCCGGTCTCCCAGCTGCGGGCCTGGGGGGTGGAGGCGACGTACTGGACGCGGTCGCCGGCCTCGTACAGATGCGAGTCACGGTGTACGGCGCCCAGTGCGACCCGGCGCAGCGACATGCCCTTCCCCAGGGGGCCGGGCTCGTCGCCCAGCAGGACGGACTCGGGCAGGTCCACGGCGGCGAAGTCGGCGAACCTCGGCACCGTCACCTCCGTCAGCTCCTCGGCGGTACGGGTGACGTCCAGCGTCGTACCGATCCGCGTCCCGGCGTCGTGCAGCAGTTCCAGCCGACGGCGCGCGAGCACCGCCAGCCGGCCCACACCGGGTTCGCCGACGAGCAGCAGCCAGGCGTCGGCGACCGGGTCCGCGACGGCCTCGGGGGTCGCGGACCCGGCGTGACCGTCGGTGCCGGGCGACGGTGTGGGGGCGGGCCGCACGGGCCGCACGGGCCACGTCGTCGCTGCCGTGGGCCGCCACGTGGGCCGGGCGAACGCGCGCAGGACGACGGTGGGGCGGGCGGGTGCCGGCGGGGCGGGCGGCTGTGCGGCGGGCAACGCCCCGGGGGTCGCGGCAGGAGGGGTCGGCACGGTCGTCGTCCGCGGCGGGGTCGGCCCTGTCGGTGTCACCGGCGAGGTGGGCGGGGCGGGCCCCGTCGGCGTCCCCGGCGCCGATGCCGTCCCCGGCGCCGATGCCGTGGGCTCCATATGCCGCAGGTGGGGGCCGCCCAGGATGCGGGCCTCGACGACCACGCCGGTCTCGCCCGACGCACCCATGATCGGGCGGCGGAGGAGGGTGGCGACGCGGCCGCCGGTGAGGGCCACCTGGTCGAGGGTGAGGTGGGGGGAGGCGATGAGTTCCTCCGCCTTCTGCCGGAGGGCGGCCAGCTCGACACGGCCGAGGGTCTCGGCGTCGTGGCCGTGCGGCCCCCGCGGCCAGGCGGAACCGTCGGGCTGGCGGGGCCACGCCTCGGTGGGTGGTGCGCCCCGCGCGGCCCGGCGGTACGCGGCGAGCAGGGCCCGCTCCCGGTCGGTGGCCTGTTCCAGGAGGCGGGCCTCGATGTCGTGGGCGGCCTCGCGGACGAGGCCCAGCATGGCGGGGTCCCCGTCGTCACGGAGGCAGGTGAGGTCGAGGACGGCCTCGATGCGGCCGCTGAGCGGATTGCGGACCGGAGCCCCGGCACAGGCGAACGGGGAGAGGCAGTCGGCGAAGTGTTCGCGGCCGAGGACGTACACGGGTCCGCGCTCGGCGAGAGCGGTGCCGACGCCGTTGGTGCCCGCGGCGGCCTCGGAGGCGCAGAAGCCGGGGGCGAAGTTGACCTCGTCGAGAAGGCTGAGGAGCCGGCGGTCGCCGCCGTGCCGCTGGGCCACCCGGGCCTGGCCGTCGCAGAGCACGATGGTCATGCTCACGTGGGCGAGGGACGTGGTGAGCTGGGACAGCACCGGGTCGGCCGCGCGGAGGAAAGGGTCCTCCATGGTGAGGTCGGGCGCGTACGGGATCAGCAGCCGGTCCGGCTCGAGCCCCGCGGCACGGCAGCGCTTCCAGGAGTCGAGCACCGAGTCGCGCACGTCCGCGTCGACCCGCCCACCGGCGAGGAAACGCTCGTGCGCGTCGACGAGACCGCCGATGTCGTCCCAGGCGACGGACAAACGGGATCACTTCCCTCGCGAGGAGGCCTCTCCGTCGCTCGCCGCCACTCGGTGCGCGCCCCGGGGACACCTGCCAAGCGCTACAACCCTAGACCTCGCGTGACACGAATCACAACATCGTTCGCACAAGGGTACGGGAGAATACAAAACGCCTGTACGGACGCCTGACGGTGGCTCCGACGGTGGTGGGAATTCGGTTCCTCCACACGTGAGCGTCACATCCGAAGGGAACGCTCCTGTCATCCCCATCGTTCTTGTCACGCCTTGCCTCCGCCGGTCCGGTCTCCGTCCGCCCGGCGGCGACACGGAAGGACGACGTGCCCTTTGTATCCGCTTCCGCTCGACGCGCCGCCCCCCGCGCGGCCCGCCGCCAGTGACCCCGAGCCGCCCTGTTCCACGCTCACTCTCCCCACCGGTCTCCGGAGCCGCCTCCCCAGCGGCCTCCGTCGGCTCGTTCCCACCCGCTCCGCCGCCACCGCCCGCCGGTTGCGACTCACGCTCACCCTGCTGCCGCTGTTGCTGCTCGGTGTGTGGGCCGCGGTCGACTGGCGCACGGTGTACGACGGCGCCGCCCGGCTGGTCTCGGCCGATCCGCGGTGGCTGCTGGCCGGGGTCCTCTTCACGGCCCTGTGCTCGGTGTCCGCGGCGTTCGTACGGCAGGGCGCGGTGCCCGAGCGGCTGCCGCCGGGGCAACTGCTCGCGACCCAGTTCGCGGCGGGCGCCGCGGGCCACGCACTGCCGGGCAACATCGGCGCGCACGCGGTCGTCCTGCGCTTCCTGCGCGGCCAGGGCATACCCCTGCCCCGGATCACGGCCTCGCTCGCCCTGTACTCGGCGGTCAAACCGGTCGCCAAGACGCTGGTGATCCTCGCGTTCCTGGTCGCCTTCCCCGGCACCCTCAGACTCACCGAACTGCTCCCGAGGGGCGAGACGCTGGCCCTGGCCGGTGCGATCGCCGGTGTCAGCATGGCCGCCGTGGTCACCCTGATCACGACCGTACGGCCGCTGCGGCAGCCCCTCATCGGGGGGCTGCGGACCGCTCTGACCGACACGCGGCTCGTGCACAGCCGGCCCGTCCGGGCCCTCGCGCTGTGGGGCGGGGCCGCCGCGTTCCCCTTGTGCCAGGGCGCCGTCGTCGCCTCCGTCGGGACCTCCCTCGGGCTGCCGCTGTCCTGGACTCAGATGATCTTCGCCTACCTCGTCGCCAGCACCGCCGCCGGTGCGGTGCCCGCGCCGGGCGGGCTCGGCCCCATGGATGCGGCCCTCGTCTTCACCCTCGTCGCCTTCGGAGCGCCCGCGACGGTCGCCACGACCACGGTCATCGGCTACCGCGTCCTGACGGTATGGCTGCCGCTGCTGCCCGGGACGCTGGTGCTCTCGGCGCTGGTCCGGGCGAAGGTGCTCTGAGGGAACCGGGGAAGAGCTGACCTGGAAAGGGGCAGCCGCCGGAACGGACAGAAGCGGCAGGAGGCACTCGACAGCGGGAAAGCGGGGAGCCGGCAAGCGGGCGCCGGGCGACGGACGGCGGTCAGCGGGAACCGGACCGCGGTCGCCCGGCGCCGGACGGCCGGACGGCCGGACACCGACCCGGCATCGGAACCGGAGCAGCCCTGGGCGGAGCGCCTCAGGCCGGGCGCTTGCGGGGGGTCGTCTTCTTCGCCGGGGTCTTCTTCGCGGCGCTCTTCGTCGATGCGGACTTCTTCGCCGTGGACTTCTTCGCCGTCGTCTTCTTGGCGCTCTGAGCGCTCTGAGCGCTCTGACTCTGGGACGACTTGGACGTGGACTTCCTGGCGGAGGCGGCCGACGGCGCCGACTTCTTCGCGGTGGCCGTGGACTTCTTCCCTGCGGGTTGCTTGGGGGTGCGCATGGGGGTCACGCCGGCGACGTCCTCGCCCCGGGACTCCTTGGCGGCGCGAACGCTGCTCTCCAGGGCCGCCATGAGGTCGAGGACCTTGCCGCCGGTGTCCGGGACGGGCGCGGTCGGCGGCTCCTCGCCGGAGGCCTTCGCGGCGATGAGTTCCTCGACGGCCTCGCGGTAGTCGTCATGGAGCTCGGCGAAGTCGACCTCGCCGAGCGTCTCCATGAGCGCGTCGGCCAGATCGAGTTCCTTGTCGCGGACGGTGACGTTCGCGTCGGGCGCGACCCCCTCGGTCGTACGGATCTCGTCGGGCCAGAGCAGACCGTGCATGGCGAGGACGTCCTCCACCACCCGGAGCATCCCGAGCCGCTCGCGCCCCCGGAGCGCGAACTTGCAGATGGCGACCTTGCCGCTGCGCTTGAGCGCCTCCCGCAGCAGGGTGTACGGCTTGGCCGCCGGCACGCCGTTGGGCGCCAGGTAGTACGCGGCGTCCACCTGGAGCGGATCGACCTTCTCGGCCGGTACGAAGCCCTCGATCTCGATGGTCTTGGCGGTCGGGATCGGCAGCGACGCGAGATCCTCGTCCGTGATCGGGATCATCGTGCCGTCGGCGTCCTCGTACGCCTTGCCGATCTCCCCCTGCGTCACCTCGCGCTCCTCCAGCTCGCACACCTTGCGGTAGCGGATGCGGCCGCCGTCCTCCGTGTGGATCTGCCGGAAGGAGACGGAGTGGCTCTCGGTGGCGTTCACGAGCTTGATCGGGATGCTGACCAGGCCGAAGGAGATGGCGCCGTTCCAGATGGATCGCACGAGCAGCACACACCTTCCGGATGGGTTCTGCCGAGTCATCCACACCGTATCCCCGGCCGGTCTCCCTCGCCCGCCGACGGTCACCCATCCGCGCCCCGGGCACTTTGTCCTGGTTTCATGTCATTCTCATTGCATGACGCCGATCACCGAGGTGGAGGGCCACAGGGTCGCCCTGTCGAATCTGGAGAAGGTCCTCCACCCGGCGACCGGCTTCACCAAAGGCGAACTCCTGCACTACTACGCCACCACGGCGGACGCCCTCCTCCCCCATCTGCGGGACCGGCCCGTCTCGTTCCTCCGTTACCCGGACGGCCCCGGCGGCCAGCTCTTCTTCGCCAAGAACGTGCCGCCGGGCACCCCCGGGTGGGTCACGACCGCCGAGGTGAAGCGGATGGAGGGGCCGGCCCGGATGGTGCTGGTCCAGGACCTGGCCAGCCTGATGTGGGCGTCGAACCTCGTGACCGAGTTCCACACACCGCAGTGGACCGTCGGCTCGCCCGACGAGGCCGACCGGATCGTGTTCGACCTGGATCCGGGGCCGCCCGCGACCGTCGTGGAGTGCTGCGAGGTCGCCTGCTGGCTGCGGGAGCGGCTGGCGGCCGACGGTATCGAGGTGCACGCGAAGACGTCCGGGTCGAAGGGACTGCATCTGCTGGCAGCGGTGCGCGGGGCGTCGTCCGAGCGGGTGACGGAGTACGCCAAGGAGCTGGCCGTGGAGGCCGAGACGGCGATGCCCCGACGGGTCGTCCACCGGATGACGCGCAGCCTGCGCCCCGGGAAGGTGTTCGTGGACTGGAGCCAGAACGCCGCCCGGAAGACCACTGCCGCCCCCTACACCCTGCGGGCCCGCACCGAGCCCACGGTCTCGGCACCGGTCACCTGGACCGAGGTCGAGGAGTGCGCCTCCCCCGGGCAACTGGTCTTCCGGGCGCCGGACATCGCCCCCCGCCTCCAGGACTACGGCGACCTGCTCGCCCCCCTCCTCGACCCGGCCGCCGCCCACCCGCTGCCCTGAGGCGCTTGCCCGGCGCCACCACGGACCAGCCAGCCGCGGCCCTGCCCTCGGCGCGCACACCGGGGTCCGAGGCGACGCATCCACCCGAGGCCCGCGGCTTCCGTCGATCGGCCTCGCCCTGGCGGAGCGGCGGCTCATCGGGGTTTACGGCGCCTCCGCCGCACCCGCCCCGGCGACGGCCGCGCGCCGGGTGCCGCTGACCACTGCCCCGGGGCCGGAGCAGCGGATCGAGACCGCGTACGCCACGTCGCTCCCGACGCTCCCCACCGGCCCGCCGGGGATCACTGCGGCCCGCCTCACCGAACGCTGCGTCCGCCTCGCCGAGCGAGCCGGCCGGGCCGCCGCCTCCGCCACGGCGAGGAGGCCGCCGCGCGTCGGCTCCAGCACCGCTAGCACCGCCCGCGCAGCCGCCCGGTTCCCTCCACGTCACGGCCGCGAACCCCGCACGGGATTCGACTCAGCCGCCGGCTACGA
>NZ_JBVIDX010000022.1:65398-137516 GCF_055572155.1 Streptomyces sp. NPDC030814
CATCAACACCGCGTACGCCACCCCGCTCCCGACGCCCCCCGACCGGCCGGCCCGGGATCACTGCGCCCACCTCACCGAACGCTGCACCCGCCTCGGCGAGGAGGCCGCCGCGCGTCGCCTCCGGCACCTCTTGCACCGCCCGCGCAGCCGCCCGGTCCCTCCATGTCACGGCCGCGAACCCCGCACGGGATTCGACTCAGCCGCCGGCTACGACATCAACACCGCGTACGCCACCCCGCTCCCGACGCCCCCCGACCGGCCGGCCCGGGATCACTGCGCCCACCTCACCGAACGCTGCACCCGCCTCGCCGAGCGAGCCGGCCGGGCCGCCGCGCGCCGGCTCCGGCACCGCTTGCAGCCGCTCGCGCAGCCGCCGGGTCCCTCCACGTCACGGTCGCGGACCCGCCGGGCCCCGACTCCGTCCGCGTCCGCCGTTCCGGGTGCTCACAAGCTCGTCCAGGTGCCCCGGTCCCTGGCCGTCGCGTGCAGGGCCTCGATGTCGGCCGGTTTGAGCATGCCGCCGGTGCGGGCGAGGTCGGGGAGGTCGCTGTCCGTCAGGACGCGGGCCTCCCTCGGGGGCGGGCTCACGCGGAGGTCGGCGGGTTCGACGAGGGCGAGGACGGGGCGTACCTCGGCGGTGAGGGCGTAGGAGGCCCGGCCTGCGTCGGCGCGGAGCCCGCGCAGCAGGGGGCGGGGCTCGTGGCGGCCGAGGGCGACGAGCGGGTCGGCGACCGTGACGCGCTGTCTGCGGGCGTAGAGGGAGCGGACGCAGAACAGGCCGCCGGGGCCGATCACCAGGTGGTGGATGCGGGCACCGCCGGGCAGCGGAACGGAGTGCAGGGTGCGCCAGCCCGCGCCCTCCAGCGCGTCCAGCGCCGCCCCGACCGTCTGTTCGGCCGCGAGGGCCCGGCGGCGCGGGTCGGGGCGGAACCGGTGCGGCGGTCCGGGGTCGCGGTCGAGGTCGATCAGCAGGGCCTCGCCGGGACGGTTGGGGGCGAGGTCGTCGTCGGGGTGCAGACTCAGCCGGGCCAGCTCGGCGGCGGTCGGCACGGGCGGCGGGCCCACCGTGACCGGGCCGGTGACGAAGGGGCGGAGGGCGGCGAGCACGTCCGCTCTCGACTCCTCGCTCAGCAGGTTCACCCGGCCCGTGTCACGGTCGTACCAGGCGACGTTGCTCCCGTCGGTGCGGCACACGTACAGGCGTTCCTGTCCGTGCCGCCAGGTCGGTATGACGCGCAGTCCTTTCATGCACCATCACCCCCGACCATGGGAACAGGCGGGGTGCTCCATCGGCAAGAAGCCGGATACCTTTGAGGGGACGACCCGTCGTCAGGGGCTTGGGGAGGCCGCCGTTGCCGCCGCGCAGAAAGCAACCCGACGTTCCGGCTCCGCTCGAACCATGGAGCGAGATCGTGCCCGGCCTGTGGATGGGCGGGCACGAGTTCGCGGGGCGGACCGGCACCGGAGAAGTCGAATTCGCCGTTGTGGGCGATGAGTTCGATCTCGTGCTGTCCCTGCTGCGGCTGCCCGGGTACGGGCCGGCCGACGGCGTCGAACACCATGTGTGGCCGATCCCGGACGGACCGCTCGACGGTACGCAACTGGCGGGCGTGATGCGGCTGGGGCAGGCCGCGTGCGACGCGCTGGAGGACGGCCGGAAGGTCCTCGTCCGCTGCTTCCACGGCTACAACCGGTCCGGTCTGGTCGTCGCCCACGCGCTGATCCGCGACGGGCACTCCGCGGAGGAGGCGATCCGGCTGATCCGCACCCGCCGCTCGCCGTGGGCGCTGCACAACGAGCTGTTCGTGGAGTATCTGCACACCGGGCTGCCCACCGTCCGCTTCCTGGAGGAGCTGGAGGAACTCGCCGAGTAGGGCGGAACGGGCCACGCATAAGGTGTACGGGACCGAAAGCCGCCCTTCCGTATCCAGGAGTCCCGTGTTCCACAGCCGCTCCGCGCGCGCGGCCGTCGGCGCCGTGTTCGCCGCGGCCGTCGTCGTGCCGCTGACGGGCTGCGGTGACTCCGGGGGCCTGGTGAGCGCGGGCGCGACGCCCACCGCGAACGGCCCGACCCGGCTGTGGCCCGGGCAGCCGCCCGCCTCCTCCCCCGCCTACGACTTCGGCGAGGCCGAGACCGAGGTGGTCAAGGGGGTGACGGCCCCCGGCGACGACATCCGGAAGGTGGACCCGGTGGCGGTCGTGCGCGCCGAGATCGCCGCGCACCCCGACGTGTACACGGGCTCCGCGGCCCCGTACCGCGGGACGGCCCGGCGCATGGCCGACTGCGACACGGGCGGCGACCGCGGCGAGTGCCCCGTCCTGGAGGCGTACCACCGGGACCTCACCGGCGACGGGCACGACGACATGGTGCTGGGTTTCCGGCTGCTGCCGGGCAACCAGACGGCCGTACGGATGTACACCTTCCGCAAGGGCCGGCTGGTGCAGGTGCTCGCCAACGACGACGCGGTGATCGCGGTAGAGCTGGCGGGCCGCACCGTGATCATCCGCACGCCCGCGGCGATCGTCGGCTACGAGTACCGCACACAGTGGAACTGGGACGGGGAGCAGCGGGCGATGCTGCTCACGCGGGACGAGATCCTGCGGGTCGGGGGGCCGTCGGGGGCGTCCGGGGGGCCCGCTCCGTCGCGTTCGCCTTCCGGGTCGTCGCCCTCGCCGTCCGCCCGGTCGTCGGAGAGTCCGTGATACGCGCCGGAGAGTCCGTCATACGCGCCGGAAAGCCCCTGATACGTGCTGGAGGGAAGCGTCCGGGGCTGCGCCGCCGGGCCGCCTCGCTCACCTGGAAGGCGCTGGCCTTCATCACCGTCATGTGCTGCGGTCTGGCCGCACTGCTCGGTGTC
Organism: Streptomyces sp. NPDC030814; assembly: GCF_055572155.1. Classification (NCBI taxonomy): domain Bacteria; kingdom Bacillati; phylum Actinomycetota; class Actinomycetes; order Kitasatosporales; family Streptomycetaceae; genus Streptomyces; species Streptomyces sp. NPDC030814. Next base: position 68,257 of record NZ_JBVIDX010000022.1, read on the forward strand.
CTCGTGCATGTCTCGGTCACCCACCAGACGGTCGACGACGCCCGCTCGCGGGCTCTGGACCGGCTGGAGACCGCGACCCGGGCGTACGAGGCCGGGAACCGGCTCCCGCCGGACGCCGGGGTCGATCCGCCGGGGCTGCCGAAGGCGCTGCGCGCGCTGGCGGCGAGCGGGCGGCGCGGCACGATGATCGGCGTCGTCGACGGCTCCCCCACGATGTGGGCGGCCACTCCCGCCGACGGCCGCGCACTCGCCGTACGCCTCGACTACGCGCAGAGCGCGGCCACGATCGAGGGGCTCGACCGGGCCATCCTGGGCTCGTCGGCGCTGGCGATCGGGGTGACGCTGACACTGGGCGCGCTCGGCATCACCCGGGTCACCCGGCGGCTGCGCACGACCTCCCAGGTGGCGCGGCGGATCAGCGCGGGCGACCTGGACGCCCGGGTCGGTGACCCCCGTACGACGGATCCGACGCGCCACCGGGACGAGGTGGCAGCGGTCGCCGCGGCGCTCGACACGATGGCATCGACGCTCCAGCGGAAGCTGCTCAGCGAGCAGCGGTTCACGGCGGACGTGGCGCACGAGCTGCGGACACCCCTGACCGGGCTGCACGCGGCGGCCGAACTGCTGCCGCCGGGGCGTCCCACGGAGCTGGTGCGGGACCGGGTCGCCGCGTTGCGGACGCTGACCGAGGACCTGCTGGAGATCTCCCGCCTGGAGACGGGAAGCGAGCGGCTGGACCTGGAGGAGGTCCGCTTGGGCGTGCTGGCGGGCCGGGTGGCCTCGCACGCCGGTTCCGGCACGGAGGTGCGGGTCGTCGAGGACACCTGCGTCGAGACCGATCGGCGGCGGCTGGAGCGGGTGTTGGGGAATCTGGTGGCCAACGCGCACCGGCACGGGGCGCCTCCTGTGGTGCTCACCGTGAACGGGCCGGTGGTGACCGTGCGGGACCACGGGGGCGGGTTTCCGGAGTATCTCGTCACCGACGGGCCGCAGCGGTTCCGTACGGAGGGCTCCGCCAAGGGGCATGGGCTGGGGCTGACAATCGCCGTGGGGCAGGCGGAGGTGCTGGGGGCGCGGCTGGAGTTCTCCAACGCCTCCGACGGGGGCGCGACGGCCGCGTTGCGACTGCCCGGACCGGGGACTGATCTCGCGTCCGGGAGCCGGCCCTTCCCCGATGGCCCAATACGAAAGGCGCCCCGTTCTCCCTCCTCCTAACGTGGCGATTAGTCAGCTTCGCCCCCTTTCTGGAGGAGCATCACATGTCCCTGCGGATTCTGTTCATGCGGTTCGGCATAGCCGCCGCCGGTGGCGCGCTCATGGCGCTCGCGGCCACCACTCCCGCCGCGGCCGGCGAGGTCCGGGGCCACACCGGCGCCTCCCACAACACCGTCAAGGGGAAGGTCACGGCCCGTACCGGACTGATCCTGCGCAGCGCGCCGAACCGCGGTGGCGCGGTCATCCGTGTCGCGCCGTACGGCGAGATCGTCAAGATCTTCTGCAAGACCCAGGGACAGACCATCGACGGCAACCGTCTCTGGTACCTGCTCACCGACGGCACCTGGGCCTGGGGTTCGGCCCGCTACATCGAAACCTGGAAGACGCCACGCTGGTGCTGAGCTGAGCGACAAGGCGCACAAGACATTCCATTTGGGTAGGTTCCGGTCATGACCACCAAGGCCGGAACGACCCTGGCCGCGGATCCCGCGGACCCGTCCCCGCCCGCCGTTCGCCTCCCCCGGCGCAGAGGCGTCGAGTTCAGCCTCGTCGTCGTGGCCGTCCTGCTCTCCGTGTACGGCTACTGCGCCGTCGGCCTGGCGAAGAACGGCACGCTCCCGCCCGGCGCCGCCGACTACGGCGCCGGGCTCGGCGTGCTCGCGCTGCTGGCCCATCTGGCGGTGCGGCTGCGGGCGCCGTACGCCGATCCGCTGCTGCTGCCCATCGCGGTGCTGCTGAACGGGCTGGGGCTGGTGCTGATCCACCGGCTGGACCTGGAGACCCCGGCCGACCGTGCGGCACCCGCCCAGCTGAACTGGTCGGCACTGGGCATCGGGTTGTTCATCGTGGTCGTGGTCCTCCTGAGGGACCACCGGCTGCTCCAGCGGTACGCGTACGTCTCGGTGGTGGGCGCGCTGGTGCTGCTGGCGCTGCCGATCCTCTTCCCACCCGTCAACGGGGCCCGGATCTGGGTGCGGATCGCCGGATTCTCCCTCCAGCCGGGCGAGTTCGCGAAGGTGCTGCTGGCCCTGTTCTTCGCCAGCTATCTCGCGGCCAACCGCCACGCGCTGGCGTACGCCGGGCGCCAGATCTGGCGGTTCAAGCGCCTCCAGCTCCCCACCGGGCGGGTGCTCGGACCGATCGTCACCATCTGGCTGCTGAGCGTCGGGGTGCTGGTCCTGGAACGGGACCTGGGCACCTCTCTGCTGTTCTTCGGCCTGTTCGTCATCCTGCTGTACATCGCCACCGGCCGTACCGGCTGGATCGCGGTGGGACTGCTGCTCGCGGGGGTGGGCGCGGTCGCCGTCGGCTGGCTGGAACCGCATGTCCACGGCCGGGTCGAGGACTGGCTGGACCCGTTCGCGTCCATCGAGGCGGGGCGGGGCGCCAACCAACTCGCGCAGTCGCTCTTCGCGTTCGCCGCCGGGGGGCTGCTCGGCACCGGGCTCGGCCTCGGCGACTCGATCCTGATCGGCTTCGCCGCCAAGTCGGACTTCATCCTGGCCACGGCGGGCGAGGAGCTGGGCCTGGTCGGACTCTCGGCGGTCTTCCTGCTCTACGCCCTGCTGGTGGAGCGGGGCTACCGTGCCGGTCTCGCCCTGCGCGACCCCTTCGGCCGGCTGCTCGCCATCGGTCTGGCCTCGATCATCGCCCTCCAGGTGTTCGTGATCGCGGGCGGTGTGACCGGGCTGATCCCGCTGACCGGCATGGCGCTGCCCTTCCTGGCCCAGGGCGGCTCCTCGGTCGTCACCAACTGGATCATCGTGGCCCTGCTGATGCGGCTGAGCGACTCGGCCCGCCGGCAGTACGACGGCCAGGAGGAGAGGGACACGTGACCAAGTACATCCGCCGTGCCGCCGCGCTGTGCGCCCTGCTGCTCGTCGCCCTCCTCGTCAACGCCACCCGCGTCCAGGTCTTCCAGTCCCGTGCGTACGACGACCATCCCGCCAACCGCCGCCACGAGATCGCCCGTTGGGGCCAGCCGCGCGGGAACATCCTGGTGGGCGGCCGGCCCGTCACCGGCTCCAGGGACACCGGAGAGCAGCTCCGCTACGAACGGACGTACCGGGAGGGCCCGTTGTACGCGCCGGTCACGGGCTTCGCCTCGCAGGTGTACGGGACGACACTGCTGGAGCACGCCGAGAACCCCCTCCTCGACGGCAGCGACCCGATGCTGTCCTTCCTGCCCCTGTGGAACGACATCACCCGTGACCAGAACGCCGGCGGCGAGGTCGTCACCACCGTCGACGCGGGGGCGCAACGGGCGGCCTATCTGGGGCTGGGCGCCCGCCGGGGCGCGGTCGTGGCCCTCGAACCGGCCACCGGGCGCGTCCTGGCTCTCGTCTCCCGGCCTTCGTACGACCCCGGGCTGCTGTCGGGGAACGGCCCGTCGGTGGCGCGGGCCTGGGCGCGGCTCAACGCGGACGAGGGAAAGCCCCTGCTCAACCGGGCGGTGCGGCAGACGTATCCGCCGGGGTCGACCTTCAAGGTCGTGACGGCCGCCGCGGCGCTGGACGCCGGGGTGGTCCAGGACCTCGACGCCCCCACCCGCTCCCCCGCCCCGTACACCCTGCCGGGCACCACGACCTCCCTCACGAACGAGGTCGAGGGCTGCGAGGACGCCTCACTGCGCTACGCCTTCGAGTGGTCGTGCAACACGGTGTTCGCGAAACTGGGCGTGGACGTCGGCCTCGGCACCATGAGGGACACGGCACGGGCCTTCGGCTTCAACGACTCCGGGCTGCGCATCCCCTTCTCCGTGGCGCCGAGCAGCTTCGACACCCACATGGACCGGGCCCAGCTCGCGCTCTCCTCCATCGGCCAGTTCGACACCCGTGCCACACCTCTGCACATGGCGATGGTCACGGCGGCCGTCGCCAACGGAGGGACCGTCAGACCGCCGTACCTGGTGGAGCGCACCACCACGGCCGACGGCCGCACCGTCTCCACCGCCGGTACGCGGATCCCCCGTCAGGCCATGACCCCGACGACCGCCGGACAGCTCCGCGAACTGATGCTCGGCGTCGTCTCGGACGGCACCGGTACCAACGCCACCGTCCGGGGCGCCGCGGTCGGCGGCAAGACCGGCACCGCGCAGCACGGCATCGGCAACTCCGGCACCCCGTACGCCTGGTTCATCGGCTGGGCCCAGTCCCATGACGCGCCGGAGCCCGAGGTGGCCGTGGCGGTGGTGGTCGAGGACGCGGACGCGGTACGGGGTGAGATCAGCGGGGGCGGGGACGCGGCCCCGATCGCCAGGGAGGTGATGACGGCGGTGCTGAGAGGAGCCGGTTGAGCACGGCAGGCCCCTGGAGAGCGTCCACCCATTGAGATAACCGGTGTCGCCCCTGAGACGCCCGACCTATCGTTCGGTCCATGACTGCCGTCGCGTACGAACTGGCCCAGGTGAACATCGCCCGTCTCAAAGCCCCGCTCGATTCCCCCCGGCTGAAGGACTTCGTCGACGCGCTGGACCCCGTGAACGCGGCCGCGGACGCCGCCCCCGGCTTCGTCTGGCGTCTGCAGAGCGAATCGGGCAACGCCACGGACGTCCCGGTCCTCGGGGACGAGTGGCTGATCATCAACCTGACCATGTGGCAGGACATCGACGCCCTGACGACGTTCATGTACCAGGGGCAGCACCGGGAGATGCTGTCCCGCCGCAGGGAGTGGTTCGAGCGGCTGGCGGAGGCGGTCACCGCGCTGTGGTGGGTGCCGGCCGGCCACCGCCCCTCCGTCGCGGAGGCGGAGGAACGGCTCCTGCACCTCAGGGCACACGGCCCGACGCCGTACGCCTTCACCCTGCGGACGACGTTCCCGGCAGGGCCGGCCGAACCGACCGGAGGGCCGGCCACCGACGCGGCGCCGGGGGTCGCCGTAGGCTGACGACGCCGCGGCCGGGCGCGGCGGATGCCGACGCCTTGCTGCCGGAGGGGGCCGGATGCGGCCGTCAGCGGATCGGCCGGCGCAGGTCGGCCCGGACCCGGAGGGTCAGCCCGGCGCTCTCCGCCAGGTCCACCTTGTCCGGGTCCTCGCCGATCAGCGCGGGGTCGACCACCAGGACCGTGACGCCGGTGTTGCCGTCGTTCCAACCGCACTGCGGATAGACCGTCCGCGTCCCCAGATCCTTCCGGGCGAGAAGCTGGCAGGTCACGGTGACATCGGACCCCGCGGGACGGAAGTCCCGCGGCGGTACCACCACCTCGGTCCCGTCGAGCCCGTTCGCCCGCCCCAGCATCGCGTCGCGCGCCCCGTCGGGGTCCTTGAACCGGCCGTACAGACCGGTGATCGACAGCTGGCCGCCCCGGTTCACCGGCGTGTACGTGGCGGTGGCCGCCTCGACGTCCCGGGCACCCAGGGTGCGCTCGGCGTCCCGGGCGAAGGCGCCGTCGGACGCGTCGGAGTAGTCCCTCTTCAGCTCGTACTCGCCGTCGAGCAGCTTCGCAGGCAGCGTTAGCCGGTACTCGGCCGCCGGATAGGCGGCGTCGGAGTCGCCCCGGAGGAGCACGAACGCGGCTACACCCGCGACCAGCAGGAAAACGGCCCCTCCCACGATCCCGAGGACGAGCCCGGTCCGGCTCCCGCGCGTCGGCGGGGGCCAGTCCCCCTGGTGGGGCGAGCCGTCCGGGGCTCCCGGGACCGCGGCGGGCGCCGCGGCGTACCGGTCGTGCGACTGCGGGTGCGGCGGAGGCGTGGACATCCCGGCACGCTACCCAGCCGCCGGCCCGCGCAGGAGCCCCGAGCCCCTGCGCCGAGCGCTTCTTCACCGATAGTTCCGGCCGCGTTCGCCCCGCCGTCGCCGCACGCGCCCGGCCGGTTCGCCCGCGCTTCACGCACCGCACCGGTAGACGCGTCGTCAACAAGTCGCACGCAAGGGATTGACGGCCTTGCTGACAAGTAGTCTCATAAGCGGTGACCGCCGGTAACTGACCGAAAATCCCCGTACGACGAGGTGGGAACAGCCATGACGACGGTGACCTCGGTGTCCGAGGCGGAGGTGCTCCGTGACGCCCTCGGCCTGCTCAAGGACCGGGAGCAGGTGGCCGAGCGACTGCTCGCCTCCTCCGCGAAGCACTCCTTCGACCCGGACAAGGAGCTGGACTGGGACGCGCCCTTCGAGCCGGGGAAGTGGTTCTGGCCGCCGGAGCTGGTGTCGCTCTACGGGACGCCGATGTGGAAGCGCATGCCGGAGGAGCAGCGGATCGCCCTGTCCCAGCACGAGGCGGCGGCGCTGGCCTCGCTCGGCATCTGGTTCGAGATCATCCTCATGCAGCTGCTCGTGCGGCACATCTACGACAAGGCGGCGACCAGCGCGCATGTGCGTTACGGGCTGACCGAGATCGAGGACGAGTGCCGGCACTCGAAGATGTTCGCCCGCCTGATCACCAAGGGGGACACCCCGTACTACCCGGTGAGCCGTCTGCACCAGAATCTGGGCCGTCTCTTCAAGACGATCTCCACGACCCCCGGTTCCTTCACGGCGACCCTCCTCGGCGAGGAGATCCTCGACTGGATGCAGCGGCTGACGTTCCCGGACGAGCGCGTCCAGCCCCTCATCCGCGGTGTGACCCGGATCCACGTGGTCGAGGAGGCCCGGCACGTGCGGTACGCCCGCGAGGAGCTGCGCCGCCAGATGGTGACGGCGCCCCGGCTGTCCCGCAGCTTCACCCGGATCACCTCCGGTGAGTTCGCCCGGGTCTTCTCCGTCGCCTTCATCAACCCCGCCGTCTACACCAATGTCGGCCTCGACCAGCGCGAGGCGCTCGCGCAGGTGCGGGCGAGCGGGCACCGTCGCGACATCATGCAGACCGGCTCGCGCCGTCTGACCGACTTCCTGGACGACATCGGTGTTCTCCGGGGAGTGGGGCGGCGGATGTGGCGGTCCTCGGGGCTGCTGGGGTAGGGGGGCAGGGCGCCCAGTGGCCCGCGCGTGCCGGGCATGTCGGACTGCGAGATCCCCGGTGCACGAAGGGCACCTCGCTCGGTGAACCGGTCTGCCTCGGCTGCGGGAACCGCCGGCGGCAGTCCCGGATGCCCCTCGAAAAATGCCGCCCACGGAACCGCAGCCCGCACTCCCGGATCAGCAGCCACGTTGCCCGCGCATTGACCGCGACATGCAGGTCAAAGCTCCCCACGGTGGTGTCCAACAGACCTGAGTCGACCGACTCGCAATGGCAGAGCACCAGCGCGGTGACGTCCCCGGTTCACGCTCGACGCTGTCGAAGAGCTGAGCCGGCACAGCCGGGTCGCTCAGGTCCGTCTCGACGGCATGCGTTCTCGCCCCGAGGGACGCCACCTGCTTCCGCAACTCTTCGGGCCCACCGGGCTCCAGGCTCCACCGCATGCGCGCGTCCTGCGGAGTCCATTGCGTGAGGGCCACGTCCCAGCCGGCTCTGGCCAGACTCAGAACCACGGACGCCGCGCTCCCCGCCGAACGGCCCGCCCCCGTGAACGGGGCAAGCGGACGCCCCGACTTTCCCACGTCCTTCCGCCGCTCCAGGGGCGTCTCGCCGCTTATGACCCTCGTCCTGGCGGGCCACCCCACACCACAGCACCGGTTTTCCCCAGCACCAAGGCTGGATCAGACAGGGCCGCAAGGCACGGCCGGTCCTGGGCCGGATCAACCGGGGAGTCTTCCTGGAAGACCGGTTCACTCCGCGCGTGGATCCCAGCGGAACCGCCGCACTGCCACCACCGCACCGACCGCGCCCCACAGGAGCAGGACCACGAGGTCCCGCCAGGGGAGGCCGGTGCGGTCCGTGGTGAACGCACGGAGCAGGGCGTCGTTGAACGGCTTCACCGGCAGTGCGGCAGCGACGCTGTTCAACAGACCGGAGTGGATGGGCATGTACGTGCCCGAAATGAACACCAGCGGGAAGAGGACGAACTGCACGACCGACGGCGCGGCCTCCGCGTTGCGGATCAGCGACGCCACCGCGACCCCGAGGGCGCAGAAGGCTGCGGCGCCGAACACGAGCGTCAACACCAGCGCGGGCAGCTGCGAGGAGGCGGGCAGCGAGACGCCGTGGAGCCGGCCGACCACGGTGATGAGCAGGACGTCGGCGACGCTCACGACGATGCAGTGCGCCAGCAGCCCCACGAAGTACGCGGAAGCGGGCAGGGGCGTCGCCCGAACCCGTTTCAGGATCCCGTTCTGGCGCCGTGCCGCCAGCACGATCGCCAACTGGCTGTAACAGGAGCCCAGGACGGACACCGCGGCGATCGTCGACACGTAGTACTGGAGCGCGGACCGGCCGTAGTAGAAATCGCTCTTGCCCATGCCTCCGAACAGACCGCCGAAGATCGCGATGACGACGACCGGGAACGCGAACGTGAAGAACGCGCTCTGCGGATTGCGCCAGAACGTCAGCTGCTCGTAGCGGATCTGGTGCCACAGCAGGGCGAGTCCGCGGCGCCGGACCTGCCGGCCCGGGGCGCGGGGAACGGCAGTGCTCATGACGCGCTCCTTTCCGGCGTGCGTTCGGGCGCGCTCCGGTCCTGGGCGGTCAGGCGCAGATAGACGTCCTCCAGGCTCGGCCGGCCGACCGTCAGCCCGGCGAGCACGGTGCCGCGCCTGAGCGCCCAGTCGGTGAGCCGGTGCAGGGTGCCGGTCGGCTCCGCGGACTCCACGGTGACCAGGCCGTCCTCGTCCGCCTCGGCGACCACCGGCAGGTCGGCGACCGTGCTGCCGGGCGGCAGTGCGAAGCGGATCCGGGCTCGCGCGATGTCACGCCCCCCGAGGGTGGTGGGGGTGCCCTCGGCGACGATCCGTCCGGCGGAGATCACGGCCACCCGGTCGGCCAACTCCTGCGCCTCCTCCATGTAGTGCGTGGTGAGCAGGATGGTGGCGCCCGCGTCGCGCAGGTTCCGCACGAGCTGCCAGGCGCCGCGGCGCGCGTTCGGATCGAATCCGGTGGTCGGCTCGTCGAGGAACAGCAGGCTCGGGTTCCCGATCATCCCCAGCGCCAGGTCCAGGCGCCGCTTCTGGCCGCCGGAGAGCGTGCGGACCTTCTTCTTCTCCTGCCCGGCGAGGTCGACCAGGCCGATCACCTCGTCGACGTCGCGCGGCGCCGGGTAGTAGCCCGCGTTGCGGGCGATGGTCTCGCGGACAGTGAGGTAGGGCTCGACCGCGATGTCCTGCAGCACGAGCCCGAGCCTCTCGCGCAGGGTGCGCGCCGTGGACCGGTCGCCCGGGTCGAGGCCGAGGACGTCGACGTGACCGCCGTCCCGGGTGCGGAACCCTTCGAGGATCTCCATGGTGGTGGTCTTGCCGGCGCCGTTGCGACCGAGCAGCGCGAAGATCTCCCCGTGCTCGACGGTGAAGCTCACCCCGGCCACGGCCCGCACCGCACCATAGGTCTTGTGCAGGTCTTCGACGACGACCGCGCTAGACATGGCGGTCACCCGCCGTCCGGTGCGCGTGCGGCGGCGTCACACGTGGACGCACGTGACCTCCAACGTCAGGTCGAGATGGCGCCCGGCCATCCCGCGGGCCGCGATCACACCGAACTCGGTACGGTCGACGCGGGCGGCGGCACGGACGGTGAACGCGTTGGCCGTCACCCGCGCGTGCACGATGGACAGGCTCGCGGGCCGGGAGACCCCGCACGCGGTGAGCGTGCCGGAGACGGACGTGGCGTCCACCCGCTCGGAGACGAACGCGATCAGCGGGTTCCGGTCGGTGTCCAGGAACTTCGCCGACCGTACGTTGCCGTCCCGCTGGTCGTTGCCGGTGCTGAAACTCGCTGCGTCGATCTCCACGCGCAGACACGACTCCGACAGCGGCTCGGCCACGTCGACCGTGCCGCCCCGGATCGCGAACGTGCCGTGCACGGGCATGAGGCCGAAGAGGTGTCTGCTCTTGAACGAGATGGACGAGTTCTTCGTGTCGATCGTGTAGCGACCGAGCCGGGGAGATGTCGTGGTGGGGTTGCCTGTCGCATCCATGCCCTCATTCCACGGCGGCCGGCGCTCCGCGCGGCAGGGCGAGCAGTCGGTTCCCGGAGCGACGAACGGCTGGTCGTCGCGGGCCGCATGCGACTTTCGTAGGGTCCGCACGAGGCGGAGGTACGGGGTTGTCACGACGCGGCCGGGGTGGTGGCCCGCATGGCCTACGGTAAGCGTCATGACCGACGGACCGTGGCACCGCCGGCACTGGGTGGCCGTGGACGTGGCGATCGCGGCCGGCTTCGCGCTGCTCGACACCGGCACCACGGTGATCGGCGCCAGCTGGTGGCCGCACCACCCGGACACCCTCGCCTGGGTCATGCTGGGCCTGCAGGCGCTCGCCTGCGCCTCGCTGGCCTTCCGCCGCGTGGCCCCGCTCGCCGTCGTCGGCGTGCTCGGCGCGTTCACCGTCGCCGTGACGCTGCTGATCTCACCGGTCGGCGTGCTGACGCCCGCGAACGACACCAACGTTTGGGCCCCCTACGCGACCCTGGTGGCCGCCTACGGCCCGTTCTTCTTCCAACAGAACCGCCGCACGGCATTCCTCATGCTCGCCGCCTTCACCCTCCTCGTCATGCGGCCCTGGGAGCCGTCGGTCACCGTCATGACGATCGGGCTGCTGCGCACCGCGGTCGGCCCGCTGCTCGCGCTCTACTTCGACGCCCGCCGACGCATGGTCTTCGCCCTCGTCGAACGGGCCGAGCGAGCCGAGCGGGAGCGCCACCTGCTCGCCGAACAGGCCCGTGCCGAAGAACGCGCGCGGCTCGCCGGGGAGATGCACGACGTCGTCACACACCGGGTGAGCCTGATGGTGCTGCAGGCCGGAGCCCTGCGGGTGACGGCGCAGGACGAGGGGACCCGGCAGGCGGCGGAGGAACTGCGCGCCGCGGGCTGCCAGGCCCTGGAGGAACTCCGGGACCTGGTCGGCATCCTGCGCACCACGCCCGAGGTTGACCGGACGCCCTCGGTGGCGGGCTTCGCCGACCTGGTCGCCGAGTCGACGGCGGTGGGCACACCGACCGATCTGCTCGAGGACGGCGACCCGGCCCTTGCCTCACCGGTGGTCGGGCGCACCGCCTACCGCGTCCTGCGAGAGGCGCTGACCAACGCCCGCAAGCACGCGCCAGGCGCCCGCGTGACCGTGCGGGTGGAGTACGGCGAGGCCCAGGTGCGGATCACGGTCCGCAACAGTGCCCCGACCGGCAGAGCGAGCAGCGCCCTCGCGGGCACCGGCTCCGGCATGGGTATCGCGCATCTGCGCCGGCGCATCGAGCTCGTGCACGGCACCCTGCGTGCCGGGCCCTGTTCCGACGGCGGGTTCAGCGTCGAGGCGACGCTGCCCGCGTACGTCCCGACCGCGGAATCGGTGGTGTGAGCGTGGCCCGAGTAGTGGTGGTGGATGACGAGCCCATGGTGTGCGTCTTCCTGCGCACCATTCTCGACTCGGCCCAGGACCTGGAGGTCGTGGACGTGGCCCACGACGGCGCGGCCGGCATCGAGGCCGTCCGGCGCAGCCGCCCGGATGTCGTGCTGATGGACCTGCGCATGCCGCGCATGGACGGGCTGACCGCGATCGAACGCATCAATGAGCAGCTTGCCCAGCCGCCGAACATCGTGGTGCTGACGACCTTCGACGCCGACCAGTACGTGCTGCGTGCCCTGCGGGCCGGCGCCACCGGCTTCCTGGTCAAGTCGACCCCGCCGGAGGAGCTGATCGGGCTCGTGCGGACGGCTGCCCAGGGGCACACCGTCCTGTCGCCGTCCGCTGCCCGCCGGCTCATCGCCGCGTCGACGGACAGCCTTTCGGCCCGTGACCGCGCACGCGAGCTGGTCGCCTCGCTGACCGAACGGGAGGCCCAGGTCCTGGCCGGCCTCGGCGAGGGCCTGTCCAACGCGCAGATCGCGGCCCGGCTCTTCCTCTCCGAGGCCACGATCAAGGGCCATGTGTCGCGGATGCTGGACAAACTGGGCTGCGTCAACCGCACCCAGGCCGGCCTCCTGGCCCACGACGCGGGCATCATCGGCTCGTCGTAGGGCCAGGTGTCGCCACTTCCGGCCCGCCGGCCGCCGTCAGGCGCGCCAACGGCGCGGTGCGCCGGTCCTTCACCAGCTGCTCCGTCGGGAACCTTCTCGGCCGACGGCGCGGCGGGAGTTCGCCTCGTCGCGCCGCCGGGTGGCCGTGTCCTGGAAGACGGAGTCGGGCAGGATCCGTGACACCCGTTCGTACACCGGGCACGGCCCTGTCGTGGGCAGCAGCGCCACCGCGCTCCCTGCTCCTCCAGGCCTGCCCCCGCGGTTGAGACGGTCGGCCACCGGCGTGGTGACGCTGAGCCGCGGGACCCCGTACACCGGTGCGTTCGCGTGGGAGCCGCGGCCGCCGTGGTGGATCAGCAGGCGGCAGCTCGGCAGGCGGACGTCTGGAACCGACTCCACGGCACGCATGTGTCCGGCATCGGCCCGCGCTCCGCGACCTGCGCGGGCAGCGATGCGTCGACGACCTCGGCGTCGAGCTCCGCCAGGGCAGCTCGCTCTTCGTGAGTCCCGGCAGCCGAACCCGCACCCGAGCCACAGGGCGCCCACCCCCGCCGCGCGACTACGCTGCCCGTATGACGTCCGAGGCCCCCACCCGCGCGTACCGCCGCCTGAGCGTCGAGGAGCGGCGCAGCCAGCTCCTCGACGCGGCCCTGGAACTCTTCGCGCACAAAGCCCCGGAGGACGTCTCCCTCGACGACGTCGCGGAGGCGGCCGGTGTCTCCCGCCCCCTCGTCTACCGCTACTTCCCCGGCGGCAAGCAACAGCTCTACGAGGCGGCTCTCCGCTCGGCCGCCGACGAACTGGAGCAGTGCTTCGACGAACCCGCCGAGGGGCCGCTCACCGCCCGGCTGTCCCGCGCCCTCGACCGGTATCTGACCTTCGTAGACGAGCACGACACCGGTTTCAGCGCCCTGCTCCAGGGCGGCAGCGTCGTGGAGACCTCACGGGCGACGGCCATCGTGGACGGCGTGCGCCGGGCCGCCGCCGAACACATCCTGCGGCATCTTGGGGTCACGGAGCCGGATCTCCGTCTGCGGATGACGGTCCGGATGTGGATCACCGCCGTGGAGGCCGCCTCCCTCATCTGGCTCGACGAGGGCAAGCGGCCGGACGTGGCCGAACTGCGCGACTGGCTCGTGGAGCAGTTCGTCGCCTGTGTCACCGTCACCGCCGGCCGCGACCCGCAGACCGCGGCCGCCGTCCGGGGCGCCCTCGCGGTGGAGGCCGCGGACGGGGCCGTCGGCGGCCTGGCCCGTCGCGTGCTGCCCGTGGTCGGCGACGCCGCCCACCTGCTGTGACGGCCCACCTGCTGTGACAGCCCACCTGCTGTGACACTGGTCCGGTGAAGACACAGGACACTCCATTCGTCGGCGGCCCCCTGGACGGCCGCGTCCTGCCGGTGCTGCTCGGCATCACCGGGCACCCGCCGAAGACGTACCGGGTCCCCGTCCCCGATTCCGCGGGCGGCCCCGACACGGTGCTCGTGTACCGCAGGGTCGACGCCGGCCGGGGCGGGTTCATGCACCAGTTGTGGAAGTACGAGTACGACCCGGACGCGGATCCCGCCCGGCGCCCGAAGTGGCCGTGGTCCCGCCCGGAACGGCAATCCGCCACGCCGCCCGCGAAGCCGCCGTCCCCCGACGAGTGACCTCCGCGGGCCGGACGGCCCACCCGGCGCGCGCTGGTCCCCCGCTCCTCCCATCCTGCCGGTGCGAGATGGACGGCCCATCCGCGCACCGGAGGTGATGACGTGTCAGGAAAGGCCCTGCGTCTGGTCCGTACGGCGACGGCCACGGCGGTCGCGGCCGGCGCACTCCTCTCGGCGGCCACCGTCCCGGCCGCGGCGGCACCGCTGCCGCCGCCCCCCGACGACACGGCCGGGGCCGTGACGGCCGACGTCGACACCGCCGGGACCACCGCCGACGGCGACACCGCCGCCCCCGGCGGACGCTCGGTGGCCGAGCTTCTCACCGACCTCCGGCGGCTGTACCGCGAGGCCGAGGAGGCCAAGGAGGCCCACCGCGCAACCGAGGAGGAACTCGTGAAGCAGCGGGCGCGGGTCGCGCGTCTCGACCGGCGCCTCGCCGCCGCCCGGCTCTCCCTGCACCACAGCCGGAGCGCCGCGGGGCGCCTGGCCCGCCAGCAGTACCAGAACAGCAGCACCGACCTGTCCCCGTACGTCCGGCTGCTTCTCGCCCGCGACCCGCACCGGGCGCTGGAGCAGGGCCATGTGATCGGCCAGGTCGCCCAGGAACGTGCCCGGACCGTGGAACGGATGGTCGGCAGCGAGCAGACGACGGACGCGCTCGCCCGCCGGGCCCGCGCCGCCCTCGACCGCCAGCTCACCCTCACCGAGCGCCGCCGGACGGAACGCGACGCGGTACGGAACCGCCTCGGCGAGGTCGAGCGGCTCCTCGCCTCCCTCACCACCGAGCAGCTCGCCGGCATCAAGAGGCTGGAGAGGGGCGCGGCGGCCGCAGCCCAACGGAGGCTCGTCGCCTCCGGTGCACTCAGTGCCGTACGGCCGCCCACCCGTACCGGTGCGAAGGCGCTGCGCTACGCGGTCGCCCAGATCGGCAAGCCCTACAAGTGGGGCGCCGCGGGCCCGAAGGCGTACGACTGCTCGGGGCTGACCTCCCGTGCCTGGTCCCACGCCGGCCGGCGCATCCCCCGCACCAGCCAGGCCCAGTGGGCCCGCCTCCCCCGCGTCCCCCTCACCAAGCTGCGCCCCGGTGACCTGGTCGTGTACTTCCCGAGGGCCACCCATGTCGCCCTCTACCTGGGCAAGGGCCTGGTCGTCCAGGCCCCCCGCCCCGGCACCACCATCAAGGTCTCCCCCATCGCCGCCAACCCGCTCCTCGGCGCCGTACGCCCCGACCCCAGGGCCAAACCCCTGAAACGCTTCGACCTCCCGAAGCTTCCGAAGACGGCGACGAAGGGCTCGGACAAGGGCTACGACACGTAGTGAGGAGGGCTGCGGTCGCGGTGTCGGGGGGAGGGGGACTGGGTCCGGTGCTGTGACCGGAAAGGTTCACCGGCTCGCGACGCCCGGCACACCTTTCCGGTCACAGCACTGAGGGCTGTCCCGTGATCCGCGGTGGATCAGCGCACGGCGTCGGCGCGGCGAGGTGCCGTAGCCGGCGTCGTGCGCCCGCCGGGGATGACGGGACACCCCTTAGCCCCCCGCGACCTCCGACAGGTACGCCTCGGTCTTCTCCGCCTCGAAGAAGTAGTTCTCGAAGTCCGCCGGGTCGTCGAAACCGGCCGCGAAGCGGTCGGCCACCCGGGGCAGCGCGCCTGCCGCTCCGATCAGAGTCAGCACATGCTCCGGCGGCTCGCCGAGCATCGCGTTCGTCCACTTCGTCGCCGGACCCGCGGTCTCCGCCCAGAACCGTTCGAACGTCCGCCGCATCCACGCCTCGTCGAACTCCGCGTCGCCGTGGTCCAGGATCGCCCGCAGATACGTTGCTGCGCACTTGGACGCCGTGTTGGCGCCCTGACCGGTCAGCGGATCGTTGGTCACGACCACGTCGGCCACGCCGAAGGCGAGCCCGCCGCCGGGCAGGCGGGCGACCGGCTGCCGTACGACGGGGGTGTAGCGGCCGGCCAGCACTCCGCCCGCGTCGGTGAGTTCGACCCGGCGGGTCCGCGCGTGCTCCCACGGTACGTACCGCTCCATGAGGTCCAGGGTCAGGGCGAGGTGCTCGGCCGGGTCGTTGACGCCCTCGAAGACATCGGCGGGACCGCCGGGCACGCCCTCCCAGAAGAGCAGGTCCGCCCGGCCGGACGTGGTCAGCGTCGAGGTGACGAAGAGCTCGCCGACGCCGGGGACCAGATTGCAGCGCGCCGCCTCGTAGTCGGGGTGCTCGGGGCGCGGGTCCAGACCGTGGACGTACGCCGCCGCGAGGGAGCGCTGCGGCCGGGTGAACGGCGACCGGGCGGGGTCGCGGGCGAACATGGAGACCAGCTCGCCCTTGCCCGCGGCGACCAGGACCAGGTCGTAGACGCGGGCGAAGTAGTCGAGGTCGGAGACGGCCGCGCCGTGGATGACCAGTTGGCCGCCCCGCTGGGCGAAGGTGTCCAGCCAACCGGCCATCTTGACCCGCTGGTCGACGGACTGGGCGTACCCGTCGAGCCGCCCGACCCAGTCGACGAGGCGCTCGGCCCCGGGGCCGGAGACGGAGACGCCGAGGCCCACCATCCTGGGCGCCTGGGACTCCCAGAAGTTCAGCCCGAGGTCCCGCTCGTGCTGCAACGCGGTGGGGAACATGCACTGCGTCGACGTGACCCGCCCGTGCCGGATCTCGTCCGCCGTACGGTTGGACATCAGCGTGACCTCGTACCCGTGCGACTGGAGGCCGAGGGCGAGCTGGAGCCCGGACTGGCCGGCTCCGACGACGAGTATCTTCCGCATCCGGACTGGTCTCCTCCTACGCCGCTGGGTGCCCCGCGCCCCGCCGGGGCTACTCGGGGCTGACGGATATCGCGTGCCCGCAGAGCGCGAGCAGGGTCTCCAGCACCGAGGCCCGGTCCCGCGCGTCCATGATCATGACAGGTACATGGGCGGGCACGGTCAGCGCGTCCCGTACGTCCTCCGGCTCGTAGCGGTCGCTGTCGTCGAACTCGTTGACGGCGACGATGTACGGCAGGCCGCAGCTCTCGAAGTAGTCGAGCGCGGGGAAGCAGTCGGTGAGGCGGCGGGTGTCGGCGAGGACGATGGCCCCGATCGCGCCGCGCACCAGGTCGTCCCACATGAACCAGAACCGCTCCTGGCCGGGTGTGCCGAACAGGTAGAGGACCAGGTCGTCGTCGAGGGTGATGCGGCCGTAGTCCATGGCCACGGTGGTGGTGATCTTCTCCGGGGTCGCGGAGAGGTCGTCCGTCGCGGCGCTGGCCTCGGTCATCAGGGCCTCGGTGCGCAGCGGGGTGATCTCGGAGACCGCGCCGACGAGGGTGGTCTTGCCGACGCCGAAGCCGCCCGCCACCACGATCTTGGTGGCGATGGGGGCGCGGGTCAGGTCGGCCTGCCAGGGTTTCAGGTCCTCCTCGGGCTCCGGCTCGTACCGGGGCGCGGGCGCCCCGGCCAAGCGGTCGAGGCCGCGGGAGGCGGCCCGGGCGAAGCCGCCGGGCCGGGGGGCGTCGACGGTGACGCCCGGGGTGACGCCGGGCGAGGCGTCGGGGGTGACGCCAGGCGAGGCGGCGTCAGAGACGGCGGAGTCCACTCAGCACCCTTTCCAGCAGAGCGCGGTCCGGCTGTCCCGGTCCGTGACCTGTTCCGTACACACGGATCTTTCCCTGGTCCGCGAGATCGCTGAGGAGGACGCGGACCACACCGAGCGGCATCTTCAGCAGCGCGGCGATCTCCGCCACCGTCCGCATACGGCGGCAGAGTTCGACGATGGCCCGCATCTCGGGCATCACCTTGGTGGTGAGTGAACCTCCCCCACTGCTGGACGCGTGGGCGCTGCCCCCGTCCGACTCCGGCCTGTCGGCCGGGGCTTCGAGTACGGCGACGAAGGTCTCGACGAGGAGCACATGACCGAAGCGGGTGCGGCCGCCGGTCAGGGAGTAGGGGCGTACGCGGGCGGGTTTGCGGTCCCCGCCGCGCACCGGGAGCCTCTTGTGAGGGCTCCGCTGCGGGCCCGGCTTCCTCGCCGAGCCCGGCTTGGGGGCGCGCGCCCTGGTCTTCTTCGCGCCGCTCATCGCCTGCTCCCGGCCGCCTCGATCTCCTCGGCCTCCAGGGACTTGCGCAGTTCGCTGCGGAGCTCGGGCGTCAGGACGTGTCCGGCGCGGCCGACGAAGAGAGCCATGTGGTACGCCACCACGCTCATGTCGCAGTCCGGGGAGCCGTGGACGCCGAGCAGCGAGCCGTCGCTGATCGACATCACGAAGAGGCTGCCCTCGTCCATCGCGACCATCGTCTGCTTGACCCCGCCGAACTCCATGAGCCCCGCGGCACCGATGGTGAGGCTGCCGATGCCGGAGACGATGGTGGCGAGGTCGGCGGCGGAGCCCCGGGGGCCCTGGGGCCGTTCGCCCTGGGCCTCGCGGGCCTCGGCGTTGCGGCCGGGGTCGGAGGAGAGCAGGAGCAGACCGTCGGAGGAGACCACCGCGACCGACAGCAGTCCCGGCACCTCCTCGACGAGGTTGGTCAGCAGCCAGTGCAGGTTGCGGGCTTCACTGCTCAAGCCGAAGGTACTGGGCGCGGTCAACTGCTTGCCTCCTCGGAAGTGCCCCCCGTGGTGTCAACTGCCTCTGTCCGGTACTCCTGTGGCTCGGGTGCCCGTGTCTCGCCCGACTGCTCGGCGATCTCCGCCTCGACGTCACGGCGTCCCTCCCTGGCCCCCTGGTGGAACCCGCCGAGCCGACGCCTGAGCTCCTCGGCGTTCACGCCCCCCGCGCGCGGCTGCGGGGCCGTGGGCGCGGGCGCGGTGATCCTGGGCGTGCGCTTGGGCAGGCCCTTGTCGGTGAGGCGCGGGGCCTTCGCCGACGTACGCGCCGCGTCTCCCTCGTCGGCGGCGCGCTCATGGGTGTCGGGGCCGATGCCGTACGGGTCGTCGGCGTCCTCGTCGGCGGCCGTCTCCGGGGCCACCGGAGCGAACAGCTCCATGGTGGTCTCGGAGACGGACTCCGTCGGGGTCCCCTGCGCGTCGTCCCGTTCGTCGTCGGCCTCGTCGTCCCCGGCCGTGTCCGCGTTCCCCTCGCGGGCAGCCGTGTCCGTGTCCGCGTTCCCCTCGCGGACGGCCGTGTCCGTGTCCGCGTTCCCCTCGCGGACGGCCGTGTCCGTGTCCCCGTCCGTCTCTGCGTTCGTGTCGGGTTCGGTGTCCTCGTCCTGCGCGGCGCCGTCCGCGTTCCCCGCGCGTCCGGCGGCGTGAGCGGCCTCCCGTGCCAGCAGTGCCCGTTCCGCGGCCTCGATCAGCGGGTCCCCGTCGCCCTCCGGCTCACGTACGGCGACGCTGCGGGCGGGCAGGGCGCCGTCGTTGGTCTCGGCGGCGATGCCGGGCATGGACAGCACGGGCCCCGCGGCGAGCGACGGCCCGGCGGCGGGCGCGGCCGGCACCGCGGCCAGCAGCGACTTGGGCAGGACGACGACCACGGCGGTGCCGCCCGACGTCTGCTCCTGAAGCCGGACGCGGGTGCCGAGCCGGTGGGAGAGGCGGGCCACGACGTAGAGGCCGAGACCGAGGCTGTCGCCGTCCTCCTGGTCGTAGGGGGCCTCGGGGTCGAAGTCGGTGAGGCGGGCGTTCAGCTTCGCGAGCCGGTCGGCGGCGATGCCGATGCCGCCGTCCTGGACGGAGACGGAGACCTCGCCGTTGTCCATCAGCCGGCCGGAGATCTCGACGGACGTCTCCGGCGGTGAGAACGACGTGCCGTTCTCCAGGAGTTCGGCGAGGAGGTGGCTGAGGTCGTCGGCGGCGAACCCGGCGATGTGCGCGCTCGGCGGCAGCGCGGCGATCCGGACCCGTTCGTAGCGCTCGATCTCGCTGACCGCGGCGCGGACGACGTCGACCAGCGGGACGGCCCCGGCGTGGTGCTGGATGTGCTCGTGGCCGGCGAGGACGAGGAGGTTCTCGCTGTGGCGCCGCATGACGGTCGCGAAGTGGTCGAGCTTGAAGAGGGTGGAGAGCCGTTCGGGGTCCTGCTCGCGCTCCTCCAGGGACTCGATGACGGCGAGCTGCCGCTCGACGAGGCCGAGGGTGCGCAGCGCCAGGTTCACGAACGTGCCGTGGATGCTGTGCTGGATCCTGCCCAGGTGGGCGCCGGCCTCGGCGAGTTCGGCGCGCAGCCGGTCGCGTTCGTCGGCCATGGTCTGGCGCTGGCCGATGAGGTGCTTGCGGTCGCCTTCCAGGGGCGCGAGCCGCTCGTGCAGCGCGAAGGCGTGCGCGTGGAGCGCGTTGACGGAGCGTACGACCTGGGCGAACTCGTCGTTGCGGCCGGTGAACTTGATGGGTTCCTCGGCGACGGGGTCACCGGCGACGCGGGCGGAGCCGATGCGCAGCACCGCGAGCGGGCGGGTGAGGGAGCGGGCCATGCCGGTGGCGACACCGACGGCGAGGAGCATCAGCGCGCCGAGGAGGGCGACCCGGATCTCCAGTGCGGTCACGTCGTCGTCGCGCAGCTGGGCGAGGTCCTTGGTGCGCCGGTCGTAGAGGGAGGACTCGGCGCCGCGCATCAGGTCGACGCGGGCGGACAGCGCGGTGTCGATCTTGGTGGCGCTGGTGCCCTTCTCGTCGTCGGAGAGGACGGGCCGGTCGGTGAAACGCGCGAGGTACCTGTCGGCGGCGTTGGCCTCGGGGCCGGTGACCGTGGCGTCGTAGGCGGAGCGGGTGGTGGCGGGAGCGATCTCGCGGAAGTGGGCGAGAGCGGCGTCGGAGCGCACGCGGGCCTGCTGGGCGGCGGCGGCGAGGGCGTCGCGCTGCTTCTCGTCGGCGGCGGAGGAGCCGGTCGTGGTGGTGGGCAGCCCGGTGGCCGGGTCGACGACGGTCTGCGTGGTGCTCGGGATGCTGAGCGCGGCGACGAGCAGGCCCCGGGCTGCGGCGGCCTGCTGGACGGCGGTGTCGAGTTCGGCGAGGGCGTACGCCCCGCCGCCCGCGCGGGGCGGCAGTTGCTGGGCGAGTTCCTCGGCGAGCGCGTGGAGTTCGCTGACGACGGCGGTGTACGCCTGATGCGCTTCCAGAGCGGTGCTCCGGCCGGAGAGCGCCGCTTTCCGTACGGCGGCGATGGACCCGATGTCCTTGCGCAGCGCGGCGGATGTGTCGGTGTCGGCGCTCAGCTCGGCGACCTGACGGTCGACGCGGTCGGCGCGCTGCTCGTCGGGCGCGGCCGACTTGGACCGCCCGGCGGCGATGTACGCGGTGACCTCGTCACGCTCGTCGGCCAGCGCGTGGGCGAGGGTGAGTGTCTCCTGGGTCTGCTCGGCGAGCGTGACCAGGCTCTGGGTGTCGTGCAGTTGCTCCGAGGCGGCGAGGATCGACGGCGCCCCCGCGCCCGCGATGGCGGCGGCCACGACGGCCACGGCGATGATGAGCCGGTTGCGCACGTGCGCCTTGCGCCCGGTGCCGACGGTGGGGGCCTGCTGCGCCGTCCCCTGCTGGTTCGGGGAGGCCGCGGAGGCCTTCGAAGCTGCCTTCTTGCCTGTGCGCCGAGGCCGCGTCTTCTGCACCGGTGCTCGCATTCCTGACTCGTTTACCCATGGGTCCGGGTGACGTTCCGTCAACTTGTGAGCGTCCCCCCGGTACGGCTCCCGACCCTCCCAGTGCCGGTGGGCGGTGGTCCCGCATCATCGGTCCCGCCACCCGAAGGAGTGAACATCGCCGGAGAGTTGGCGGGCAAGTTCCACCGGCTCGTGCCGACGCCCCGCACAGTCGGCCGGTTGGACGTCGGCGACGCGCTTTGGCAGTATTCGCCGCCGCGCTTCACCACTCACGATCATTCCATGCCAAACCCGGCGCCCGGCTTGGAGGGTGCGGGCCGCACGGCGACCATTGTCGGCCTTTCACGGATCTTGTGGAGGGCTCGTGCAGACTGGCCGAATGCGTACTGAACTCGTCTCGGAGCCCGGCGATCCCAACCGCCCCAACGAGGACTTCGCGTCGGTCGCGCTTCCCGCCGGAGGACAGGGCGGCACCGTTGTCCTCCTCGACGGCGTGACACCACCGCCCGCCGAATACGGCTGTCGACATTCGGTCGCATGGTTCGTCTCCCGCCTCGGCGGCGCACTGACCGAACTGTCCCTTTCGGAACGGGATTCACCCCTGACGGCAGTGCTTTCGCAGGCAATCACTCGTACCGCCCGTGCGCACGCCCAAACCTGTGACCTTTCTCACCCAAGAACCCCACAGGCCACGGTGGTTCTGGCGCGGTGGTCGGAGGAGACGCTGGAGTACCTGGTCCTCTCCGACTCCGCGCTGCTGCTCGAAGGCCCGGACGGGCTGGTGACGACGGTGCTGGACGACCGCCTTTCGGAACTCCCGCGCGCTTCTCTCGCCACCGCCGCGATCGCCGACTCCACCGTCCGCAACAAGGAGGGCGGTTTCTGGACGGCGGCGGCCGATCCCGCCGTGGCCGCACGGGCGGTGACCGGGACCGTTCCGCGCGCAGGGGTACGGGCCTTGGCCGCCCTGACGGACGGGGCGACGCGCTGGGTGGAGAAGTTCCGCGAGGGCGGCTGGGAGGACTGCTTCACCTTCCTGCGGAAGGAGGGCGCGGCCGCGCTGGTGGAGCGCGTACGGGACCTGGAACACGCCGACGCCGAGCGCCGGTTCCTCGGGCGGGCGAAGACCCATGACGACGCGAGCGTGGTGTACGCGGAGCTGTGAGGGCGCGGGCCGCTGAGCGCGGTCAGCCGGTCAGCCCTCGACACCCTTGTTCAACTGGTTCAGGAGCCGCGCGAGTTGGGCCACCTCGTCCCGGTCCCAGTCGGCCAGCTGGCGCACGTACGCCACCCGACGGGCGTCCCGCACCGCGCGGAACCGCGCCCGCCCCTCGTCCGTGAGGTGGACGAGCCAGGCGCGGCCGTCGGCGGGGTCGGGCTCGCGGGCGATGAGGCCGAGGTGTTCGAGCGCGCGCAGCTGACGGGACATCGTGGCCTTGCCGACGCCGATGTACGCGGCGAGTTCCGTGGCGCGCAGCCGGCCCGTCTCGTCGAGCCGGGCGAGCAGGCCGTACGCGGCGGACTCCAGGTCCGGGTGGACCGCCCGGGCCATCTCGCCGGACTTGGCGCGGGCGCGCCGCAGCAGGACCGTCAGTTCCCGCTCCAGCGCGAGGAAGGCCTGGTCCATGCCGCCGGTCGGCGTCCCGGGCCCGCCATCGCCCGCGCCGCCGTTTCCGCCCTCGTCCTGCACGTCAGCGCTCCTGATCCCGATCCGCGTTGCCGAAGAGTTGCCGAAAGTTTCCGCCGGGGACGGTTGTCGCGGGCGGCGCCGTAAGTATTCCGCAGGTGGCGGGTGACACCGACCGCCGGGAAGGCGCGCGCGACGGGCGCCACCCGCACGGGGCACCCAAGGGAGAGGCCCGGGCCTCCCTCACGGGACCCGGGCCTTCCCTCGTCCGGTGGATGTCCGTCACGTCACCACCGGAGCTCCATGGCGCCGCCCGTGCGCCGGGCGGCCGTACCGTGCGGTCGTCAGGCCGCCGCCGGGACCGCCACCTCCGCCGGTGACAGGGCCAGTTCCAGCACCTGGCGGACGTCGGTGACGGCGTGGACCTCCAGCTTGTCGAGGACCTCGGCGGGGACGTCGTCCAGGTCGGGCTCGTTGCGCTTGGGGATGATCACCGTGGTGACCCCGGCCCGGTGCGCGGCGAGCAGCTTCTGCTTGACGCCGCCGATGGGCAGGACCCGACCGGTGAGCGAGACCTCACCGGTCATCGCCACATCCGTGCGGACCAGCCGGCCGGACAGCAGCGAGGCCAGAGCCGTCGTCATGGTGACACCGGCGCTCGGTCCGTCCTTGGGCACCGCACCCGCCGGGAAGTGGATGTGCACGCCCCGGTCCTTCAGATCGGCGACGGGCAGCTCCAGTTCGGCGCCGTGCGAGCGCAGGAAGGAGAGCGCGATCTGCGCGGACTCCTTCATCACGTCACCCAGCTGCCCGGTGAGCGTCAGCCCCGCCGCTCCCGTCTCCGGGTCGGCCAGCGACGCCTCGACGTAGAGGACGTCGCCGCCCGCGCCGGTGACCGCGAGCCCAGTGGCCACACCGGGGACGGCCGTACGCCGCTCCGCCGGGTCCTGGGCCGACTCGGGCACGTGGTGCGGGCGCCCGATCAGTCCGCGCAGGTCGGCGTCGGTGACGGTGAAGGGCAGCTCTCGCTCGCCCAGTTCGTGCTGGGCGGCCACCTTGCGCAGCAGCCGGGCGACCGACCGCTCCAGGTTCCGCACGCCCGCCTCGCGGGTGTACTCGCCGGCGAGCTTGCGCAGCGCGCTCTCGTCGAGGGTCACCTCGTCGGTGTCGAGCCCGGCCCGCTCCAGCTGCCGCGGCACCAGGTGGTCACGGGCGATGACGACCTTCTCGTCCTCCGTGTAGCCGTCCAGCCGGACGAGCTCCATACGGTCCAGCAGCGCCTCGGGGATCGCCTCCAGGACGTTCGCCGTGGCGAGGAAGACGACGTCGCTCAGGTCCAGCTCCACCTCAAGGTAGTGGTCCCGGAAGGTGTGGTTCTGCGCGGGGTCGAGGACTTCGAGCAGCGCGGCGGCCGGGTCGCCCCGGAAGTCGGAGCCGACCTTGTCGATCTCGTCGAGCAGGACGACGGGGTTCATCGAGCCCGCCTCCTTGATGGCGCGGACGATACGGCCGGGCAGCGCGCCCACGTAGGTACGCCGGTGGCCGCGGATCTCCGCCTCGTCCCGTACGCCGCCGAGGGCGACCCGGACGAACTTGCGCCCCATGGCGTGGGCCACGGACTCGCCGAGGCTGGTCTTGCCGACGCCAGGCGGCCCGACGAGGGCGAGCACGGCACCGCCGCGCCGTCCGCCGACGACGCCGAGCCCGCGGTCGGACCGCCGCTTGCGCACGGCGAGGTACTCGGTGATGCGTTCCTTCACGTCCTCCAGACCGGCGTGCTCGGCGTCCAGGACGCCCTTCGCGCCCTGGATGTCGTACGCGTCCTCGGTCCGCTCGTTCCAGGGCAGTTCGAGCACGGTGTCGAGCCAGGTGCGGATCCAGCCGCCCTCGGGCGACTGGTCGCTGGACCGCTCCAGCTTGTCGACCTCCTTGAGCGCGGCCTCCCGGACCTTCTCGGGCAGGTCGGCGGCCTCCACACGGGCGCGGTAGTCGTCGGACTCCTCGCCCTCCTTCTCACCGTTCAGCTCGCGCAGTTCCTTGCGGACGGCTTCGAGCTGACGGCGCAGCAGGAACTCCCGCTGCTGCTTGTCGACGCCCTCCTGGACGTCCTTGGCGATGGTCTCGGCGACATCCTGCTCGGCGAGGTGGTCGCGGAGCTGCTGGGTGGCGAGCTTCAGCCGGGCGACCGGGTCGGCCGTCTCCAGCAGCTGCACCTTCTGCTCGGTCGTCAGGAACGGCGAGTATCCGGAGTTGTCGGCGAGCGCGGAGACGTCGTCGATCGCCTGCACCCGGTCCACGACCTGCCAGGCGCCGCGCTTGCGCAGCCAGCTGGTGGCGAGTGCCTTGTACTCCTTGACCAGTTCGGCGACATGGCCGGGCAGCGGCTCCGGCACGCTCTCCTCGACCCTGGTCCCCTCGACCCACAGCGCGGCCCCGGGCCCGGTGGTCCCGGCCCCGATCCTCACCCGGCCGCGCCCCCGGATCAGCGCCCCCGGATCGCCGTCGGCGAGCCGCCCCACCTGCTCGACGGTACCGAGCACACCCGTGACCGCGTACGCGCCGTCGATCCGCGGCACCAACAGCACCCTCGGCTTGCCCCGTTCCGCCCGCGCCGCCGCCTGCGCGGCTTCCACCGCGGCCCGTACATCCGTGTCATTGAGGTCCAGCGGCACCACCATGCCGGGCAGCACGACCTCGTCGTCGAGCGGCAGTACGGGCAGGGTGAGCGGTGCGGACATCGAAGCCATGATCTCTCCCTCGGCATTCAAGTTGAGCTATGCCGACTCAATGCACATGAGCCCCGGGATGTTCCCCGAGGGCCGAGGTGTTCGCTGTGGGCGATCAAAGAGGGGCGTCGCCCCGAAGCCGAAACCCGCTGGCCCTTCACGGCTGCGCGTAATAGTCTGAATGCGAGTTCACCCATTACCATCACGCGCAGACAGGGGCGACAGTGGACGGAATCGTGCGGGCCTGGGTCGACGGCTGGGTCGTCTCGCGCGGGGCGGCGCCCCCGGTGGTGGAGCCCTGGGGCTACACCATCGACAACGGAACGGCCGCTCACGTCACCCGCCATGTCCTCGCGGCGACGCACGACGACGTCGAGGAGGAGACGGTCCGGAAGGTGGCCGACGCCGTGACCGGGTCCGGGGTGTGGCTCAAGGTCTTCGCCGAGGCGACGCGAGTCGGCCCCTGGCTGGGTGAGGGCTGGTGGGTCGACCCGGAGCCGGGCTGGCTGATGGCCGTACCCCTACGGGCGCACGCAGCACCGGCCGCCACCGCCCCCGGGGGATACCGCCTGCGGACCTGGTCCCGAGGCGGCGTGATCCGCGCGATGATCGCCGCACCGGACGGCTCCTGGGCGGCACGCGGGCAGATCGCCCCGACTGGACGGACCGCGGTCGTGGACCAGATGGAGACCTCCCCGTCCCACCGCCGCCGAGGCCTCGGCACGCTCGTCATGCGCACCCTGACCCGGTCCGCGCTCGAACAGGGCGCGGAGGTCGGAGTACTGGGCGGAACACCGGAGGGCCGGGCCCTGTACGAGTCCCTGGGCTGGACCACGGTCGCGCCGCTGACGACCGCGAGATTCGACGGCCGGCAGTAGGGATGTCGATCCTCCGCCCTGCGCCAGGCGCCGCCCGGCGGACGGCCCTGGGGACACGGCCTGGGTGACGGCCTTCACCGAGGCACCGGCCCCGGCCCCGGCGCGTCACGGGCCAACGTGTCACGGGCCACCGCCGCCGCCCGCCAGCGCCGTACCACCGGCCACGCGGCGATCCCGATGCCGAGGGCGATCAGATGCCCCCAGTTGGTCATCGGGTCCGCGAACACGAGCAGGTCGTCCACGAGCATCCCGCCGAAGGCGAGCAGCAGAGGCCAGCGCGACCACCACGGCAGCAGGGCGGCCAACGCGCCCACGCTCGCCGCCACCCCGAAGCTGATCCCGTAGTCGAGGCGGTGCAGTGAGCTGCCCGGCAGCCCGCCGGTCAGGACGGACAGTGCCACCGGGACCTCGGTGGCGAGGGTGGCGAGGACATGGCCCAGCAGGAAGACCGCGGCCGTCCGCCGGCCGCCGATCCGGCGTTCCAGCGCGGTCAGCACCAGTACGAAGGCCGGTGTGTAGGGCGATGCCACCCCGCCCGCGATCCACAGCGCGCTCGCGACCAGCACCGGCACCGGGGCGCCCAGGAGATGTGCCACGTCCGTGCTGAAGCCCTGGTGCAGAGCGTGGACGAGGGCCGGGTCCGCGTACTCGGTGATGACCGAGGTGGCGGCGAGGACGGCCAGGTACCAGAAGGTGAAGGGCGTGTCGGTGGGGATGGGCAGCAGCCGCCAAGGGCGTGGGAGGGAGGCGCGGGTGGGACATGCGCGACGGCCGGGCGCGGCCCGGACCTTCCGGCCGCCGAACTCCGAAGCCTCGGCCCGCTCGTGTCCGCCCACCGAGGGCCCGGGCTTCGCCCCGCCCCCTACCGATGTCGCCGTACCCGGCTGTCGTGGGATTCCGTCCAGGAGCGGCCCGGCCGCCGACGGTGGCGTCACGTCGGTCCGGTTCAGCCCTTCCCCGGTCTCCACACGGTCCAAGGCGAGGCGCTCCTTCCGTTTCGCCTCCACCTTCGGTACGCCGCCACACCGCTGTCTGTGACCTGTGCCACCTTCACCGTGATTCACAGCAATCCGACAGCCTCACCCCACCGCCGGCTTGGCGTTTCACCGGGGCCGACCGCGTGAGGGGCCACCGCGTCCACTTCCTGATGGCCCGCATCCGCGGGGCTTGCCGAGAAACGCGTCGACAACCCCGTACGCCCGTCGCCGCGCGAGGAGTTCGGGCTCGGGCTCTTCGCGTGACGGTGCGTCGGCGCGCCCCGGAGATCCGAACGCACCCCGACGCCACGGGCCGGCGCTCCGCACCCGCCGACCCCCGGCGCAGCGGTCGTAATTCAGCCGCCGTCAGGCGAGGGAGCGTGAAAATGGAGGGATGACCACCATCGACGTACCCGAAGTCATCGACCGGCGCGAGGGCCCCTACGGCGAGGTCGTCCTGCGGCGGCACGGGGAGCTGTTGCAGATCATCGCCAACGGGTGCTTTCTGATGGACACCTCCGACGGGCGCTCGGAACGTCTGCTGGTCGACACGGCCCTCGACGCCCTGACCGGACGTTTTCAGCCGAGTGTGCTGATCGGGGGTCTGGGCGTCGGCTTCTCGCTCGCACACGCCGCCGCGAACCCGAGTTGGGGCGCGATCACCGTTGTCGAACGCGAACCGGCCGTCATCGACTGGCACCGCACGGGACCCCTCGCCGAACTGTCCGCAGCGGCCCTCGCGGACTCGCGCACGGAGATCGTGGAAGCCGATCTCGTCCAGTACGTCAATGAGACTTGCGCCACGTTCGACGCGCTCTGCCTGGACATCGACAACGGGCCCGACTGGACCGTCTCCGAGAGCAACGAAAACCTGTACTCACCGGCCGGATTGGCAAGCTGCGCAAGGGTGTTGAACCCCGGCGGCGTACTGGCCGTGTGGTCGGCACAGCCTTCCCCGGAATTCGAGGAAACCTTGGGGAATGCCGGGTTCCAACAGGTGCGTACCGAAGAGATCCCCGTTGCCCGAGGAGTTCCGGACGTGGTGCACCTCGCGGTCCGACCTGGATAGCCCTGGCGTGGTGACTGCCCGTACCCTGCTTGCCTGGCGCCGATCATTCAAGCGTCAATCGCAGTCATGCGCAGCCATGCGTAGTCAAGGGATCACCCCACGGATTCCGGAAAGCAACTCAGGGGCGGGCGATGGAGCAGACACACACCTCCCACAGCGGCACGACGGCGACCCCGGGCGCACAGCGCCGGGTGCTCGTGGTCGAGGACGACCCGACGATCGTCGACGCCATTGCGGCCCGCCTGCGCGCCGAGGGTTTCGTCGTACAGACCGCGTCCGACGGCCCGGCGGCCGTGGACACGGCGGAGGCATGGCAGCCCGACCTGTTGATCCTCGACATCATGCTGCCCGGCTTCGACGGCCTGGAGGTGTGCCGGCGCGTCCAGGCCCAGCGGCCCGTCCCCGTGCTGATGCTCACCGCGCGGGACGACGAGACGGACATGCTGGTCGGGCTCGGCGTCGGCGCCGACGACTACATGACCAAGCCGTTCTCCATGCGTGAACTGGCCGCGCGCGTCCATGTGCTGCTGCGCCGAGTGGAGCGGGCCGCGCTGGCCGCCACCACCCCGCGCTCGGGCATCCTGCGCCTCGGTGAGCTGGAGATCGACCACGCGCAGCGCCGCGTCCGGGTGCGCAGCGAGGACGTCCACCTCACCCCCACCGAGTTCGACCTGCTCGTATGTCTCGCGAACACGCCGCGTGCCGTACTCTCGCGCGAGCAGCTGCTCGCCGAGGTCTGGGACTGGGCGGACGCGTCCGGGACGCGGACCGTGGACAGCCACATCAAGGCGCTGCGGCGGAAGATCGGCGCGGAGCGGATCCGCACGGTGCACGGTGTCGGGTACGCCCTGGAGACCCCGACTCCCTGAGCCACGCCCGCACCGCGCGCGTCGGACTTGCGTAGGCACAGGGGGCTGGTGGCGATATGAGCGGAGTCGGTGACCCGCGGTCGGGGAACCTCGGTGACGCGCAGTCACGGAAGGTCGCCGGGCCGCTGGGCGGTCTGCGTCCCTTCTCGATCAAGACGAAACTGGGCACGCTCGTCGTCGTCTCCGTTCTGATCACCACGGGTCTGTCGATGATCGCGGTGCACACCAAGACGGAGCTGCGCTTCATCACGGTGTTCTCGATGATCGCCACACTGTTGATCACGCAGTTCGTGGCGCATTCGCTCACCGCTCCGCTGGACGAGATGAACGCGGTCGCCCGGTCCATCTCGCGCGGCGACTACACCCGCCGGGTCAGTGAGAACCGCCGGGACGAGCTGGGCGACCTGGCGCACACGATCAACCTGATGGCCGACGAACTGGAGGCCCAGGACCGGCAGCGCAAGGAGCTCGTGGCGAACGTCTCCCACGAGCTCCGCACCCCCATCGCGGGCCTCAGGGCTGTGCTGGAGAACATCGTGGACGGCATCGCGACCGCCGACCCCGAGACGATGCGTACGGCGCTGAAGCAGACGGAACGCCTGGGCCGGCTGGTCGAGACACTGCTGGACCTCTCCCGCCTCGACCACGGCGTGGTCCCGCTCCGCAAACGCCGTTTCGAGGTGTGGCCGTACCTCTCCGGGGTCCTCAAGGAGACCCAGATGGTCGCCGCCGCGCGCGGGGGCATGGCCTCCGGTTCCGGCGCCCACACCCGCAAGGACGTCCACCTCCACCTCGACGTCCACCCCCCGGAGCTGACCGCGCACGCCGACCCCGAACGCATCCACCAGGTGGTCGCCAACCTCATCGACAACGCGGTCAAGCACAGCCCTCCGCACGGCCGTGTCACCGTCAAGGCCCGCCGCGGGTCCACGCCGGAATCCCTGACCCTCGAGGTGCTGGACGAGGGCCCCGGCATCCCGGAGTCCGAGTGGCACCGTGTCTTCGAGCGCTTCAACCGCGGTGCCGTGAGCCGTCCGCACGGCCCTGGCAGCGACGGCGGCACCGGCCTCGGCCTCGCCATCGCCCGCTGGGCCGTCGACCTCCACGGCGGCCGCATCGGGGTCGCCGAGTCCCCCAAGGGCTGCCGCATCCAGGTGGCCCTGCCCGGCGTACCGCCCCAGCGCTCGCCCCAGTCGTAGGGTCGCGCCGCGGAGGAGTCGAGAGCCGGGGTGGTCCGGTGAGCGCGGCACCGTCGTGGCCGCTCGCGCGGTTCCCTGCGGCCCCTGTCGACATGGGGGCGCGCCCTGCGCCTTTCAGAGGGCGCGGCGAACCGCGCGACGAGGCACGGCGCGGCCTCGGACGCACACGGGCACTGTCTCCCCCGGGGATCGCGGGGCCGGGGCGACGGCGACCCCGGCGCAGGTACCCACGAACCGGTGGCTGAATCCCCTCACCCTTGCCAGATTTCGCTCATCCTGTCAGGGCTTACATCTCTGCCAAGTTGACGTAAAGTTCGAACCGGAGCCACAAGATCCACGTTCGATCCGCATCGACGGACACGTGTGATCAGGTGCGTTCAGGCAGCGGGCCGCGTGTTCATCGCCGCAGGCCCCGCCCGACGCATGCCCCATCTGTGCTCACGACACCCATTCCGGACCGGAACCCCGCTTGTTTCCCGCCATTTCCAGCGCCGAAACACGCATTCCGATGTGACTTACGCGACGATGAAGGGGCTCGACCTGACCTTCCCGGCCACGGAGGCGTAGCCTTTATTCCCGCTGTCCATCACCTTGTGAAGCGGAAGAGGGCGGTTGCCGCCGTGTCGCCACAGTCCCCCAGTAACTCGAGCATCTCGACCGACGCAGACCAAGCGGGTAAGAACCCCGCCGCGGCCTTCGGTCCGAACGAGTGGCTCGTCGACGAGATCTATCAGCAGTACCTCCAGGACCCGAATTCGGTAGACCGAGCCTGGTGGGACTTCTTCGCCGACTACAAGCCGGGGGCGGCTGCCGCCTCGGCTCCGGCGGGTACTGCGGCGAAGGGGGCCGCAGCGACCACCACGCCCGCGGCACCCGCCGCCCCGGCCCAGGCCGCTCCCGCGGCTCCGGCCGCGCCCGCTCCGGCCGCCGCGAAGCCCGCCGCCGCTGCCCCGGCCCCGGCCGCCGCGAAGCCCGCGGCCGCCGCGCCCGCCAAGCCGGCCGCCGCTCCCGCGAAGCAGCCCTCGCCGGCCGCGCCCGCCGAGGGCCCGGAGCTGATCACGCTGCGCGGCCCCGCCGCCGCCGTCGCGAAGAACATGAACGCGTCGCTGGAGCTGCCCACGGCCACGTCCGTGCGCGCCGTCCCGGTGAAGCTGCTCTTCGACAACCGCATCGTCATCAACAACCACCTGAAGCGCGCCCGGGGCGGGAAGATCTCCTTCACGCACCTGATCGGCTACGCGATGGTGCAGGCCATCAAGGCGATGCCGTCGATGAACTGGTCCTTCGGCGAGAAGGACGGCAAGCCGACCCTCATCAAGCCGCCGCACGTCAACCTCGGCCTCGCCATCGACCTGGTCAAGCCCAACGGCGACCGCCAGCTGGTCGTCGCGGCGATCAAGAAGGCCGAGACGCTGAACTTCTTCGAGTTCTGGCAGGCCTACGAGGACATCGTCCGCCGCGCCCGCGACGGCAAGCTGACGATGGACGACTTCACCGGCGTCACGGTCTCCCTGACCAACCCCGGCGGCCTCGGCACCGTCCACTCCGTGCCCCGTCTGATGCCCGGCCAGTCCGTGATCATGGGCGTCGGCTCCATGGACTACCCGGCCGAGTTCCAGGGCACGAGCCAGGACACCCTGAACAAGCTCGGCATCTCGAAGGTCATGACGCTCACGTCGACCTACGACCACCGGGTGATCCAGGGCGCCGCCTCCGGCGAGTTCCTCCGCCAGGTCGCGAACCTGCTGCTCGGCGAGAACGGCTTCTACGACGACATCTTCGAGGCCCTGCGCATCCCCTACGAGCCGGTCCGCTGGCTCAAGGACATCGACGCCAGCCACGACGACGACGTCACCAAGGCCGCCCGCGTCTTCGAGCTGATCCACTCCTACCGGGTCCGCGGCCACGTCATGGCCGACACCGACCCGCTGGAGTACCGCCAGCGCAAGCACCCCGACCTCGACATCACCGAGCACGGGCTCACCCTGTGGGACCTGGAGCGCGAGTTCGCGGTCGGCGGCTTCGCCGGCAAGTCCCTGATGAAGCTCCGCGACATCCTCGGCGTCCTGCGTGACTCGTACTGCCGTACGACCGGCATCGAGTTCATGCACATCCAGGACCCGAAGCAGCGCAAGTGGATCCAGGACCGCATCGAGCGCCCGCACACCAAGCCGGAGCGCGAGGAGCAGCTGCGCATCCTGCGCCGCCTGAACGCGGCGGAGGCCTTCGAGACCTTCCTGCAGACGAAGTACGTCGGCCAGAAGCGCTTCTCCCTGGAGGGCGGCGAGTCCGTCATCCCGCTGCTCGACGCGGTCATCGACAGCGCCGCCGAGTCGCGCCTGGACGAGGTCGTCATCGGCATGGCCCACCGCGGCCGTCTGAACGTCCTCGCGAACATCGTCGGCAAGTCGTACGCGCAGATCTTCCGCGAGTTCGAGGGCAACCTCGACCCGAAGTCGATGCACGGCTCCGGCGACGTGAAGTACCACCTGGGCGCCGAGGGCACCTTCACCGGCCTCGACGGCGAGCAGATCAAGGTCTCCCTGGTCGCGAACCCCTCGCACCTGGAGGCGGTGGACCCGGTCCTGGAGGGCGTCGCCCGCGCCAAGCAGGACATCATCAACAAGGGCGGCACGGACTTCACCGTCCTGCCGGTGGCCCTCCACGGCGACGCGGCCTTCGCGGGCCAGGGCGTGGTGGCCGAGACCCTGAACATGTCGCAGCTGCGCGGCTACCGCACCGGCGGCACGGTCCACATCGTCATCAACAACCAGGTCGGCTTCACCGCGGCCCCCGAGTCCTCCCGCTCGTCGATGTACGCGACGGACGTGGCGAGGATGATCGAGGCCCCGATCTTCCACGTGAACGGCGACGACCCGGAGGCCGTGGTCCGCGTCGCGCGGCTCGCCTTCGAGTTCCGCCAGGCGTTCAACAAGGACGTGGTGATCGACCTCATCTGCTACCGCCGCCGCGGTCACAACGAGTCGGACAACCCGGCCTTCACCCAGCCGCTGATGTACGACCTGATCGACAAGAAGCGCTCGGTGCGCAAGCTCTACACCGAGTCCCTCATCGGTCGCGGCGACATCACCCTGGAAGAGGCCGAGCAGGCGCTCCAGGACTACCAGGGCCAGCTGGAGAAGGTCTTCACCGAGGTTCGCGAGGCCACGTCGCAGCCGGCGTCCGCGCCGTCCCACGACCCGCAGGACGGCTTCCCCGTCGCGGTGAACACCGCGGTCACGGCCGAGGTCGTCAAGCGCATCGCCGAGTCCCAGGTCAACGTCCCGGACCACATCACCGCCCACCCGCGTCTGCTGCCGCAGCTCCAGCGCCGGGCGTCGATGGTCGAGGACGGCACGATCGACTGGGGCATGGGCGAGACCCTCGCCATCGGCTCCCTGCTGCTGGAGGGCACCCCGGTCCGCCTCGCCGGCCAGGACTCGCAGCGCGGCACCTTCGGCCAGCGTCACGCGGTGATCATCGACCGTGAGACGGGCGAGGAGTTCACGCCGCTGATGTACCTCTCCGAGGACCAGGCGCGGCTGAACGTCTACAACTCGCTCCTGTCCGAGTACGCGGCGATGGGCTTCGAGTACGGCTACTCGCTGGCCCGCCCCGACGCGCTCGTGATGTGGGAGGCCCAGTTCGGCGACTTCGTCAACGGCGCCCAGACGGTCGTGGACGAGTTCATCTCCTCCGCCGAGCAGAAGTGGGCGCAGACCTCCGGTGTCGTCCTGCTCCTCCCGCACGGCTACGAGGGCCAGGGCCCGGACCACTCCTCGGCCCGCCCCGAGCGGTTCCTCCAGCTCTGCGCGCAGAACAACATGACGGTCGCCATGCCGACCCTGCCGTCGAACTACTTCCACCTCCTGCGGTGGCAGGTGCACAACCCGCACCACAAGCCGCTGGTGGTCTTCACCCCGAAGTCGATGCTGCGCCTGAAGGCCGCCGCGTCGAAGGCGGAGGAGTTCACGACGGGCGGGTTCCGCCCGGTCATCGGCGACGACTCGGTCGACCCGGCCGCCGTCAAGAAGGTCGTGTTCTGCGCCGGCAAGGTCTACTACGACCTGGAGGCCGAGCGGCAGAAGCGCGGCGCCACGGACCCCGCGGCCGCCGAGACGGCGATCATCCGCCTCGAGCGTCTCTACCCGCTGCCGGGTGCCGAGGTCCAGGCGGAGATCAAGAAGTACCCGAACGCCGAGAAGTACCTGTGGGCCCAGGAGGAGCCGGCGAACCAGGGCGCGTGGCCCTTCATCGCCCTCAACCTGATCGACCACCTGGACCTGGCGGTCGGCGCCGACGTCCCGCACGGCGAGCGTCTGCGCCGCATCTCCCGCCCGCACAGCTCGTCCCCCGCCGTGGGTTCGGCCAAGCGGCACCAGGCGGAGCAGGAGCAGCTGGTGCGTGAGGTGTTCGAGGCGTAAGCACCCTCGACGGCATCCGTACGCGGCCGGGCCGCACCCCTTCCGAGGGGTGCGGCCCGGCCGTTTTCCCGCACTTATCCTTGACCCATGTACTTCACGGACCGTGGCATCGAGGAACTGGAGAAGCGGCGCGGCGAGGAGGAGGTCACCTTCGAGTGGCTCGCCGAGCAGCTGCGGACCTTCGTCGACCTGAACCCGGACTTCGAGGTGCCGGTCGAGCGGCTGGCGACCTGGCTGGCACGGCTCGACGACGAGGACGACGAGTAGGTCCCGGAAGTGATGCCCCGGTCCACGAGGCCCCCGACTTCTCAGCTCCGGGGGCGCGGCCGGGGTCAGTCGTGAGGGCGGCAGAGCTCGTACATCAGGCCGAGGGCGCCGTGGGCGACCAGGAGGGCACCCGCGACGGCCCAGCCACCGCTGCGGCGACGCAGGCCCCAGGCCGTGAGCGGCAGGCCCGCGAGAAGCTGTGTGGCGGCGAGGGCGCGGGCCCGTGACGTGCCCGCCCAGGGCAGCCAGGGGCCGAGACGGCCGCGTTCGAGCGCGTCGAGTTCCATGCGCACGGCTCCGCGCCAGCCGGTCCATTCGATGCGCTGGACGTCGGACTGGACGCGGGCGACCTCGCGGAGACGGTCGGCGGGTTCGCCCGGTGTGAGGCCGGCCGGGAGGACCACACCGGCGCGGGCCAGGACGGCGAGGAGGCCCAGCATGCGGGTGCGGGCGTCCGCCGACGGGTCCGGTTCGGTGAGGTCGTGGAGCGGCTGGGCGTCGAGGACCGGGTCCAGGCCGAGCCGCGCGGCGAACGTGCGCATCGCCTCGTCCTCGCCGACGGGGGTGCCGTTCCTGAGCCATACGTAGCCGACGGTGCGGCGAAAGCCGGCCGCCAGGGTGTAGCCGCTGCGGTCCGCGTCCCACCAGAGGGCCAGCACGGGCCAGGGAGCGCCGACGGCGAGCGCGGTGGCCCAACCGGTCAGGACACGGTCGACGGGCTCCCCTCCGTGCATCCACGGCTTTCCCTCGGGTACGAGCGCGCTCCACTCGGGGCCGGCCGACGTGAGCAGCATCCGCTCCCGGAGGAGCTGGGCGACGGGGGCGACCGCGTCGCGGTCCGCGCGGCAGAGCAGCAGGGCGCCCGGGGACGGCGCGGATCGGGGGCGCGGGGATCCCGGAGTGCTTTCCGTCGACATGCATCCACGCTAGGGCGATTTGTTCGCATTCATCCTGCGGGGTCACCAGAACGGGTGTCTTGACTTCCGACGCGCGCGATATATCGTGAATTACATGAGACGCGATATGGCGCGTTGCGCAGTCCTGTTCGGTCAGTTGTAGGGGCCGGCCTGCTGCCGGGCCGGCCCGGCATGGGGCCGGTCTGCCATCGGGCCGGCTTGTCCTAGGGGGTCAGCACATGTCCGAGTGGTCGGTAGCCGAGCCACGGAAGCTCACGTTCGACGAGCCGGTGACGGCGCTCCAGGTGCGCGTCGTCAACGGAACGGTGAACGTCGTGGGCACTGACGAGAGTTCCGCCCGTCTGGAGGTGTCGGAGCTGGAGGGGCCGCCCCTGACGGTGACGCAGAAGGACGGCACCCTGACCGTCGCGTACGACGATCTGCCGTGGAAGGGCTTCCTGAAGTGGCTCGACCGCAAAGGCCGGCGTCGCAGCGCCCTGGTCTCCCTCGCCGTCCCGGCGGGCACGCGCGTCGAGGTGGGCGCGGTCGGCGCGAGCGCCGTCATCTCGGGGGTGGAGGGGCGTACGGAGGTGAAGGGCGTCTCGGGCGACACCACCCTGGTCGGCCTGTCGGGACCGGTCCGGGCGACGACGGTCTCCGGGAACGTGGAGGCGCAGGCCCTCGCCGGAGACGTCCGGCTGAGTTCCCTCTCCGGTGACCTGACCGTCATCGAAGGGTCCTGCCCGACCCTCAAGGCGGACTCGGTGAGCGGCTCGATCATCCTGGACCTCGACCCCGTCGGTGGCCCGAGCCAGGTCGGTCTCACCAGCGTCTCCGGTGAGATCGCCATCCGCCTCCCCCACCCCGCCGACGCCGAGATCGAGGCCAACACCGCCAGTGGCACCATCTCCAACGCCTTCGAGGACCTCCGCGTCAGCGGCCCCTGGGGCGCCCACAAGGTCACCGGCCGGCTCGGCACGGGCAACGGCCGGCTGAAGGCCACGACCATCTCGGGTTCCATAGCGCTTCTGCGCAGGCCTCCGGCGGAGGACGAGCCCTGGGACGAGGGCGAGGGCGGCGGCCCATCCGGGACCGTCCACGCCGGTGAGGGCGTACCGGCGGGCGGCGGCGCGACCGGCCGCGAGGCCGCGCGGGACATCCCACCGGCCGAGCCGTCCGACGCCGTGACCGACAATGCGTCTGCCGGTGCCGCCGAGCCGTCCGACGGCCAGGCCGACGGCACGAGCCCCAGCACGACCGACAAGAAGGTGCTCTGACATGCCTCCCGTCTTCGCCCACGGACGCCTGCGGTTGTATCTGCTGAAGCTGCTGGACGAGGCGCCGCGCCACGGCTACGAGGTGATCCGACTGCTGGAGGAACGCTTCCAGGGCCTGTACGCGCCCTCCGCCGGCACCGTCTACCCCCGCCTCGCCAAGCTGGAGGCGGAGGGCCTGGTCACCCACACCACCGAGGGCGGCCGGAAGGTGTACGCGATCACGGACGCCGGCCGCGCCGAACTGGCCGACCGCAGCGGGGAACTGGCCGATCTGGAGCTGGAGATCCGGGAGTCGGTGGCGGAGCTGGCCGCCGAGATCCGGGCCGATGTACGGGGGGCGGCGGGCGACCTGCGCCGCGAGATGCGTGCGGCGGCCTCCGCGGCACGCAAGGGCCCCGGAGCCGGCGCCGGGGAGCACGAACCGCTCGGGGAGTTCGGGGAGCAGGCCGACAAGGAGGCATGGCGCGCGGCGAAGGAGGAGATGCGCCGCGTCAAGCAGGAGTGGAAGGAGCAGGCCCGGCGCGCCAAGGACGAGAGCCGTCGCGCCCGCGAGGAGGCCCAGCGGGCCCGCCGTCAGGCCAAGGAGGCACAGGAACGGGCCCGCACACAGGCACAGGAGGAGCTCCAGCGCATCGCCAAGCGGGTCCAGGAGCACGTCCAGGACCACTTCTCCCGTGGCGACTGGCCGACCGGGGTACGCGAGGGCCTGACGGAACTGGCGAAGGAGTTCGGCGAGTTCGGGAAGGACTTCGGAAAGGAGTTCGGGAAGGACCTCGGCTTCGGACGCCCGGGGGCGGAGTCCGGCTCGGGTACGGCGGGCACGGGGGGTGCGCCGGCCACGGGTGCGGAGGCCGGTGCGGGTACGGGTGGGGCGGGTACGGGTGGGTCCGCCAGGGCGACGGAGGCGGGCGGCACCGGCGCCTGGGAGCCGGACTACACGACCACACAGGAGGACTTCCCGGGCGCCTACGAGCCCACATGGGTGCACGAGGCCTCTACCGGCGACCCGGCCCGCGATCTCGACCGGCTCCTCGACCGCTTCCGCGACGACATCCGCGACGCGGCCCGCGACCACGGGGTCACGGAGGACCAACTCCGCGATGCGCGCCGCCATCTGTCGACGACCGCCGCCCACATCGGAGCGGCACTGCGGGCAGCCAAGGGGTGAACGGGGAATCGGAGCGGCCCACGCCTCGCGGCGGGGCCCCCTCCCTCGTCAGCTCGCCCTGGCCTCGCCCGGCCCGTACAGCACGCGTTGCAGGGCCTCGTAGGTCACACCATGGTCGGCGAGGACCTCGGCGGGAACTCCGGGGCGGGTGGTGAGCGCGAGGAGCATGTGCTCGTCGCCGATGTGACGGTCGCGGTGGGACTGGGCGACGCGAAGGGAGCGGGTGAGGACGTCCTTGGCTTCGCGGCTGAAGGGGCGGTGCCCCGAGCGGCGAGCCCGGCCGCTCCTGTCGCCGCGCCCACCACCCCTTCGGCCGAACCGTTCGCTTCCGTCCCCGTCACCGTCACCCCGACCCCTCCCCGGTTCCAACGCGCCTGCCCCATGGGCCTCCTCGACTCGGGAGATGATCTGCGAGAGGTCGATACCGAGATCGGAGAGGGCGTCCGCGTCGGCGCGGGTGAGGCCGCCCCGGCGGCGGGCATCGGCCAGAGCCTGTTCGACGGAGCCCCGGTTGTCGGCCAGGCCCAGCGAGGCGAGGGCGAACGAGGCGCGGCTGGCGCGGCGGTCCAAAAGGGCGAGCAGGAGGTGTTCCTCGGTCACCTTGTCGGCGCTGGAGCGTTCCGCGTGGTCGACCGCGGCGAGGACCACGGCACGGGCATCCTTCGTGAACCGTTCGAACATCAATGCCTCCCGTACTTCTTGTGCACGGCCTGCCTGCTCACACCGAGTTCCGTGGCGATCTCCTGCCACGACCAGCCCTGGTTGCGCGCGCTGCGCACCTGTACCGACTCCAACTGCTCCAGCAGCCGCCGCAGCGCGGCGACGGCCCGCAGCCCGATCCGGGGGTCGCGGTCGCCGGCACGCTCGGCGAGATCCGTTGCTTCGGTCATGGCGTCAACTTACGTTGACAAAGTCCGGCTGTCAACGTTGGTTGACATGACGAAGGCCGGCCCGAGGGAACCGGGCCGGCCTTCGTACCGCTTGTTCAGCAGGAGGGAGCCGTCAGGGGTTGGTGAGCACGATCTTGCCGAAGAGGTCGCCGGACTCCAGGCGCTCGAAACCCTCACGGGCGCGGTCGAGGGGGAGCACCTCGTCGATGACGGGGCGGACACCCGTCGCGGCACAGAAGGAGAGGAGGTCCTCCAACTCGTCCTTGGTGCCCATGGTGGAGCCGACGACTTTGAGTTCGAGGAAGAAGATGCGGGTGAGCTCGGCGTGGGAGGGGCGGTCGCCGCTGGTGGCACCGGAGATGACGAGCGTGCCGCCGGGGCGCAGCGACTTCACCGAGTGGGACCAGGTGGCGGCGCCGACGGTCTCGATGACCGCGTCGACGCGCTGCGGCAGCCGCGCCCCCGACTCCAGCGCCTCGACCGCGCCGAGTTCCAGCGCCCGCTTGCGCTTCGCCTCGTCCCGGCTGGTGGCGTAGACACGCAGGCCGGCCGCCTTGCCGAGCACGATCGCGGCGGTGGCGACACCGCCGCCGGCGCCCTGGACGAGGACGGAGTCACCCGGACGGACGCCGGCGTTGGTGAAGAGCATGCGGTAGGCCGTCAGCCAGGCGGTGGGCAGGCAGGCGGCCTCTTCGAAGGAGAGCTCCGCGGGCTTGGGGAGGACGTTCCACG
This sequence comes from Streptomyces sp. NPDC030814, assembly GCF_055572155.1. Taxonomy (NCBI): domain Bacteria; kingdom Bacillati; phylum Actinomycetota; class Actinomycetes; order Kitasatosporales; family Streptomycetaceae; genus Streptomyces; species Streptomyces sp. NPDC030814. The sequence goes on from NZ_JBVIDX010000022.1 coordinate 108,605, forward strand.
TGGGGACGGTGACCAGTTCGGCGAAGGTGCCCTGGTAGCGCTCGGTGAGGATGGACCGGGGCTCCTTGGGGCCGACTCCGTGGCCGCTCTGGCCGATCACCGAGTGCAGGACGACCTCGTTGCCGTCCTCGTCGATGCCTGCGGCGTCACAGCCGAGGATCATGGGCAGCTTGTCCTCGGCGAGGCCGACACCACGCAGGGACCACAGGTCGTGGTGGTTCAGCGAGGCGGCCTTCACCCTGACGGTCGTCCAGCCGGGCCTGGACTCCGGGGCGGGGCGGTCACCCAACTCCAGTCCGTTGAGCGGGTTGTCACGGTCGATACGGGCGGCGTAGGCAGCGAACATGGGCCTGACCATAGGTGTACGGCGCACCTGATGGAACCGGGCAACGCTGTGACACGCGTCCCGCGAAGGGCTGCGCCCCGCGGAGCCCCCGGGAATCTGCGGGTGGGTGGGGGCTGATCGCGCAGTTCCCCGCGCCCCTGGAGGAACGGGCCTGCGGCCCGCCCTCCCCCTGAAAAGCACGGGGGGCAGCCCCGGTCGCTTTTCAGGGGCGCGGGGAACTGCGCGAGCAACCACGAACCACCCGCAGCCGCCGACGAACCCGCACCCCCGAGCCACTAGGCACCCAAATCCGCCCCCCCAGCAAAAAGGCGGCCCCGCCCCCACCCACGGGGACAGGGCCGCCAAACGCACTCGCACCCACCTCAGCGGCGAGCGACCCCCTCCGCCCGCGCGGCCGCGGCCACCGCCGCCGTCACCGCGGGAGCGACCCGCTCGTCGAACGGGGACGGGATGACGTAGTCGGGGGCGAGGTCGTCACCCACGACCGCGGCCAGCGCCTCCGCCGCCGCGATCTTCATCCCCTCGGTGATCCGCGACGCCCGCACCTGGAGCGCCCCCGCGAAGATGCCGGGGAAGGCGAGGACGTTGTTGATCTGGTTGGGGTAGTCGGAGCGCCCGGTCGCGACGACCGCCGCGTACTTGTGGGCGACGTCCGGGTGCACCTCGGGGTTGGGGTTCGCCATGGCGAAGACGAACGCGCCCTCGGCCATCGAGGCGACGGCCTCCTCAGCGACCGTACCGCCGGAGACGCCGATGAAGACGTCGGCGCCCGCGAGCGCATCCTCCAGGGAGCCCGTGATCCCGGCCTTGTTGGTGAACCCCGCCACCTCGCGCTTGACGTCGGTGAGGTCCTCGCGGTCCGCGGAGATGATGCCCTTGCGGTCGGCCAGGGCGACGTCGCCGATGCCCGCCTCGACCAGCATCTTGGCGATCGCCACACCGGCCGCGCCGGCACCCGAGATGACGGCCCGCAGCTGACCGATCTCCCGGCCGCTGAGCCGCGCCGCGTTCCGCAGCGCCGCCAGCGTCACGACGGCCGTACCGTGCTGGTCGTCGTGGAAGACCGGGATGTCCAGGCGCTCCTGGAGCCGCTTCTCGATCTCGAAGCAACGAGGGGCCGAGATGTCCTCCAGGTTCACGCCGCCGAAGGACGGGGCGAGCCGGACGACGGTCTCGACGATCTCGTCGACGTCCGTGCAGGCGAGCGCGATCGGCACCGCGTCGACGCCGCCGAACTGCTTGAACAGGATCGCCTTGCCCTCCATCACGGGGAGGGACGCCTCGGGGCCGATGTCGCCGAGGCCGAGGACCGCCGTACCGTCCGTCACGACGGCGACGACGGAGGACTTCCAGGTGTAGTCGTCGACCAGCTCGGGACGCTCGGCGATGGCGGTGCACACCCGCGCGACGCCCGGCGTGTAAGCGAGGGACAGGTCGTCCTTGTCGCGGATCGGCACCGTGCTCTGCACGGCCATCTTGCCGCCGCGGTGCAGCGCGAAGGCGGGGTCGAAGGAGTCGGGGGCGCCAAGGGAATTGAGGGGCTCCCCGTTGCCTTCCTGGCCCGTACTGCCGTCGCTGCTCTCGGTGCGAGGATTGACAATCTCCGCTGCCACTGTTGTTTACCCCTTAAGTCTTCAAGGTTTGAGGGTGACCGCTCCCGGTTCGGGAGTGGGCGGGCACCGCGTAAGGCCCAGGTCAACCGGTACGTACGGCGACACGTATGGGCTCAGACGCGACGGGCGCGCCGCACACGCGCCCTGGGCCCCGGATGAGGGGTGTAAGGAACCTTCTTACCGGACGGACGGCGCCGACGACGAGTCCAGACCCGTTCATACCTTGAAGGTCACAACTCGAAGGTCATTTGCGGCCCTCTGGGGGCGCCACGACTCGTCGACGAATGACGGGACAAGTCGGATAATCCATGACAGCACCCCATACCGCCGCGTGCGCGCGATTCACAGCCGACCGCATCCTGAGATGAACAGAAGATCTTCCGGCCTGAAGAGATAAATTCCGCACAAGATCCTGCGCGATCGCACGGTCCGCAGCGGTTCATGGGCCATTCGGGGTTGACCCGTTATGCGATTTTGACATTGCGGGTCATCTGAATAGACATGCCCGAATGGCAAGATGCCGTAATCACACGAGGTCGCGACACTCGAAGAAGCGTGTCAACCATCGACCTAGGCAACTCCACCCATCCCGCCGGAGGAACCCACCATGACCGCAAGCACCACTCGTCGTACGACCGGCCTGCGCTCCCGGACAGCCGCGGTCGGCGCGATCGCGGTCGCGGGCGCCCTGCTGCTCACCGGCTGCGGTGACCAGACCAAGGACGACAACGGCAGCGCCACGGCCGGCTCGGCCCCCCTGGCCGAAAAGCTTCCCTCGGAGATCCGCAGCAAGGGTGTCATCCGCGTCGGCTCGGACATCGCGTACGCGCCGGTGGAGTACAAGGACGACGCGGGCAAGGTCGTCGGCATCGACCCCGACATCGCCGCCGCGATGGGCAAGCAGCTCGGTGTCGAGTTCAAGTTCGAGAACGGCACCTTCGACACCCTCATCGGCGGCCTTGCCGCCAAGCGGTACGACATCGCGATGTCGGCCATGACCGACACGAAGGACCGCCAGGAGGGCATCGACTCCGAGACCGGCAAGAAGGTCGGCGCCGGCGTGGACTTCGTCGACTACTTCACCGCGGGTGTCTCGCTCTACACCAACAAGGGCGACGACCAGGGCATCAAGACCTGGGACGACCTCTGCGGCAAGACGATCGCCGTCCAGCGCAACACGTTCTCGCACGACCTCGCCAAGGACCAGGCGAAGAAGTGCAAGGACGACGGCAAGGGCACCCTCAAGATCGAGGACTTCGCCACCAACCCCGAGGCCGAGACCCGGATGCGCGCCAAGGGCGCGGATGTCGTCTCCGCCGACTACCCGGTCGCCGCCTACTCGGTGAAGACGTCGGGCGGCGGCAAGTACTTCCAGATCGTCGGCGACCAGGTCGAGGCAGGCCCGTACGGCATCGCCGTCGCCAAGGACAACACCAAGCTGCGGGACGCCCTGCAGGCCGCGGTCCAGGCGATCATCGACAACGGCGAATACAAGAAGATCATCGAGAAGTGGGGCGTCGAGGACGGCGCCGTAACCGAGTCGAAGATCAACGGCGGCTCCTGATTCTCGGCTCGGTTCTGAAAGGCTCCACCCGTGACTGTTGACGTCAACAAGACGGACGGTCCTGCCGACACACCCCCTGCCGGTCCGGAGGCCATCAAGGCCATCCCGGTCCGGCACCCGGGGCGCTATGTGTCCGCGGCCATCGCGCTCGGCCTCCTCGGCTCGATCATCTACGCCTTCGCGCAGGGCAACATCAACTGGGGCGCGGTCCCCGAGTACTTCTTCAACGGCCGTGTCATCGAAGGCCTGCTGAACACGCTCCTGCTCACCGTCGTGTCCATGCTGATCGGCATCGTGGGCGGCATCCTGCTCGCCGTGATGCGCCTGTCGAAGAACCCGGTGACGTCGTCGATCGCCTGGTTCTACATCTGGTTCTTCCGTGGCACACCGGTCCTGGTCCAGCTCTTCGTCTGGTTCAACCTGGGCATCGTCTTCACGTACATCAACCTCGGACCGATCTACAAGGACTACTGGTCGGTCTTCATGACGCCGCTGCTGACGGCGCTGCTCGGTCTCGGCCTCAACGAGGCCGCGTACATGGCGGAGATCTGCCGCGCCGGTCTGCTGTCGGTCGACGAGGGCCAGACGGAGGCGTCGCACGCGCTCGGCATGAGCCACGCGAAGACGCTGCGCCGGATCGTCATCCCGCAGGCGATGCGCGTGATCGTGCCGCCCACGGGCAACGAGGTCATCAACATGCTCAAGACGACCTCGCTGGTCTCGGCGGTGGGGTACATGGACCTGTTCAAGGTGGCCCAGGACATCGGCCAGCGGGCCGGTTCCGTGGTGGAGATGTTCTTCCTCGCCTCCGCCTGGTACCTGATCCTGACCAGCGTCTTCAGCGTCGGCCAGTACTACCTTGAGCGGTACTACGCGAAGGGCTCGACCCGGTCCCTCCCGCCGACCCCGATCCAGCGCTTCAAGGCGGCCGTGCTGCCCGCGCGCCGCCCGAAGGGAGTCTCGGCATGACCGCCATGGTGAAGGCCGAGGGCATCCACAAGTCCTTCGGCCCCGTGCAGGTCCTCCAGGGCATCGACCTGGAGGTGCAGCGGGGCGAGGTGTTCTGTCTCATCGGCCCGTCCGGCTCCGGCAAGTCGACGTTCCTGAGGTGCATCAACCACCTCGAGAAGATCAACGCCGGCCGGCTGTACGTCGACGGCGAGCTGGTCGGCTACCGCCAGAAGGGCGACAAGCTGTACGAGCTCAAGGACAGCGAGGTCGCGCTGAAGCGCCGGGACATCGGCATGGTGTTCCAGCGGTTCAACCTGTTCCCGCACATGACCGCCGCCGAGAACGTCATGGAGGCGCCGGTCCAGGTCAAGGGCGTCAGCAAGGCGCTGGCCCGCGAGCGGGCCCGGGAGCTGCTGGAGAAGGTCGGCCTCGGCGACAAGGCGGGCAACTATCCCTCGCAGCTCTCCGGCGGTCAGCAGCAGCGTGTGGCGATCGCCCGGGCACTGGCGATGGAGCCGAAGCTGATGCTGTTCGACGAGCCGACCTCGGCGCTCGACCCGGAGCTCGTCGGCGACGTCCTCGACGTCATGCGCGACCTCGCCGAGTCCGGCATGACCATGGTCGTCGTCACCCACGAGATGGGCTTCGCCCGCGAGGTCGGCGACAGCCTGGTCTTCATGGACGGCGGTGTGGTGGTCGAGGCGGGCCACCCGCGTGACGTGCTCACGAACCCGCAGGAGGAGCGCACCAAGTCGTTCCTGTCCAAGGTGCTGTAGCACGGCCCGGCCGGAAACGGCTGGAGAGAAGGGGCGGTACGGGTCTCTCCCGTACCGCCCCTTCCACGTGCGGGTCCGCCTCCGCGGGGGCTACTTCACGGCCAGCAGCAGGGTGTCGGAGGGCGAGCACCAGACCGGCCTGGCCTCCGCGAAGCCCTTCTCGCGCAGGACGCGGGCGTGCCATGCCGGGGACGGCATGTCGCCGTCGGCGTGCTCGCCGTAGATCTCGAAACGGCGGGCCGTCGGCGCGGCGAGTACCGGGTCCTGGGCGGCGAGCTGCCACCATTCGGCCCAGTCGACGACGCCGTTCGCCCTGGCTTGTTCCATACCCGCGTGGCGGTGGGCGCGCTCCGCCGCGTTGATCCGGGGCGTGGTCTCGTCGATCATGTGGTCCGCGTTCATGAAGACACCGCCGTCGCGGACGAGCTCCGCGACCTGACCGTAGAGGGCGGCGAGGGGTTCGCTGTGCAGCCAGTGCAGGGCTGTGGCCGTCAGCACGGCGTCGTACGAGTCGTACGGCAGCTGGGTGGGCCAGTCGGGGTCGGAGAGGTCGGCGGTGACGAAGGTGACGCGGCGGTCGCCCTCGAAGGTGCCCTCGGCGATGGTGAGCAGCGCGGGGTCGAGGTCGACGCCGGTGCTGACGGCCTTCGGGAACCGCGCGAACAACCTGGACGTGATGGATCCCGTACCGCAGGCGAGGTCGAGGACGCGGGGCTCGGGGCCGACGAGGGCCTCGACCATGTCGAGCATGACCCGGAACCGCTCCTCACGGTCGGGCATGTACCACTCCTGCTGCCGGTCCCAGCTGCGCTGCCAGGCCTGCCAGTCGGTGCCGAACGAGGTTCCGCTGCCGGTGCCGGTGGTCGTCGTCATGGGAGCCCCTTCTCACGGTACGTCGTAATACCCTGAAAGCACGATCAGCTGTTACCTGACCCGCACCACGACGATAGATCGCCCCCGTAAGGACTACAAGTGGAACTGGCCTATTACTCGGATTACGCCGTGCGCCTCGTGAACAGCGAGGAACCGCTCCGGGGCAAGGACACACTCACCTCGGTCGAGGCCGTCCGCGACCTCTTCGGGGGCAACCAGTCGGCGGCCCGACGGGCGACGGACGCCGACGTCACCCGGTTCCGGTCGGTGCGGACCCGCCTGCGCTCGGTCTTCGAGGCGGCGGACGGCGGCGACGAGACGCTCGCCGTGGACCTGTTGAACTCGCTGCTGCTGGAGTTCCCGGTGAGCCCGCAGATTTCCGGCCATGACTTCCGGGACGACGACGGCCGCCCGCTGTGGCACATGCACCTGGCGGACCATCCCTCGAACGCGACGGCCGGCTACGCCGCGATCGCCGCGATGGGCCTCGCCTTCCACCTGACCGAGTACGGCGTGGACCGGCTCGGGCTGTGCGAGGCGGCGCCGTGCCGCAACGCCTACCTCGACACCTCCACCAACCGCTCCCGGCGCTACTGCTCCGACCGCTGCGCGACCCGCGCCAACGTGGCCGCCTACCGCGCCCGCAAACGCCTGGAGGCGGACCGGTCGCAGAGCACCGGCCGGGCCGCCGAGAACGCCCAGCGGGCCACGGCGAACAGCGAACGCTGACCGTCCGGCCGGGGCCGGTAGCGGAACCGGACCCTGCCGAGCACCAGTTCGTCGGGGACGGTGCCGTAGTCCGTGCTGTCCCCGCCGGCGTACGCGTTGTCCCCGAGGACCCACCAGCCGCCGTCCCGCCGCTCGGCGACGCGCTTGACGACGAGCAGGTCCTGCTGGAAGGGGTGCCGCAGCACGACCACGTCACCGATCCTCAGCCGCGCCCCGTAGTGGACGAGCAGCCGGTCCCCGTGGCGCAGCGTCGGCACCATGGACGGTCCCGTCACCTCGGCCACCCCCAAGGGCAGAACGGCCCTTGCCCGCTCGCTCTCCTGCGCCGGCTCCGGCATCCCTCGGCACCTCCCCGGTTCGAACCTCCACCAGTCCCAGTCTGACCCCGGACTTTTGTCCTAAGCCCATGGGGGCACTCGCGAAAACCTCTCTCGCAGGGAGTAATGTCCCACCTGAGAAGACGATCACGAGGAAGGAATGCTCCATGCTTTCCCGCCTGTTTGCCCCCAAGGTCAAGGTCAGCGCGCACTGCGACCTGCCCTGCGGCGTGTACGACCCGGCCCAGGCCCGCATCGAGGCGGAGTCGGTGAAGGCCGTGCAGGAGAAGATGGCCGCCAACGACGACCCGCACTTCCAGGCTCGCGCGACCGTCATCAAGGAGCAGCGCGCCGAGCTCGCCAAGCACCACGTGTCGGTCCTGTGGAGCGACTACTTCAAGCCCCCGCACTTCGAGAAGTACCCGGAGCTGCACCAGCTGGTCAACGACACCCTGAAGGCCCTCTCGGCCGCCAAGGGCTCCACCGACCCTGCGACGGGCCAGAAGGCGCTTGACTACATCGCCCAGATCGACAAGATCTTCTGGGAGACGAAGAAGGCCTGATCCTCCGATCACGCCTTCCGGCCCTGCGACCCGCCCGGTCGCCTGGTCGTCCCGTCCGCACCCGGCCCGCAGGCCGCCGAGCACGGCGTCCACGGCGGTCCGGGTGCGGTCGTGTTCAGCGGGTCGCGAGCCGATTGCGGTCGAAGCGGCTCCGTTCAGACGGTGCTCCGGGTGTCCGTCACCGTTCCCCGGGCCAGCGTCTCGCTCACCGTGATCGTCCCGGGCACGGAGATCCTCAGGCTCAACGGGTCGCCCAGCAGCGCCTCCTCGCTGCCCATCGGGGAGCCGGTCGCCGGGTCGACGAGCAGCGAGTCCCGGAAGACGGCCTTCCGGTGCCTGCTCTCCTGGGTGATCGCGAGGGCCTGCCGTCCGTGCCAGGTGGTGGTCCTCGACACCTGCACGTCGGTCCGCCTCGCGAGGACCTGGAGCGCCGCCGCGCGCAGTGCGGGCTCGACCGTGCCGCCCGAGGCCCGCCCGGCCGCCTCCAGCATGGCCGAGACGCCCCAGATCAGCCTCCCTCCCTCCCAGTTGACCTTCCTCAGCTGAGCGAGCAGCCGATCAGGGTCGGTCGAGAAGGGAAGGAGCGCCTGCCATGCGGAGTCCGGCGCGAAGTACCCGGGGCCGTGCCGCTCGTCCCGGACGCCCTCGCCCTCGACCAGCCCCGCCGCGCGGGCGTCCCGTTCCTGGTCCGGATTCGGGAAGTACGGTTCGCCGTACGCCTGGCGCTCCCGGCCCGCCCCGTCGGACGTCCTGATCCACTGCTCGGTCACCGTCGGAACCGCTGCGTTGGCGACGCCACCGGGCACGTCACCGGCGGAGTTCAGCCACCAGCCCCAGCTCTTGAGATAGAGGTACGGGCCCCGCACCGCCTCGGGAGCGAGCCCGCGCACCTTCTCCGCCAGCTCGGCCAGCACGTCGCGCGACGAGGTTCCCGCGATCGTCCGCAGGGTCAGCACGGGCGGCGTCACCAGAGCCTGTGCCTCCCCGCCCGCCCTGAGCAACCGGCCCAGCTCATCGGAGGCGGCGACCGCGGTGGCCGTGGCCACGATCCCGCCGGCCAGCAGAACCCGCCTGCGGGACATGCCCGTTCGCGCCCGGGGCGCCGGCGCGGCCTCGGTGGCCAGGAGCGCCGCCAGTTCCCGCTCGGCACGGGCCGGGAGGGCACCGTCGAGCCCGAACTCCCCCTGCGGATCGGGAGGCATCAGCTCCCGCACCCTCCTGAGATCTCCCTTCACCTCGTCCTCCCGTCCACTGGCAGTCTGTCCTCCGAAGGCCGGGCCTCGTCCGCGGCCACCGCCGCCTCCAGCAGCCGGCGCGCGCGATGCAGGCGGACCTTGAAGGCCCCGACGCCGCACCCCATGACCTTGGCCGCGTCGCGCACGCCCAGGCCCTCCCAGGCCACGAGGAGCAGCACTTCTTGTTCCCGCACCGGAAGCCGGTCCAGCACACCCCGCGCGCCGAGTCGCCGAAGCACCTCCTCCTCGGCCGCCGGTTCGGCCCCGGCCTCGTGGTCGGCACGGATGCGGTCGTCGAGCCGGCCCGCCCGGTCCCGGGCCCGTAGGGCGTTGGCGGCGACGCGGCGGGCGATGCCGTACAGCCAGGGCAGTTCCCCGCCGCGCAGTTCGTGCCGGTTCCGCCAGGCCGCCAGGAACACCTCGGCCGCGGCGTCCTCGGCGGCGGCCGGGGGCAGGCGCCTGCGCAGGAACCTGAGAACGGGCAGGTACGTCCGCCGGTAGACCTCCTCGAACCGCCCGGGATCGTCCATCGGTCTGCTCACGCCCGCCCCTCCCCTGCGCGCTGGCTCCACCTTGTTTGTGTCCGGCACGACGCGAGAGTTACCGGAGGCCGGAGGCCGGAGGCCGGAGGCGGATCGGTTGGGGGATGGGCTGGGGCTGTGCGGCCCGGCCCGATGCCGGTGGGCGTCAGAGGATGTCCGCGGCGGTGAAGTGCCGCTGGTACGTCATCCCCTCGTCGGTGCCGCGCAGCACCCAGAACGCGTCCAGGTCGCGCCTCTTGGCGTCCAGGAAGCCGGGAGCTCCGACGACCACGTCCAGGTGGTGGTCGCCATCGGTGTCGAGGAGCGGGCCGACGACGGTGATGCGGTTGCGGGTCGGGCCCCGGCCTTCGGCGGGGGTGTCGCTGCCGGGGACCCCGGGGGTGTCCAGGGTCACCGCCCGGACCGCGTCCGCGGTGGCCGCCCGGAGGTCGGGGACCAGCCAGACGACGCCGTTGCTGTCGTTGGCGCCGGTCGCGGAGGTGACCAGATCGGCCCGACCGTCACCGGTGACGTCGCCGAGGGCGGTGCCGCCCATGCCGCCGTACTGCGGGGCGTCCCTCAGGCCCGGCGGTGAGACCGTGGTCATGCCACCCCGCGCGCCGGTCTCGGGTCCGGAGGGGGTGCTCAGGGTGTATCCGGCGCTCAGTTGCTTCCGGTACGCGAAGAAGCCCGCCGAGTACAGGTCGTCGGTGCCGTCGCCGTCCACGTCCCCCGCCTGCCCCTCCAGGCCGAGGTCGGGTCGCTCGCGGCGCTCGGCGAGCCTCAGCCCTCCCGGGCCGCCGCGCAGATACTGCAGACCGCTGACGCCCACCCCGCCGTCGCCTTCATTGTCCGGATCGGTCCAGTGGAACCAGAGCACGAGATCGGTGGCCCGGTCGCCGTCGAAGTCGCCGGCCAGGGAGCGCACCGGAATCGAGTCGGTCGGGCGGCCGTTGCGCAGCTTCTGGACGCGGGCGGGTGCGCCTCCGCGCCGGATGGGGCCGTACCACACGGTGCCCTCGGGACCGTTGGCGCCGCCGGGGAGGAACAGGTCGGCGTGGCCGTCCCCGTCGAAGTCGCCGGTGGCCGTGGGGCTCGTCGGCGCCCCGGTGAGCGGCCGCGGATCGGTCACGCCGCGCGGACCGCCCCACAGCACGGTGGGTCCGCCGGTCCGCGGAGCACGCACGAGATCGGTGTAGCCGTCGTGGTCCAGGTCGGTGCGCAGCAGCCGCGTTTCATCGGTCGTGGTGCTTGAGGGCGGCCCCGGGGCCACGGTGCGTCGGCGCGGATCCAGTCCCTTCGCCGACCCGTAGACCACGAACAGTCTGCCGCCGGTGATCACCGCGGCGAAGTCGTCGTAGCCGTCGCCGTTGAGGTCCTCCGGCCGGGGGTGCCGCGAGGGTTTCCCGGCGGGCGGCCGTTCGGCCCTGACATCGGACGGGGACCGCCCGCCCGTACGGCTCGCGCCGGCATCCGGGCGTCGCTCCCCGCCGGTGCCCGCGGCCGGGCGCTGGGCGGAGTCGCAGCCGGTCGCCAGGAGAACGGCGGCCAGTGCGGCAGCGGCCAGTCCCCGGATGCGCCGGGTCGACCGGGCGGATCGAATACCACCGGTCGCGTCCGCCACCGGCCGCGCCCTCCACGGTTTCTGCGTCAGCCGCTCCACGGGACCTCGCACGTTCACCTCGACACCACCCACCGGGACACCAACTGGACTGCCGACGGGGCGGAAAGGTTGCCGCGGTGGGGGGCGACTGGGGGAACGAGGCGGGACGGAGGGGAACGAGGGGCGACGGGGGCGACTTGGTCAGCGCGGTCGAGGGTGCGCGCCGAGAGAGGGCTGGGGGTGCGCCCACCCCAGCCAGTCGCCGCCCCCACGACAACCTCCCGCCCAGCCCGGCTCAACCGACCGCCACCCCCGACTACGCGCCCCCCGGCCCCGGCCAGATCGCCGACGCGTCGTCGCGGGTCGGGTCCGGGAGGTGGACGGGGCGGGTCGGGATCGGGTGGGGGACGCCGTCGGTGGTCGCCGTCCACGGCGCGGGGTGGCCCGAGTAGCACAGGGTCGTCAGGGCGAAGACGTCGTCGGCGTAGACCTCCACGTACTCACCGATCGTCAGGACCCGCAGGCGGGCCGGAGGTTGGGACAGGACGGTTTCGTCCAGGGTGGAGCCGTCGGGGCCGGTCACCCGGAGGTTCTTGCCGTCGCAGCCGATGGTGAGGGCCGGAAGGGTGGAGCCGGGGGCGTCGGTGCGTAGGGTGATCTCCACGGGGCGGCCGGACACGGCGATGTCGCCGACCGCGTGCAGGAGAGGACCGTCCGTCTCCGCGCCCAGCCAGCGGTCCAGGCCCGGCCACCACTCCAGGCGGGGAGCCGAGTCCTCGGGAACGACAAGGGACTTGGGCTGGGCCAGCATGCCGCGGCAGCGGTCACCGGTGTCGGCGAGGCCGACGCGGCGAGGGGTGGTGTGGAGGACGACCCGGGAGCCGTCGGGGGCGGGGATGACGCGGGGCGCGTAGGCGCCGGTGGGGCCGAGGGGGCCGCGGCGGGTCCAGGGGCCGCGCAGGGTGGGCGCCGTCCAGGACTCGAAGCCCCGGGTCGCGCCGATGGAGCCGAGGAGCAGCCAGCTGCCGTCGTCGAGGCGTTCGAGCACGGGGCATTCGAGTTCGTCGACGTCGCCGGGTGAGATCAGCGGCGGGTGGACGGTCCAGTGCTCCAGGTCGGGCGAGGTGGCGAGGGCCACGCAGCCGCTGACCTCGACCGGGAGCGAGGCGTCGCTCGCGCAGACCACCATCGCCCAGCCGTCGCCCTCGTCGTCCCGCACCACGAACGGGTCGCGCCAGCCCATGCCCTCGCCCGTGCGGTACCAGCGGGGGTCCGCCTCGACGACCGGTCCCGTGCCGTGACGCCGCCAGCCGGTGCCGTCCGTGCGGTCGGAGTACGCGAGGCCGACCGACTGCAACGGCCAGCCCTCGGGGGTCAGCCCGCTCACGCCGGTGTAGAACATCGCCATCCCGGAGCCGTGCCGGAAGGGGTGCATCGTCCACACCGCCTGCTGGTCGAAACGGCCCGGCAGCCCGTTGCCGAAGGCGGTGCCCCGCGGCTGCCAGCCCACCAGGTCGACCGAGGTGGCCCTGCCGTAGGAGGTCTCCATCCGCAGGTGGTCGAACTCGGTGGTCCACGGCCCCTGGAGGTGCAGCACCGCGTAGGTGCCCTCGTCGTCGCGGAGCAGGGCGAAGTCGTTCACGCAGAGGCCGGGCGGGGCGTATCGCATGCACAGTTCCTGTCGACTCGCAGCGCCCAAACGCGTGCGCTGACCATAGACCTTTTAGGTCTCGCTGGAGAATCGGCCCAAGTAAATCTGAACGCAAACGCTTGCGCAACAACCGGGCCGGGTTTACGGTCACGTCACTCACAGCTCACACCGCCGTGAAGCGTGCAACCGACGGGAGAAGTCCGCCGTGACCGTCAGCATCACCGATGTGGCCCGCGCCGCCGGGGTATCGGCGTCCACCGTGTCGCGCGCCCTGCGCGGCCGGCCGGGCGTCTCGGACGAGGTCCGCGCGCAGATCACGGCCGTCGCCGCACAACTCGGCTATACGGCCTCCCGCTCGGCGTCCAGCCTGGCGAGCGGGCGCACCTTCACCATCGGGGTCGTCGCCCCGTACATCGGCCGGTGGTTCTTCGGCACGGTCCTCGACGCCGCGGAGCAGGTGTTCAGCGCCGCCGGGTACGACGTCCTGCTGTACAACCTGGGGTCGGCGGAGGCACGCAAGCGTTTCTTCACCAAGATGCCGGTACGCAAGCGCGTGGACGCGGTGCTGTCGCTGCTGATCCCGGACGAGGAGGAGTCGGCCGCGCTGCGTTCGCTCGGCGTGCCGCTGGCCTCCACGGTCGGCGGCGCCCGGCCCGGCTTCACGGTGGTCGGCATCGACGACCGGGCGGGCGCGGAGAGCGCCGTCCGGCATCTGGTGAACCTCGGCCACCGCCGGATCGGCATGATCTCCGGGGCCAGCGGGCCCCTGCACTGGACCACGCCCGTCGACCGTCGCGCCGCCTATCTGCACGTCCTCGCCGAGGCCGGCATCGAGCACGACCCGGCCCTGGTGGCGGACGGCGACTACACCGTGGAGGGCGGCGAGCGGGCGATGACGGAGTTGCTCGCCGCGTCCCGGCCGCCGACCGCGGTGTTCGCGCAGTCCGACGAGATGGCGATGGGCGCGTTGCGCGCGCTGCGGCGGCATCGGCTCCGGGTGCCGGACGACGTGTCCGTCGTCGGCTTCGACGACCACGAACTCGCCGACGTGGTCGGGCTGACGACCGTCGCCCAGCCGGTCGCCGGGCAGGGCGCTGAGGCCGCCCGGCTGTTGCTGCGGCAGCTCGACGCGCCGGACGAGGTACCGCAGGGCCGGGTGGAGATGCCCATCCGACTCGTCCTGCGGGAGACCACGGCACCGCCGCGCCCTCGAGGGCCGCAGTGACCCCCTCCCATCCCCCTCCCAGCCCCACACCGCCACTCCCCACTTCCAGAACCCACCACCCCCGCACCCCGCACCCTCGTCCCGCACGGAGGCACAATCCATGAGTTCCATCAACCCCTCGACCAGCAGCAGGTTCCGTCGTACGGCCTGTACCGGCCTGGCCCTCGTGCTCCCGTTGGCGGCGCTTGCCGCGTGCGGCGGGGGCGGTGGGTCCGATGCCTCCGCCGAGGCCGGCAGCGGTGAGGGCACGATCAGCGTCTGGGCCCACCAGGGCCAGAAGAGCGAGGCCGCGGCGCTGCAGAACGCGGTGAAGTCCTTCAACTCCTCGCAGGACAAGGTCAAGGTCAAGCTGAAGCTGATACCGGAGACCGACTACACCAAGACCATCACCGCGACCAACGCGTCCGAGCTGCCGGACGTCCTGGAGTTCGACGGTCCGACCATGGCGAACTTCGTCTACAACAAGAAGCTCGCCCCGATCGACAACTTCGTCTCCGCGAAGACCCTGTCCAACGCCACCGACGCCAGCAAGGCGCAGGGCGAGATAGCGGGCAAGCACTACGGCCTCGGCATGTTCGACTCCGGCCTCGGCATGTACGGCAGCAAGAAGCTGCTGGACGCGGCCGGGGTGAAGTACCCGAAGGGCGTCGACGACGCCTGGACGGCGGACGAGTTCAACGCCGCGTTGAAGGCGCTGAAGGCGAAGGACTCCGACGGCAAGGTCCTCGACATCCAGGAGGGCAACGGTCTCGCCAACGAGTGGGGCACCTACGGCTTCGCCCCGATCGTCTGGTCGGCCGGCGGCTCCCTCCTCAAGGACGGCAAGGCGGAGGGCGCCCTCGACACGCCGGCGGTGGTGTCGGCCCTGAAGACCTTCCAGTCCTGGAAGAGCACCGTCGACCCCAACACCGACGGCAACGCCTTCGCCAAGGGCCGCGTCGCCCTCAGCTGGGTCGGCCACTGGATGTACCCCGCCTACAGCGAGGCCCTCGGCGACGACCTGGTCGTGCTGCCGCTGCCCGACTTCGGCAACGGCCCCAAGACCGGACAGGGCTCGTGGTCCTGGGGCATCGGGGCCGACTCCAAGAACGCCAAGGCGGCCGGCGCGTTCATGGACTTCCTCCTCGACGACGCCAACATCACCGCGATGACCAAGGCCAACGGCGCACCCCCGGCCACGAAGTCGGCCCTCGCCGCGAGCGAGCTGTACAAGCCGGGCGGCCCGCTCCAGCTCTTCGCCGACCAGCTCGCCAAGCCGTGCGGCGACAGCGACATCAGCAAGTCCTGCGTCGCCGTCACCCGCCCGGTCACCGCCGGATACCCGGTGGTGACGGAGAAGTTCAGCCAGGCCCTGAACTCGGTCTACGGCGGCAGTGACCCGAAGGACGCCCTGGCCAAGGCCGCCCGCGCCATCGACCAGGACTTCTCGGACAACGCCGGCTACGAGATCCCGTAAGCACGCGCCCTGTCGGACCCATCGACCGGGGCGGGCGCGCCCATGGCGGCCGCCCGCCCCGCCGGGAAGAGGACCCCGTGAAAACCGTGGAACCCGCGCACACCGCGCCGTCCGGCCGGGACCAGGCGCCGCCCATGGCCCCTGCCCCCGCACAGCCCGCCCGTCCGTCCCGCCGCAGCCGCGAATGGCTGCACGGACTGCTGATGTCCGCACCCGCCGTCGCCGGACTGATCGCCTTCGTCGGCATCCCCTTCTGCTACGCCGTGGTGCTCTCCTTCTACAACGTGCGCCTCGGCTCCCCGCTGGAGCCCACCTTCTTCGGCGTCGAGCAGTACCGGCGGCTTTTCACCGACCCCGATCTGTCCGGCCCGTTCCTGCGAGCGCTGCTGAACAACCTGACCTTCGCCGTGGTCGTCGTACCGCTCCAGACGGGTCTGGCGCTCGGGCTCGCGATCCTGCTCAACCGCAAGCTGAAGGCGATCGGTCTCTTCCGGTCCTTCTTCTTCATGCCGGTCGTCTTCCCGATGGCGCTGGTCGCCGTGATCTGGCGGCTGATCCTCGCCCGCAGCGAGCAGGGCATGCTCAACTCCGCGCTGGACGCGGTGAGTTTCGGCAACTGGGGCGCGTTCGACTGGCTGGGCGACGGACTCACCGCGATGGCCTCGGTCATCGTCCTGTCGGTGTGGCAGGGCGTCGGCTTCCAGATGGTGATCCTGCTCGCCGGGCTCCAGCAGATCCCGGACGAGCTCTACGAGGCCGCCCAGCTCGACCGGGCCTCCCGCTGGCAGCAGTTCCGGAACGTCACGCTGCCCGGCATCCGCGGCACCCTCGTGTTCGTCGCGCTGCTCACGTCGGTGCTGTCGTTCCGGGTGTTCGACCAGGTGTACGTGCTGGTCAAGGGCGGCGGACTCGACGAGGACGCGGCCCGCACGGTGATGTACCAGGCCGTGACGACCGCCTTCGACCAGAACAACATCGGCCAGGCGTCCGCGATCACCGTCGTCTTCTTCCTGATCGTCGTCGTCCTGACCCTCATCCAGCGCCGCGTCGTCCGGCCCGACAACGAGGACTGACTCAGACATGAGTACGAGCACCGGTACCGGTCTCTCCCGCGGGCCCCTGCGCCGCTTCCTCGACTACGCCGTCCTCTCCGGCCTGGCGTTCGTCTTCGCCCTGCCCGTCCTCTACCTCCTCCTCGGCAGCCTCAAGCCGTCCGAGGAGGTGCTGAACGGCCTGTCCGGGTTCCTGCCGACGCATCTGTCCTTCGACAACTACGCGGCCGTCCTGGACAACCTGAACTCCGACAGCACCGGCTACTTCTGGCAGTTCATGGGTGTCTCACTGCTGCTGGCCTTCGTGGTGGTCACGGGCGGCCTGTTCGTCAACTCGATGGCGGCGTACGGGCTCTCACGGTTGAAGTGGCGGGGCAGGGAGGCCGTCTTCACCCTGGTCCTGCTGCTGATGCTGGTGCCGTTCGAGTCGGTGGCCGTGCCGCTGTTCTACATGTTCAACGACCAGCGGAACACGCTCTTCATCCAGGCGGTCCCGTTCCTCGCGAACGCCTTCTCGATCTACCAGTTCCACACGTTCTTCCGCACGATCCCGCCGAGCATCGAGGAGGCCGCCCGGCTGGACGGGGCCGGCCCCTGGCGCACGTTCTTCGCGATCATCGTCCCGATGTCGAAGCCGGCCTTCGCCTCGGTCGCGATCCTGACCTTCCTCACCCAGTGGGGTTCGTTCCTGTGGCCGGTGCTGATGGTCTCCGACCCGTCGGTACGGCCGCTGCCGCTGGAGATGAGCGTCTTCCAGGGCCAGCAGCCGCCGGACTGGGGCCAGATCCTCGCCTTCGGCGTCCTCCTCGTCCTGCCCGTCCTGATCGTCTTCGCCTTCTTCCAGCGGTGGTTCGTCCAGGGCGTGGCCAGCTCCGCCGTGAAGGGGTGAGCGCCCTCGCGTGATGGTGAATCCGCCCGGGTTGACCAGCGGATATGTCGCGTGAACGCCCCCTTGTCAGTGGCGGGTGCCATCCTGGGGGCATGAACCGGGACGATCTGGTGCGGCTGCGGCGGGCGCGGGACCGCATGGACCGCGAGTACGCCGAGCCGCTGGACATCGACGCCCTCGCCCGCACCGCGCTGATGTCCCCGGGCCACTTCCAGCGCAGCTTCCGCGCGGCCTACGGGGAGACACCGTACGCATATCTGATGACCCGCCGCATCGAGCGCGCGAAGGCGTTGCTGCGCCGTGGGGACCTCACGGTGACGGAGGTGTGCCTGGCGGTGGGCTGTACGTCCCTCGGTTCGTTCAGCTCCCGCTTCACGGAGCTGGTCGGAGAGACCCCGAGCGCCTACCGGTCCCGTTCGCACGAGCCGGGGGCCGCGATCCCGGCATGTGTGGCGAAGCGGCTGACGCGGCCCTCTCGTCAGCGCATAAGGACGGCGGAACCGGACGAGGCGTCCTAGCGTGAGCACATGGACACGAACAGAGGCCCCGGTACGGACATCAAGCTCTCCCAGTGCTTCCTCGCGGTCGACGACCACGACAAGGCGCTCGCCTTCTACCGTGACGTCCTCGGTATGGAGGTCCGTGGCGACGTCGGCTTCGAGGGCATGCGCTGGGTGACCGTCGGCTCGCCGCTGCAGCCCGATGTCGAGATCGTCCTCGAACCCCCGGGCGCCGACCCCGACATCTCCCCCGCCGACCGCGAAGCCATCGCGCAACTGCTCGCCAAGGGCGTCCTGCGCGGCGTCAACTTCACCACCGACGACTGCGACGCCCTCTATTCCCGCGTCGAGGCCTCCGGCGCCGACGTCCTCCAGGAGCCCATGGACCAGCCCTACGGCGTGCGCGACTGTGCGTTCCGCGATCCGGCGGGGAACATGCTGCGCTTCATGGAGCCGCGGAAGTCGGGGGAAGCAGGCAAGTACGCCAAGTACGGAAACCAAGAGAGCTGAGGGAACCGCGGTAGGCGGGAGAGTGGGCAGCGTGGCCACGACAGGGCAACAGGAGGGGCATGGACGACGTGACGGGTGAGGCGATCCGGTGGACGTATGCGTTCGTCGACCGGCCGGAGGCCGGTTTCGAGCGGGCATGCGCCTTCTGGACGGCGGTGACGGCGACGGAGCTGTCCGCGCCCCGGGGTGAGCGGGGCGAGTTCGTGACGCTGCTCCCCGAGAAGGGCGACGCGTGTGTGAAGGCCCAGGCGGTGAACACGGGCGACGGCGGCGCGCATCTCGACTTCGCCGTGGAGGACGTACGCGCGTTCGTCGACCGTGCCGTCGGCCTCGGTGCCGAGGTCGTCGCCTCGCACGACGGCTGGGCGGTGCTCCGCTCCCCCGCCGGGCAGCTCTTCTGCGCGGTGCCCTGGCACGGGGAGACGGCCCGGACGCCGGTGGTCGACGGGAGCCGGCTGGACCAGGTGTGCCTGGACATCGCACCGGACACCTTCGACGGCGAGATCACGTTCTGGTCCGCCCTGACGGGCTGGGAGTCGTACGCCGGCTCCCTCCCGGAGTTCCACGTCCTGCGCCCACCCGCCGGACTCCCCGCCCGGATCCTCCTCCAGCGTCTCGACACCCCCGCCCCCGCGTCGGCGCACCTCGACCTGGCCTGCGCCGACCGACGAGCCACCCGCACCCACCACGAGCACCTGGGCGCCACCTTCGTGGCCGACCACCCCCACTGGACGGTGATGCGGGACCCGGCGGGCGGCACGTACTGCCTCACCGGACGCGACCCGGAATCAGGAGGGCTGCCGACCGCGTGAGCGGCCGGGGGGCCGGGCGGCGACGTCCGCGCACACCACCAAGGCGAGCAGCCCGCCCTGCGGATACCTTGCTCCGGCAGGCCGAGGACCCGGCCCACCGTGCCGCCCTGCGGCGGTCACAGCACGCATCGGACGCGGGCACTCGGGGCGACGGCAGCCCGTCACCCGTCGGGGGCGTCCTCGACCTGCTCCGCGACCTCCCGCTCGGCGGCCTTGGCAGCACGCACGCCCCGCGAACCGGCCGAGCCGTGCGGTCCATGTGCCCGCCGGGCCACGGCCCGCGGCCTCTCCGTGGCGGCCCCCTCCGCCTCGGCGGCCCTGTCGACGTACGCCTCACACTTCGGGTTCCTGCACGGACCCGGACCCCACACGGGTACGAACGCGCCCAGCGTCTTGTGCCGCCGCACGATCGTGGCCACAGGCTGTCCGCAGGCCGGGCAGACTTGTTCGTCGGTGCCCATGCCCTCAGGGTATGGCCGACGGCCGCCGGGCGCTCCCCGCCGTACGCCGCCGATCCACGGGATCAGCGCTTCCTGGTGTACGTCCGCACCACCGCTCCGTTGTCGAACGCACGCACATCGCCCAGGACGAACTCGGTGACGTCGAAGCCGGAGCCGAACATCGGCATCCCGGTCCCCAGCACGATGGGGTACGTCTTGATGATCAGCTCGTCGATCTCGTCGAGCAGTTCCCCCGCGACGGCCGAGCCCCCGCACAGATAGATCCCGAGACCTCCGTCCTCCGCCTTGAGCTCCCGGACCCTGCCGACCGGGTCGGCCGAGATGATCTCGACGTTCGGATCGGGCGACTCCTTCAGCGTGCGCGAGACGACGTACTCCCGCAGATGCGAGAACGGGCTGGTGATGCCTTCCTTCAGCGCCACGTCGTAGCTGCCGCGCCCCTGAATGATCGTGTCGTACGCCCTGTTCGGGAGGTCGTCGGTCCCGATGAGCCGACGCACATGGGTCGGGTTGATGTCCGGGTGCTCCTTCTGGAGGTACTCGGCGAACTCCCCCACCACATAGGGATACATGAAGGACGCGTCGCCCTTCTGGTCCCCGATGAACCCGTCGATCGAACAAGCGATGACATACGTGAGCTTACGCACACCGGCCTCTTTCTCTCGACCCGATAACCACTCCATTCATAGTACTTCAGTTGTAGTGATTGCAAGACATGCGCGGGCCCCGCACACCGTGGGGATGTGCGGGACCCACGTCCGACCGGAGACGCCGACACCGTGCGGGGTCAGGTCGGCACGGTGCCGGCGCCTCCGGGGTCTCGTCTCAGCTGCTGCGACGCGTCACGAACTCGGCCAGCGCCAGCAGGCCTCCCGCGGCCACCGGGTCCGGAACCGCCCGGGACAGCTCCTGCACGGCCCGGGCCATACGGTCGGCCGCCTGGATCTGCGCCCAGTCGCGCCCGCCGGCCCGCTCGACCACGAGCGCAGTCCGCTCCACCTCACCCTCCTCGTACGACGCCCCGTACAGCTCGGCGAGTTCGGCCGCCTCCGGCGTGCCCGAGGCGAGCGCGGCGACCACCGGCAGGGACTTCTTGCGGGCGATGAGGTCCGCTCCGGCCGGCTTGCCGGTGCGGTTCGGGTCGCCCCAGATCCCGATCACGTCGTCGATGAGCTGGAAGGCGAGCCCGGCTTCCCGCCCGAACGCGTCGAGAGCCTGGATCTCCTCCTCCCCGGCTCCCGCGTACAGCGCCCCGAGCGCACAGGCGCAGCCGAGCAGTGCGCCCGTCTTCGCCTCGGCCATGGCGAGCACCTCGGGCAGGGTCACCTCCTCCGGCCGGCGCCCCTCCAGCTCCGTGTCCGTGTGCTGGCCCGCGCACAGCTCGACGACACAGGAGGCGAGCCGCGCGGAGGCCGCGGCCGACGCCGGATGCGGATCCTCCGCGAGCAACCGCAGAGCCAGCGCCTGCAGCGCGTCCCCGGCGAGGATGGCGTCGGGCACCCCGAACACCGACCACGCGGTGGGCCGGTGCCTGCGTGTGGTGTCCCGGTCCATCACGTCGTCGTGCAGCAGCGTGAAGTTGTGCACCAGCTCCACCGCGGCGGCGGCCCGGACGGCGGCGGACTCGCGTCCGCCGAGCGCCTCGACCGCGGCCAGCACCAGCGCGGGCCGGATCGCCTTGCCCGCGTTGCCCGCGGCCGGAGTGCCGTCCGCCCGCTCCCAGCCGAAGTGGTAGCGCGCGACCCGGCGCATCGAACCGGGCAACGACTGCACGGCCCGGCGCAGTTCGGGGTCGACCGACTGCCGCGTCCGCTCCAGGATCTCGGCCGCCTCCTGCCCGTCGAACGGACCGGCCGCGCCCTGCCGTGCGGGCGGGATCCCGCTGTCCGGAGCGCCGCCTTCCAAGGATGTCTCGACCGGGCTCTGCTGCGTCTTCGTCATGGACTCACCCAGGGGATCGCCTCAAATGAGGCAGCGGACGACGGCGGTTCGGGTGAGATCACCGCCAGCGGCCGATCTCGACGTTCTCCAGAACGCCGAGCGCGTCGGGGACGAGGACCGCGGCCGAGTAGTAGGCCGTCACGAGGTACTTGATGATCGCCTGTTCGTTGATGCCCATGAAGCGCACCGACAGGCTGGGCTCGATCTCGTCCGGGATGTTCGCGGCGCGCAGGCCGATGACTCCCTGGTCCTCCTCGCCGGTACGCATGGCGATGATCGAGGTGGTCCTCGCCTCGGTCACCGGGATCTTGTTGCACGGGTAGATCGGCACACCGCGCCAGGTGGGGATGCGGTTGCCGGCGATGTCGATGGTCTCCGGGACGAGTCCGCGCTTGTTGAGCTCACGGCCGAACGCGGAGATCGCGCGCGGGTGGGCGAGCAGCAGCTTGGTGCCCCGGCGACGGCTGAGCAACTCGTCCAGGTCGTCCGGGCCGGGCACGCCGTCGTGCGGCTGGAGCCGCTGGTCGTACTCGCAGTTGTGGAGGAGGCCGAACTCCCGGTTGTTGACGAGTTCGTGCTCCTGGCGCTCCTTCAACGCCTCCACGGTGAGCCGGACCTGCTGCTCGGTCTGGTTCATCGGCTGGTTGTAGAGGTCCGCCACACGTGTGTGGATGCGCAGGACGGTCTGGGCGACACTCAGTTCGTACTCGCGGGGCGCGGCCTCGTAGTCGACGAAGGTGTGCGGGATGTCCGGCTCACCGCTGTGGCCGGCGGCGAGATCGATCTCCTTCTCGCCGTACTTGTTGGTCCGCTGTTCCGGGATGGAGCGCAGTTGCTGCAGGTGCTCGCCGAGGGTCTCGGCGCGCTGCGCGACCTGGTCGACGGCCTGGCGCGGCAGGACGAGTACCGTGCACGCGGTGACCGCGCGGGCCGTGTACTCCCAGATCGCGTCGGCGTCGAGCAGCGTCTGATCACCGAAGTAGGCTCCGTCGGCCAGCACCCCGAGCACGGCGTCGTCTCCGTAGGGGCCCGTGCCGATCTTCTCCACCTTGCCGTGCGCGAGCAGGAACACCTCCTCCGCCTGGCTGCCGAACTCGGCCAGCACGGCGCCCGGCGCGAACTCCCGCTGCTCGCACCGCTGGGCCAGCTCGCCCAGCACCTCCACATCCTCGTAATTCCGCAGGGCCGGCAGTTCCCCCAGCTCCGCGGGGATGACGGCGACCCGGTCGCCGGTCTTCACGAAGGTGATGCGGCCGTCTCCCACCGCGTAGGTGAGCCGTCGGTTCACCCGGTACGTGCCACCCTGCACGTTCACCCATGGCAACATGCGCAGCAGCCAGCGCGAGCTGATCTCCTGCATCTGGGGCGCGGACTTCGTGGTGGTGGCCAGGTTCCGGGCAGCGGCCGTGCCGAGACTCTGCTGCGGCCGTTCCTGCTGCGTACGAACCTCTTCGCCTACCGACATACGGACTTCCCCTCCGGGTGTGCACTGATATCGCGGTCAACCGATCTCGCGATCCAGCCTGACATCACGGAGCGTGCCGATGCTATTACCCGAAAGAGCGGGAATGGATCTTAGGGAGACTGGGCATATCCAGCGGCTTTGTCCACCATTCCCGTCTCTCCACGGAGATGACCGGATCGGCACGCCCGCGACAGCGACACCTCACCTCCGCACGAACAGCTGGGTACATGCCTGCGTACGAGGCGGCCGGACCAGCGGCCGTCGCACCGTACGAAGGAGTCGGTCATGGCCCCACCCATGTCCGCCGGCAGATTTCTCAGCATCCTCAAGAACGAGGGCGTCACGGTCGTCGAGGTCGGCGACTGGGAGCATCACAACCGCAACCACAAGGGGCCGTGGGGCCCCGTCCACGGCGTGATGATCCACCACACGGTCACCTCCGGCAGCGAGCGCACCGTCCGCATCTGCCGCGACGGTTACTCGGGGCTGCCGGGCCCGCTGTGCCACGGCGTGATCACCAAGGACGGCCGTGTCCATCTCGTCGGCTACGGTCGCGCCAACCACGCCGGCAGCGGCGACGACGACGTCCTGCGGGCCGTGATCGCCGAGACGGCCCTCCCCGCGGACAACGAGGCGAACACCGACGGAAACCGCCACTTCTACGGCTTCGAGTGCGAGAACCTCGGCGACGGCCTCGACCCGTGGCCCGAGCGTCAACTCGAAGCGATCGAGCGGGTCTCCGCCGCGATCTGCCGCCACCACGGCTGGACGGAACGCTCCGTCATCGGCCACCTCGAATGGCAGCCCGGCAAGGTCGACCCGCGCGGCTTCACCATGGCCTCCATGAGAAGCCGTATCCGCGACCGCCTGCGATAGCCCCGCTCGCGGGCGCGTCGCCCCGTCTCGACGGGCCCGCACCGGCGTCGGGGCTGGGCACGCGGCCGTTCCCGGACAGATGTCCGACAATGGCCGCGTGAGCAGCCCCGACCCCACCGCCGACCTGCGCCCCCTGCTGCCGTCCCCGCTCCAGGAGATCGAGGACGACCGCTTCGCCCCGCACGGCCTCCGGCTGCTCCTCAAGCGCGACGACCTGATCCACCCGCAGCTCGTCGGCAACAAGTGGCGCAAGCTCGTGCCCAATCTGAGCGCGGCGGCCGGTCGTTGCCTCCTCACGTTCGGCGGCGCGTACTCGAACCACCTCCGGGCCACCGCCGCCGCCGGCCGCCTCCTCGGTCTGGCCACCGTCGGCGTGGTCCGCGGCCAGGAACTGGCCGACCGCCCTCTCAACCCCTCGCTGGCCCGCTGCGCGGCCGACGGCATGCGTCTGCACTTCGTCGACAGGTCGACGTATCGCCGCAAGACCGACCCTGCCACCCTGGCCGCCGTCCTCCGGGCCGCCGACGCGGAGGGCGCCTACGTCGTCCCCGAGGGCGGCAGCAACGCCCTCGCCGTCCGAGGCTGCCGGGAACTCGGCGCGGAACTGCGCGATCGCGCCGAGGTCGTGGCCGTCGCCTGCGGCACCGGCGGCACCCTCGCCGGTCTGGCCGCCGGACTGGCCCCCGACCAGCGCGCCCTCGGGATACCCGTCCTGAAGGGCGGCTTCCTGGCGGAGGAGATACGGCGGCTGCAGGAGAGCGCCTTCGGCGGCCCACGCGGCCACTGGGAACTGGACGACCGCTTCCATTTCGGCGGCTACGCCCGCACCACCCCCGACCTGGACGCTTTCGCCGCCGACTTCGAGGACCGCCACGCGCTGCCCGTGGAACGTCTGTATGTCGCCAAGTCGCTCTACGGACTTGTCTGCCTGGCGGCGGAAGGCGCCTTCCCGCGCGGGACGACGGTCGCCGCGGTGATCACGGGAAACCCGCTCGCCGCCTGAGCCCCGGGGACCGCCCAGGGCCCCTAAGAGACCTCCCGGTAGGCTGCCGCCTCCTCCAGGTCCAGTCTGCGCAGCAGCGTCCGCAGCATCTCGTCGTCGATGTAGCGCCCGTCCCGCAGCTTGACGAACACCTCGCGCTCGGCGCCGATCATCTCCCGGGAGAGCCGGCTGTAGGTGTCGTCGCTGGTCTCCCCGGTCACCGGATTGACGGCTCCGAGGCGCTCCCACACGGCGTTGCGGCGCCGCTCCAGGACCGTGCGCAGCCGGTCGACCAGCGGCGGCGGCAGGGCATTGCGCTCGTCCTCCAGGAGTTCGTCGAGGCGTGCCTCGGCGATCCGGGACGCCTGGGCCTGGGCGTTGGCCTCGGCGAGGGTCTCGGCCTGCGCGTCCCGGCCAGGCAGCCGCAGGGCCCGGATCAGCGGCGGCAGCGACAGGCCCTGGATGACGAGCGTCCCGATCACGGTCGTGAAGGTCAGGAACAGGATCAGGTTCCGCTGCGGGAAGTCGTCCCCGCCGTGGACGGTGAGCGGGATCGAGAACGCGATGGCCAGCGAGACGACACCCCGCATACCGGCCCAGGCGATGATGAAGGGCCCCTTCCAGGTCGGGTTCTCCTCGCGTTCCCGGATCCGCGCGGACAGCAACCGGGGCAGGAAGGTCGCCGGGTACACCCAGACGAAACGGGACGCGACCACCATCACGAAGACGGCCAGGGCGTACCAGGTGGCGCGCAGCCCCTCGTTCTCACCCAGCCCTTCCAGCACGACCGGGAGCTGCAGTCCGATGAGCGCGAAGACCGCCGATTCGAGAAGAAAGGCGACCATCTTCCACACGGCCTCCTCCTGGAGGCGGGTCGCGAAGTCGACCTGCCAGTTGCGGTAGCCGAGATACAGACCGACCACGACCACGGCGAGCACTCCGGAGGCGTGCACCCACTCGGCCAGCCCGTACGCGACGAAGGGGATCAGCAGGGAAAGCGTGTTCTGGAGCAGCGCCTCCTTCAGGTGGGTGCGCAGCCAGTGGATCGGCATCATCAGCAGCAGCCCCACCACGACGCCGCCGACCGCCGCCACCAGGAACTCGACTATTCCGCCCACCCAGCTGGCGCCCTCCCCGATCGTGGCGGCGAGGGCCACCCGGTACGCGGTGATCGCGGTCGCGTCGTTCACCAGGGACTCGCCCTGGAGGATCGTGGTGATCCGCGACGGCAGCCCGACCCGCCGGGCGACCGCCGTCGCCGCGACCGCGTCCGGGGGAGCCACCACCGCGCCGAGCACCAGCGCGGCCGTCAGCGGCAGCCCCGGCACGATCAGATAGGCGGCCCAGCCGACGACGAGGGTCGCGAACAGGACATAACCGATCGACAGCAGTGCCACCGGTCGCAGTTGTGCCCGCAGGTCGAGGTACGAGCTGTCCGTGGCGGCCGTGTACAGCAGCGGGGGCAGGATCAGCGGCAGAACGATCTCGGGGTCGAGTTCGTAGTTCGGCACCCCGGGCACGTACGACACCGCGAGCCCGGCGGCGACCAGCAACAACGGGGCGGGCACCGGCGTACGCCGGGCGGCACCGGCGACCGTCGCGCTACCGGCGACCAGCAACAGCAAGGGCAAGAAGTGCATCGCTTTCCGCCGCCTTCGTTTTCCGCGCGAGGTTCCGCGCGCCCGTCGTAACCTGGCAATCATGAAACAGTGCACGCACGCGGACGCACTGCCGCACCCCGAGCCGGCCCCGCTGACCGAGACCTGCCCCGAGTGCGAGGCCGCCGGGACGCATCCGGTGCAGCTGCGGAAGTGCCTGGAGTGCGGGCACGTGGGTTGCTGCGACTCCTCGCCGATGCGACACGCGACCGCGCACCACAAGGAGACCGGCCACCCCGTGATGCGCACGTTCGAGCCGGGCGAGGCCTGGCGCTGGTGCTTCGTCGACCACGTGCTCGTATGAGGCCGGGAAAACGAACAGGCCCACGATGAACACGTCCGCGACCTCGCACGACGGAACCAAGTCGTCCCCTGACACGTCGACGTACTCGTGTGACACGGTTCGACACTCGGACGCCTGGGTACGTCAATCCGGCGCGCGCTCTTCCTATTTGAGGCCCGCAGACCACTAGCCACAGAGCGTGTTCATGTGCTTACTATGAGTGACAGCATGGGGCTTGGTCGCCGGGACCCCAAGGACACGGCGCTCGGGAGCGCGATAGCGTCACCGCTGAACCACATAGCGCGTTACCCCGGGGGGCGACCCTCGGCCCCTGAAAAAGCTTGTACCACCTTGGAGGTGAGGGTGTCCCAGATCGCAGGCGAGCCCGGGACCCAGGACTTCGTGGAAGTCCGGCTGCCGGCCGCGGGTGCCTACCTGTCGGTGCTGCGTACGGCGACGGCCGGCCTCGCGGCCCGTTTGGACTTCACCCTCGACGAGATCGAGGATTTGCGCATCGCGGTCGACGAGGCCTGCGCGATCCTGCTCCAGCAGGCCGTGGCCGGCTCGGTGCTCAGCTGTGTCTTCCGCCTCGTCGACGATTCGTTGGAGGTCACGGTCTCGGCCCCGACCACGGACGGTCACGCCCCCTCGCGCGACACCTTCGCCTGGACCGTGCTGTCGGCACTGGCGGGCAAGGTCTCCTCCGCGGTCGCCGACGACAAAACCGTTTCGATCAGCCTCTACAAACAGCGCGGCGCGGGACCCGGGCCGGCGTGAGGAACGGGGACGGGCCGGTGCGGGACGAAGAACGCGGCACACGGGAACTTCCCGCGAAGGAGGTCGGCCCCGGCGGGCCGGCGCACCTGACGGACGGCGTCGACGGCATCCCCGAGCAGGCCCGGCCGCACCCGGAGGACGACTCCTCGACGGCGGCCGGACCCTCTCGGTGGACGGAGCCGGCCGACGAAGAGGACGAGGCGTCCCCCGACGGGCTACGGGAACCGGAGGATGCCGTACGGAGCACCATGTCCTCACGAGGGCGGACTGGGGCCTCCCCCGCTCGAGCACAGTCGAGAGCTGGGGGAACGGTGACGGCGGGCGGGACTATGAGCGAGCACGAGCGACACGACGAGCCGGACGCGCAGATCGTGCGCAGCACGCAGCACGATCCTCAGGACCGCAGCGGGGCGCGAGCCCTGTTCGTCCAGCTGCGCTCCCTGCGGGAGGGCAGTGCGGAGTACGCGGAGCTGCGCAATCGGCTGGTCCGGATGCATCTGCCGCTCGTGGAACACCTCGCGCGCCGGTTCCGCAACCGCGGTGAGCCGCTCGACGACCTGACGCAGGTCGCCACCATCGGCCTGATCAAGTCGGTCGACCGCTTCGATCCGGACCGCGGTGTGGAGTTCTCCACGTACGCGACCCCGACGGTCGTCGGCGAGATCAAGCGGCACTTCCGCGACAAGGGCTGGGCGGTGCGGGTGCCGCGCCGTCTGCAGGAGCTGCGCCTGGCGCTGACCACGGCCACGGCCGAGCTGTCCCAGCAGCACGGCCGCTCCCCGACGGTGCACGAGCTGGCCGAGAAGCTGGCCATCTCGGAGGAGGAGGTCCTGGAGGGCCTGGAGTCCGCCAACGCGTACTCCACGCTGTCGCTGGACGTCCCCGACACCGACGACGAGTCGCCGGCCGTCGCCGACACTCTGGGCGCCGAGGACGAGGCGCTGGAGGGAGTCGAGTACCGGGAGTCCCTGAAGCCGCTCCTGGAAGACCTTCCGCCGCGCGAGAAGCGGATCCTGCTGCTGCGGTTCTTCGGCAACATGACCCAGTCGCAGATCGCCCAGGAGGTCGGCATCTCCCAGATGCACGTCTCGCGTCTGCTGGCCCGGACCCTGGCCCAGCTGCGGGAAAAGCTGCTGGTGGAGGAGTAGCACCGCCAGGTGCCTTCCCGCGGAGCTCCGGCGGGGTGGTCCTAAGAACTCCTATCGCAATGACTTCAGGCGTCTCCAGCAGATGAGTGCGCATCCGAGGGTGAGGAAGGCTTCGTGGATGTCGTCGCGTATCTC
>NZ_JBVIDX010000023.1:0-132538 GCF_055572155.1 Streptomyces sp. NPDC030814
GTGCCCTCGGAGCGGGGGAAGAACTCGTACCAGGAGCCGAACAGGGCCCGTTCGCGTTCCACCAGCAGCGGCAGCGGGTCGGAGGAGGTGACCAGCTCCCGCAGCGGATGCCGGGCCAGCACCTCGTCCACCTCCGGCGCCAACGCCGCCGCCAGACGGGAGGCGGCCGGCCGGTCGGTGTCGCGGAGCGCGTCCACGGCGGCGAGGACGACACCACGGGCCCGCCCGCCCTCCGGGACCCCGGCGGCGGCGCGCTCGTGGAGCCGCGCGCCCTCCTCCAGGACCAGCTCCGTGTCGATGCCGGCCGGGACCTTGATCCGGGCGTGGTGGCGCCAGGTGGTGACCGGGTCGCCCCAGGCCTCCACCGCATACGTCCACCGGCCCTCGCTCGGCGCGGAGACGGTGGCGCCCCAGCGGTCCGTGCCGGGGGCGAGTTCCCGCATCGGGGTCCACGGGCCCGGACGGCCCTCGGGGTCCGTCAGAACGACATTGGCGGCGACCGCGTCGTGGCCCTCACGGAAGACGACGGCCGAGATCTCGAACTCCTCGCCCACGACGGCCTTGGCCGGCCGGCGCCCGTGGTGGACGGTGGGCCGTACGTCCAGAACCGGTATCCGGCCGACGGTCGCCGTGTCCGGGGGTGAGGCCGACGGCGCGGGCGGGCCGGTGTGCGCCCGGCGTGCGGGGCGTGCGTCGGCGCTCGCGGACGCCGCTGAGGAGGTGCTGGTGTGCGCTGTGGTGGTACTGGTCGTCGGGGGTGCCGACGAGTGGTGCGTGGCGGGCATGACCGCTCCTGTCCGCGTCAACGTGGGTGGGCGGATGAGGGTGTGGGGAGGTGGGGCCAGCGGGATGTACCGGTGGAGCCTTCCCACACAGTGCGGGTGAGCATTCCGGCACTTTGTTAACTACTCACGCGTATGTCTACACACAAGACCGGCCTCGTCCCAGGGGGGCGAGGCCGGTCACTCTAGTCGCTTTGGGTAAAGGGACGTTCACCTGTGGTGTTACAGGGACCTACGGGACGCCGACCTGGAGAATCCGGTCCGGAGAGCCCGGAAAACCGTTCTTCACCTTGCCCGAAACCGCATGGTGCACCAGCGTTTCGGCCACCTGCGCCGGTGTCGCCAGGGGGTGGTCGGCCAGGTACAGGGCCGCCGCGCCCGCGGCGTGCGGTGCCGCCATCGACGTACCGGAAAAGGTCGCCGTCCCGGTGTCGCTCCGGTGGGACGCGGAGGTGATGGACACACCCGGGGCGAACAGGTCCAGACGCGGGCCCCAGTTGGAGAAGCCGGCGCGGGCGTCCTTCTTTCCGGTGGCGCCGACCGTGATCGCCTGCTTCACCCGGCCGGGTGAATAGAGGCCCGCGGCCAGGGCTTCATTGCCCGCGGCGACCGTGTAGGTCACCCCCGAGGCTATGGACGTGCGTACGGCGGCGTCGAGTTGGGCGTTGCCCGGGCCGCCCAGGCTCAGATTGGCCACGGCCGGCTTCCGCGCGTGCCGGGTGACCCAGTCGATCCCGGCGATGACCTGGGCCGTCGTCCCTGCCCCCGCGTCGTCGAGGACGCGTACCGCGACCACCTTCGCCTGCTTGGCGACCCCGTACTCGGCGCCCGCGACCGTGCCCGCCACATGGGTGCCGTGACCGTTGCCGTCCTGCGCCGTCCTGTCGTTCTCCACGAAGTCCCAGCCGTAGCCGGCCCGGCCGCCGAAGTCCTTGTGGGTGATGCGTACACCGGTGTCGATCACGTACACGGTGGTGCCCCTGCCCGCCGACTCCGGCCAGGTGTAACGCTCGTCGAGCGGAAGGCCGGCCTGATCCAGGCGGTCCAGGCCCCAGGACGGCGGATTGCGCCGGATCCCGTCGTACCTGACCGTCGTGTCCTGGACGACGGAGGCCACGCGCGAGTCCG
This sequence comes from Streptomyces sp. NPDC030814, assembly GCF_055572155.1. Taxonomy (NCBI): domain Bacteria; kingdom Bacillati; phylum Actinomycetota; class Actinomycetes; order Kitasatosporales; family Streptomycetaceae; genus Streptomyces; species Streptomyces sp. NPDC030814. The sequence continues at coordinate 1,911 of NZ_JBVIDX010000023.1, forward strand.
CCGCGAGCCGTTTGGCCTGTTTCTCTCGGGCCCTCACGGAATACCCGTTGAGGACCGAGCTGTACGTATGGCGTATTTCCGCCCCGTACTTCCGGGCGATGTCCTTCCCTTCCTTCGACGGGGCCTCCGTCCCCGCCTTGAGGGTCACGATGTAACTGCCGCCGACGGAGCCGGCGCCCCCGGCCCCCAGGACGCGCCCCTCCGGGGCGGCGTGCGCGGGTGCGGCGGTGGCGACCGAGAACACCGCGCTCGTGATGACCGCCGCGAGGCCTCCCGCCCAGCGCAGACGCCTGTTTCCCGGCTCTGCCCGGTGCTGCATGGATGCGACCCCCTCCTCGGTCGGCCGGTGCGCCACCCGGCAGCCTCTCGTGCGGGGTGAAGCGCCACAAGGCCGAGCAGAGGGGCGGAATCGGCCATATCCCCCGTGGGGTACATGTGGACGTCGCGACGAAATCAGGCCTGAAGGCCGGGGACCGGACTGCGCGGCCGGGCGGCCGGGGTACGGATGCGCCGTAATTGCATACCGAGGGACGCGCCGTGCTTGCCGATCCGCCCACCCGCGCCGCTACCGTCGTGGTGACGAACGGTCGCACGCAACAGGTGCGTCCCCTTGCCCGTACGTCCTGGCGTGAAGGTGGAATCCTCTGTGAAGGCCATCCGCAGATTCACCGTCCGACCCGTCCTCCCCGAAGCCCTGCACCCGCTCAGCGAGCTGGCGCGCAACCTGCGCTGGTCCTGGCACGCGGAGACCCGTGACCTCTTCCAGTCGGTCGACCCCGAGTGCTGGGCGGCGTCCGGCGGCGACCCCGTACGCCTTCTCGGCTCCGTCTCCGCCCGGCGCCTCGCCGAACTCGCCGACGACCGGCGCTTCCTGCGCCGGCTCACCGTGGTCGCCGACGAACTGCGCGACTACATCACCGGCGACCGCTGGTACCAGACGCAGACCTCGGAACTTCCTGCCGCGGTCGCCTACTTCTCGCCCGAGTTCGGCATCACCGCCGCGCTGCCGCAGTACTCCGGCGGCCTCGGCATCCTCGCCGGCGACCATCTGAAGGCCGCCAGCGACCTGGGGGTGCCGCTGATCGGCGTCGGCCTGCTCTACCGGCACGGCTACTTCCGGCAGTCGCTGTCCCGGGACGGCTGGCAGCAGGAGCACTACCCCGTGCTCGACCCCAACGAGCTGCCCGTGGTGCCGTTGCAGGAGACCGACGGCTCCCAGGCCCGCGTCGACCTGGCGCTCCCCGCCGGGCGCCGGCTGCACGCCCGTGTCTGGCAGGCCCAGGTCGGCCGCGTGCCGCTGCTCCTGCTGGACTCCGACGTCGAGGAGAACGACTTCGGGGAGCGGGGTGTCACCGACCGGCTCTACGGCGGCGGCAGCGAGCACCGGCTGCTCCAGGAGATGCTCCTCGGCATAGGGGGCGTCCGGGCGGTCCGTACGTACTGCCGCCTCACCGGCCACGCCGAGCCCGAGGTCTTCCACACCAACGAGGGCCACGCCGGCTTCCTCGGCCTCGAACGCATCGCCGAACTCTGCGACCAGGGGCTCGACTTCGACGCAGGGCTCGAAGCGGTACGGGCGGGCACCGTCTTCACCACCCACACCCCCGTGCCCGCCGGCATCGACCGCTTCGACCGGGAACTCGTGGCCCAGCACTTCGGCCCCGACGCCGAACTGCCACGGATCGACGTCGAGCGCATCCTCGGCCTGGGCATGGAGACCTACTCGGGCGGCGACCCGAACGTCTTCAACATGGCGGTGATGGGCCTCAGGCTCGCCCAGCGCGCCAACGGGGTGTCCCTGCTGCACGGCCAGGTCAGCCGGGAGATGTTCTCGGGCCTGTGGCCCGGCTTCGACGCGGACGAGGTCCCCATCACCTCCGTCACGAACGGCGTGCACGCCCCGACCTGGGTGGCCCCCGAGGTCTTCCGCCTCGGCTCCCGGCAGATCGGGGCCGAACGCACCGAGGACGCGATGACGGTCGGCGGCTCGGACCGCTGGGACTCCGTGGCCGACATCCCCGACGGAGACATCTGGGAGCTGCGCCGGAACCTGCGCGAACAACTGGTGCTGGAGGTACGGGAACGCCTCGCGGCCTCCTGGCGCCAGCGCGGCGCGGGCACCGCCGAGCTCGGCTGGATCGACGGGGTGCTCGACCCGGACGTCCTGACCATCGGCTTCGCGCGGCGCGTCCCGTCGTACAAGCGGCTGACGCTGATGCTCCGGGACCAGGACCGCCTCATGGAGCTGCTGCTCCACCCCGAGCGGCCGATCCAGATCGTCGTCGCGGGCAAGGCCCACCCGGCGGACGACGGCGGCAAACGCCTCATCCAGGAACTGGTCAGGTTCGCCGACGACCCGCGGGTACGCCACCGGATCGTGTTTCTCCCGGACTACGGCATGGCGATGGCGCAGAAGCTGTACCCGGGCTGCGACGTGTGGCTGAACAACCCGCTGCGGCCGCTGGAGGCGTGCGGCACCAGCGGGATGAAGGCCGCGCTGAACGGTTGCCTCAACCTGTCGGTCCTTGACGGCTGGTGGGACGAATGGTTCCGGCCGGACTTCGGCTGGGCGATCCCCACCGCCGACGGCACCGCGACGGACGACGACCGCCGGGACGACCTGGAGGCCGCCGCCCTGTACGACCTGCTGGAACAGCGGGTGGCGCCCCGTTTCTACGAACGCGGCCCGGGCGGACTGCCCGACCGCTGGATCGAGATGGTCCGCCAGACCCTCACCCATCTCGGGCCCAAGGTGCTGGCCGGCCGGATGGTCCGCGAGTACGTGGACCGTCTGTACGCCCCCGCGGCCCGCGCCCACCGCGCGCTGAACCCGGACACGGCCAGGGAGTCGGCGGCGTGGAAGGCGCGCGTCCGGGGCGCCTGGCACCGCGTCAAGGTCGACCACGTGGAGGCCACCGCGGCCCCCACCAGCACCGCCGAACTGGGCGCCACGCTGATGCTGCGGGTCCGCGTCGACCTCGGGGAACTCGCCCCGGACGACGTCGAGGTGCAGGCGGTGCCGGGCCGCGTCGACTCCGAGGACCGGATCACGGACGCATCGAACGTCCCGCTGAAGCCGACGAGCGGGCCCGACGAGGAGGGCCGCTGGGTCTACGAGGGCCCGCTGGCCCTGGACCGCACCGGCCCGTTCGGCTACACGGTCCGCATCCTGCCCGCCCACCGGCTCCTCGCCTCCACGGCGGAACTGGGCCTGGTGGCGGTGCCTTCGGAGGAGACGGGGGAGGGTGCCGGGGTGCTGATGCGCTAGTGCCGGGCCGCGTCCCCGCCGGGCCGGGAGCCTCCTCGCTCCGGCCCGGTGCGCGGCGGCGCGGCCGATGGCCGGAAGGCACGGCCGGGAACCGGCGACGACGACAGCTCGGACGGGGCCGGCGTGGCCGGTCCCGGGTGTCGCCCCCGGGGGCGACGAGCCGCACCGGTCACCGGATGCGAGGTGCGCCGGGCAGCACGCGACACCCGTGCCAGACCCGCCGTCCTGCTCAGGCAGCGGCTGTCCGGCCGAGCGGGACGTCGTGGGGGTGAGCATCGCCGGGACGGAGGCCGTGCGGGGCGGGCCGGTGGCGGCCACGGCCGCCCGCCGCCGCCTCCGTCGTCGCGGGGTCGGGCGGCCCCCCTCGGGAGTCGCCTCCCGCCGGATCACCGCCGAGTCGGTCGAGAGAGCCGACCTCGTACCGGGTGCCGTGGCCGAGCGCCACGCACGTGAGGGAAGCCGCCGCCCGGCTCGACGGGCTCGTACGGGGCCGCCGCTCGACGTCGAGTGTGCGGCACGACGCAGAACCGGCCGGCGGCCCACCGCCCGGTGCGGACGAGCCGCTACCGGACGAGTGTGGTGCCGCCGACCGGGTGCACATGGCCGGGGAAGCAGGGGGAGTCAGGGACGGGGCCCTCAGCGCTTCCTGAGCCGCCGGGCGAGAAGGACTCCTCCGCCGCCGAGGGCCACCATGCCCGCGGACCCGCCCAGCAGGAGAGGCGACGTGCTGTCGCCGGTGTCGGCCAGGCGCGGGAGCACCGTCAGCTTGGCCACGAGAACCCGCGTGGGCTTCCGCGCCTTCAGCATGAAGATGTGCTTGCCCGGCCTGGTGGTCTCGGGGATGACCACCCTCCCTCTGACCGTGCCCTGCTGGTCGGCCCGGAAGTACCCGAGCGTCACCTTCTTCGAGTAGAGCCGCGCCTCGACCGTCTGTTCGGAGGCGAAGCCCGTTCCCGTGAAGGTCAGGGGGTCCCCGGGGGACACGACGGTGGAGCTCAGGGTGAGGCCCGGAGGCGGTGGTGGGTACTGGGCATGCGCCGGTTGGGCGCCCAAGAGCGGCACGGCGGCCATGGTGGCTGAGGCTGCCGCGGCCGCGATGGCGGAACGCCACTTCGAGGACACAGTCATTCGTTTCACGCTCCCTCAGATAATCCAGGCCGAAGGCAGACACGACCCGCATTTCTTATACCGGGATCAATAGCCAGAAATGGTAGAAGTTAACGCTCAGGCTCCGGGTGCTCACCGGATGGCGTAAGCGGAGTGCCATCCGGGACCCGGCTCGACCGGCGTGGCGGCGAACCCCGCTCCCCTGCCCGGATGTTCACCTGAGGTGGCTGCCGTGAATCTGTCCGACTGCCTTCGGCCCCTGGTCGGACGCCGGCGTGCCATCGCGCGGCCGGCTCTGCTGGGCCTGCTGGGAGCAGCGATCGGCGCGCTGCTCGCCGGATCGTGCGGCACCGACGCGGACGCACCCGCCGGGGCGCTCCCGGGCGGGACCGCCGCGGGGCGTGTCGAGCGTCTGCGGGTCAAGGTCATCGACACGCTGCCGCACGACCGGACGAGCTACACCCAGGGCCTGGAGATGAGGGGCGGCACGCTCTACGAGAGCACGGGCCTGCCCGGAACGTCGTCGGTCCGCCGCGGCCCGCCCGGTGGGCCGCACGCCGTCCGTGCCGACCTGCCGGCACCGCTCTTCGGGGAGGGGATCACCGTCCTCGGCCCGACGCTGTGGCAGCTGACCTGGCAGAACCACGTCGCCATCGAACGCGACGCCACGACACTGGCCGAACTGCGCCGGGTGCCGTTCGCGCGGGAAGGCTGGGGCGTGTGCCACCAGCGCCGGCCCGGCCGGCCCGGCCGGCTCGTCACCAGCGACGGCTCCTCCCGGCTGACCTTCCGCGACACGCGGACCCTGGCCCCCGTCGGCGAGGTGCGTGTGACCCTCCGCGGCCGTCCGGTGCCGAAGCTCAACGAGCTGGAATGCGTGGGCGACAGCGTGTACGCCAACGTCTGGCCGTCCGAGCGGATCGTGCGTGTCGACGCCGCGACCGGCGTGGTGACCGCGGAGATCGATGCCTCAGGACTGCGGAATCCGGAGGAGCAACGGCACGCCGAGGTGCTGAACGGCATCGCCGCCGTCCCCGGCACCGACGAGTTCCTGCTCACCGGCAAATGGTGGCCCCGGATGTTCCGGGTGGTCTTCGTCGCCGGGTGATGCCGTCCGGGCGGGCGACGGTGGCAAACGCCTCGTCCAGGAGTCGGGGGAGGCGGCGACCCGCGGGTTCGCCACCGGATCGTGTTCCTGCCGGACTGCGGCATGGCGATGGCGCAGAAGCTGTACCCGGGCTGCGACGTGTGGCTCAACAATCCGCTGCGGCCGCTGGAGGCGTGCAGCACCGGTGGGTTGAAGGGCCGCGCTTCCGCGGCCCCAACCAGCACCGCCGAACTGGGCGCCACGCTGATGCTGCCGGTCAGTGTGGACCTCGGTGAACTGGCCCCGGACGATGTGGAGGTGCAGGCGGTGCCGCTGAAGCCGACCAGCGGGGCCGACGAGGAGGGCCGCTGGGTCTACGAGGGCCCGCTGGGTCTGGACCGCACCGGCCTGTTCGGTTACACGGTCCGCATCCTGCCCGCACACCGGCTCCGCGCCTCCCCGGCGGTGGAAATGGGCCGCGTGGCGGTGCCTTAGGAGGGGAGAGTCGAGTGGGCGGGGCGCTGCCGGGCTGGCCGGCCCCGTGGGCCGGGCGGGTCCTTCCCATTACCGAGGCGATGGGAACGGCTGCCCGCGCCTGCCCTCGGCCTCAGCGTCCACCGAACCCGGTGACCGGGACGCGCTGCCGTCACGTATGGGGTGGCGGCCTCCACGCGGTCATGCACAACCTTCATCCGACGCAGTGCCGAGCTCGGAATCCGTGAACGCCCGGGCCTGCACCGAGTGTGTACGTGGCGGAAAAATGCGTCTTGGACCTCGCAGGTTCATTACTCCAGGTAATGACAAGCAGTGGCCAGAAAATCGGATGTTGGCGTGCTTCAGGCACAGTCACTGTCTGTCGAGGGGCGCGATGGAACCTCAATGCGCTAGGTGATCGGCGAGATCCGGGCTGACTCCGGCAATGCGCCCTTTGCTTGAATGTGCCTCGAGATATGGCGTGATGCGATCGGCTCGTCGAACTCATCGTGTGCAGAGTGTGAAGGCTTTCGGTGGTCGGGTGTCGAACTCTCCTGGCCGGTAGCAGTCGTCGGTTCCGCAGGTGAGGGTCCGCTCGTCGCCTGCTTTTGTGGTGCAGTTCACATTGACCCGAAGAGCTGATGCAGCGTTAACTCGCCGGGACTTATGAAGGTTCTGTGACTACGGGGTGCGGTCGTGGGGTTGGGGCGGGGGTGCCGCCATGTTCGGATGCGAATAATCCGATCGCGGCGATTTGTCGGTAGCATTTCGGCGACGGCGATGTTGCTGTCGCTCATGCCTGTCGTGTCGTTCGCGATGTCCGGGGAGGCAGCGGCCGACGCACCGGCAGCGCCTCTGACCGAGCAGTCGGCCTCGGAGCGGGCCGCCGCGACCGGTGAGCCCGTCGAAGTCCGGTCCGAGCGGACCGAATACACGACGACCGTCGCGAACCCCGACGGTACTTTCACCCTCACGCAGTCGACGCAACCCCAGCGTGCGCGCTCCGAGGACGGCACCTGGCAGGACATCGACGTCACGCTGGAGAAACGGCCGGACGGAACGGTCGGGCCGAAGGCCGCTGTGGTGGACATGGCCTTCTCGGGCGGAGGCAGCGGCTCCGGGCTGCTGCGTCTCGGCCACGAGGACCAGGAGCTGAGGATGGGGTGGCCCACCTCACTGCCGACTCCCACTCTGGATGGCGCCACCGCGACGTACGCGAACGTGCCGGTCAATGGCGTGGACCTACAGATGACGGCGACGGCCGAGGGCTACCGTGAGGTGCTGGTGGTCAGGTCCGCCGAAGCCGCCGCCAGCTCGGAGCTGGAGCGGATCAGCCTCACCGCCACGGGCGACGGTCTCAGCGTCGTATCCGGCGAAGGCGGGGGTATACGTGCCGTCGACGCCGACGGCAACGCGGTGTTCCGGGGCCCCGCCGGGCAGATGTGGGACTCGGCGGGCGACAACGCGGTAGCCGGACCACGAACGCAGTTGATGTCGACGGCCACTGAGGAGGGGACCGCTCGGATCACCGCCGACGAATCCTCGCATCCCGGTCAGGGGGACGTCACGGCGGAGTTGCCGGTGGCCGTGGGCGAGGGCACCGTGTCGGTGAAGCCGGACCTTGAACTGCTTCGCGGCCCGGAGACCGTCTACCCGGTGTTCATCGATCCCCCAGTGGGGCTGGGCGTGTCCGAGTGGACGAAACTGTCCTCGGACGGTGACCGGTTCTGGAAGTTCACCGAGCCCAAGGGCGTCGGTCGCTGCGGTGTCGCGGACGGCTATGCATGCGGCCCCGGCTACACGGACCGCATGTACTTCGAGTTCGGCGCCGGCAAACTGGCCGGCAAGCACGTGCTGGACGCGACGTTCCGCGCGTTGGAGACCTGGTCGTTTAACTGCACCCCGTACTGGGTGGACCTGGAACGCACGGACAACATCTCGGAGGGCACCCGCTGGCCCGGCCCCAGGCAACTGGACCAGCTGGGCGACAAGTACGTCTCCGCGGGACGCGGGGATCTGTGCGACCCCGAGCAGCCGAACAAGTGGATCGAGTTCAACGACAACCCGGGAGAGGCAGACGAGAATCTCACTTCCACGGTGCGGGCTTTCGCGGCCGGCAAATTCCCCCGGCTGACGGTGATGCTGCGGGCCAAGGACGAGACTGAGCCGCGCGCGTGGAAGAGGTTCGACAACAACGCCGAGCTCAAGGTCTGGTATGTGCACAAGCCGGGGGTGCCGACCACAGTCGGTGCGATTCCGGGCAGCGGTAACAAGACAGGGCCGTGCCGTCCATCGTCGGACCCCTTGACCGTGACAGTGGACACGCCAACTGTCCACGCGAGGGTGCAGACACTGGTCCAGCCGAGCGCGGACGAGACCACGCCGGCCCTGCAGGCCGAATTCGTGATGCAGCGTTCCAGCGACGACACGGTCAAGGGGACTTGGCCACAGGTGTGGAGTGGACACCGGCCGCACAACGGTTGGGCCACTGACGGAGATCTTGAATCAATCACGACGAGCAAGAGGGAAGACGGGGGACTCTACCGGTTCCGAGCCCGCACCCAGTCCCACTGGAGCTATGACGGCAGATCTGGTGATCTGTTCTCACCGTACTCGTCGTGGTGCTACTTGAGGATCGATTCGACAGCTCCCAAGGTGCCGACGATCGCTACCGGCGGGCCCTACAGCGAATGCACGGCCAATAACTGTGCCCCGAACGGCGCTCCCGGCACTCCCGGCACCTTCACCTTCCGACCGAACACGGCTGACAAGGACGTGAAGGCCTACCGCTGGCGCTTCCTGTCCACGGGCGCGAGTGCGGTCAAGCAGGTCAACGCGGCCACGACCAATGCGCCGGTGAGGCGTAAGGACATCGTTCCCGGACTGTCCGGGACACAGACATTGGCGGTCGAGGCCAGCGATCTGAAGCGGGACAAGGACGGCCGCGTGCGTTGGGGCCCACCGGCTGAATTCGTCCTCAAAGTGGGTCTGCCCGAGGGCCCGATCGGCCGCTGGCATTTCGACGACGGCAAGCCGGGGTCCGGCGTGACGGAGGCCAAAGACACCGGCGAAGCCGGCCCACGCCATGACGTCGTCCTGCGTGACGCCGCGGGCACCGGATGGTCGACGATGGGCCGCCGGGGCGCGGGCGACTACTCGCTGTGGCTCAACGACAGTACCGACCCCGCCAAGCAGACGGGCTACGCGTCCACCGAGGGAGCCGCTGTCAACACCCAGGACTCGTTCACCCTGTCGGCGTGGGTCTATCTCACGGACGCATCCGAAAACAGGACGGTATTGTCCGCACCTGGCGACCAGGGCTCCGCGTTCACGCTCTACTACTCGTCCACGTACAAGAAGTGGGTCTTCAACCGGACCGACCAGGACAAGAAAGACCCTGTGTACATTCGCTCGGTGGCGGATGAGACGAACCCCCCGCTGCGGGTCTGGACTCATCTGGCCGCTGTCTTCGACACCAAGCAGGACGTGGACAAGAGCAACGACACCATCCAGCTCTACGTCAACGGCAAGCCTCAGGGCGATCCCGTCGTCCTGTCCAAGGCGACCGCCACGTACACGCCCTGGGCCGCCAACCGGAATCTGATGCTGGGTGTCTCCAAGGTCGACGGTGTGTTCGGCGAGCACTTCCGGGGGCGTCTCGACGAGGTCGCGGTGTGGCAGGAGGCGCATCAACCCGAGCAAGTCCGCGAGGAACACCGACTCAAGACGGACGAGGTGCCGACCAATGAACTGGTCGCCCACTGGGACGCCACGATCTCGTCAGGCACACAGGTCACCGAGAGCCCCGAGGATCCCGACGACCCGGCCAGCACATCGTTCCCGTATCGCCGTGGCAGTCTGAAACTGTCCGGCGCTGCCCGGCTGACGGGCAAGGACGCCACGGCCCTCGTGCTCGACGGCAGCACCGGTTACGCATCGACGACGGGACCGGTGATCGACGAGACCGGGTCCTTCACCGTGTCCGCCCGCGTACGTCTCGACAAGGCGCTGCTGGACGCCAAACCGGACGGCTATCGCGGACTGGTCGCGGCACAGGCGACCGGGGCGGGCAAGGAATCCTCCTGGGCTCTGTGGGTGGAGAAGATCGAGGGCGGCGCCTATGAGTGGAGGTTCGGCCGGACGGCTGTCGACTCCACGGGCAAGGTGGTGGGCACCGCGTTCGCCGTCGCTCACGAAACCGTCGGCGACCGCGAGTTCAACACGTGGGTCGATCTGACCGGTGTGTTCGACGCGACCCAGCCGTTCAGCGCGGCCGATGGCGCACAGCGTTTCGGGGTGACCCAGTTGTTCGTCGGTCAATTCCCTCAGAACGCGGAAGACGGCGGCCTTGAGGTCGACCAGCAGGGCTCGGGCGCTCTGTCGGTCGGGCGGGGCTCGGCGAACGGGACCACGGGACATCACCTGCCGGGTGATCTGGCGAAGGTACGCGTGTGGGTCGGCGCGATGACCAACGACCAGGTGAAGAGCCAGATCGCTGATCCGTCCACCTGACCACTCCGCCGCTCCGCGCCCTCCCCGCCTTTTTCGGCCTCTTCGGCCTCCGATTCACGACAGCGCGCAGCCGCTCCCCCGTGGAGCGACCGCCGCCAGGAGACTTGTCATGAACCAGTTCATCGCGGGCTCGCCAAGAAGCGGGGTCGCTACACCTGCCGGGCGTATCTGGACGCGGCGTGTCGCCGCGCTGCTCGGCTTCGCCATGCTGTCGAGCCTGACGACTCCGGTCGCCTTTGCTGCGGACGTCGAACCGCTGGGCAGGCCGGACCTGGGGGTTCCTAGGGAGGCCAAGGTCTCCCCGTGGACGGTGAAGACGAACAAGAAGCTCGCGGCGCTCGGAAGGGAAATCGAATCCGCCAACCGGGCCGCCGCGCAGCGAGCGGGCAAAGACCGCGCTCGGACGGTGGACTGGCCCGACAGAGGCTCGGCGACTCTCTCCCTGTCCGACCGGGGCAAGGCCAAGGGCACCCCCGGATCGCTACCCGTGACCCTGGCCGAGCCGAAGGCCGCCAAGGGCGGGAAGCAGCCACGTACCGCCGACTCGGTCAAGGTCGAGGTCCTGGACCAGAAGACGTCGAGGAAACTCGGCGTCAAGGGCGTGGTTCTCCAGGTCACCGGCCCGCAGACCGGCGGCCGGGCCCGACTCGGCCTCGACTACTCTGCCTTCTCCTCGGCCTATGGCGGTGACTGGGCGGGCCGCCTGAATCTGCTGAAGTTCCCCCAGTGCCTCCTCGGTGACAGCACCAAGGACACGTGCCGTGCTCCCCAGCCCCTGGTCTCGGTGAACGACCGTGCCGGGCACAACCTCTCCTCGACCCTGACCTTCAAGCGCAGTGCCCGCAAGGCCCCAACGATGGTCCTGGCGCTGGCAGCCGGCACCCAGTCCGGGGCCGGCGACTACAAGGCGACTCCCCTGTCGTCCTCTTCGTCCTGGGAGGCGGGCGGCTCGTCCGGCACCTTCACCTGGTCCTACCCGCTGCGGACCCCGCCCGTCGCGGCCGGCCCGGCACCCGACCTGTCGATCTCGTACGACTCCGGAGCCGTGGACGGTCGTACCGCCAACTCGAACAACCAGAGCAGCCAGGTCGGGGAAGGTTTCGACCTCACCTCTTCCTACATCGAGCGCAAGTACGGCTCCTGCGATGACGACGACCAGAAGAACAAGTTCGACCTGTGCTGGAAGTACGAGAACGCGTCCCTGGTTCTGAACGGCAAGGCCAGCGAGCTGGTCAAGGACGACACCACCAAGAGATGGCGCCTCAAGAACGACGACGCCTCCAGGGTCATCCACTCCTGGGGCGCCGACAACGGTGACGACGGCGACGCGAACACCGACCCCGACGGCGACCCGGCGACGGACGACGGCAAGGGTGACGGCAAGGGCGAATACTGGACGGTCATCACCGGCGACGGGACCAGGTACGTCTTCGGCCTGAACAAGCTCGACGGCGCGGGCAAGGACAACCGCACGGAGTCCGTCTGGACCGTCCCGGTCTTCGGTGACGACGCGGGTGAACCGGGCCACAGCAGCGGCAGTGGCTTCTCCGGCCGGGACAAGAAGCAGGCATGGCGATGGAACCTCGACTATGTCGAGGACACCCACGGCAACGCCATGAGCTACTGGTACGAGGCCGAGCGCAACCACTACGACATGCTCGGCGACGACACCACCGGCACCGAGTACGTGCGCGGCGGCTACCTCAAGGAGATCCGTTACGGCCAGCGGAAGGGGGCCCTGTTCTCCGCCACGCCCGCCGCCTCCAACAAGGTCGTCCTCGGCTACAGCGAGCGGTGCGTCGCGTCCGGCAAGGGTTGCGACTCCCTCACCGAGGACACCCGGGACAACTGGCCCGACGTACCGTTCGACGCGGTCTGCAAGAGCGGTGACAAATGCACCGGCAACACCGGTCCCTCGTTCTTCACACGCAAGCGGCTGACCGACGTCACCACGTACGCCTGGGACGCGGCTGCCACCACTCCCGCCTACGCGTCCGTCGACGCATGGTCCCTCAAACACGGCTACCCCGACCCGGGCGACACGGGTGATTCCGCCGACCAGTCCCTGTGGTTGAAGGAGATTCAGCACACCGGTAAGCGGGGCACCGATCTGGCCCTGCCGCCGGTCAAGTTCGAGCACACACTCCTCCCCAACCGTGTCGACGGCCAGCACGACAACATCCTCTCCTTCGACAAGCCGCGCCTGAGGAAGATCACGTCCGAGGCCGGCGCCGAGACAGTCGTGTCGTACATGGAGGCCGACTGCGTCCACGGGCAGGCCATGCCGAAGGTCGACGAGAACGACAAGCGGTGCTACCCGGTGTACTGGGCACCCAACGGCGAGAAGACCCCGATCCTCGACTGGTTCCAGAAGTACCCGGTCACCTCCGTCACCACCTCGGCCCCGCACGGTGGCGCGGAAGCCGTCCAGCACACCTACCGCTACTCCACGCCCGCCTGGCACTACGACGAGAACCCGTTCCTGCCGGAAAAGGAGCGGACGTGGTCGCTCTGGCGCGGCTTCCAACGCGTCACGCACCTGACGGGCACCAGCGGCACCGACCAGCTGAAGACGACCACGGTGTACATGCAGGGCATGAACGGTGACAGGGTCCTCGGCTCCGACAACAAGACGCCGCACCCGGACAACCGCAAGTCGGCGTCCGTGAAGGGCATCTCGGCTGGAGCCGTCACGGACCGCGACCAGTACGCCGGTTCCGTCCGCGAGACGGTCACCTACAACGGCTCCGAAGAGGTTTCCGGGACCGTCAACACCATGTGGTCCAGGAAGACCGCAGCCCAGCACAAGTCGTACGCCGACACCGAGGCCTACATGGTCAGGGTCGCCGACTCCACCGACCGCACCCGCGTGACGACCACCGGCACGGCCGTCGACCGTTCTCGTACGACGGCCTACACGTACGACGACCACGGCATGGTCAGCACCACGGAGGACCAGGGCGACGGGGCCGTCAACGGCGACGAGAAATGCACCCGCACCTGGTACGCCCGCAACGCCGACAACGGCATCAACTCCTTGGTGTCACGCACCCGCACGGTCGCCAGGACCTGTGCCACCACGGACTCGGCCCTCGATCTGCCGGCGGACAGCAGCCGGCCCGGTGACGTCATCTCGGACGCAGCGACGATCTACGACGACGCGACGGCCACGGCATGGACGGCGTCCCAGAAGCCGACGAAGGGCGAGGCCGTCTGGACGGGACGTGCCAAGTCCTACGGCAGCGACGGCGCCCCGGCCTGGCAGAAGATGGCCACCACCACCTACGACGCCCTCGGCCGCCCACGTATCGTCAAGGACACCAACGACAAGACGGTCTCGGACACGACCTACGTCCCGGCCGGGACCGGCCCGATGACGTCCAGCAGCGCCACCAACGTCAAGGGCCACAAGACCACCACCAACGTGTCGTTCGCGACCGGCGCCCCAGTCAAGGTCAGTGACCCCAACGACAAGATCACCGAGACGGAGTACGACAGCCTCGGCCGTGTCACGAGGGTCTGGCTCCCCAACCGCTCGAAGGCCCGTAAGCAGACTGCGAACTTCGTCTATGCCTACAACATCACCAACTCGGACCTGTCGTGGGTGTCGACCAGCGCCCTGAAGGGCGACGGAACCGGCTACAACACCACCTATGAGTTGTACGACAACCTGCTGCGCCTGCGCCAGGTCCAGACTCCCACCCCTGTCGGTGGACGCCTCATCTCACTGACCCGGTACGACAGCCGGGGTCTCGCAACCAGCGCGCAGGGAGACATCTGGGACGACAAGTCCGCCCCCTCCGGCTCCGCGGCCCAGACCGAGGGCAGCCAGGCTCCGATCCAGACCGACACGACGTACGACGGTGCCGGCCGCGTCACCAAGACGGTCACGAAGAACCATGGCGTGACCCGCTGGAGCGTCGACACGACGTACACCGGTGACACGGTCATGGCGACTGCCCCGTCCGGCGGTCAGGCCATCGCTGTGGTCACCAACGCGCTCGGCCAGACAACCGAACGCCGTGAATACGCCGGTCCCAAGCCGACCGGCACGGACTACACCACGACCAGGTACACGTACACGGATGCCGGACAGCAGAAGACAATCACCGGCCCCGACAAGGCCAAGTGGTTGTACACCTATGACCTGTTCGGCCGCCAGGTCACCGCTACAGACCCCGACAAGGGCACGAGCAGGACGACCTACGACGCCCTCGACCGCGTCGACAGCACCTTCAACACCGAGGACGCGGGCAAGAAGCTCCTCTACGGATACGACGAGCTGAACCGCAAGACCGGCCTGTGGCAGGGCGAGAAGAAGGACGCGAACCAGCTCGCGGCCTGGACGTTCGACTCCCTGGCCAAGGGGCAGCTGGACACCGCGGTCCGCTACGACGGTGGCCTCACGGGCCAGGCATACACGAAGAAGATCACGAAGTACGACCCGTTGTACCAGGTCATGGAGAGCCAGCTTCTCCTGCCCAAAACGGACGAACTGGTCGCGGCGGGCGTGCCGGAAACCCTTGCCTTCGCCACGGGGTACCGCCCGGACGGCACGATCAGCATGACGTCCCAGCCGGCGGCGGGCGGCCTCCCCTCGGAGGCCGTCGAGTACACCTACGACGCGACCGGCAATCAGCTCACGTCGAGGGGCACGAGTGGCTACCTGCAGGGGGCGACGTTCTCGCCGCAGGGCGACCTCAGGCAACTCGTCCTGGGCAAGAGCGGGGCGGACACGGCGAAGAAGATGTTCCTGAACTGGGACTTCGAGCCGGGCACGCGCCGTCTGACCCGCGCCTACGTCACCGACGACGTCCACGGCTACATGCCGCAGGAACTGAAGTTCGCCCAGGACGACGCCGGCAACGTCACCTCGATCTTCGACGCGACGACCCAGGGCGGCACGACCAAGCCCGACTACCAGTGCTTCACCTATGACGGCCATCGCCGCCTGACCGAGTCCTGGACCCCCAAGACCACCGACTGCGCTGCCTCGGGCCGTACGGTGTCGAACCTCGACGGCGCAGCCCCCTACTGGACGTCGTACACGTATACGGACGCCGGTCAGCGCAAGACGGAGACCAAGCACTCCGGCACCGGTGACAGCACCACGACGTACACGTACGACGACACCACCGAGGCCGGTGACAAGAAGCCCCACACCCTGGACAACACGACGGGCGCCGGGGCTGCGACGTACGACTACGACGTACACGGCAACACAACGTCCCGCCCGGGACCTGCCGCTCAGCAGAGCCTGCTCTGGAACGGCGAGGGCAGGCTGGCCAGGACGACCGAGGGCTCGGCGCAGACGAGCTACCTCTATGACGCCGACGGAGAGCTGCTGATCCGCCGGGCGAAGGGCGACGGCGACACGATCCTCTACCTCGGCGGCATGGAGATCCGCCTGACGGTGAAGGGCACCACCAAGACCCTCTCCGGCACCCGCTACTACACGGCCAACGGCCAGACGATCGCGGTCCGCACGGCCGCCTCGGGTACGTCGGGTACGAAGCTGAGCTTCTTGGCCTCCGACCACCATGGCACGTCCAGCCTCGCCATGGATGCGACGACGTACGCGGTCACGAAGCGGTACATGGCCCCGTTCGGCGCGTCACGCGACCTGAAGCCGGGCGTCACCTGGCCGGACGACAAGGCGTTCCTCGGCAAGCCGGCGGACGCGGGCACGGGGCTGACCCACATCGGGGCGCGCGAGTACGACCCGGCGCTCGGCCGGTTCATCAGCGTCGACCCGCTGCTCAGCCTTGACCAGCACCAGTCCCTCAACGGCTACAGCTACGCCAACAACACTCCTATCACGGCCAGCGACCCCACCGGTTTGGAGAGCTGCGGCGAGCATTACTGCTCTGGCAGCAACGGGACGTACGACACGTACAAGCCGGCCAAGGATCCGGCATCCAACTGCTACGGCAGCAAG
Source organism: Streptomyces sp. NPDC030814 (assembly GCF_055572155.1). Taxonomy (NCBI): domain Bacteria; kingdom Bacillati; phylum Actinomycetota; class Actinomycetes; order Kitasatosporales; family Streptomycetaceae; genus Streptomyces; species Streptomyces sp. NPDC030814. The sequence continues at coordinate 18,297 of NZ_JBVIDX010000023.1, forward strand.
AACGCGAACTGCGGTCTCTCCCGTGGTGGCGGAAGAGGTGGGACAGGCGGAACCGCAAGCACCAACAGTGGGGGGAACACAGGAAGGCCTGTCGTCGAGAATGTCCCCATACCGACCGAGGAAGAACTCACCGCACGTGGAGCGATGATCTTCGGCAAGACGTACGACGTCGCGCTCCACGAGTGGATGGTGGGCATCTGCCAGAACACCCACAGTAGTGACGGCTACCAAGGCTTTTGCTCGACAGTCCATAAGGCCGGCCTGCTGGAGCCTCTGGGGAACGATCCCTTCGGAGTACAGGCCAACATCAATTGCGCCACAGGCAAGGGTGACTGCGTCGAAGCTGTGGTCACAGACATCCTCTACCTCGTGGGCCTGGGCCTCAGCCGGCTGGCCGCGCGCTCAGCCGCAGTGGAAGCAGCTGCTGCTGGGAGAACCGTGGGAGGCGGGTCGGTCAGTAGCACTCTCCGTGCTCTCGGATGCAAGTGCTTCCTCGTCGGCACTGATGTCCTCATGGCAGACAGAACGACCAAGAACATCGAAGACGTCGAACTTGGTGACAAGGTGCTGGCCACCGACCCGGAAACTGGAGAAACCGGGCCTCGAGAGGTCACGCGGCTCATCAGAACCGAGGACGACAAATTCTTCAACGAGCTCTCGGTTGCCACATTGGACGGCGTCGAGAAGCTCACTGCGACGCACGAGCACCCGTTCTGGTCCCCGTCCGAACGCGACTGGATCGGAGCAGGCAAGCTCAAGCCGGGCATGACCCTGCTTACCGATGACGGCGACACGGTGATAGTCACCGGAAACAGGGCCTACCAGCAGCATGCCACTACGTACAACCTGACTGTCGCTGACTTGCACACGTACTATGTGCTGGCGGGCGAGACACCGGTGCTCGTTCACAATGCAAATTGTTTTGAGGCACCTGGTAGCTACCTGAACCGTCATGGGGAGCTGACGAACGGTACATACACCGTTAGCTACCCGGCAATGCTGAAGCATCTCCCAGGTTCGTCAGGTCCGACAAAGAGTGTTTTCCTCAAGGGCGTGGATGCAGAGAAGGCTACTCTGGATGCTGCCGCCTATGCTGACGCCCATGGACTCTGGACCGGGAACAAAGCAAAGGTGTACGTCGAGAATGGGCCTGTCGGGGTTATCGGAAGGACTGGGGAGTTGACTCACTACATAAATGTCTACCGGAATGCTCGGGGTGCTATTCATGGTAGCCCCGGAGGTGCGCCGTGATCGATATCTCGGATGCGCTGGCGCGCTTGGGTGATCCGCCGGCGAAATGGGGCGAAGACGTTGCAGTCGAGATCGCAGACTATCTGGCTCGATCAGTGGGAGGGATTGTCGACTGGGATAAAGAAGCAGACGAGGAATGGCTGAGTGTCCTGGTCCGGGATGCTCGCGTGGCGATGGTGTCTGCAACGCTACGACTGATTGTCGCAGAGGAACGCACTTCAGATGACTTGCATGTCTTTACCCAGGGCAAAACAGTGATTTTTGTTTCTTCATTCGATGCTCCAGTCATGCGCTGTGACTTTACCGTTCTCGGGCGAGTGTTTGGCGGGGAGGAGAAGTTTCACGAGTTGGAAATGGAGACCTTCTCGGCAAACGATCTGTGGTTTGCCACGGTGTGAGCCCTGTCGGGTGCGATGGCTTACGAGCAGTGGTCAGCCAGGGGCCGCCCTTGGTAGGCGGGGTCGATCTGGATGGGGATGCCTTGGCGCTCGAAGATGCGGAAGAGCCGGTTCGTGCGGGTGGCGTGCGCCGAGGGGTGGGGCGCCTGTGCGGTCACGCCTTCGGATCCCCCGCCAACCTCCGCAGCACCACCCCGCACCGCCGTGCGTACGCGTGCTGCAGCCCCCTCGTTGCCGCGCCGCCCGCCCTCGCGTACCACTTCGCCGGGCGGCTGAACGCCGTCACCGTCAGCCAGACCGTGCCGTCGCCCGTGCGGGCGACCACGAAGGACTCCTCGCCGGATTCGGGATGGCCGGGGAGCGTGCCGTAGGCCCAGCCCTTGCGGCGGGGCTCGTCCACCGTCCAGACGACGCGGCAGGGAGCCTTGATGACGCCGCCCAGGGTGACCGTGACGTCGACGCCCGGCGCTGCCTCGGGCGCGTCCGTGTGGAGGCCCACGCCCAGCGCGCGGTGCATCTCCCAGGTGCGGACCGCGCCCGCCGCCCGTTCGAAGAGGGCCGTGCCCTCGCCGAGGCGGGTGCGGACCTGCATCTCGGTGAAGCCGGGCGGGCAGCGGCCCTCGCGGGTCGCGCCGACGGCCTCGTAGGTGAAGCCGTCCGGGAGAGGGTGTGAGGCGTCGGTGTGGGACATGGGGCCAAAGCCTAGGGCGGTACCCGGAGTCGCCTTCTCTCCGGGTACCGCCCACAGACATACCGCGTGTGCTACGCGGTCACGTTGACCGCCGCCCACGTGGCGTTCACCGCGTTGTACTCCGCGCTGCCGGAGCCGTAAAGGTCACGGGCCGCGTTCAGGGTCGCCGTGCGCGCGCCCTTGTAGTTGGTCGTCGAGGTCATGTACGTGGTCAGAGCCTTGTACCAGATCTGGACGGCCTTGGCGCGGCCGATTCCGGTGATCGTGACGCCGTTGGAGGTGGGGGAGTTGTACGAGACGCCGTTGATGGTCTTGGCGCCGCTGCCCTCCGACAGGAGGAAGAAGAAGTGGTTCGCCGGGCCCGACGAGTAGTGCACGTCGAGGCTGCCCAGGGACGACGACCAGTAGTTGGCCGACGAGCCGTCCTTGCTGGGCTGGTCCATGTACCGCAGCGGGGTGCCGTTGCCGCGGATGTCGACCTTCTCGCCGATGAGGTAGTCGCCCGGGTCCTTCGCGTTGGCCGCGTAGAACTCGACCGCCGTGCCGAAGATGTCGGAGGTGGCCTCGTTCAGACCGCCCGACTCGCCGGAGTAGTTCAGGCCCGCGGTGTTGGAGGTCAGACCGTGGGACATCTCGTGGCCCGCGACGTCCAGGGAGGTCAGCGGCTTGACGTTGCCGTCGCCGTCGCCGTAGGTCATGCAGAAGCAGCTGTCGGACCAGAAGGCGTTGACGTACGCGTTGCCGTAGTGGACGCGGGAGTACGCGGCGACACCGTTGTTCTTGATGCCGTTGCGGCCGAGGACGTTCTTGTAGAAGTCCCAGGTGACCTGCGCGCCGTAGTGGGCGTCCACCGCGGCGTTCTGGTCGGTGGAGGAGCTGGAGACGCTGCCGGTGCCCCAGATGTCGTCCGCGTCGGTGAACAGCGTGCCGGCCGAGGACGACGTGGCGCGGGCCTTGTTGTACGTCTTGTGGTTGCCCCGCCCGGCGTCGGTCAGGTTGTACGTCGAACCCGACTTGGTGGTGCCGAGGGTGACCTGGCCGTTGTACTGGCTGTTGCCGGTGCCGGTCTGGACGGCCTCCCACTCGTAGAGCTTCTTGCCGGTCTCCGCGTCGGTGATGACGTGGAGCTCCTGCGGGGTGCCGTCGTGCTGGAAGCCGCCGACGACGGTCTCGTAGGCGAGGGCGGGCTTGCCGCTCGCGGCCCAGACGACCTTGCGCGGGGCCTTGTCGGCCGCGGTCTTGCTGGAGCCCTCGGCCTTGGCGGCCTTCAGCGCCTGCTTCTCGGCGGCGGCCTTCGTCACGTCCGCGGTGAGGTCGGCGACCTTCACGGTGGCCTTCGTGGCTCTGGTGACGCTCTTGACGGCACCCGACTTGGACTCGTGGACGACGAGGTCGCCGCCGAGGACCGGGAGGCCGCCGTAGGTGCGCTCGTAGCGGGTGTGGACCGTGCCGTCCGCGTCCTTGAGGACGTCGCGGACGACCAGTTCCTCCTTGGCGCCGAGGCCTATCTCGTCGGCGGTCTCGGCGGTTGCCGCGTCCGCCTTCTTGATGAGGGCCGTGCGCGCGGCCGGCGTCAGCAGGACCGGGGCACCGGCGGACGTGGCCTTGTCGGCGACCGGCGCGGGCTGGGCGGTGGCGCCGGTGGTCAGACCGGTGGTCAGCAGCGCACCGGCGGCGACAGCGGTCGCGATGGCCAGCGTGGTCCGCTTATGACGCGCGTAGAACGGAGTCACTCATGCTCCTTGTGGGGGAGACCGGGTGGCGTGGGGTCGCCGTCCGGTGAACTGAAGTTACGAGTGCGGCGGTTGGGTGAAGCGTGACACCTAGGACGCGTACATGTCAGGAGGTTCAAGTGATGTTGGCCGAAAGTCAACTGTCTGGAAGTGTTTCCGACAGGTAAATCCGCTTCGAACATGGCAAAGGGCGGGCCAAGCGGGCTTGGGTGAACGGCAAAACGGGCGCCGCCCCGGGGAGTTGGATCCACCGGGACGGCGCCCTGTCATCTCAGGCCTCGTATACGAAGGGCCGCCGTGCCCCCTACGGGAACGTCAGCTTCCAGCTGTTGATGTAGCCGGTGTCCCGGGCCGCGTTGTCCTGGACCCTCAACTGCCAGACACCGTTGGCGACTTCGGACGACGCGTTCACGGTGTACGTGGTGTTGATGTTGTCCGTGCTCCCGCCGGTGCCGTACGCCTTCAGTGTGTACGCCGTACCGTCCGGGGCGACCAACTGCACCTGGAGGTCACCGATGTAGGTGTGGACGATGTCGACCGCCACCGCGAGGTTCGACGACGCGTTGCCCGTCCGGCCGGAGACGGTGATCGGAGAGGTGACCGCCGCGCCGTTGTCCGGAATCGCTACGTCGGCCGTGTTCTCGAACGACGTACCGCCGCCCCCGCCGCCACCGGGCCGCGAACCCACGTTGATGGCCGCCCACGCGTTCTGTACCGCCGTGTACTCGGCGGACGTGGTGCCGTACAGGTCAGCGGTCGCCGCGAGGGTGTAGGTGCGGGCCGACGCGTAGTTGGTGGTGGAGGTGAACTTGGTGGTCAGCGCGCGGAACCAGATCTTCTCCGCCTTGTCCCGGCCGATGCCGGTGACCGGCAGGTTGTCCGAGGTGGGCGAGTTGTAGCTGACGCCGTTGATGGTCTTGGCGCCGCTGCCCTCCGACAGGAGGTAGAAGAAGTGGTTCGCCGGACCCGACGAGTAGTGCACGTCGATCGAGCCGATGCCCGAGTACCACGCGTCCTTGGACGAGCCGTCCTTGCTCGGCTTGTCCATGTAACGCAGCGGTGTGCCGTCGCCGTTGATGTTGATCTCCTCGCCGATGAGGTAGTCACCGACGTCGGAGCTGTTGTTCGCGTAGAACTCGACCGTCGAGCCGAAGATGTCCGAGGTGGCCTCGTTCAGACCGCCGGACTCGCCCGAGTAGACGAGGCCGGCCGTGTTCGACGTGAGGCCGTGGGACATCTCGTGCGCCGCCACGTCGATCGACGTCAGCGGGTTGGCGTTGCCCGAGCCGTCGCCGTACGTCATGCAGAAGCAGCCGTCCTGCCAGAACGCGTTGACGTAGTTGTTGCCGTAGTGCACGCGGGAGTAGGCGCCGACGCCGTCACCGCGGATGCCGCTGCGGCCGTGCACGTTCTTGTAGTAGTCCCAGGTCAGCGCCGCGCCGTAGTGGGCGTCGGCGGCGGCCGACTCCAGGTTCGACGGGCTGCCGTTGCCCCACACGTCGTCCGGGCCGGAGAACAGGGTGCCGGTGCCGGAGGTGCCGCGGTTCAGGTTGTACGTCTTGTGGTTGCCGCGCGCACCGTCGGTGAGGTTGTACGTCGACCCCGACTGCGTGGAGGTGAGGTCGACCGTGCCGGAGTACACCGTGTTGCCGGTGCCGGTCTCGACCGCCTCCCACTCGAACAGCTTCTCGCCGGTCCTGGCGTCCGTGACGACGTGGAGCTCCTGCGGGGTGCCGTCGTGCTGGAAGCCGCCGACGACCGTCTCGTAGGCGAGGGCGGGCTTGCCGCTCGCGGCCCAGATCACCCTGCGCGGTGCGCGGTTGATCTCGGGGCTCTTGGCGTGCTCGGCCTTCGCCGCGCCGAGCGCCTGCTTCTCGGCCTTCGCGGCGGCTAGGGTCGGCTTCAGCGAGGTGACCTTGATCGTGGCCTTGGTGGCCTTGATGACGCCCTTGGTCTCACCGGCCTTCGAGGTCTTGACGACCAGGTCGCCGCCGAGGACCGGGAGACCGTCGTAGGTCCGCTCGTACCGGGTGTGCACGGTGCCGTCGCGGTCCTTGACCACGTCACGGACGACGAGCTTCTCCTTGGCGCCGAGGTGCAGTTCCCTCGCCGTCTCCGCCTTGCCGGCGTTGGCCTCGCGTATCAGCTCGGCCCGCTGGGAGGGGGTGAGCTTGACGGAGACCGCCCCGGCGTTGGCCTTGCCCGCTGCCGACGGTGCCTTCTCCGGGGCGGCGGTGGCGGTGCCCGACTGGACGGCCGCGGCCAGCAGGGCGCTGACGGCGACGAGCGCGCCGGTGGCGGCGCGTCGCTGGATGGAACGGGAACGGATGTCACCGGTGTGGGAGGTGCGTCTGTGGGACTGGCGTCTCAACACTGACTCCTTCTGCATGGCCGCGGTTCGCGCGGCCAGGGGAGACCGGACGGTTGGTGACCGCCCGGGCAGAACAGGGGTGGAACGCGAACACCACATGCGTGGAAGGTGCTTCGCGGCACTGCGGGGGAGCTTGTGAGGTTGCTGTGCCGCGGTTGTGGGCAGCGTGGCAGGAGATCGCGCCATCTGTCAGGGGCGCGTCAAGAAGTTGGCCGGAAATCGTTCGTTGACCGGATGGTCATGTTCGATATACGGGCTGTTGGCTGAGCCGTCGGCCAGAGGGGCCGGCCGGGGGCTCCGTCAGGCGGGCTGCTCGCCGTGCCACCTCTCCCACAGCGCCGCGTACGGTCCGCCCGCCGTCACCAGCTCGTCGTGGGTGCCCAGTTCGGTGAGGCGGCCGTCCTCCATGACGGCGACCCGGTCGGCGTCGTGTGCGGTGTGGAGGCGGTGGGCGATGGCGATGACCGTGCGGCCCTGGAGGACGGCGGCGAGGGCCCGTTCGGTGTGGCGCGCGGTGGTGGGGTCCAGCAGGGCGGTCGCCTCGTCGAGGATCAGCGTGTGGGGGTCGGCGAGGACCACCCGGGCCAGGGCTAGCTGCTGGGCCTGGGACCCGTGCGTACGGTGACCGCCCTCGCCGAGGCGGGTGCCGAGCCCGTCGGGGAGGTCGCGGACCCAGGCGTCGGCGCCCACGGCCGTCAAGGCGGCCCACAACTCGGGGTCCGTGGCGGAGGGCTCGGCGATGAGGAGGTTGTCGCGGACCGTCCCGAGGAACACATGGTGCTCCTGGGTGACCAGGACGACCTGACGGCGCAACCGCTCGGGGCCGAGGCCGACGACAGGAACCCCGCCTACCGTCACCGTGCCCTCGGTGGGCGCGTCGATACCGGCCAGCAGCCTGCTCAGGGTGGTCTTCCCGGCGCCGGACGGGCCGACCACGGCCAGCCGCTCACCCGGCCGTACGGTCAGTTCGACACCGCGCAGCACCTCGCCGCCCCGGTCGTAGGCGTACCGCACCCCGGTCACGTCGATCCGGTCGTCCACCGGTTCGGGTGACCGCACCGGGACCGTCCGCGGTGCCCGGGCCAGCCCTTCGACCCGGGCGAACGAGGCGCCACTGGACTGCAACTGCTCGATCCGCATCAGGATCTCGTCGAGCGGCCCGCTCAGCTGCTGCAGATACAGTGCCGCCGCGACCACCGCGCCCAGGCTCATCGAGCCGCGCTCGTGCAGCGCTCCGCCGATTAGCAGGACCGTCACCACCGGCACGAGATACGAGACATCGACGCCCGGGAAGAACACGGTCCGCAGGAACAGGGTGTGGAACCGCCGGCGCCGGGAGACCTCCAGCGCGTCCCGGCTCGCGGCGATCCGGCGTCGCTCCAGGCGCAGTGCCTCCACCGTACGGGCCCCGGACGCCGTGGCCGCGACGATCTCCGCGACCTCGGAGCCGGCCGCGCCCTCCGCCAGATAGCCGGACCGCGCCCGGCGCAGATACCAGCGCAGCACGAACCAGATGCCGGTGAGGCCGAGCAGCCCGCACACCCCGAGCAGCGGGTCCAGCGCGAAGACCGCGCCGATCAGGAACAACGCCTGCACGGTGTTGATGAGCAGCTCGGGGCCCGCGTCGCGCAGGGTCTTGCCGACGGTGTCCACGTCGGCGGTGCCGCGCGCCGTCAGATCGCCGGTGCCCGCCCGCTCCACGACCGACGCGGGCAGGGCCAGAGCGCGGTCCACGAACTCCTCCCGGACCCGGGCGAGGAGGCGTTCGCCGAACCGGTGCCCCACATACCGGGCCCAGCGGGCCAGCAGCAGCTGCGCCACCGCGCACAGCAGGATGGCCAGGGCCAGCCGGTCCACCGCGCCGACCCCGCCCCCACCGCGTACCTCGTCGATGATCCGCCCCAACAGCCACGGCCCGGCGAGCCCCATCCCGGCCGCCACCCCGTTCAACGCCAGCACGGCGAGAAACGCCCGCCCGTCCCCCCGCAGCAGCAGCACAGCGGCCCGTCGCACATCGGCGGGCCCGGCGACCGGGAGACGGGAGGACGGGCCTTTGGCGGTGAAGTCGGCGGAAGAGCCCGAGGAGCGGGAGGCGTCGGAAGAGCCCGAGGAGCGGGAGGCCCCGGAGGGGCCGGCTGCGCAGGGGCCGGTCGTGGCGGGGCCGGTGGGTGGGGTGTCGTCGGCGCCCGAGGAGCTGGCCGCGGAGGGGGCGGCGCCGGAGGAAACCGCCGCGGAAGGGCCGGTCGTGGTCGCGCCCGTGGGCGAGGTGTCCGCCGGGGAACCCGATGCGCAAGCCGCGCTGGTGGGGGGATCCGTGGGCCCCTCGGGTGAGCGCGTCGTCATCGTACGGCCTCCTCTGCGGCCACCTCGTCCGTGTCCGCGTTCGCCACCACGCTCTCCTCCGGCTTCGCCTTCGCCGCTGAGGCCCCGGCCCTCGCCCTTGCGCCTGCGCCGACCCCCGCCTCCCTTTCCTCGTCCCCGTCCTCCCCCGTGTCCCGCGCCACCAGTGCCCGGTAACCCGGTTCCGTCGACAGGAGTTCGCGGTGGGTGCCGGTGGCGCCGACCTTGCCGTCGACGAGGTGGATGACCGTGTCCGCGTGGTCCAGGACGAGGGGGGACGTGGTGGTGACCACGGTCGTACGGCCCGCGCGGGCCGCCCGCAGCCGCTGGGCGACGCGCGCCTCCGTGTGCGCGTCGAGCGCCGACGTCGGCTCGACCGCGAGCAGGATCTCGGCGTCGGCCAGCAGCGCCCGCGCCAGCCGTACCCGCTGCCGCTGGCCCCCGGAGAGGTTGCGGCCCTGGGCGTCGATCGCCGAGTCGAGCCCGTCCGGCAGACCCTGCACGATGTCGTCGGCGACGGCCGTGCGCACGGCCTCCGCGATCTCGGCGTCGGCCGCCTCCGTACGGCCGCCGAGCAGCTCCCGCAGTCGCCCCGCGAACAGGTCCGCCTCGTGGTCGGCGACCAGGATCCGCTCGCGGACCTGCGCCAGCGGGATCTCGTCGAGGGGGATCCCGCCCCAGGTCGCGGCCGTCGGCACGTACCGCCCGAGCCGGTCCACCACCAGGGCCGCATCGGCGGGCCGGTCGCCGGCCAGCGCGGTCAGCCGGCCCGGCAGCACCCGTACGCCGGACTCGGGGTCGTGCAGTGCCGACGGCTCCGCGGGCGCGTCCCGCGTGCCGTGGTCCGGCAGCGGCTCCAGGTCCAGGAACCGGATGACGCGCCGCGCCGCCACCACCCCGCGGCTCACCTCGTACCCCCAGTCGACGAAGTACGACACCGGCCGCACCAGCACGGTCACATATCCGTACACCGACACCAGTTCGCCCACGGTGATGGCCCCCTGGGCGGCCAGCCGCGCCGCCAGCCAGGTCACCACCGCGAGGAACAGGGTCGGCAGCCCCACCCCGAGCGCCTGGAGCCAGCTGGTCACCGACCCGACCCGGTAGCCCTGCGCCCGCAGCCGCTGCGAGTCGCGGTGGAACGCGTCGGCGACCAGGCCCTTGCCGCCGAGACCGTTGAGGACGCGCAGTCCGCTCGCGAGGTCCGCGATCCGTGCGGTCAGCACCCCCTGCCGTTCCCGGTACTCCGCCTCCGTTCCCTGCAACCGCCGCAGCAACGGCCCCACCAGGACGGCCATCAGCGGCATCCCCAGCAGCACGACCGCCGCGATCGGGACGGAGACCGAGAACAGCAGCCCCGCGACCACGAGATACGCGGCGACCGCGCCCACCCCCGGCCCGATGACCGTCAGCGAGGACGAGATCGTGTTGACGTCGCCCACACCGATCGTGACGACCTCACCGGCGCCGACCCGACGCGGCAGCGCCGCGCCCAGCCGGACCGCGTGCGCCATCACCACCTTCACCGTGCGGAAGTTGGCGTCCATCCGCACCCGGGTCATGGTGCGGTGCCGCATGATGCTCAGCCAGGCGTTGAAAGCGCCCACCCCGAACAGGCCCGCCGACCACCCGATCAGCGCGCCGTGGTCCCCGGGCTGAAGGCCCTCGTCGATCGCCCGCGACAGCATGTACGGCGTCGCCGCGAGCAGCACCATCCACACACAGGAGATCACCGACCCGAGCGCGGAGCGGCCCGCCTGCTTCCTGACCAGCCACCACAGGTAGCGGGCCCCGCCCCGGCGGTCGGGGACGCCCGGGTCCTCGTACGCGTTGATCATCGGCCCCCGATTCTCCTGCCGGACGTGTCGTTCCCCCGGACCTGCCGTTCTTCGTGCGGGTGCGGACACGCCCTACGCCAGGCTGTCCCGCCAGGCACGGTGCAGATCCGCGAACCGGCCCCTGCCCTCGATGAGTTCCGCGGGGGTGCCGTCCTCGACGATCCGGCCGTGCTCCATGACCAGGACGCGGTCGGCGATCTCCACCGTGGACAGCCGGTGGGCGATGACCACGGCCGTACGGCCCCGCAGGACCGTCGCCATGGCGCGCTGCACGGCCCGTTCCCCGGGGATGTCGAGGGAACTGGTGGCCTCGTCGAGGATGAGGACGGCCGGGTCGGCGAGCAGCGCCCGTGCGAAGGCGACGAGTTGACGCTGCCCGGCGGAGATGCGCCCGCCGCGTTTGCGTACGTCGGTGTCATAGCCGTCGGGGAGCGCGCTGATGAAGTCGTGCGCTCCGATGGCCTTCGCGGCGCGTTCGATCTCCTCGCGCGTGGCGTCGGGGCGGCCGATGGCGATGTTCTCGGCGACCGTGCCGGAGAACAGGAACGCCTCCTGGGTGACCATCACCACCCCGCGCCGCAGCTCGGGCACCGCCAGGTCGCGCAGGTCGACGCCGTCGAGGAGGATCCGTCCGGACGAGGGATCGTAGAAGCGGGCCAGCAGCTTGGCGAGCGTCGACTTGCCCGCGCCGGTGGAGCCGACCACGGCGACCGTGCTGCCTGCCTCGAGCGTGAGGTCGAAGCGGGGCAGGACCTCGCCGCCGGTGCGGTACGCGAACCGCACACCGTCGAAGACGACCTCGCGGCCCGGCATCTGCAAGACCGGGGCGGGCAGCTCCTTCGGCTCCAGCGGCTCGGGCACCGTCGGCCGCTGGGCCAGCAGCCCGGCGATCTTCTCCAGCGAGGCGGCCGCCGACTGGTACGAGTTGAGGAACATGCCGAGCCGGTCGATCGGGTCGTACAGCCGCCGCAGATACAGCACCGCCGCCGCCAGCACACCCAGCGCGAGCGACTCGGACGCCACCCGGTAGGCGCCCCACAGCACGATCGCGGCGACCGTGATGTTGGCGACCACCCGCGAGCCGACGACGTAGCGGGCCATCTCCAGGATGGCGTCACCGTTGGTGCGCTCGTGGTGGCTGTTGAGGCGCTGGAACTCGGCGTCGTTCGCGGACTCCCGGCGGAACGCGCGCACCGGCCGGATGCCGTTCATCGTCTCCGCGAACTTCACGATCACGGCGGCGATCGCGGACGACCGGGCCGCGTACACCCCGGCCACCCGCCGCTGGTACAGCCGTACGAGTCCGTACAGCGGCACGAAGGAGGCCAGCGCCGCCGCGCCGAGGCCCAGGTCCAGCCAGAGCAGCATCGCCGAGATGTAGACGAAGGCGAGGAGCACGGTGATGAGCTCCTGCAGACCCTCGTCGAGCAGCTCGCGCAGCGACTCGACGTCCGTGGTGGAGCGCGAGATCAGCCGGCCCGAGGTGTACCGCTCGTGGAAGTCGATGCTCAGCGCCTGCGCGTGCCGGAAGATCCGGCCGCGCAGATCCAGCAGGACGTCCTGGTTGACCCGCGCGGACATCCCGATGAACGCGAACTGCAGCCCGCCGGCCGCCAGCGCGCACACCAGATAGGCGACCGCCACCGTGACCAGCGGCCCGTGCCGGCCGTCCCGGAACGCCGGTACGGCACTGTCGATGGCGTACGCCACCAGCAACGGTCCCGCCTGCACCGCCCCCTGCTGGAGCAGGAGCAGCACGCTCGTGAACGCGACCCGCGCCTTCATCGGCGCGAGAAGGGAACGCAGCAGCGCGAGGGTGGCGCCCGGCACAGTGGGCAGGTCGTCCTGGTCGAAGGCGTCGGTGGTCCCCTGCTCGACCGGGCGTTCGTCGTCGTCCGGTTCCCTGTTCGGCGCGGTCGTCGTGGGCGCCGTCATCGCGCGTCCCCCTCGGTCTCGTCGGTGCCGGACATCAGATGGGCGTACTCGGCGTTCGTCCGCAGCAGTTCGTGGTGGGTGCCCACGGCGGCGACCCGGCCGCCGGACAGCAGCGCCACCCGGTCGGCCAGCAGCACCGTCGACGGACGGTGCGCCACGATGAGCGCGGTCGTCTCCGCGAGCACCCGGCGCAGCGCCGCCTCCACGGCGGCCTCCGTGTGCACGTCCAGCGCGGAGAGCGGGTCGTCCAGCACCAGGAAGCGGGGCCGTCCGACCACCGCCCGTGCCAGCGCCAGCCGCTGTCGCTGTCCGCCGGAGAGGCTGAGGCCCTGCTCGCCGACCTGGGTGGCGGTGCCGTCGGGGAGGGCGTGCGCGAAGTCCGCCTGGGCGATGGAGAGGGCACGGTCCAGCTCGGCCTGCCCGGCGTCCGGCCCGGCTCCCATCAGGACGTTCTCGCCGACGCTCGCGGAGAAGAGCGTGGGCTCCTCGAAGGCCACGGAGACCTTGGCCCGCAGCTCCTGCCTCGGCATCCCGGCGATGTCCTCCCCGTCCAGGGTGATCCGTCCGCCGGTCACCTCGTGCAGCCGGGACACGAGCGCGGTGAGCGTCGTCTTCCCCGACCCGGTGGCCCCGACGAGCGCCATGGACTCACCGGGCCGGATGTGGAGATCGATCCGGTCGAGGACAGGGGGCGCGTCGGCGGGGGCGTCGGGGTAGCGGAAGCGCACGCCGTGGAACTCCAGGCCGCCCCGTACGACCTCCGACACAGGGGGACGCCGGGTGCTCCCGGTGTCGTCGGCGCCCTCCGGTTCCGCGTCCATCACCTCGAAGTACCGCTCGGTCGCCGTGGCCGCCTCCTGGCTCATGGCCAGCAGAAAGCCGATGGAGTCCACGGGCCACCGCAGCGCGAGCGCCGTCGACAGGAACGCCACCAGCGTCCCCGCGGAGAGCGCGCCGTCCGCCACCTGCACCACGCCCACCACGAGCGCCGCCCCGATGGCGAGTTCGGGCAGGGCGATGATGACGCCCCAGATCGCGGAGAGCAGCCGCGCCTTGCGCAGCTCCGTCCCCCGCAGCGTCCGGGACAGCTCCCGGAACGCCCGCGCCTGACTGCGGTGCCGCCCGAACCCCTTGATGATCCGGATGCCGAGCACGCTCTCCTCGACGACCGTCGTCAGATCGCCCACCTGGTCCTGGGCGAGCCGCGCGACCCGGGCGTACTTCCGCTCGAAGACGACGCAGGTGACCACCACCGGCACGGCGGGCCCGAGGATGACCAGCCCGAGCGTCCAGTCCTGCAACAGCATGATGATCACACCGACGAGGATCGTCACCCCGTTGACCAGCAGGAACGTCAGCGGGAAGGCGAGGAACATCCGCAGCAGCATCAGATCGGTGGTGCCGCGCGACAGCAGCTGCCCGGAGGCCCACCGGTCGTGGAAGGCGACCGGCAGCCGCTGGAGATGCCGGTAGAGGTCGGCCCGCATCGACGCCTCCACGCCGGCGAGCGGCCGGGCCACGAGCCACCGCCGCAGCCCGAACAGCAGCGCCTCGGCGAGCCCGAGCAGCAGCAGGTACAGCGCGCCGAGCCACACGCCCGCCGGGTCGCGGTCCGCGACCGGCCCGTCCACCATCCACTTCAGGACGAGCGGGATGACCAGCCCCACGCAGGACGCGACTATCGCGACGGCCGCGGCGAAGGACAGCCGCGCCCGCACGGGGCGGACGTACGGCCACAGCCGCAGCAGCGTGCGTACGGCGGAACGCCCCTCGGCCTTCCCGGGTCCCGGGGTCTGCTCGTTGTCCTCGGCGGTTGCATGTGTGGTGGCCATCAGCAGCGAGCCTACGGATCGCTGCTGACAACGCCCACCGAGTTTTGGCCGGACCGAGTTCGGTCTTCGGTCCTACGCCGCCGGCCCGGCCCCTGCTCATCCCGCCACCCGCAGCAGCAGCACACACCGCGCCGGCACCGTCACCACCGCCCCCGCCGGATGCGCCACGCCCGGTCCCTCCGTCTGCTCCTCCCATGAGGTGTCCACGACGACCTCGTACCGCTCGGCCCACGGTGCCCCCGGCAGCACGAAGTCCACGGGGCGGTCGCCCGCGTGCAGGACCGCGAGGAAGCTGTCGTCCAGGACAGGGGCACCGCGGGCGTCGCGCCCGGGGATGTCACGGCCCGAGAGGTACATGCCGAGGGTCGCGGCCGGGGCGTACCAGTCCCCTTCGGTCATCTCGCTGCCGCGCGCCGTGAACCACGCCAGGTCGCGCAGCCCGTCCGCCGAGTGGGCCCGGCCCGAGAAGAAGGCACGCCGGCGCAGTACGGGGTGCTCGTGGCGCAGGGCGATCAGCCGCGCCGTCAGGTCGAACAGCGCCTTCCAGCCGGGGTCCTCCAGCAGCCCCCAGTCCAGCCAGCTGATCTCGTTGTCCTGGCAGTACGCGTTGTTGTTGCCCCGCTGGGTCCGCCCCAGCTCGTCCCCGGCGACCAGCATCGGCACGCCCGTGGACAGCAGCAGCGTCGTCAGCAGGTTCCGCAGCTGCCGGCGCCGCAGCGCCCGCACCCGCTCGTCGTCGGTCTCGCCCTCGGTGCCGCAGTTCCAGGACCGGTTGTCGTCCGAGCCGTCCCGGTTGCCCTCCCCGTTCGCCTCGTTGTGCTTGCGCTCGTACGACACGAGGTCCCGCAGCGTGAAACCGTCGTGCGCGGTGACGAAGTTGACCGACGCGTACGGCCGCCGCCCGCCCCAGGCGTACAGGTCGCTCGACCCCGACAGCCGGTAGCCGAGGTCCCGCACATCCGGCAGGGCCCCGCGCCAGAAGTCCCGTACGGCCCCCCGGTAGCGGTCGTTCCACTCCGTCCACAGCGGCGGGAAGGCGCCCACCTGGTAGCCGCCCGAGCCCACGTCCCACGGCTCGGCGATCAGCTTCACCCGCCGCAGCACGGGATCCTGGGCGATGACGGCGAGGAACGGGGAGAGCATGTCGACGTCGTGCATCGACCGGGCCAGCGCCGCCGCCAGGTCGAAGCGGAAGCCGTCCACCCCCATCTCCGTCACCCAGTACCGCAGCGAGTCGGTGATCAGACGCAGCACATGCGGCTGGACCACATGCAGCGTGTTTCCGCAGCCCGTGTAGTCCGCGTAGTGACGCGCGTCGCCCTGGAGCCGGTAGTAGCCCCGGTTGTCGATGCCCCGCAGCGACAGGCACGGGCCGCGCTCGTCCGCCTCCGCCGTGTGGTTGTAGACCACGTCGAGGACGACCTCTATCCCGGCGGCGTGCAGCGCCCGCACCATCCGCTTGAACTCCCCGACCTGCTGCCCGGCGGTCCCCGACGCCGCGTACGTCGCGTGCGGGGCGAAGTAGCCGATCGAGTTGTAGCCCCAGTAGTTCCGCATGCCCCGCCGCAGCAGATGGTCCTCGTGGGCGAACTGGTGCACCGGCAGCAGCTCCACCGCCGTCACGCCCAGCTTCACCAGGTGCTCGATCGCCGCCGGGTGCGCGAGCCCCGCGTAGGTGCCGCGCAGCTCCTCGGGGATGCCGGGGTGCAGCTTGGTGAACCCCTTGACGTGCAGCTCGTAGATGACCGAGTCCGCCCACGGCGTCTTCGGCCGACGGTCGTCCATCCATTCGTCGTCGGGGCTGTCATCGTGCACGACCACGCCCTTGGGCACGAACGGCGCCGAGTCCCGCTCGTCGCGCACCGTGTCCGCGACATGCTGCTCGGGCCAGTCCCGGACGTGCCCGTACACCTCGGGGGGAAGGCTGAACTCGCCGTCCACGGCCCTGGCGTACGGGTCGAGGAGCAGCTTCGCCGGGTTCCAGCGGGCGCCGGTCCAGGGGTCCCAGCGGCCGTGCACCCGGTAGCCGTACCGCTGACCAGGCAGGACACCGGGCACGAAACCGTGCCAGATCTCGTGCGTCAGCTCGTGGAGCCTCAGCCGTGTCTCCTCGCCCGCCGGGGAGAAGAGGCACAGTTCGACGGCCTCCGCCCCGCCCGCCCACAGCGCGAAGTTCGTCCCGGCGACCCCGTCCGGCCCCACCCGGAAACGCGCCCCGAGCGGTGTCGGGGCTCCGGGCCACACGGGCATGGGCGGCTCCGCCCTGCTCTGCCTGCCGTTGAGCACGGCGGCCCGACGCGCGGCCGGCACCCCGCGCGTCTCCTCCACTGCCTCCTGCTCGGCTGCGCTCGACACCACGGCCTCCCGCGACTCGGTGGGCCGACGCGAAAACGGAGCCGGGTGTCCCAGCCCTGGGACCTGCCGTCCTGGGACGACAGGTCCCTGCTCCCCGTCGAGTTGTCTCCCAAGGTTCTGCCCAGAGCACGCCTCGCACTCACGTTTCCCGGGGGCGTGCGCCGTCGTTGGGACGCACGTGAACCACGCACAGACGCACGCGCGCCGCGCCGGTGCCGCGCCGACCGCCGTACTGATCGGGACCGGCCTGCTGGCCGCAGTCGCCGGATGCACGCCCGTACCACCGATGACCAGCGAAAAGGCACCCGAGGACACGATCCGGGTCACACCGGAGGACGGCAGCAGGGGCGTGCGCCCTCAGCGGCGCTTCGAAGTACGGGTGCCCAGCGGGCGCCTGGAGTCCGTCAAGGTGGTGAAGTCCCAGGACGCCCAGGACTCACCCGTACCGGGCCGGGTGTCCGCCGACGGGCTGAGCTGGCGCCCCACCGGGCCACAGAGGCTCGCGCTGGCCGCGAAGTACACGGTGGACGTGGTCGCGTTGGACGCCTACGGCCGCCGCTCCGCCCGGCATGTCACCTTCCGGACGTACGTCCCCGACAAGCGTTTCATCGCGTACGTCACCCCCGAGAACCGCTCCACCGTCGGCACCGGGATGATCGTCTCCCTGGAGTTCAACCGGGAGATCGAGGACCGCGCGGCCGTCGAACGCGCCATCCGCGTCACGGCGGAGCCGGCCGTCGAGATCCGCCCGCACTGGTTCGGCGGGGGCCGGGTCGACTTCCGCCCCGAGACGTACTGGAAGCCCGGCACGAAGGTCACCGTCGGCCTGCGTCTGCGCGACGTCGAGGGGGCGCCCGGCGTCTACGGCCGGCAGTACAAGACGTTCTCGTTCACCGTCGGCCGCCACCAGGTCAGCGTCGTCGACGCGGCCCGGCACACCATGCGCGTCCGGCGCGGCGACGGTGTGCTCGCCACCCTGCCCGTGACGACCGGGGCGCCCGGGACGACGACGTACAACGGGAAGATGGTCGTCACCGAGATGCTGGAGGTGACCCGGATGAACGGCGCCACCGTCGGCTTCAAGAAGGCGGACGGCAAGGGCGAGTACGACATCCCCGACGTCCCGCACGCCATGCGCCTCACCACCTCCGGCACCTTCCTGCACGGCAACTACTGGGCGACGGACGCCTTCGGCCGGTCCAACGTCAGCCACGGCTGTGTGGGCCTGCGCGATGTGAAGGGCGGCAGCTCCGGCACTCCCGCGGGCTGGTTCTTCGACCGCAGCCTCGTCGGGGACGTCGTCGAGGTGATCAACAGCAATGACAAAACGGTCGCTCCCGACAACGGGCTCGGCGGGTGGAACATGGGGTGGAAGTCATGGAAAGCGGGTGCCGCGGTGAAGTAGGCCGACATAGCCGTACGCACGCCGGGGAGTCCGGGGGTGGGGCCGGACCGGTGACCGGGGCTCGGGATTGTTCAAGTTGGGACTGAACGGTGACATTCGCCGGGGCCAATCCCATCCGATCATCTGGTTAATGTACGTGCGGACGCGCGTGCTGCGCGGAGGGGTGCAGGCCTGCTCAAGGCCGTGCGAGGGGAGACAACAGAATTGAACGGGCGACCGATATCGGGGGCGTCGGTTGGCGCGCGGACACGAGGGAGCAAGGGGGTCCTGGCACTTCTGCTGGGCCTGCTGATGCTCGCCGTCACCGCGTGCGGGGGCGGAGGCGGGGGGTCCGACTCCGGCTCCGACGGCGACAAGGGCAAGGGATCGGACAAGAGCGCCTCCGGCAAGGCCACGAAGCCGTCGGAAGCGGTGGTCTCCATCGCTCCCAAGAACAAGGCCAAGGACGTGGCCACCAGCGGTGCCCTCAAGGTCACCGCCGCCAAGGGCAAGCTGTCCAAGGTCACCGTCGAGGACGGCAAGGGCAGGGAGATCGCCGGCGAGATCACTGACGGCGGCGCCACCTGGACGCCGTCCATCCATCTCAACTCGGCCACCGAGTACAAGGTGCACGCGGTCGCCAAGGACTCCGAGGGGCGTCAGGCGGCCGAGGAGTCGTCCTTCACCACGCTGACCCCGAAGAACACCTTCGTCGGCATCTTCACCCCGGAGGACGGTTCGAAGGTCGGCGTCGGCATGCCGTTCTCGATCCGCTTCACCCGCGGCATCACGGCTCCCGAGGACGTCGAGAAGGCCATCACCATCAAGACCGAGCCGCCCGTCGAGGTGGCCGGCCACTGGTTCGGCAACGACCGCCTCGACTTCCGCCCCGAGAAGTACTGGGAGGCCGGCACGAAGGTCACCGTCGACCTCAACCTCGACGGCGTGGAGGGGCGCGAGGGCGTCTACGGCGAGCAGAACAAGAAGGTCTCCTTCACCATCGGGCGCAGCCAGGTCTCCGTCGTGGACGTCAAGAAGCTCACGATGAAGGTCAAGCGGGACGGCAAGGTCATCAAGACCATCCCCGTCACCACCGGCCAGCCCGGCATGGAGACCTGGAACGGCCAGATGGTCATCAGCGAGCGCCTGCGCGTGACCCGGATGAACGGTGACACCGTCGGCTACGGCGGCGAGTACGACATCAAGGACGTGCCCGACGCCATGCGTCTGACGAACTCCGGCACCTTCATCCACGGCAACTACTGGGGCGGCGGCGCCTTCGGCAACTACAACGCCAGCCACGGCTGCATCGGACTGCGCGACACCCGCGGCGGCTACGACCGCAAGGCGCCGGGCGCCTGGTTCTTCGACAACTCGATGGTCGGTGACGTCGTGGTCGTGAAGAACTCCAACGACCGCGTCGTGGACCCGGACAACGGCTACAACGGCTGGAACATGTCCTGGGGCAAGTGGAAGGCGTAGCCCTTCCGGTCGGACGTACGGCTCCGGTGCGCTGTGACGCAGCACACCGGGGCCGCTGTCGTTAGTCCCCGTTAACCTGCCTGCATGACTGTGCATCTCGAAGTCGCCGAAGGCGTCGGCACCATCCGCCTCGACCGCCCCCCGATGAACGCCCTGGACATCGCCACCCAGGACCGCCTCAAGGAGCTCGCCGAGGAGGCGGCGGGCCGGGACGACGTACGCGCCGTCATCCTCTACGGCGGGGAGAAGGTGTTCGCGGCGGGCGCGGACATCAAGGAGATGCAGGCGATGGACCACGCGGCGATGGTCGTCCGCTCCCGCGCCCTGCAGGACTCCTTCAGCGCGGTGGCCCGGATCCCCAAGCCGGTCGTCGCGGCCGTCACCGGCTACGCCCTGGGCGGCGGTTGCGAACTGGCGCTGTGCGCGGACTACCGCATCGCCGGGGAGAACGCGAAGCTCGGCCAGCCGGAGATCCTGCTGGGGGTGATCCCGGGCGCGGGCGGCACCCAGCGGCTGTCCCGGCTCATCGGCCCCTCCAAGGCCAAGGACCTCATCTTCACCGGCCGCATGGTCAAGGCCGACGAGGCCCTCGCGCTCGGCCTCGTGGACCGGGTCGTCCCGGCCGACGAGGTGTACCGGGCCGCGCGCGAGTGGGCCGCCAGGCTCGCCCAGGGCCCGGCGATCGCGCTGCGGGCGGCCAAGGAGTCGATCGACGCGGGCCTGGAGACCGATCTGGAGACGGGGCTCGCGATCGAGCGGAACTGGTTCGCCGGCCTGTTCGCCACCGAGGACCGTGAGCGCGGGATGCGCAGCTTCGTGGAGGAGGGGCCGGGCAAGGCCAAGTTCGTCTGAGGGTCCCGGATTTCGCTCCATGGGGTCCGCTGATCCCTCTGCGGTTGACGCGATGTCCTCTGCGTGTCCCCCGAAGGGGCGGTTTATCGGAGCCTTAAGGCAGTCTTAAAGGAGCATTGGCCAATGCTCCTGCTGCTGACCGAAGTTCAGATGATCTGTGCAGGTCAGACGGGCTGCCCATGAGAGTTTGATGCCGTTGGCATATGACATCCGAAACCCCCGGAATGGTTGGTTCCGGGGGTTGTATTCCCTCGGAACGGCCACGAACGGCGCGCCGGACGGCCATGATGGGTGCATGGCGGGGCTGGAGGGTATCGAACAGCCGCGGCGGCACGGAAGTGCGACCGCGGCGCGTTGGTCGCCTGCGATCGAGGACGAACGAGCGCTGAAGGCGCTGGAGTTGTTCGGCAACCCCGCTGAGGCCGAGGTTCCGCTGCCGTCCCGCCCCGAGTCCGCGGCCACCGCCCGCCGGCTCGCCCAGGTCGTCGTCCTCCGCGAGTGGCGGCTCTCGCCCAGGATGACCGAGGACGCGGTCTTACTCGTCTCGGAACTGGTAGGCAACGCCGTACGGCACACCGGGGCGAGAGTCTTCGGGCTGCGGATGAAGCGGCGGCGCGGATGGATCCGCGTCGAGGTCCGCGACCCCTCACGCGGCCTGCCCTGTCTGATGCCGGTGCAGGACATGGACATCAGCGGACGCGGACTCTTCCTCGTCGACACGCTGTCGGACCGGTGGGGCGTGGACCTGCTGCCGCGCGGCAAGACCACCTGGTTCGAGATGAGAGTCGCGGACCGCTAGGGCCTTGTCGTTCGGACCAGGCCGACTTCGGGTTGTGGCACCTTGATGGCTGCCGGTGAGCGGGGCGTGGTGCGTGCGGCTGCAAGGCGGAGGAGGGAGCCGACGCGATGGAGGCCCCCCGCGCGAGTGGTGCGGGCGTGGGGGAGTTGGGGACCGACGACAACGTGGCAGATGTGCGTGCCGAGCCCCGCGGCCCAGGCGTGATCCAAACGACAGGCCCTGGTGCAGTGAGCACCAGGGGCCCGGGAATACCGCCACCGCCCCCGCAACGCCCGCCACCGCCCCCGCAACGCGGATCTCCGCCGAACGGGCCAATCGCCGGAAAACCTGCCCAACCTCCCTATAAAGGTGCGCGTGACCACGCCCCGCACCTCCCCCATCCAGCGCCGCCTCGCCCAGCGCGCCCTCCTCGCGGCGGCCGTTCTCACCGCCGTGGCCGCGTGCGGCAGCGAGACCGGGACCGACGAGCAGGAACAGCGGACCCGGACCGAACGGGCCGCCGCCGAAGCCGCCGAGCGGAAGAAGAAACAGCGGCCCGTGGCACCGGGCCTGCACGGCATGCCGCCCGTCCTCGACCCCGAGGACGTCTACGCCGCCGACCGCCCCGGCAAGCTCTCCCCGGTCGTCAGGGACTTCCCGTCGCGGGTGTACGTCCCCAACAGCGAGTCCGACACCGTCTCCGTCATCGACCCGAAGACGTACAAGATCATCGAAACCATCCCGGTGGGCCGCCAGCCCCAGCACGTCGTGCCGTCCTGGGACCTGAAGACCCTCTGGGTCAACAACAACCGGGGCCACACCCTCACCCCCATCGACCCCGGAACGGGCAAGGCCGGCAAGCCCGTCGAGGTGCACGACCCGTACAACCTGTACTTCACCCCGAACGGCAAGTACGCCGTCGTCATGGCCTCCCTCGACCGCGAACTCGTCTTCCGCGACCCGCACACCATGAAGCCGGTCAGGACCGAACCGGTCAGCTGCTACGGCGTCAACCACGCCGACTTCTCCATCGACGGCACGTACTTCATCGTCTCCTGCGAGTTCAGCGGCGAACTGCTGAAGGTCGACACCGCGAGGATGCGGGTGATCGGCCGGCAGAAGCTGCCCTTCGAGGGGGCCATGCCGCAGGACGTGAAGATCTCGCCCGACGGCAAGCGGTTCTACATCGCCGACATGATGGCCCACGGCATGTGGGTCCTCGACGGCGACAGGTTCGACAAGCCGGAGCTGCTGCCCACCGGCAAGGGCTGCCACGGCCTGTACGTCAGCCGCGACTCCCGCGAGATGTACGTCTCCAACCGCGGTGAGGGAACCATCTCGGTCTTCGACTTCACCCAGAACAAGCTCACCAAGAAGTGGCAGCTGCCCGACGGCGGCAGTCCCGACATGGGCGGCGTCTCCGCCGACGGCAAGGTCCTGTGGCTCTCCGGCCGCTACGACGCCGAGGTGTACGCAATCGACACCCGCAGCGGGAAGCAGCTCGCCCGCATCCCCGTCGGCAGCGGCCCGCACGGCCTCGCCGTGTACCCGCAGCCCGGCCGCTACTCCCTCGGCCACACCGGCGTCTTCCGGTGACACCTCCTAGGAGACTCTCAGCACCACCTCCGAGCCCACCGGCAGATAACCGGCCGCCTGGAACGCCCGCAGACTGCGGGCGTTGCCCGCCGACACCTGGGCCCACACCGGCTCGCCCCCGCTCAGCTGCCGCGCCGCCCGCGCCAGGGCCCGGCCGAGCCCCCGATGCCGTCCGCCCTCGGCCACCTCGACCGCGACCTCCAGCCGCCCCGCGACCCCACGCCCGAGGACCAGCAGACCGCCCTCGGCCCTCCACACCCGCACGTCGTCGCGCCGCTCACGGGAACTCACCACCCTCGGGTGGTCGGGATCGGCGATCTCCTCCAGCGGCAGCTCCGGCACACCCGGCAGGGCAGCACCCACCGACACCACGTCGATCGTGTCGCTGCGACGACCGGTGCGGTCCATCAGGGCGGTGACGAACCGCGCGTTCATGGTCGCGCTCAGTTCGTCGCAGTCGAGCGCCGCCAGCGTCTCGTACACCCACGCCGGGTCCTCGTCCGTCGCGACGACCGTGTGGGCGGTGAACGCGAAGACCCCGGCGTCCCGCCGGGAGGGCTGCGGCACGACCCTCGTACGGCCGTCCGGGGGCGGGAGGACACCGCCGCCCGCCGCATCGAGAATGTCCCCCAACGTCTCCATCACCGCTCCTTGATGCTTCAGCCACGGAAAAGCCCAGGCTCTCAGACGTGATCGACGGCACCGGCCCTGGGCCCGCACCACTGGGTTCCCGCGCGGGCCACCGGGCGTGGACGACGGGCAGGGGCCCGCAGGCGCCGCCCGGCTCGTCACCTCGTTCATCGAGCCGCCTCGTGCAGCGCGTGGGCGAGGCGTGGGAGCGGGGCGCCGGCGCTTCTCCGGGAGCCGACGGCGCTGGTGCGGGCCACGGAATCGCATCCCGCCCCCGCCCGGGAGTTCGCCCGGGTGGTCGCCGCACGGCGCGCTCGGCCCGCCGGTTAATCTGAGCCCGCCAACGAAGGCTGTAACGCATGAAGAGCACGACGAAGGGGCGGACCGGTGGCGGACATCGAGGAAGCACGCAAGCAGTTCCAGCGGATCGACACGAACGGTGACGGTTTCATCACCTCCGCCGAGTTCAAGACCGCCCTGGCCCAGGAGGGCGACTGGAACGTCACCGAGGCGGTGGCCGAGGCCATCATCAAGAGCCGCGACCTCAACGGCGACAAGCTCCTGTCGTTCGACGAGTTCTGGACGTACCTCAACAAGTGACGTGCCCTGACACGGGGGGCGCCGGCCGCACACCGCGGCGGGCGCCCCCTGCGTCATACGGGCCTGCCCCCTCGGCGGTACCGCCCCGGCGGCAACGACGGCCTTGACGGTATCCGCGCACCGTACGGCACTGGGCCCTGCCTTTTCGGCGTCACGCCTCGTCAGTGACCGGCGAGTGGAGCCGGGCGTGGAGCAAGGTCGCCCGGGAGAGTTCTGTGCCCGGGGGGTGCTCCTCGCCGAAGAGCGCGACGAGGCCGCGCGGGGCTGACGGCCAATGTCCGGCGAAGCGGGGGACGGCGCGCAGGTCGTCGAGGAGCAGTGAGACCACGTACGCGATTTCGGTGGGACGGTCGCCCCACCCGTCACCCCACCAGAGGTGTTCGTGGAAGGCGCAGGGTGCGGGAAACACGAGCCCCTCGTCGGTCGTGACCCACGCGGTGTCCCGGAGGACGACGGACACCAATTCGCCGTCTGCCGGCAGCGACAGCGGGGAGTAGAACCTCCACTTCCCGCTCCCGGAACCCGCTGGGCCCGTACGTAGGATTGGCATGCCCGTCAGGGGGTCGGTGAAGAACTCCTCCGCCTCCATGTCCGCGATACGGACCAGCGGCACGTGGCCTGCGGTCGGGTCGCATGGGACAAGACGCTCGATCCAGCGTTCGACAGCCCCTTCCGGTCGGTCGACCTCGGTGATCGCGCCATACGGCAGCCCGTCCGGGTCGTAGGCGACGGCCACGTTCAGGGCTGCGGCGGCATCCGGCTCGCTGCTGCTTCCGATCGCCTGCCATCCTGTGGCAAGGAGAGACCGGTCCTCCTCCTCGGGCAAAGGATGCGTGGTGACGTCGGGCCGCGCGGCGACGGCCACCGGGCGCGTGCCGTACTGCTCTCCACCGAACGTCTCGATCTCTCTACGGACGTTCTCGACGCGTTGGTTGCGCATGGCGTTCGCCATGCTCTCAAGCACGACGCGGGCTTCCGGCGGGAACGAGGGATTTCCGGCGGCCCGTCGCAGTGTCGTCTCGTCGTCGTCGGCCGGGACATGGACGGTGGGCGGCGGAGCATCCGGCCGCCAAGCCGTGACGAGTTCGGACAGCCTCAGTCCGGACGGCCACCAGGGCAATGGCAGACCGGCCAGCGCGCAGACCTTCCCCCAGGATGCCTCGTACTCGATGTGGGGCCGCCTCGTGTCAGCGGCCCAGAGGGCAGGGCCAGTGAGGCCCAGATCTCCGAACAAGGCGCAAACGGTGACGATGCCGTGGGTGTCCCGTGTCTTGGCGAGAGAGGCGGCCACGGGGGATGCGACACCCCTGCCTGTGCCGTAGACGATTCTGATAATGCCGATGTCCGTCACCCAGTCGATGGCCGGGCCGTACGGAGTCTCGACGCTGTGGTGCCAGTGACCGGGGGACAGATCGCTTGGCAGCGGTCTG
The DNA here is from genome assembly GCF_055572155.1 of Streptomyces sp. NPDC030814. Lineage (NCBI taxonomy): Bacteria > Bacillati > Actinomycetota > Actinomycetes > Kitasatosporales > Streptomycetaceae > Streptomyces > Streptomyces sp. NPDC030814. The sequence goes on from NZ_JBVIDX010000023.1 coordinate 43,793, forward strand.
TCGAGGACGGCACCCCGGTGAGCGAATGCCGGCTGTCCCGCTGCCCAGCTGTAGACCGACGAGGCCGGCCAGAGAGAGGCGTCGGCCCTCTCGCGGTCTCCGTGACGAGTGGTCGGCCGTGGGAAGTCGGGGTATCGCCGGAGAAGTCGGCGGACACTGACGGCTCCCCATCCGAGCAACTCCCGCAGCTCGGCCCGCGTCAGGTACTGCGCCCGATGGGCTCGGCGCCGTGCCCGGTGACTCCCCCACCTCACGGCAGACCTCGGGGGAGCTGTCTCCTCATTCGCGTGGGTGAGTACCCCCGGCCGACCGGACGCCGCCGAAGAGTGAGCGGCGCTCGATCCATGAGGTCTGACACGATTGAGCTGCCAAGAGCTGCGAAGCCGCTCCAGGGCGAGCTTCGCACTGCCGGCCGAGACGCCCAGCTCCAGGCGCGCGGCGGCCAGTTCCTTCAGTCTGGTGGCGTCGGCCAGCAGCCGGTTGGGGCCGGTCTCGTCGTCCGAGCGGCGCGGCACGAAGACGTCGACCATGGTCATGGCGAACAGCATGTACGCGGACAGTTCCGTCCAGTGCGCTGCCAGACCGTCATCCGCTGGTGCGGCCTTCGACGAAAGACGGTGCAGCTCCCGGTGGAGCGTTCGCCGGACATCCGTGCCGGGGGGAACGATGCGCAGCCTGTCCACGGCACTGTGCAACTCGTGCAGGAGCGCTCCCCAGGCGGCATCATGGGGCTGCGATCCGAGGACGACCCGGAACCCGGAGAGAGTCTCCGTGACCTCTTCGAGGAGAAGACATCCTGCGATGCTCCGCAGATCGGCTTCAGCTGTGCGGTGCCGGATCTCCACCACCTTCCGGGTGAAACGGATCAGATCGCGGGGAACACCGCCGGAGAGTGTGTAGACGAGGGCGACGAACGGATCGGTGAAGCCCGGCACCCGGGTCTGCAGCAGCTCTTTCGCTTCCTCCAGGCTGCGCGGTTCCAGATGCAGGATGTCCTCCAGGGAACTGTCCGTGACGTCCCGGACGGGAAGGCCCCGGCGGATGAACGCCGCTCCGACGTCCTCGGAGACGGACAGCAGGAAGTACACGTTGGGTATCGCGAAGATCGCCTTGATCTCGGCGAGGAAGGCCCGCGCCTGCTCCGTGGAGCCCAGTCGGTCCAGTTCGTCGATGCCGATGAACACCTTGTGTCCGTCGGTGTCGCGAACGTACTCGCTGATACGGCTGAGGAGTTCACGGAACTGGGTGACGAGTTCCGGGTAGGTCAGAGTTCGCGACGAAGAGCCGCTGGTGCGGGCCAGGCCGAAGGTCAGGCTGCCCATGGAGGCGAACCCGGCGTTGTGGGTCGTTCCCGCCGTCTGTATGTGTTGCAGCAGATGAAGGTAGCTGTGGCAGTCGCCGATGAGCCTCTTCCGGCGCCGACTCGCAAACAGGGGGCCGGTGACGCTCCGGTGGACGAGCAACAGTCCCAGAGCGATGAGGACGGTGCGGGTGGCAGCGGAGTGTTCGTGCCACGCCGAGTGGTAGGCGTCCTGAAGCCGATCCAGCCAGCGGAGAGTCGCGTCCCGGCCTTCGGTCCCGGCCCAGCGGTAGGTGCCGCGTGCCCAGCTTTCGACGCCCAGAGCGACCAGTGCCAGTCCGACGGCGAGCTGCAGGAGTCCCCCCATTGCCCGCAGGAGACGCGTCAACAGACCCGTGGGGCGCATACGCAGGAGAAAGGGGCCGCGGGCCCACTGGCCGAGGCGTTCAAGGAATCCGCGGCAGACCTGCTGGAACAGACTCAGCAGGAACTCCTCCGGCCGGTAGTTCGCCGGTGTCTGCACGATCACCCGGAAATGGTTCCGCGGCGCACCACCGGCGAGGCGTCCCTCGCTCGCCTTCCGCAACAGTGTCGTCTTCCCGACTCCGCGAGGTCCGCAGAGGGCGATGGCACCGCCGTCCATCTGGTCGAGCTTGTGACGCAGGGACACCTCGACCCGGCTGGACACCCAGAAGCTGGGGTCGTGGGCGTGCAGCAGACCCCTGTGATGGCGCGTGACGAGAAGGCTGTCGTGCTCCGGGCCCAGGAGGTTCGTGATCTCTAGCCGCATCCACGGCACCAGCCGTCGGCTCAACCGGAGGAAACTCCAGTGAGCAAGATACGGATAAGCCTGTGCGGCCCGAAGGCACCACCGAACCCAGAGGTACGCGGCCCACAGTTGGCAGGAGAAATTCTCCCTTCCCGACCGCGCACGGAACGCCTCGACGGCGATCAGAGCCAACCAGGCCTGGAGGATGAGGTCGACCCACCAGGCAACACCGACACTCAGGGAGAGAAGCAGGCGAATGGCGGCGAGGACGGCGAGGGAGGGAAGAAACGTGCCTTCGGTGCACACGGCTGCCGCCGCACGGAACTCGGCACGGCTCCGGTCCAGGCGCTGCCCAAGCTTCCACAGCCGCTCGTACCGTTCATCCTGGTCCAGAACAGCGTCCGCGACGGAGTCCTCAAGCATCACCGCGCACAGCGAGGACTCACTGACCTCCTGGCGGTTCAAGGACAGATAAGCCCGGATGTCCTCGTGCTTGAGTGCTCGTGTGACCGCGCGGTCATAGAACCTCCGCACGCAGTCCGGCTCTTCGTCCCACACACTCATGCCGGCATTCTCGCGTGCGTCGGTCCGTCAGCCGCCCGCGGCCCACGCCCGCAGGGCGGCTTTGGTGTCGAAGGCGGCCACGTTCCTGTCGACGGGGTGGTCGGTGTACTGGTGGAAGCGCCACTTCGCCTTGATGCGGGGCTTGCCGGCGGTGACGTGGTCGGCGATCCAGAGGCCGTCACCGGCGTAGGAGGTGGTGTCGACGGTGAGCCAGAAGTTGCGGCTGCAGTAGAGGACGACCCGGTGGTCCGGGCGGAGTTCCTTCAGTTTCCGGATGAAGCGGTCCTTCTCGGCGTTCGTCGCGTGGGTGCCCTCGCCGGTGGTCTCCCAGTCGACGGCGAGGATGTCGCCGGCCTTCTCGGGGGCCTTGGCGAGGAAGTGCTCGGCCTGGGCGGTCAGGTTGCCGGGCCAGAGGAAGTGGTAGAAGCCGACGACCAGGCCGGCGTCGCGGGCGGTCCTGGTCTGGGCGGCGAGTCCGGGGTTGGTGTACGTGCGGCCCTCGGTGGCCTTGACGAAGACGAAGGAGAGGCCGCTGGTGTCGTAGGAGGAGGGCTGGTAGGAACTGACGTCGATCCCGCGCAGCATGGGGGTCTCCTGGGGGGTGTGGGGGGTGGAGCGGTTCTGCGGTCAGGGGACGCCCGGCTCCGTCATCCTCCGGGACAGGTCGGTGATGTCCGCGAGGAGGGACTCGGGCGGGCGGTCGAGGTTCAGGGTGTGAGCGGTGACGGTGATGCCGGACCGGCGGATGACGTGGGGTGTGGAGGCGGTGTCCCGGGAGGAGGCGGCGTAGACCAGGTGGCCGTGCGGGAGGCCGAGCGCCGTGCAGTAGGCGAGAAGTTGGTAGAGGTGGTCGGTGGGCGGGGCGGACGGTCCGAGGTGGGTGTACTTGGCGTCGGCCACGGACACGGGACGGCCCGCACGGTAGAGGATCAGGTCGGGGCGGAAGGGGACGCGGCCCGCCTCGTCGAGGCGGTGGTGGGTCTCCTGGTCGGCGCAGCGGATGCCGTGTCGGGCGAGGGCGGCACGGACCGTCACCGTCAGGAAGCGTTCGAAGACCTTCGGCATGTCCAGGAGGAAGCCGTCGGCCGTGACCGGCGCGCCGCCCTCCGGCCGGATCGAGCGGCCGGTCAGGAGGAGTTCGGCGAGACGGAGGGCCGGGGCGTAACGGGCGTTGAGACGGGTCGGGGTCCAGCGGGGGAGCGGGGCGCCCGGACGGAGAGTGCGGACGCCGTGGAGGTGGTCGGCCAGATGGCGCAGGGTGAGCCGGGTGGGAGCGGGCAGGCCGGGCAGCCGGGCGGCCAGGCGCAGGGCCGCGAGGAGGACGCGGTTCTCGGCGATGTCGGGGGTGTGGTCGTCGTAGCGGACGGCCACGGGCAGGGGCAGGCCCAACCGGCGCAACTGGTCGCCCGTACGGATACTTCCCCGCACCAGGGGGAGGTCATCCTCGACCGTGCGGTAGCCGTGCAGGACCCCTGACTCCAGGGTGCGGCGCGTGGTACGGGCGAGCAGGGCCGCGAGGGCGGGCAGCAGGTCGTCGTCCGCCGCGGCCGCGGTGACCGGGTCGGGCCGCCAGGGGTCGTCGGGCGCGTAGGAGAGCAGGAACAGCAGGTTGCGGACGGGGAGTTTGGGGCGCAGCCGCAGGTCGATCGCGTCGCCGGCCGGGGTCCGCAGCCGCACCAGGCCTACCGTCCGGTTCCCGGCCACGCGCCAGCGGCCTTTGGGCGCCGGGGCGAGCCGTACCAGGCCGGGCACCGAGAGCAGCCCGGCGACCTGGTCCCCGGTCAGTTCCCGCACGGTGCCGGGGCCGGTCTCGCCGACCGACAGCGTCAGCGGGCTCACGGTTCGAGGGCCGCTCGCAGCGCGTCCAGCCCGTACTCCGCCTCGACGTCCACGCCCGTGCCGTACAGCTGGTCCTCCAGCAGCGGCAGGATCTGCGTCCGCCAGACGAGGTCGAGGCCCTCCGGGCGGGCCGCGCCGGGCTTCATCAGGTACGACGGGCCGATGGCGTGGTCGGCGTCGCCCAGCCGTGCGTTCAGTTCGTCCAGCAGCCGGGCGGCGGTGTCCGGCAGGCCGCGCGCCCGCAGCCACCGGCCGAGCAGCCCCTGGACGGGCGGTTGCTCCGGCGAGAGCCGGCGGAAGGCGAAGCGGCGGCGCATCGCCGCGTCGATCAGGGCGATCGAACGGTCGGCCGTGTTCATCGTGCCGACGAGGAACAGGTTGCCCGGCAGATGGAAGGGATCGTGCGGGCTGTACTGGGTGGTGACCGGCTCCTCCCGGTACTCCAGCAGGAAGTACAGCTCGCCGAACACCTTTGCCGGATTGGCCCGGTTGATCTCGTCGATGACCAGAACATACGGGTTCGCGGGATCCTTGCGTGCCCGTTCGGCCAGCAGTTTGAACGGACCCGGAACCACGTCGAACACCACCGAGCCGCCCTCGCCCCGCACGGGACGGAAGCCCTCGAAGAAGTCCTCGTAGGTGTAGGAGGGGTGGAACTGGATGAGCTGCACCCGGTCCGGGCCCGCCAGATGCCTGGCCAGGGCGCGGGCCAGATGGGTCTTGCCGGTGCCGGGCGGACCGTGCAGGACCAGCTGGCGCTGCTCCTGGAGCTGTTCGGCGGTCTCGCGCAGCCACGCCAGGGGCATCAGGAGTTCGTCGGCCAGCTCCGGGGTCACGGCGGGGAGTTCGAGGGGCTTGGTGACGTCGACGTCCGCGAGCTCCTCGGCGACCACGTCCTCCAGACCGGCGCGCTCCGCCAACTCGGCCGCCACGCTGCTGATGTCGTACACCGTCGGCGGCAGCGGCAGCCGGGCCTGCACCTTCTCCGGCAGGTCGGCGCGGACGAGGGGCTGCTCGGCGGTGGCCCAGCGCACCGGGCGGCGGCGGGCGTTGTCGAGGCCGTCGGAGGCGTCGTACCAGGCGGAGCCCTGGACGGTGCCGACGTGCACCTCGTCCGGGGTTACCGTGACCACCAGGTCGCCCGGCTGCATCTCGGTCAGGAAGACGTGCAGCTGGTAGGCGGCGGCGCCCCGCAGCTGGGCACTGGCCTCGGGCAGGGCCTCGGCGACGGCACGCTGGACCTGCTGCTTGGCGGCGCCCGCGGGGATCTCCGGGACCTCGCGCCAGGAGACCGAGCAGTAGCCGTCGCGGACCCAGGCGGGGATGAAGTTCTGCCCGTCCACGTTGTAGCCGCGGACCATCCAGCCGCGCTGCTCGTGCTGGACGGCGCCCTTGCGCCAGCGGCCGACCCACGGTTCGTCGTAGAAGTCGACGGGGGCGCCGTCCCGTTCGGCGAGGAACGTGCTCAGGGCCAGCAGGTCCTTGTCGTCGTCGCCGGTGGGGGCGGGGATCTCGTCCGCGAACGCCCTGACGATCTCGTGCTTGTGGTGGGCGCTGGCGATGGGCTGGAAGGTGTTCGGGAAGAGGGCGTGCAGGAGGACGTGGATCTGGGCGCGGCCCTTCTTGTGGCCGACCGAGTCCTGGACGGCGAAGCAGAGGTCGCGAAAGCGCCAGGGGTCGTCGAGGAGCGCCTGTCGCTCCGGGCGTTCCAGCCCGGCCAGACGCTCCACCAGGAGGACCAGGATCTGGAACTGGGCCCAGCGGTAGTTGAGGAAGCCCTGGCCGCCGTTGAGGAAGCCCTTCAGGGCCGGCTCCAGATCCCGGGGCACGGTGCGCACGCGCAGGAAGTCGGGCACGTCCGGCTCGGTCCAGGACAGCACCTCGTGGATGAGCTGGAGTTTCTTCGCGACGCCGATCTGTTCAGGCACCAGCGGGGCCATGTTCACGAACAGCAGCTCGGCGGCGAGGACGATGGTCTGCGTGGGGGCACCGGCGAGCTGACGGCTCAGTTTGACCACGAAGGTGTCCGACGACTCGTCGGGCCGGTCCACGAAGCGGGCCCGCAGATCGGAGGCGGTGGCGGCGGTCCAGGCCGCCGCTTCGGGCGCGAACGCGGACTTCCCGGTCAGCAGTCCGTCCCGGAACACCCGCTGCACCGCCGCCACGACCTCGACGCCGTCCGGTCGTCTCGCCACGGTCCCACCCGCCCCTCCGCGTTCGAAGTCTCCAGCCTAGAAGGAGGCGCGTACGGGTTCACAAGCCGGGCGGCACCCGATGGCGGGGTGCCGTCCGGCCGTTGGTTCAGGTGTTGCTGTTGGAGCGGCCGAAGAACTCGATCTCCGCGATGGACACCTGCTTCTTGGCGTCGGCGCCGTAGGCCGAGCGCAGGACGAAGCGGACGGCGGTGACCTCGCCGACGCGGAACGTGCGGCGCTGGCCGCCGGCCCCCTGGTCCAGGTTGATGATCCGTGTGCTCTTCGAACCGTCGGCAGCCGTGATCACGGCCTCGATGCGGTGCGGGCGGGCCGACTGCGACAGCTGGTCCACCTTGGTCGAGACACCGGGGGTGATGACCACGTCCAGCAGCCGCGTCGGATGGTCGAATCGGGCCTCCAGCCACTCCCCTTCGCCGGACTGGGTGACACCCGGCCCCCACCAGGTGTTGCTGAGCTGGTCGAAGGCGAGCCGGGCGCCGTGGTCCGGGTACGAGCGGGACGCCTTCACACGGTCCGGGCCGATCGGGGCGCGCTTGGCGAAGTGGTCCCTGGTCGCCTGGATGCCGTCGTCGAGGCGGAAGGCGAGGGTGACGAGCAGGGCGAGCACGAGGGCGCCGACGACCCAGTTCATGATGCGGCCGAAGCCGCGCCGCAGGCGGGGGCGGTCGCCCGCCCACGGTGTCTGACCGCCACCGGGGTTGAGCATCCGCCGCCACCAGGGCTGACGGCCCGGCGTCTCCGGGCGGCCCGCCATCGGCATGGCGCAACGCCCGCAGAAGTGCCGGTCCGGGCGGTTGGGTGTCGCGCACCAGGGGCAGGGCACACCACCCTCGGTACCGGTCTCCGGGCCGGGTGCGCGCACCTGGGGCCGCCGGGCCGCCGGCCGCCCCGGCAGCACGGGTGCGACCGCCGGCTCCTCCGCGGGGCGGGGGGCCGGATCGGCGACGGGGACGAGGAGGGAGCGGGCCCGGTCGGAGGGGGTCGGGGCGGGGTCGGGCGAAGGCGCGGGGGACGGCGAGGGCGAGGGGGCCGTCGGGGAGTCGGGGGCCGGCAGGGGAGTGGTGGAGTCGTCGGCGGGGTGCGGGGCGTGGGGTGGCGTGCTCGGTTCGGGCGCGGAGGGTGAGGGGGCGGGCTCGGCGGCGGGGGACGACAGCGGGGCGGGGGTGGTGGGCGTGGGTTCCGGTTCCGCGGTCGGCGCGGTTGCGGGTGCGGCCGTTCCGGTGCGGGCGTGCTGGGAGGACGCGGGGCGCTCGGGGGCGCGTCGGGTGGCCGGGCCGGCGTCGGGGCGCGCCGACGCCGCGTCGTGGGCCGTGCGGGCGGTGCCCGTGCCCGCGCCCGGGCGGGCGAACGCGTCCCAGGCCGGTTCGGCGTCGGCCGTGGGGCGTTCGCCGTCCGCGCGGGCTGCCGGAGCCCGGTCCGACGTGCGGTCGGTGTCCTGGTGAGCCGGGGCCCGGTGAGGTGTGCGGTCGGTGTCCTGGTGGGCCGGGGCCCGGTCAGGTGTGCGGTCGGTGCTGCGGGGCGCCGGGGACCCGGCCGTGGTGTCGAACCAGCCGAGTACCGCGCCGCAGGCATCGCAGAAGGACTGGCCGGGCTCCCCGCGGGTGCCGCACTCGGCGCAGCTGCGGGCCCGGCCCGTGTCGGGGGTCTGGCTGGTCATTCGGGCGTCCTTTCGGCGGTGGTCACGTGGACCGTGTAGGGCATGTGGGCGGGGCGGGCGGCGGCCACGAGGGCGTCCAGCCGGTGCTCGTCCGCGCGGGTCGGGTCCGGCAGTCGCAGGGTCACGTGCAGGCGGGGGCGGTGCTCTCCGGGGACCGGGCCCAGGGGACGGGCGTCCCAGGCGGCGCCGCCGCTCTCGCTGATCTCCGGTGTCACGCCGAACACCAGCCGTACGGCCTCGGAGAGGCCGCGCCGGGTGCCCCGGACCCGGTGCAGATACGCGGCGGCGGCGACGGCCGCGCGCAGCCGGGCCTCCGGTTCCGTGCCGTCGGTCTCGGCACCGACCCAGCCGGCCAGCCACCGGGTGAAGTCCACGGGGGCGAGGGCGGGCGTGAAGTAGGAGTCCAGGTTGTCGAGGACGGCCAGGATGGGGGCGAGGACCTCGTCCAGGCCGGCGACGAAGCGCTGGGCGAGGTCGTCGTCGGCGAAGACGGCGGGGAGCATGTGGCCGATGGGGGAGGACGAGCCGAGGCCGTCCACGGAGCCCCTCATGTACGGCCGCCTCTCTCCGGGGAGCCCCGGAAATCGCCAGGTGCCGCCGTTCGGCGGTCGCGGGCCGTGCTCATGGCCTGTCCCCGATCACTCGGACCCGGTGGTCGAAGGAGAAGACCAGGGACGGCGGGCTGAGGTCGATGCGGTCGGTGGGGTCGCCCCGCTTGCCGGTCAGCGGGTCGGCGGGGTGGAGCCGGACCTCGTCGACGAGTTCGACGCCGGGCACGCGCTGCAGGACGGCGAAGACCTCCCCGGACTGGACGGGGCGGCCGAAGGGCCAGCCCCGGCCGTCGGCGCCGCCGGTCAGGGGGTCGAGATGGCGGTAGAGCGCGTCGTGGGCCTGCCGGCGGACCCGGTCGGTGTCGGCGCCACGGAAGGCGTGCACCGTGGCGACGACGGTGACGCCCTGGTAGAACGGCGGCCCCACGGCCAGCCGGGTGCCGATCAGGCGGCGTTCGTCGAGGTGACGGGTGATGCGCCGCAACAGCGCGTCTCCGGGGACGAGTTGCTCGAAGCGCAGCCGCCCGCCGGGGTCGGGCACGGCCTGCGGGACCACGAGGACCCGTACCGCGTACGCCCCGTGCTCGCCCTCGTCGCCCTCCAGACACGTGATGCGGGCCGTCTCGGGGGCGGCGCGGCGGGCGAGTTCCTCGTAGTCGCGCAGGGTGACCGCGCGTTCCTGGGCGCGCAGGGTGATGGGCGCCCGGACCTTCGCCTCCTCCACCGTCTCGCCGTCGACACCGCCGCGCGCGGCCTCCCGGTTGACGACCTCGGAGACGTACGGGATGGAGGTGCGCAGGACCTGCACGGCACCCCGGGCCACGTTGCCCGCGCGGCCGCCGCCGGTGCGGTAGCGGCGGGCGCGGATGACGGCGCCCTTGGGGGCCACGGCCCCGTACTGGCGCAGGGTGCCGTCGGGTTCGCGGACCGCCGGGCCGAAGGCGATCTCGCCGGTGGCGGCGTCGAGGGTGATGTGCCGGTCGTAGGGGGTGGACGCGGAGAAGGAGGGCACGACGTCCCAGTCGGTCCAGCCCTCGTGCTCGGCGGTCTGCAGCAGCACCGGCGGCGTGTCGCCGACCACGGGGGCGTGCGCCAGCCGCAGCCGCTGGCCGGGCAGCCCCGTGGACTCGCCGAGCGCCTCGTCGTACACCGTCTCCGCGTGCACGGCCGTGGTGGTGCCTCCGAGGGTGAACGCCTCGACGGCGCGGACGGTCGGGGAGGAGGTGTAGAAGGGCTGGCCGGCGAGGGGCTCGGTGACCCGGCAGCGCAGCCAGCCGGCCTCCTGCCCGCCGGTGCGGGACAGGGTGTGGCCGCCGGGTACGTGCAGGACGACAGCGCCGGGCCGGTTGAGGCCGCCCGTGCCGTCCCGGTCGACCTCGCACGCGGCCCAGCCGTCCTCCGTCCACGCCTCCCACACCAGCGGTGGCTGCCGGGGGTCCACACCCACGCCGTCGACCCGGCTGTCCAGCTCCAGCGCGACCGCGCACGACGGGACGGCGGCGCTCAGACCGAGCAGCACGCAGTCGCCGGGCCGTGGGGCCTCCGCGAAGCACATCAGGTCCTTGCCCTCCGCGAGGTCGGCGGTCCGGTCGGCGACGGGCTCACCGCTCAGCTGCACCACCAGGTGCCGCAACGCGCAGGGCACCACGGCCAGTTCGCGCTCGGTGGCGAAGACGACCGCCTCCTCGCTCTCGGTGCGTACGGTGGCGACCTCGGTGCCGAGGGGCATCAGCACCGGCTCCTCCTGCGGCGCGGAGAGCCAGAACGTGACGTCCGTACGGGCCGCGGACGGCGGGAAGAGGGTGATGCCCACCAGGTCCAGGAAGGCGAGGTGGTTCTTCTCCGGCACCCGGTTGAGGCGGTAGACGATCTGGTCGGCCATGTGGGCCACCGTCTCCACGAGGGTGACACCGGGATCGGACACGTTGTGGTCGGTCCACTCCGGGGCGCGCTGCTGGATGTAGCGCTTGGCGTCGTCGACGAACTGCTGGAAACGGCGGTCGTCGAGGTTGGGGGAGGGCAGGGCCATCAGCGGTCGCTTTCGGGAGCCTCGGACGTCAGGTCCGGCTCGTCGTGGGAGGGGATGACATAGAACGGGAACACCAGGCTGCGCGGGTTGTTGGTGCCGCGGATCGCGTACCGGACGTCGATGAAGAGCACGCCCTGCTCCGTGCCGGCGGTCACCTCCACCTCACTGACCTCGATACGCGGCTCCCAGCGGTCGAGGCTCGCGTACACCTCGTGCTGGATCCGGCCGGCCGTGGCCTCGTTGACCGGGGCGAACACCAGGTCGTGGATGGCGCAGCCGAACTCGGGGCGCATCGGCCGCTCACCGGGCGCGGTGGCGAGGATGAGCCGGATGGCCTCCTCGATCTCGCGCTCCCCGCTGACCAGGGCGATGCCTCCGGTCGGCCCGATGCGAAGCGGGAACGCCCAACCGGACCCGACGAACTGCTCGGCCATGTGCGGGCCGGCCTCCCTTCCTGAGATACGTGTGTCTGCGGTCCGTGTGGACCCGCGGTCCGTGTGGATCCGGGGTACGTGTGGATCCGGGGTACGTGTGGATCCGGGGTATGGGTGGATCCGCGGTACGGGTGTGTCTGCGGTACTTCTCGGCCCTCACCCGAACGGGTACTTGATCTGGTTGACGAAGAATCCGCCGAAGATGTCGACCTTGACGGCCTTGAGGCCCAGTTGGCCCACGGCGTTGACCTGCACGGTCCCGGCGGCGTTGAGCGTCGCCGCGCCGGTCGCGCTCAGGTTGAGGGCGCCCATCGCGGAGACGTTGACCGCGCCGGTCACCGATCGGAGGCTGACCAGCCCCTGGCCCTGGAGGTTGAGCGGCCCGCCGCTCCTGATGGTCACGGACCGCCGCCCGCTCAGCGTCAGATCCGTACCGGCGTTCACGGACACCGACGTGCCGCCCTTGATCCGCACGGCGCCCTTGCTGTCCACGGTGATCTCGGTCTTCGTCCGGTCCAGGTTGACGATCAGCCGGTCGTTGCCGGTGGCGAGCCGTACGCCCTGCTTGCGGAGGCCCGTCTGCTGGCTGAGCAGGTCCACCCGGTTGCCGTCCCGGTCGGACAGCGTGTGCAGGATCGCCTTCTTCTTGACCGGGTCGTGCAGCCACATGTCCTTGACGGGGGTCGGCTTGTCGACGCCGTTGTAGAGGCCGCCGATGACGAACGGGTGGTCCAGCGTGCCCCGGTCGAAGGCGACCAGCACCTCGTCGCCGACGTCCAGTGGGAAGATCCCGCCGCCGCCCTTGCCGCCCAGCTGCACCGTCCGCGTCCAGTCACTGACGTACGTGTCGTCCAGCCATGGGAACTGGAGCTTCACCCGGCCCTGCTTCAGCGGGTCCGCCACATCGGTGACCAGCGCGTTGGCCACACTGGGCAGCCTCGGGGCCGCCGTGGAGCCTCCGGAGGTCAGACCGAACAGGGAGCGCCACTGGCGGCCGCTGACCGTCACGAACGTCTCGTAGTGGCTGCCGTCGCCGAACGTGTGCCGTACGGCGGTGCACGTGTACTTGCCCTCGAACGGGGTGCCCACGTCGGTGAGCGTGATCGGCACCCCGGGCCGCAGCTCGGGGTTGCCGCGCACCGTCACCTCCAGTTCGGCGAACGCGGAGGTGATGTCGTCGGCGAGGGAGCCTGCCGCGTGCGTGACCTCGGCCTGGCGGTCGTACGGCTGGTCGGTCTCGACCAGCTTCGCCGCCTTGAACGGGGTCGCGGCCTTCTGCGGGGTGGTGCCGATGGCGACACCGGGGCTGGTGCCGGCCCTCGTCGTCGCCGTGAGCTTCTTCTTCGTGGTCACGTTCCAGCCCCGCGCCTCGACCTTGTCGACCTGGTCGGCGGCGGTCACGGCGGCCCGGCAGCGCAGCACGTCCACGCCGGCCTGGAACACGAAGGGGCTCTTCTCGCCGGGGGTGCTCGTCGCGGGCGCCCCCGACGCCGGCTTCGGCTTGACGAACTGGAACCTCCCCTCGGAGTCCAGTGACATCACCATCTCGTTCTCGTCGGCGAGCCGAGCGAGGAAGTCCCAGTCCGTGACGTTCGACTGGCTGATGAACTCGTAGACCGTCCTCGTGCCCTGGACCCGCCCGACCGGGATGCCGTTCGCCGAGGCCAGCTTGCGGGCGATGTCGGCGGCCGTCTGGTTGCGGTACGCCGCCACCCTGCGCACCCGCATCAGCCGGTGCCCGGGGTCGTAGCCGCGGACGACGGTGAACGTGCCGGTCCCGTCGTAGTCGGTCTCCATTCCGGTGACCTCGCCGCTGAGCAGCGGGGAGCCCGCGCCCTTGCCGTCGGCGACGGAGGCGATGACCACCAGCGAGCCGAACCTGATGTTCAATTTGCCCAGCAGCAGCCCGTGCGGGTCCCGGAACGTCAGCCGGAACGCGCCGGGCACCCCGGCCCCCAGATCGACCCAGCCGCCGACGAGCAGATCGGCGTACTCGGTCGGCAACTTGCGGCCGTCGATGGTGACGTGGATGACGTTGGAGTGGGACGGCTTGACCATCAGAGACCCACCTCCTCGGCCGCCGGGAGGACGAGGACCACGCCCGTCGTCAGGCGCGTCGGGTCGTCGATCCCGTTGGCCTCGGCGATCGCCCGCCACGCCGCCGCGTTCCCGTACTCCCGCCACGCCAGCGACTGCAACGAGTCGCCCGCCACCACCCGGTGCACGCTCCGTGCGGTCAGCGCGCCCGAGGTCGGGTTCTGGCCCTTGGTCTTGGTGGGGATCTCGTGCAACCGGACCTGGCATGTGGCCCGGATCGGCACACCCGTCGTCCCGAACAGGGAGTACGTGGCGTCCACGGAACTGACGTACGCCGTGAACCGGGCCGTCGAGAACGCCCCCCACTGGAACTCCACCCATGGGGGTGAGGGCTGCTTGGCAGCGATGCTCTTCGACGTCACCTCACAGCACCCCATCAGCGACTCCACCTTCTTCAGCACCGTGTTGGCGCCCGGCCTGGCCGAGGAGTCCAGGAAGATCTCGACGGTCATCTCACGGGGCTCCGGCCCCATGAACTCCGGCACGGAACCGTCGCGTACCGCCGCCGTCGGCGTCACCTTCCACTGGGCGCGACGGCTCAGCTGCAACTGCGCCGGGTTGAAGTCGAAGCCGAAGGTCTCGATCAGCGCGCCCTTGCCGGTGCTGTTGCCGACCGGCGGTTCGTGGATGGCGAGCGTGGCGCGCACGAGACTCTTGCCGGCGCCGCCCTTGGTGCCCCTTGCCATGTCCTGTCCCGCCCTCTCAGTCCGTGAACCCGTGGTGGGTGATCTCCAGGACCTCCGTGGCGACGCTCGGGTTGGCGGGATCCAGGGTGGGGCCCTGCCAGCTCACCGGCAGCACGTCGATCAGCCCCCAGTGCGCGACCTCCGAGCCGTCCGCGCGCAGCGCGGCGATCTGCGCGGTCGGCCGCTTCACGCCCGTGGCGACGGACGAGATCCACGCCGCGACCTTCGCCGTGTCCGGGGTCAGCGGCCTGGTCAGCCGGATGGTGGAGAAGGTGACACGGGACGGCAGCTGCCAGACGAACCCGTTGTTCCCGCCCTCCTGACGGTGCTCGATCTCCACCGTCGACGAGAGTCCCTCGCACCCGTTGAAGTACCCGAGGCTCTCGCCGTCGATGGTCAGGGTGAAGAAGATGGTGGAGCCCGGGTCGAGATCGCGGGACATCGGGGCGGCCTTTCTGGCGCTCGGGTCGGGTGGTGCGTGGTGCGTGGCGCGTGATGCGTGATGCGTGGGGCGTGGGGCGTGGGGCGTGGGGCGGTGGGGGATCAGTGGCGGGGATCGCGGAGTCTGCCGATCCGTTCGCGGTCGAGCCGGAGTTCCGTACGGACGAGCCGGGTGATCCGGCCGATCAGCCGGTGCGTCAGTTCGTCCAGCTGGAAGTCGCTCAGCGACCGGGGGTCGAACTGCCCCTTGGGGATCGCGACGTACTCGGGCGGGGTGTCGGTGGTGGTGGTCGTGGCTGTGGGACCAGGGGCGTGGGCGGTGACCGGGGAGACGGCGGTGGCGGTTCGGGTGGGGGTGGGGTGACGGGGGTTGCGTTGGATGGGCGCGGGCGCGGGCGCGGGCGCGGGCGTCGGCGTGGGATTGGGTGCGGGTGCGGGTGCGGGTGCGGGTGCGGGTGCGGGTGCGGGGGTGGTAGGCGGTGGGGTGGTGGTCCGGGGGGCCGGGCGGGTGATGGCTGGGGCTGTGGGCGGCGTGGGGGGCTTGAAGGGGCTTCGCTGGACGACCGGAGGGGTGGGGCGTGTACCCGGTTGCGAGGGCGGGTGAGGGAGCGCGGGGGTACTGCCGGGGAGCGGAACGGTGGTGCGGGGCCCCTCGGGCTTGTCCGCCGAGAGGCGTTGAACGGCAGGGGACGACGCCCATGGGGTGTCCTGCGTCGCGGTGGGCTGACGCAGGGGTACGGCGACGGGGGTGGCCCGGCGTTGGACGGCGGGGGATGTCGCGGGAAGGTGGGACGAGGTGAGGGCGCGGGTGGGTGCCAGGGGGCGGACCGGGGCGGGGGGATGTGGGGCGGGGGCGGGAGTATCTGCGGCCGGGGGAGTTCCCGCTGTGCTGGGTGCGGGGACGACAGTTGGTGCGGGGCGCGGCGAGCGATCAGGGAGCGTGGGGGAGGCGGTCGCGCTCGCGGAGGTCCCGGTGGCGTGACCGGCCGTGGCTGTGGGCGGGGATGTGGGTGCGAGCGTGGTGCTCGGGGCAGCCGGTGAAGTCTTGGGCAGCTTTGGTGTGGGTGCCGGGGGTGTTGCCGGGGCGTCAGGCGCCGACACGTCGACGGAGGTCGGGGCGCCGAGGCCCATGCGCCTGGTCCCGCTGGTGGCGCTGCGCTGCAGCGGGCGTGAGGTCGGGCGAGGCGGGGCGCCGGACGGACGAGGTGCGGTGCCAGGGGCGGTGCGTCCGGGGGCCCCGGTCGGCGCGGGGGCGCCCGGGGCGGTGACTCGCGCGGGGGCGCCGCCGGCCCGGGGCGCGGACCTCTGGAGGTTCGGCGCGGTGCTGCCGGATCCGGCGGTGGTGGCACCGGGGTGAGCCGGAGCGGCGGCAGAGACAGGGGCCGGTGCACCGGTGGCCTGCCTGGCTGTGCTGCCGGTGCCGACGCCGGTGCGGGGGTGGGAGGCAGGAGTGGGCGTGGGTGGCCGGCCCGTCGTGGTGGGTGCCGTGTCAGGTCGGTCGGCGTTTCCTCCGGCAGGAGGGGTTGCCGCAGTGCGGATCCGGGGAGCCGTGGCTGCCTCAGGGCGCTGCGCCTGCCCGACCGGCCGGGGAACGGCCGCGCCTTCGGCCGACGTGGCCGTCGTGGCGACATGGGCGGTCGGAATGCCGTCCGGCGCGATCGCTGACCGCTGGACGCCGAGTGGGGCGTCGGCGGGTCGCGGGACATGAGGACGCGGGGCGTCCACGGTCCGGTTCGAGTTGGTCGGGGTCGCCAGTTCCCGCTGGGTGGTTGCGGCCAGGGGGCCGTCCGAGGGGGAGGTCGTCGCCGAACTGCCGGGCGCGGACGACGGGGTGCCGGGGCTGGTCCGAGAAGCCGTGGGGCTGGTCGAGGGAGTGGTCGGGCCGGCCGGGGGAGTGGCGGGGCCGGCCGCAGGGCCGCTGGGGACGGTTACCGACCTGCCGGGGCCGGTCGCGGAGTGAGTGGCGCCGCTCGCCGAGCGGGTGGGGCCGGTTGCTGGCCGGGCAGGGCCGGGCAGCGTTCCGGCGGATTCACTCGCTGTACCGTTCCCGGCAGCCGCGCTCCGCTGGACATCGAGCCGTCCGCCGACGGGGCCCTTCGCACCAACGCCTGCGCCCGGCACGCTCTTGCCGTTGCCGTTGCCGTTGCCGTTGCCGTTGCCGTTGCCGTTGCCGTTGCCGCTGCCGCTGCCGCTGCCGCTGCCGTCGGCCGTGTGGCTGGAGGCGGTTGGCGTACCGGTCGGATGGCTCGACGCGCGCTGGACGTTGGCCACCTGACGGCTGGACTCGGTCGCCGCCACGCTGCGGTGGCCCCCCTGCGCTGCGCCCGCGCCGTTCGGGACCGGCGTCCCTGCGCTGGGCCCGCCTGCCGTGCCGTCGCCTGGCTGAGGCGCCGTAGGCCCAGGTCGGTCGCCCACCGCGTCGCTTGTCGCCGTCCGCGCACTGGTGGGGCCGGCCGCCGTGCGAGCGAGGCCGCTCCTGGCCCGCTGGACCGTGGTCCCCGTACGGGTGACCTCGCCGACGGGCCCGCCGGGGCGGGTCCCCCTGCGGTCGGGAACGGCGGCGTCCGTGCCGTCGACACGGGCGTGGGAACCCCTTCCCGGATCGGCAGCCGGGTCACCGAGGGCCGACGCACCGCCGGGGCCGACGGTCGCGCGCTGCACACCGGTGCGCGCGGGCGCACCACCACCCCCCGCCGTACCGCCGCTAGTCGCCGCCGCACCGCCAGCCGTCGTCGTGGTGCCGCCGGTCACTGCCGTACCGCCGCTAGTCGCCGCCGCACCGCCAGCCGTCGTCGTGGTGCCGCCGGTCACTGCCGTACCGCCGCCAGTCGCCGCCGCACTGCCGGCCGTCGTCGTGGTGCCGCCGGTCACTGCCGTACCGCCGCTAGTCGCCGCCGCACCGCCGGCCGTCGTCGTGGTGCCGCCGGTCACTGCCGTACCGCCGCCAGTCGCCGCCGCACCGCCAGCCGTCGTCGTGGCGCCGCCGGTCACTGCCGTACCGCCGCCCGACGTTGAAGCGCCCGAACCGCTCGGCGACACCGCGTCGCTGGCGGTCGGCGCATCGGCCGGGGCGTCGAAGCGGTTGCCCGGAACACTCGTCGTGGAGCCGTTGCCCAGGGCGCCCACGGCGGAGCCGCGCGTCGCCCCATCGCCGCTGGGCCCCTGTCGTCGTACCGTCGGCAGACTGCGCCGTTGAACCGCGGGCGCGGCGGGGCCCCTGGTCAGCAGCGGCCGCCGGTCCGGGCGTGGCCCGGCCGCTGGGGTCACAGGAGTGACCCGGGGTCCCGCGGGCCGGGAAGCCCGGACGGGGTGTGGTCGCTCCGCGCGCTGTACCGGTCGCCCGCCCCCGGCCGGCCGCACGTCGCCGAACGTGTCGCCCGATGTGCCGGCATACGTATCGCTGTGTCCGCCGATGTCCGACCCGGGTTCCGACGGCTCCGCGTCGACCGTCGCCACCGGCAGCGTGAGCGAGGGCAGTTCCAGCCCGGACGTGGGCCGTGCCGATGTGGTGAGGACGCCCCTGACCAGCCCACCCGGCGCGTCGGGCAGGACGGCGTGCGACAGCGACCCGGTGAAGGACGGGTTCTGCCAGGTCGTCAACCGCCCGCCGAACCCGGCGTCGGCGACAGCCGCGCCCCGCACGGCGGCGCGCTGGATCGGCGCCAACCCCACCCAACCGGCGACCGCGCCACCCGCGGAGGAACGACCCTCCGCAGCAACCGGGTTCTCCTCAGCAACCGACTCCCCCACAGGGACCGATTCCTCCGCGGACACCGATGCCCTCGCGGACACCGATGCCTTCGCGGACACCGATTCCCCCGCGGGTACCGATCCCTCCGTAGCGGAATCCCGCCCGGCAGTGCCCCGCCCCGCGAAGCCCGAACCACCCCTGAGGCGGTCGAAGAAGCCCACCGCTCAGACCTCCGCCCCGCCACGGGTCACCAGGGACGCGATCTGTTCGGTGAAACGGCGGCGGTCGGGGTGTTCGAGGTCCAGGATCTCCTCCAGACTCCAGTGGAAGTGATAGGCGACGTACGCGATCTCCTCGTGCAGCCGGTCGGTCGCGTACGTCACGATTCCCCCAGGCGGCTCCCGCCGAGCTCGACCTCGAAGGGCTCGGCGCAGTGCGGGCACTCCACGGCGGCACGGGTGTGGCCCTCCGCGTTCACCTGGCGGTAGAAGTCCTGGAGGAACGCCAGGTCGGAGGCGAACATGTTCTCCACGATCCCGTCGTGCACCATCGGCAGCGTGCCGAGCCGGGTGATGACCCGGCCCAGCAGCACCACCGACAGATACGCCGGGTTCTCCTGGACGCGGACGTCGCGCAGCGGGATCAGCTCGTCCCGGGCGGTGGCGAGGCGCATCACGCCGTCCCGGTGGACCGTCCCCGCCTCGTCGACGTATCCGCGCGGCAGCTCGAAGGGGAACTCGGTCCGCAGCTGCCGCCGCACCGCCACCGGCTCCGGCGCGGTAAGAGGGCCAGGGGCAGAGGCAGAGGCCGGGGCGTCCACCACAGCCGCCGCACCTGTCCCCGTCCCCGCGGCCGGGCCCGCCGCGGGCGCACCCAGGGCCGTACGTCCTGCCGTACGCCGCATTACTCGATGACCAGTTCTTCGAAGACGATGGTCACGGTCTCGGTGAGCGCGGACGCCTCGCCGGCCTTCAGGGTGCTCGCGTCGACCTTGCTGCACCAGGCGTTGCGCATGTTGTACCGCTTCACCGGGTTGTTCTCGAAGTCCATCATGATGATCGACGCGTTCTTGCGGGCCGAGCTCATCTGACCGGCGATGGAGTCGTTGATCCACTGCGTGAACGAGGCGGACTGCGTCATACCGCGTACGACGGTGCACTGACCGCTCCGCTGCACACCGGGCAGCAGGTTGACCTCGGGGCGGCCCTGCGCGGAGTTCTGCTGGTAGGTGATGACGTCCTGCTCCAGGGAGAGGCCGCTGACCTCGGCGAGGTACTCGACCATCACCCCGTCGATCTGGAGGCCGAAGTTGTGTGACGTGAGGCTGTCGGCCTGCATGAGACTCATGGGTTCGCTGTCCTTCTGAGGAGTCGTCGGGGGAGTCGTCGGGAGGGGCTGCGGCGGCAGGTGTGCCTACTCCTCCAGCTCCCCGCTGCCGCTGGAGAACTGGGCCAGCCGGAAGATCACGAACTCGGCGGGCTTGACCGGGGCGATGCCGATCTCGCAGACGACCCGGCCGAGGTCCACCGACTCCGGCGGGTTGGTCTCCTCGTCGCACTTGACGTAGAACGCCTCCTCGGGCCGCTGCCCGAAGAGGGCGCCGCCGCGCCACTCGTTGACGAGGAACGCCGAGACGTTGCGCCGGATCCGGGCCCACAGGGCATGGTCGTTCGGCTCGAACACCACCCACTGGGTGCCGATCAGGATCGACTCCTCCAGGTAGTTGAAGTACCGGCGGATGTTCAGGTAGCGCCAGGCCGGGTCGGAGGACATGGTGCGGGCGCCCCAGACGCGGATGCCCCGCCCCGGGAAGGCGCGGATGCAGTTGACGCCGACGGGGTTGAGGAGGTCCTGCTCCCCCCGGGTGATCTGGAGTTCGAGGTCCACGGCTCCGCGTAGGACCTCGTTGGCGGGCGCCTTGTGCACCCCGCGCTCGAAGTCGTTGCGGGCCCAGACACCGGCGACGTGGCCGCTCGGCGGGACCGTGCGGGACTGGCCGGACGCCGGGTCGAAGACCTTGATCCACGGGTAGTAGAGAGCCGCGTACTTGGAGTCGTACCCAGCGGTCTCCTGCCGCCAGACCCGGATCTGCCGGGCGTTGAGGCCCGGCGGCGGGTCGATGACGGCGACCCGGTCGCCCATCAGCTCGCAGTGTGAGATGAGGCCCAGCTGGACCGCCTTCACGGCCTCCAGGTCGATCGCGCCGCGCTGGTAGGCGGCCATCAGGTCGGGCACGGCGACCATGGAGATCTCGTCGACCGCCTCCAGGCCCCCGAAGCCGGTGCGGTCGGCGGAGTCCCCGAGGTACTCGCGCGGACCGGGGTGCGCCTCGTCAGCCCCGGTGGCGGCGGGCGCCGGGGCGGGGGCCGCGGGGGCCGCCAGCGCCACGGTCTGGTTGTCGGGGCGCACGAGCTGCGCGGCGGGTACCGCCTCCTGCAGCGTGATGAGCCTGGAGCGCTCCTTGACCTGGGTGACGACGTAGTTCCGGCCGCCCTTCTTGGCCGTCACGTCGAAGGTCTCCGCCGCCTTGTCGCCGTCCTTGACGACCAGCCGGAACCGCTCCGCCGGGCCCTCACCCTCCGGGTCGGTGACCTCGACGCTGAGCGAACCGCCCCCGATGGCCGCCACGGTGAAGGTGCCCAACTGCTGCGGCTCGCCCGGCGGGAGGGCCGCCGGAGCGGCGGAAGCGGTGACAGCGGCCGGGGTGCTGCTCCCGGCCGCCCCACCGTCCGTGCCGCCGACACGGACGACATACGCGGCGCTGCCGCCGTTGTTGAAGAACCCGTACACCGAGTGCGCCAGGTAGTACCCGTCGGTGAACTCACCGAAGGCGGCGACGTACTGGGACCAGTTGGTCACCAGGGTCGGCTCGTTCAGCGGGCCGGTCGGGGCCAGGCCGACGAAGGCCGCCACCGAGGTGCCCACCCCCTCGATGGGGCGCGAGCCGCTGGCCACCTCCTCGACGTAGACGCCGGGCGACAGGTAGGACGGCATGCTCTGCGCTCCTCGGGGTACGAGACAGTTCGTCTGTCACCCTCACGCGCGAAGCGCGTCCCCCGAAACGTCCTCCGGTGCCTGCCCGGGGGCATTCCCGTTGCCCGCAGGGGCATCCCGCCGTGCCTGTGTGACCGTCCGCCCGCGCGGTCTGCCCGCGAGGCTGCCCTCGCGGCTCTCCCGCGGCCGGGGCGCGTTCCGGTAGGCCTGGGAGCACGTACGTCCGGTACGTACCAGGCCGTCGAGGGAGCCCCGTGCGCGCGCAGGACAAGGAGACCGACCAGACCCGTGGGCGGGCCGGCGCGGGCCGCACCCCCGCGCCGGGCCCCGCCCCCGGACTCCTGGCGTTGCAGCGGGCCGCGGGCAACGCGGCCGTGGCCCGCGCGGTCGAGGAGCAGCGGCACCACCACGACGTCCACTGCGGGCACGGCCCGTCGGTCCAGCGCTCGGCGGTGCACGAGGTGCTGCGCTCACCGGGACGGCCGATGGACGGGCCCCTGCTGAACGAGATGCAGGGCCGGTTCGGCGGCGAGGACTTCAGCGACGTACGCCTCCACACCGACGCGGCGGCCCTGGACTCCGCCGCGCAGATCGAGGCGCAGGCCTACACCTCGTACCCCCATGTGGTCTGGGACGGCGGCGACAAGGAAGTCCTCGCCGAGGAGTTGCACCACATCGGCCAGCAGAAGCGCGGGCCCGTCCCCGGTACCGACAACGGCGACGGCCTGCTGATCTCCGATCCCGGTGACTGGGCCGAGGTCGAGGCGCGCAAGACCGCGCGCCGGGTGATGAGCGGACCGGCGCCGGTGCAGCGGTCCGCGGCACCGGCCGGGTCCGCCCGTGGCGGCTCCCGGGACGCCGTCCGCCCGGCCGTGCAGCGGTCGCCCGCCGCCGGCTCGTCGTCCAGGACGAGCGGCGGCCGGGTCACCAAGGCCAAGGGACGCGCCGGTGCCAAGGGGGCGGCCAGCAGCCCGTCCGAAGCGGTCAAGCAGGCGCTCCTCGCCCTCGGCTGGGAGGCCCACGGCGCGAACCAGAGCCTGACGCTGCACAAGGTGGACCGGTCCCAGGCCACCGAGGAGCAGCGGACTGCCGCCGCGGGCACCAGCAAGAAGGGGCAGATGTACATCCCCTCGAACCAGGGCGTGGCGCCCCGCAGCTACGCCGGTGAACGCACCAAGCAGGTGCTGCGCTGGATCTCCACCGTCGTCAACAGGGCCATGCTGCAGCAGAACGAACGGCCCGAGGAGGTCCAGGCCGGTATGGAGGTGACCGAGGCCCCGGACGTGGAGGCCGCCTTCAAGCTGTTCGTCTCCACCAACCGCACCAAGGTCAACAACGTGCTGCGCGAGGGTGCCGGCACCCGGGCGGCCAAGGAGTACATCGTGGAACTCCTGGAGAAGGTCGCGGGCGACAGCGACCGCGAGAAACGCCACGTGAAGAAGCTGAGGAGTCTGCTCGCCAAGGAGGCGGAGAACGCGCCCCGGGAGTTCTGGGACGTCCTCCAGGCACTCACCGAGCCGATGACCGTGCCGGTGCCGACGAAGGACGGCAAGCACGCCGAACGCACCATCATCGGCGCCGCCGCGCCGGGCAGCATCTCGAACGACCACATCGCCGGTGTGAAACGCCCCTGCGTCAGCTGCTTCATCGAGCTGTACGCGGGCTCGACGATCCGGCCCGGACCGGCGTGGGTGAGCGGCGCCGCCAACACCGACATCGCGGACTTCAGCGTCGAGAAGGCGGCGCGGCTGGCGAAGCGGATCGACGACACCGTCAGCGGCACGTTCGCCACGCTCCTGCTGCGGTGCGAGGAGCACGAAGGGGAGAGCACCCAGGTGCCCGTCGGCGCGACCTGGGACTACAACACCGACTCCGACTCACCGGCCAGCTCCAGCGACCGCGAGCCGGACCCCGCCGACCGCATGGACACCAGCGCCTGACCCGGGCCGCCACATCTCCAGGGGACAGCCATATGCGCGCACACCAGGACCACGACGCCGGCCGCCAGCCGAGAACGTCCACGCCCCGGGCCCCGCTCACCCCGCCACCCGCCCTCTCCGTGACGGCCCTCCAGCAGTCGGCGGGCAACGCGGCCACCGTGCAGGCGATGCGGCACGGATCCGCGGGCCCGGTGGTGCAGCGGGCGGGGAAGGACGGATCGCCGACCCGGCCGTCCTCCCAGGGCTCCGACAAGTCGTCGGGCTCCGCCAGGTCGATGACCCCGGCGGACGCCCGCAAGATCCGGTTCATCCAGGACAAGCAGCAGCTGTGGAGCCGGATCAGCGGCATCCGCGCCCTCGCCGAGATGGACTCCTTCAAGCAGGGCGTCACCGCCTTCCTCGCCAACATCGAGCGGGACCTGGAGAAGGCCGACACCGACGAGACGTCCCCGATCGACCACGCGGCCATCGGCGCCGTCATCGCCGGGTTCCAGCACCGGACGGTGCAGGGCAACAAGATCCAGTACTCCTGGTACAAGCAGAACCAGACCAAGGAGGGCTTCTTCGACATCCTGGACCGGCACGCCGACGAGTCGGCGCAGCGCGGCCAGCTCTGGTCGAAGATGGGCTCGGCGCAGGCCACCGAGGACGTCGGCGTGGGCCGCGGCACGGTCCTGGAGGCCTCCATCCAGGGCCGTGTCTTCGACGGCCTGCTCTTCGGCCTGCCGAACTGGAGCGCGTCACCGGCCCTCGGCGAACTGTGGCGGTTGCTCTCGCAGACGTACGTGGAGGGCCTGAAAGGCTGGGTCACCGCCCATGTCCTCGACGGCACCACCCACAAGAGCGTGCTCACCACGATCGAGTGGCCGCGGCTCAGGGCGCGGATCGCGGCCGGCCAGGTCGACGGCCTCAACATCATCGTGTACCGCGCGGTACCCGGTCCCGGCGGCTCCGGCCATGTCCTCGTCCCCGTCGACTCCTTCCCCGTCCGCACCCAGGACGAGTTCGACGGCGTGCCCAAGGCTCCCGTCGACGGCACCGACGAGACGGCGCGCAAGGAGTGGGAGCGGATGCAGCGCCAGGTCGACCTCGAGCAGCGGAAGGCGCTGGTCAGGGTCTACTCGAGGGACGACGAGGTCGAGCGGATGAACCACTACGTCACGGAGGTCCTCGGCAGGAAGCACGGCCCGGGCCTCGTCTTCCGCACGTCCCGGACCCCCCGGAACACCCCCGCGAGCACCTTCGCTCCCTCCCCGACCGGCTCCACCGCCGGCTCGCCGTGACCTGACCCATGACGACCGCATGGCGACCGCATGGCGACCAAAGGGGCACCGTCCGGCGCCCGTTGGGGAACGAACCGTGCCCAGGAGCCACCTGACCGGCGAGATCCCCATGGCTAGCGTCCAGGTGGTGAGCCTGTGGCCTTCCCTCGAACCCCGTCCGCGACCGTGGACCCGGGTGCCACGACCACCGTGCGGCCGAAGGCGCGCGACACCGGCGATGTGGTGGACGAGTACCGGTTCGAGCCGGTGGGTGACATCGCGCCGTGGGTGACGGTGGAGCCGCAGACTGCCCCGACACCGATGACCAGGAGTGGCTGATCATCCGCTCCCCGAAGGGCTGAACGTTGAACCTGTGGACCTCCCTGGAACCCCCGTCGGCCACGGTGGATCCGGGCGCCAGCACGACCGTGCGGCTGAAGTTGCGCAACACCGGCGATGTGGTGGACGAGTACCGGTTCGAGCCGGTGGGTGACATCGCGCCGTGGGTGACGGTGGAGCCGCAGTCGCTCCGGTTGTATCCGGGGACGACGGGGACGGTGGAGCTGTCGTTCGCTCCGCCGCGTACACCGGATGCGACGGCGGGGCCGAACCCGTACGCGGTGCGGATCACGCCGACCGAGCATCCGGAGGCGACGACGGTTCCCGAGGGGAACCTGACGATCACACCGTTCACGGAAGTCCGTGCGGAGTTGGTGCCTCCGACGGTGAAGGGCCGGCTGCGGGGGCGCCCGAGGCTGGCGGTGGACAACCTCGGCAACACCAAGGTCACCGCCTCCGTCAGCGGCAGCGACACGGGTGATCAGTTGTCGTACGACATCCACCCGAGCAATGTGCAGATCGATCCGGGGCGGGCCGCGTTCGTGAAGGCCACGCTGAAGCCGCGCCAGATCATCTGGTTCGGGTCGAAGGAGGAACGGCCCTACACCTTCGCCGTCAAACGCCCGGGGGCCGTGCCGCTGGATGTCGAGGGCACGTACGTCCAGCGGGGCTTCCTGCCGGGCTGGCTCGCCACGTTCCTCGGTCTCCTCCTCGCGCTGGCGATCACCTTCGTCACGCTGTGGATCACCCACAGGCCTCAGGTCCGCAGCACCGCCACCGAGAAGCTCGACAAGGCCGCCGTCAGCACCGTGCCACCCAGCCCGCAGGCACCCCCCTCGCCCGCGCCGCCGCCCACCTCCAGCGCTCCCGCCGCGCCCCCGCAGACCGCCGAGCCGGAGAACGAGGGCGGTGGCCGCGGCGGCAACGGCGGCGGCTCGGGCGGGTCCGAGGAGAAGAAGGCCCCGAAGCCGACCGCCGCCACCGCGGTCCGCAGGCTCGCCGCGACCGATCCGGGCGGCAGGCACATCTGCTACCGGGCCTTCGTGGCGGGCAAGGGCTGGACGGCACCGGAGTGCGACGGCGACATGGCCGGCACCGTGGGACAGAACCGGCCGCTCACGGCCCTGAACATCGCGGTGTTCGGTGTGGGCGGCACGGCGAGCGCCGCCTTCGTCCACAACCCGCAGTCCACCGACGGCCAGGGCCACTACGTCGAACCGTGGTCCGGAGCGCCCGACGGCAGCGACAACTACGTCGGCGACAGCAAGAAGGACGCCCCCGCCCTGCTGGGCTTCACCCTCAACGTCGACGACGGCGGCGGTCCTGTCTGCCAGGCGGTGCACCTGCGCAACGACGGCTGGCAGGGCATGTCCTGCGACAAGCCCAACGAGGGTGACCGCTGGACCTTCGGCGGCACCCTCCGCAACGACATCTGGGTGGAGGCCGTCCGCTTCACCGTGTGAGACACCGCCGGCCGGGCCCCGTACCCGTACGGCGGCCCGGCCGAACGGCCACTACCAGCCGCCCTCGCCCGGCACCAGCCGGCCGGCCTTGCGGTACTCGCGCTCCGCGCCCTCCCGCAGGTCGGCCGAGGTGACCTGGTCGCCGCGCCCCGCCGCCGCGTAGGCGGCGGTGACCACCGCGCTGCGGATGGAACCGCCGGCCAGTCCGAAGTCACGGGCCACCCCGCCCGGGTCGGTGCCGTGGGCGCACGGCACCGAGGCGAGGCTGTGCCGCCACAGGGCGAGCCGCTGCCCGGCGTCCGGGAACGGGAAGTCGACCACCATGTCCAGCCGCCGGGTGAACGCCTCGTCGATGTTGGCCCGGAGGTTGGTGGTGAGCAGTGCGATGCCGTCGAAGGCCTCCAGCCGCTGCAACAGATAGGCGCTCTCCATGTTGGCGTACCTGTCGTGGGAGTCCTTGACCTCCGAGCGCTTCCCGAACACGGCGTCCGCCTCGTCGAAGAGCAGCACGGCGTCGGTGCGGTCGGCCTCCGTGAAGATCCGTTCGAGGTTCTTCTCGGTCTCGCCCACGAACTTGTCGACGACCGAGGAGAGCTGGACGACATAGAGGTCCAGGCCGAGATCGGCGGCTACGACCTCCGCCGACAGGGTCTTGCCGGTGCCGGACTCACCCGCGAAGAGCCCCAGCACGCCGTGGCCCCGGCCGCCGCCGGCGCTCAGCCGCCAGTCGCCGAGCACCCGGTCGCGATGCCGGGCCCGCAGCGCGAACTCCCGCAACTGGGCGAGGGGCCTGTCCGGCAGGACGAGGTCGTCCCAGCCGACGTCGGGGCGGATCCGGCGGGCGTGCCGCTCCAGACCGGACGCCGACTGCTGCCGGGCCGCGAGCCGCAGATGGGCGGCGGTCACCTCGGTGCCGTCGAACGTGGCGAGGCCCAGAGCCGCACGGGCCGCCCGTTCGATCCGGTGCCCGCCGAGCCGGTACGGGGCCACGGTCGCGGCCAGGTCGAACCCCGGCCCCTCCGCCCCGGCGCCGAGCGCGGCCGACCAGGCGTCCGCGGCGGCCGGGTACGGGCGGGGCGCTTCGAGGACCAGGGGGTCGCTGTGGGCCCACTGCGGGTCGTACGGCCGGGGGTCGACGCACACCACCGGCACCTCGGCCGGGACCAGCGCGCGCAGCAGCGGGCCCGGCCGGTCCGGCAGGGGCGACACGACGATCGCGCGCCCGCTCAGCCGGGCCTCGCGCAGCAGCGGTCGGACGAGTCCGGTCGGCGGATCGCCGTCCGGGGCGGCCTCCGGGGACGGGACCAGATGCAGGGCCTCCAGGCCCGCCGCGCGCAGGGCGGCCGCCGCGCACTGCAGCCCGTCCCCCTCGCGGTGCTCCCGCAGATGGACGGCGAGGGGACCGGCGGCCAGCCGGGCGGCCAGCTTCGCGGTGAACGCGCCGTCGGGCACGGTGGACATCTCGGGCAGAGCCAGCGGGCGGACCCGACCGGCGAGCGAGGCGTCCGGCGTGTCATCGCCGAGCAGATGGGCGACGAGCCGGTCCGGTACGGCCAACGCCCGGCTGAGGAAGGGGCGTTCGAGGTCCTCCAGGGTCAGCAGCCCGAGCGCGCCGAGCGGCGCCGACGGATGGAACCGGGCCCGCCCCTCGGCGCGGTGCACCGGCACCCCGCACAGATCGAGCGCGAGCCCCACGCTCGCGCGGCGCCGGCTCACGTCGTCGTTCAGATACCCGTACAGCGGTTCGAAGGAGCGGTCCACGTCCGGGGCGAGCGCGATGAGCAGGATCCCCGTGTCCAGTTCGGTGAGCCCGAGCCGCCCGGCCAGCCGTGCGAGCCGGTCCTCCGGCCCGTCGTACGCCGCCCCTGGTCCCTCCGGATCCGGCGCCACGGCGACCAGCAGATGCCGTACGGCCTCCTCGGAGAGGTAGAGCCCGCGCAGCGGATCCCCGGCGGTGGGGTCGACGGCGGCCCGCCGGTCCACCAGACGGGAGACCCGTTCACGGAGCCGGCCCAGCCGGAGGAGGAGGGGGTCGTCGGTGACGACGTGCGGGGGCGGGGCGGGGAGCGTCGCCTTGCCGGGTTCCGCGGGCGCGTGCGTGCTCACTCGGCCCGCTCCACCGGAGTGCCGAGACCGGTGCCCGTCGCCGGGGCCGGGCCCGTCGAGGGGGCCGGAGCCAGGTGCCGCGGCCGGTGCCGTCGCTCGGGCGAGTCGGACGCCGTGCCGTCCATGGCACGTACCCGGACGGCCGCGCCCTCCGTGACCGGGGGGCCGGCGTCGTACTCGGGGAAGGCCGGGAAGGGCGCCGTCACCACGAGGTCGAGGGACGGCTTCAGTTCGCCGCCCAGCGCCGACCAGATCTCCGCGAGGGACCGGGACTCGGTGTGCAGCCCCGCCACCGTGAGCGGCACCGACAGCCCCAGCGCGCCCAGGGCCCCCGGCAGTTCGTGCGGCGGCAGCAACTCGCGCGGCAGCAGGGTGGCCAGCACCGCGGAGAGCAGCCGGTGTTCGTCCTGCGGCTGCTTCGTCCAGGCCGTGACCAGGTACGACAACCGGAACCAGCGGGGCGGCTGACGGCGCCGCACGACGATGTCGCGCTCGTCGCGGACGGGCATGTGGCCCCGCTGCCGCCGGGAGACGTCCTCGCGGATGTCGTACAGGTACGTGTTGACGGTAGGCGCGTTGCGCCGGGCCGCCCAGTCCCGGGTCGGGGCCTCGAAGGAGACGTCGATACCGGAGCCGGTCAGGGCGCCGCCCCCGATCAGTCCCTTGAGGACCTCGTCCACCTCGTGGATCACCGTCGTGCTCCCGTGCCGTCCGCCCCGCCGTCTGTCCGTCCGCCGATCGTGCCCCGGACGGGGCCCGTCCCCGCAGGCACGCCGGGGACGTCCTGAGGGCAGAGCGCGGTGCCCAACGGGCCGGTGCGGCTGCCTGTTCGATCAGATGTAGCCTTCCCGGAGGGCATAGGCCACGGCATGCGCCCGGTTGCGCAGATGCAACCGGGTGGTCAGACCATGCATCACGTTCTTGACGGTGCGTTCGGAGTAGGAGAGCTTGCTCGCGATCTCACCGGTGTCCAACCCCTCGGCGACCAGCCGGAGGACGTCGATCTCCCGCGGTACGAGGCCCGACAGGGGCGCCCCCGGCCGGCCGGTCACGGAACGCTGCAACGAGCCGACCTGGTTGATCAGCCGCCCCAGCAGATCGGCGGGCAGATCGCCGTCGCCGCGCGAGGCCGCGAGCACCGCCTGCGACAGCCGGTGCGCGGTCGCCTCATGGCGCCACACCACCGCCCCGACCCCGCACTCGATGACGTCGAGCAGTTCCGTCTCACGGATCGCGCTGACCACCAGCACCGCCCGCGCGCCGTCGCTGCGCACCAGTTTGCGGAGCGCCGCCAGCAGGGTCTCGTCCGGTGTCTCCCCGATCAGGACGGCCACGGTGCCCGGCCTGGGCTCACCGCCGTCCACCAGGTCGATCACCGGGTGCCCGCCCAACTGGCTGAGCACTCCCGCCCGGGAGAGCGGATCCGGAGTGTGGACCACGACCGGGATACGGCGCAGGGCCACGGTCGTGCCCGTCTCCGCCGTCCGTAATGAGCTGGGCAACCGATTCTCCTGTGTGCGTGTGTGTGGGGGGAGGCTCCTCCGACCGGACTGCCGACCGGACTGCCGAGCGGGCCCCGGACCGGGCCGGCCGACGAAGCCGGAAGCACCGGAGGAGCCCAGGCGACCGATGGGCTCGAACCACACTTCTGGGCGTCGACCGCCGTGCGCAATCGTGGAGCACCACGAGATCGACCACGAGATCGGCCACGACACCTCCACGGCGGCCACCCTCACCCCACCCCCGCACACGACCCCGCCCGGCGCCGTACGACGGGCCAGGCCCGTCCGGCGGGCCCTGGCCGCTGACGCACGACCGGTCGGCACCTTCGTGCCGGCACCGGCCGGAATACGCCCATCGAGTCCGACCGGAATCGGTGCACCACGGCGAGCGTCGGCACGTCTACCGAACGGGAGACGACCCGTCCACGACAGGAGGCAGTGATGTGCGCACCGGAACGGCTCCTCGAACGCCGTGACACCCTGGAGCTGCTGGCTGCCGAGGCCGCCCGCGCCCGCACGGGATCCGGCCGCATGGTCGTGCTCAGAGGAGCCACCGGCACCGGCCGCACCGCGCTCCTGGAGGCCGCGGCGGAGCAGGCGGCGGCACGGGGCATGCGGGTCCTGCGGGCCCGCTGCTCCCCGGAGCACACCTCCATCCCGCTCGACACCGTCTATCAACTCCTCTCCCACGCACCCGAGTTCGGCGCCGTGGCGGGCGAGGCGCCGGATCCGCCCGGCACACCGCCGCACCGGGGCAGGTCCGCCCGGCTGTGGCGACTGCTCCGCTCGTACGCCGACGAGACCCCGTTGCTGGTCGCCGTGGACGACGCGCACCTCGCCGACGCCGCGTCCCGGCGCTGGCTCGGCGAGGCCGTCCGGTGGATCGACCGCTTACCCGTGCTGCTGGTGGTGACCGAACGCAGCCAGTACGACGTCGACCCGCCGGCCGACGGTCTGGCGCACGCCCTCTCCTCCGCCCTCGTCCACACCCGCACCCTGGCCCCGCTGAGCCCCGACTCCGCCGCGCAACTGGTGCGTTCGGCCCGGAGCGGCGACACCTCGCCGCAGTGGGTGGCCGACTGCGTACGGGCCGGCGCGGGCAACCCCCTGCTCCTGAGCGCCCTCCTCGACGACCTCCAGGCCACCGACCACGACACCCTCCCCGAGACCTGCGCCGCCCTGTACCCCGGCTCCTACGCCGCCGCCGTGGCCTGGTGGCTGGACAGCGCCGGACCCGCCACCACCGAGGTCGCCCGCGCGCTCGCCGCGCTGGACGAGGACGGCTCCCCCAGGGCCGACGCCGACCTGCTCGCCCGGACGGCGGGCGCCGACCCCGACCGCGTACCGGGCTGGCTGACGGCGATGACCCGCCTCGGCCTGCTCCGCCCCGACCCCGAGGGCCGGCCCCGCTACGCCCATCCGCTGCTGCGGGACGCCGTGCTCGGCGGCTGGACCGGCGCCGCACGGCAACAGGCCCACCGGCGGGCGGCCGAGGCGATGCTGCGCCGCGGCGACCACGCCGAGGCCGTCGCCGGGCAACTGCTGCGGGCCGGTACCGTCGGCGACACCTGGGCGACGGCCGCCCTGCTCGACGCCGCCGACCTGGCCGCCCGCGACGACCGCAGCGACGACGCCCTCGCCTATCTGCGCCGCGCCCTCGACGAGCCGATACCGCCCGCCCGCCGCGCCGCCGTCCTCACCGAACTGGGCTCCCTGGAGTACGCGACCGTACGCTCCACGGCCGGGATACCGCGCCTCGCGGAGGCGATGCGGCTGCCCGGCCCGCCCCGCGACCGGGTGCGCGCGGCGGTCGCCCTCGGCACGGCGCTGGCCCGGCGCGGTGAGGCCCGCGCCGCGATCGACGTCCTGCGCGGACTGCGCGACGAACACCTGACGGGCCACCCGGCCCTGGCCCGCACCGCGCAGACGGCCTCCGCGCTGCTGTCCGACCACGACCAGGGCGTACGGCAGGAGGTGTACCGCTGGCTGCGCGAGACCGCCGAACGGTCACCCGACCTCGTCGGCACCGCCGGGCAGGCGCTGCTGGTGCGCTACGAGTCGACGGCGGGCCTCACCTCGGCGGAGTCGGCCATGAACCGCATCCGCGCCCTGCTCGCGCAGCCCGCCGATCCGCTGGAGGAGGCCTTCCTGCCGGGCACGGCGGCGGCCGTCGCCCAGTGGGCGGACCGGCTCGACGAGGCCGAGCGCCTCGTCCGGCGCGGTCTGGCCGGACAGCGCACGTCCCTGCTCCACCCCATGCACACGGCCCTGCTGAACGTGCGGATCGACCTCGCCGCCGCCCGCGGCGCCCACGAGGAGGTCCTGGCCGACCCGGAGGTGCGCCGCCCCGACGGAACCCCCCCGACCTCGGCCAACGCCCTCGCCCACGCCGTCGTCGCCCTGGTCGAGACCGGCCGCACGGAGGAGGCCGCCCGCCTCGCGGACGGCTTCGACCTGCGGAATCCCCCCGACAACTGGGAGTTGAACCGCTTCCTCTACGCGCGGGGCGTCCTGCACGCGGCTCTCGGCGACCCGGCCGCCGCGCTCGACGACTTCCTGGAGTGCGGCCGCCGCCAGTCCGCGCGGGACGTGGTCAGCCCCGTGGTCACCCCCTGGCGGACCGCCGCCGCCGAGTGCCATCTGGCCCTCGGCCGCCCCCGCGAGGCCCTCGCCCTCGCCGAGGAGGACCTCTGCCTGGCCCGCGTCTGGAACACCCCCCGCGTCCTCGGCCGCGCTCTGCGCACCCTGGCCACCGCCACCGCCGGCCGCCGGGGCCTCCAACTGGCCGACCGGGCGGTCCGTGTCCTCCGCCAGGGCGTGGACACGGCCCCGCGCACGGAGGAAACACCGGACGGGGCCGGGGCAGGGGCCCACACCGGGACGGCGGGGGAGGCGCCGCACGCGACCTCGCAGGAGCCGCCGGCCGGCGGCACGGAGTGGGGGACGCCCGGCGCGGCCGAGACGGAACTGATCGCGGCGCTGACCGCCCAGGGGCGGCTACTCACGGCGGCGGGGGAGCGGGCCAGGGGCCGCGACGCCCTCCGGGAGGCCGCCGCACGCGCCGAACGGCTGGGCGCGGTGCGGGCGCGGGCGGCGGCGGAGGAAGCCCTGCGCGAGGGCGGCGCCCGCCGCACGGCGACGGCACTCACCGGCCCCGGCGCACTGACCGCCGGGGAACGCCGCATCGCCGAACTCGCCGCGCAGAGCCGCACGAACACCGAGATAGCGGAGCTGCTCCACCTGGCCCGCCGCACCGTCGAGACCCACCTGACCAGCACCTACCGCAAACTCGGCATCCGCCGCAGATCAGAACTCGGCGCCGCCCTGGCGGCAACCACCGACTCCCCCCGCCCCCCGAAACGGGGCCCTGCCTCCAGATGACCGCCGGCAGCGATACGGGGTGGGACACCGGCCCGGCCGGGGTGCGCGGTGGATGCCGGCCGGCCGACGCCCCGGCGCCGTGCCGGTGGGCCCCCGCCCGTCAGCACTCGATGATGTTGACCGCCAAGCCACCCCGCGCCGTCTCCTTGTACTTGACGCTCATGTCGGCGCCGGTGTCCTTCATCGTCTTGATGACCTTGTCGAGGGACACCTTGTGGGAGCCGTCGCCGCGCATGGCCATGCGGGCGGCGGTCACGGCCTTCACCGCGGCCATGCCGTTGCGTTCGATGCAGGGGATCTGGACGAGGCCGCCGACCGGGTCGCAGGTCAGGCCGAGGTTGTGCTCCATGCCGATCTCGGCCGCGTTCTCGACCTGTTCGGGGCTGCCCCCGAGGACCTCCGCGAGCGCTCCGGCGGCCATCGAGCAGGCCGAGCCGACCTCGCCCTGGCAGCCCACCTCGGCACCGGAGATGGAGGCGTTCTCCTTGAAGAGCATGCCGATGGCCCCGGCGGCCAGCAGGAAGCGGACGACGCCGTCCTCGTCGGCGCCCGGGACGAAGTTGATGTAGTAGTGCAGGACCGCCGGGATGATGCCCGCCGCTCCGTTCGTGGGCGCCGTCACCACCCGGCCGCCGGCCGCGTTCTCCTCGTTCACGGCCATCGCGTAGAGCGTGATCCACTCCATCGCGTGCGCCAACGGGTCGCCCTCGGCCCGGAGCTGACGGGCGGAGACGGCGGCGCGACGCCGTACCCGCAGACCGCCGGGGAGGATGCCCTCGCGGGACATGCCGCGCGCGACGCACGTCTGCATCACCCGCCAGATGTCCAGCAGTCCCTCGCGGATCTCCTCCTCCGTACGCCAGGCCCGCTCGTTCTCCAGCATCAGCGCGGAGATGGACAGACCCGTCTCCTTCGTCAGCCGCAGCAGCTCGTCGCCCGTACGGAAGGGGTACTTGAGGACCGTGTCGTCCAGTTTGATGCGGTCCGCACCGACCGCCTCCTCGTCCACGACGAAGCCGCCGCCGACCGAGTAGTACGTCTTCGACAGCAGTTCCGCGCCCGACGCGTCGTACGCCCAGACCGTCATGCCGTTGGCGTGGTACGGGAGCGTCTTGCGGCGGTGCAGGACCAGGTCCTTGTCGAAGTCGAAGGGGATCTCGTGGTCGTCGAGCAGCCGGATCCGGCCCGACTCCTTGATGGACTCCACGCGGTCGTCGGCCGACTCGACGTCCACCGTGCGCGGCGAGGAGCCCTCCAGACCCAGCAGCACGGCCTTGGGGGTGCCGTGGCCGTGCCCGGTCGCGCCCAGGGAGCCGTACAGCTCGACCCGTATGGAAGCGGTCGCGGCCAGCAGCCGCTCCTTGCGCAGCCGACGCGCGAACATGCGGGCGGCCCGCATGGGACCGACCGTGTGGGAGCTGGACGGGCCGATGCCGATCGAGAACAGGTCGAAGACCGAGATGGCCACGGTGACTCCTCAGAACGGGGGTTGTGCGGCGGGGGGCGGGGCACGGCGCTCACTGCCCAGTGTGCGCGGTGCCCCCGAACAACGGCACTGTGTGCCGGTGAACCCCGGGATTGCTTCCCGGGGCGGCTGCCGGGGGTTCGGACGATTCCCGGCAGCCGCTCCTGGTCACTTGCCCAGGGCGGGGTAGAGCGGGTGCTTGTCGGTGAGGGCCTTGACCCGGGTCCTGAGCGCCTCGGCGTCGTAGGACGGCTTGAGGGTCTCGGCGATGATGTCGGCGACCTCGGTGAAGTCCTCGGCGGTGAATCCGCGGGTGGCGAGGGCGGGGGTGCCGATGCGCAGGCCGGAGGTGACCATCGGGGGGCGCGGGTCGTCGGGGACGGCGTTGCGGTTGACGGTGATGCCGACCTCGTGCAGACGGTCCTCGGCCTGCTGCCCGTCCAGGTCGGACTCGCGCAGGTCAACCAGGATCAGGTGCACATCCGTGCCACCGGACAGCACGTTGACGCCGGATTCGCGGGCGTCCGGTGCGGTGAGGCGTTCGGCGAGGATCCGGGCGCCTTCGACGGTGCGGCGCTGGCGGTCCTTGAACTCCTCGCCGGCGGCGACCTTGAAGGAGACGGCCTTCGCGGCGATGACGTGTTCCAGCGGTCCGCCCTGGAAGCCGGGGAAGACGGAGGAGTTGAGCTTCTTGGCGAAGTCCTTCTTCGCCAGGATGATCCCGCCGCGCGGCCCGCCGAGGGTCTTGTGGGTGGTGGAGGTGACCACGTCCGCGTACTCGACGGGGTTCGGGTGCAGGCCCGCGGCGACAAGGCCCGCGAAGTGCGCCATGTCCACCCACAGGTGGGCGCCCACCTCGTCGGCGATACGGCGGAACGCGGCGAAGTCCAGCTGCCGCGGGTAGGCGGACCAGCCCGCGATGATGACCTTGGGTCGGTGCTCCTTGGCGAGCCGCTCGACCTCGGCCATGTCGACCAGTCCGGTGGCGGTGTCGACGTGGTAGGGGACCACGTTGAACTGCTTGCCGGAGAAGTTCAGGCGCATGCCGTGGGTGAGGTGGCCGCCGTGCGCGAGGTCCAGGCCCAGGATGGTGTCGCCCGGCTGGGCCAGCGCGAACAGCGCCGCCTGGTTGGCGGAGGCACCGGAGTGGGGCTGGACGTTGGCGTACTCCGCACCGAAGAGGGCCTTGACGCGGTCGATGGCGATCTGCTCGGTGACGTCGACGTGTTCGCAGCCGCCGTAGTAGCGGCGACCGGGGTAGCCCTCGGCGTACTTGTTGGTGAGGACGGAGCCCTGGGCCTCGATGACGGCGAGCGGAGCGAAGTTCTCCGAGGCGATCATCTCCAGGGTGGACTGCTGGCGGTGGAGTTCGGCGTCGACGGCGGCGGCGACCTCGGGATCCAGCTCGTGCAGGGGCGTGTTCAGAAGCGACATGGGGCTACGACCTCTCAGCCGGCGATGAAGGCGGTGTACTCGTCGGCGGAGAGCAGATCGGCCGGCTCCTCCGCGATCCGTACCTTGAACAGCCAGCCGCCCTCGAACGGGGCGGTGTTCACCAGCGACGGATCGTTGACCACGTCCTCGTTGACCTCGGTGATCTCACCGGTCACCGGGGAGTACAGGTCGCTGACGGACTTCGTCGACTCCAGCTCGCCGCAGGACTCGCCCGCGGTCACCGTGGAGCCCACCTCGGGAAGCTGGGTGTAGAC
Source organism: Streptomyces sp. NPDC030814 (assembly GCF_055572155.1). NCBI lineage: Bacteria > Bacillati > Actinomycetota > Actinomycetes > Kitasatosporales > Streptomycetaceae > Streptomyces > Streptomyces sp. NPDC030814. The sequence goes on from NZ_JBVIDX010000023.1 coordinate 80,228, forward strand.
GACATCGCCGAGCGCGTTGGCCGCGTGCTCCGTGATGCCCACCGTCGAGACGCCGTCCTCGGCGGCCGACAGCCACTCGTGCTCCTTGCTGTAGCGCAGCTGCTGGGGGTTGCTCATGGCCTGAATTCTCCTGTACGCGGGGGAGTGGTGATGAATGAGGGACTGCTGAAACCACTGTTGAGCAGGGCGGATGTGCCCTTTGTCACGCCCGGGGGCGGTGCCGTGCGGTTCCGCACGACGACGCCATGCCGCTTCTGAACGACGGTGAGCCGACTACGACGGTGTCACTTGGACCGCTTGTAGAACGGCAGCGCCACGACCTCGAACGGCTCGTGGCTGCCGCGGATGTCCACGGCGACCCCGGTGGTGCCCGGGACGGCGTACATGGCGTCGACGTACGCCATCGCGATCGGCTTGCCCAGTGTGGGGGAGGGGGCGCCGGAGGTGACCTCGCCGATCACCTTGCCCTCGGCGACGACGGGGTATCCGGCGCGGGGAACCCGCCGGCCCTCGGCGATCAGGCCGACGAGGACCGGCGGCTCGTGGTTGGCGTTCTCGGCGGCCTCGCGCAGGGCCGCGCGGCCCACGAAGTCGCCCTCCTTCTCGAACTTCACCACCCGGCCGAGCCCGGCGTCGAAGGGCGTCAGCTCGGTGGTCAGCTCGTGCCCGTACAGCGGCATCCCCGCCTCCAGGCGCAGCGTGTCCCGGCAGGACAGCCCGCACGGCACCAGGCCGACGTCCTTGCCGGCCTCGGTCAGCGCCTGCCACAGCTCGACGGCGTGCTCCGGCTTCACGAACAGCTCGAATCCGTCCTCGCCGGTGTACCCGGTGCGCGCGATCAGCGCCGGGACGCCGGCGACCGTGCCGGGCAGGCCCGCGTAGTACTTCAGGCCGTCGAGGTCGGCGTCGGAGAGCGCCTTCACGATGCCGGGCGACTCGGGGCCCTGGACCGCGATCAGCGCGTACGCGTCCCGGTCGTCCCGCACCTCGGCGTCGAAACCGGCCGCGCGCTCCACCAGGGCGTCCAGCACGACCTGGGCGTTGGAGGCGTTCGCGACGACCATGTACTCGGTCTCCGCGAGGCGGTAGACGATCAGGTCGTCGAGGATGCCGCCGTCCTCGCGGCAGATCATGGTGTAGCGGGCGCGGCCCGTCCGCACGCCGCCGATGTTCCCGACGAGGGCGTGGTCGAGGAGCGCGGCCGCCTGCGGTCCTGTGACGGTGATCTCGCCCATGTGGGACAGGTCGAAGAGCCCGGCCCTGGTCCGTACGGCGTTGTGCTCGTCGCGCTCGGAGCCGTAGCGCAGGGGCATGTCCCAGCCCGCGAAGTCGGTCATCGTCGCGCCGAGCGAGCGATGCAGGGCATCGAGCGCGGTACGGCGCGGTCCGGCGGTGGGGCTACTGCTCATCGGTTCTGCTCCCAAGGCGATGGGGGTCCCTCCCGCGCGAGCGAAGCCGAGCGTGGGGGAAGGCGAGGACGTTCCTCCCCATCTGTCATCGGAACCTGAGAGGTTCACCTCGACCGTACGTCCTGATGACGTACCGGTGGTCGCGGTTTGCACCTTGGGTGGAGCCACTGACGCAGCGGCTCGCTTTTCAGATGTGCCTCGCCCGCGCGGTATCTGGGCCTGAGAGATTCAAGGGAGGGACTTGCTCCTTCGGCGCCCCAGCGAAGACTGCTGGGAGCTCTCCCGCGCGGATTCAAGCGGCCGGTATGCAGTTGGCGCGCACATCATTGCACGCATCGGCGCGGCACGGCAGGGGGGAGCCTCAGTGCCGGGGAGACGTCGCTCCCGGCGCCCCCGTCCCGGGCGGCGCACGGGACGAAGGGACAGACACAGCGGTCCGTAGCACTCTTGTGGCGAAACGAGGACTGAATCAGGAGCCATCGGGCATTACCTTCTCTTTACAGTCGGTGGGGATGGGTCTTCCAAACCCTGGGGAGGACGATCACGGTGAACAGGACCACGGCGTACGCGACGACCTCGGGCCTCGCCCTGCCCGAGCAGCCCGCCGGCCCGGCCGCCGCGGCCTGCGGCCCGTTCCCGGCGGCGGTCGTCCGCGACCTCAGGGAGCGCTCCGGGCGGAGCCCGCACGAGCTGTCGTTCGGAGCGGACGACCTCGTGGTCGTCACCGGACTGCCCGGCAGCGGCAAGTCGACCCTGATGCGGCGCACGGTGCCGGGTCCGCGGATCGACTCCCAGGACACGCGCGACCGCTTCGACGCGCGCCTGGCGCGCGTCCTGCCGTACGCCGTGTACCGGCCGTTCGTGCGCCTCGCGCACTACGCCGGGCTCCGACGCGCGCTGCGCTCCGGCGAGGGCGTCGTGGTGCACGACTGCGGGACCCAGGCGTGGGTGCGGCGCTGGCTCGCGCGGGAGGCCGTCAGGCGGGGCGGCACCCTCCATCTGCTGCTGCTCGACGTCACCCCCGGTGAGGCGCGGGACGGACAGCGGGAACGGGGTCGCGGGGTGTCCCGGTACGCCTTCGCCCGGCACCGGGGCGCCATGACCCGGCTGCTGCGGGCCGTGGAGAAGGGGCGCCTGCCGGAGGGCTGCGGGTCGGCGGTGCTGATCGACCGGGCCGCGGCGGACGCGCTGAAGCGGATCGGCTTCGAGGCCTGAGGGCGGGCCGCCCGAGGGGCGGGCCCCGCCGAGGGCCGAAGCCGGGCCGTCCCCTTTGTCGGCGGCGGGCATTAAGGTGCAGGGACAACAGCATCACGGAGTAAAGCGGTAGGCGGCAGATGGACTTCCCGGCGGACTTCCCGGCACAGGCACACCCCCATGGACACGGCGGGTGGCCCGGCAATGAGCTGGAGGAGGTGCTCTCCGCCTCCCTCGGGGTGCCGGGGGCAGGCGCGCGGATCGTGGAGGTGCTGTCCCGCAGCTTCGTGTGGGTGCCGCTGCCCGAGGGCGGGGGACCGCACAGCCGTGAGCTGGATCTGCCGACGATGGAGCTGGACGGCCAGGCGTATGTGCCGGTCTTCAGCTCCGAGGAGCAGTTCCGCCAGGTCGTCGGCAGCCACATGTCGTACACGATCGCCCCGGCCGTCGAGTTCGCCCGCGGCCTGCCCCCGCAGGTCGGCCTCGCCCTGAACCCGGACGGTCTCGTGGGCATCCCGCTGCCGCCGCCGGCCGTGGCCGAGCTGTGCCGGGCCGCCCGGACCCCGCTGGACGGGGCGGCGAGCGGAGCCCGGGTCCGCCTGTTCGAACCGGACTGGCAGGACGACCCGGTCGACTTCCTCGCCGCGGCCTCCGCCGAGTTCGCCGCGACCGGCGCCGTCCTCACCGCCCGCCGCTGCCTCGCCGCCATCGAGACCGCCGACCCCGTGATGTTCATCGGCGTCGACCTGGTCTCCTGGGAGGCCGACCGCGCCCTCCTCCTGGATGCCCTCGGCCGCGCCCTCGGCAAACAACCGGTGGCCTGGCCGGTCAACATGGTCTTCCTGGACGTGGCCCAGGACCCGGTGGGCCACTGGCTCCGCGAAAAGGTCCGCCCCTTCTACCAACAGGGGTACTGACACCGGCCCCGACAGGGCGCGGGGCCGCGGCGTCAGCGGCTCCGCCGCGGGGCGCGACCAGCCACGACGACACCGGGGTCCGCGACGCACAGCAAGCCCCGAGCCCTCACCGGCTCGACCTGCACACCACCTAAGCTGTTTTCACAACCGGGTCCAACACCACCATGGTCCATACCGAAGGGCGGCTGACGTGAGCGCGAGCGGCACGGCGACCGGGCAGGTCGAGCACATGCTGCGCCAGGTGACGCCGGGGCGTTACGACGCCTACGAGGCGTTGCTGCGTGCCCTCGCGACCCCCGCCACCGGCCAGGTCTGGATGCTCCTGTGGCACGGCCAGGCCGGCTCCCCGGACGCCCAGTACGGGAACATGGAGGTGGACGGGTTCAACTACGCGCCCTGTGTCACCTCCGCCCAGGAGCTCTCCGCCAGCGGCTGGAACCGCAGTTACGAGGTCGTCGACGGCCTGGACGTGGCCCGCACGCTCTACCCCGACCACTACGGACTCTGGCTCAACCCGCACGCGCCGGGCGGCGGCGTCGGCATCCCCTGGCTGGATCTGCGGCGGATCGCCACGGGCCTGGAGCGGCAGCCCGCGGGCCCGCTGCGGCTGTCCGAGCCGGCCATCGAGATCCCGCAGTTCTACGCGCTGCTCACCCAGAACGCCCACCGCACCCCGGCCGTGCGCTCCCTGCGCCGCGCCTGGGTGCAGCCCTCGCTCGGCGCGCCGTACCTGGCGATCGGCCTCGATGTGTACGACACCTCGCCGCCCGCGGTCGACTCGGTGCGCGCGATGATGCAGCAGTCCATCGGCGCCGTCCCCGACGGGCTGCCCGTCTCCACCGTCGCCATGTCCGACGAGTACGACCCGGTCGCGATGTGGCTGCGCGCAGCCGCCCGCCCCTTCTACGACCGCGAGGCCCACGGCGCCCCGGCCCAGGCGCCGGCCGCCGGCGGATACGGCTATCCGGGCGGGTACTGAGCTCCGCCCCGCCGCGGGCACGGCAGGAGCCCCGGCTCCGGTCCGGCTCGGTGGCGAGCCCTTCCGGGAGCCGGGGGCTCCGTCACGCGTTCACCTGCCCCCGTGCTCGTGAACGCCGCTCAGCAGTACCTCCTCCGGGCCGCCGCCGCGTTCCGGTCGACCGCCTCGTCGCCGCAACCGACCGTGCCTGTGACCACCTTGGTCCAGCCGACGGCGGAACCCTTCTGCGCCGGGCCGCAGGCGGTGCCGGTCGTGTCGCAGGTCCTGGCCGCGTACGAGCCCGCGACCTGCCTGGTGTCCCCGTACAGAACCGCCTTGCCGGGCTTGCCCTTTGCCGTGACCGGCATGGTGGCGGACGTCCGCCGACCGGCGGGGGTCCGGCTTCAGGCGGGTCTGTTTCTCCAGGCTCAGGCAGGACGGTGGCCGGCTTCACCGCGCCCTTGACCGCGGACCGCACCGCGGCCACCTCGCACGCCGCCGTGACCTGGACCGTCCGGCCCGTGGCGTTCCGGTGCTGCTGGGCACGGCTGACCGCCGGCTCCCTGGCGACGCACTGTCGGACGAGCCTGACGCGCCCGGCTTGCGGACATTCGACCGGGCGTCCGCGCGCGCCGGAGCGGACGCCAAGTGCTGTCCCGTAATCCCCGGCGGGCGCACGACGACCGCTACGGCACCTCGCCGCGTTGTCGGAACGCCCGCATACATCCAGTGATGCACCGCATCCGACGCCGTGCGCTGATCCACCGCGGATCACGGGACAGCCCTTGGCAGCGGAACCACGGCACCGACCGCGACCGTCGTCATGGCGCCGCCATGAGCTTGTTCAATTTCCCCGTTCCCCGTTCCCCGTTCCCCGTTCCCCGTTCCCCGTTCCCCGTTCTCAAGTTTTTGTTTTACGCATTCCCGTGGAGACGCGCCACCCGTCCCTGGGCCCCGGAACAGGCGGCGCGCTTTTCCCGAAATCGCCGAATTACGGCTTCGGTGTACAGGAGGACTGCCTCGTCTGGCATTCCGCGAAGTGCAGGGAGGAAGTGATTCCCTTCAGGATGCCGACGATCTCGATCCGGTCGTGCTTGCAGTTGCCGAGCTCGCGCCAGCGTTCGACCTGGAACTTCTGGTACTCGACCATCGGCTGGGTGTAGCCGCGCTTGCCCGGGTCGACCGTCATGCGGTTGGTGACGGTGCGGCCCTTGGCGACGGACCTGGCCACCTCGTACTTGGTCTTGGCCTCGACCTGGGCGATTCCCCAGCCCACGCTGGCGCTGGCCTCGCCGCCCCAGGTCGTCGTGCGGGTCTTGGTGGTCTTGATCGAGTAGACCAGGGTGGACTTGCTGGAGCTGCTGTTCCGCTTGCTGACGACCGGCCCGCGGGAGGCGTACCACGGCTTGCCGAGCTTGATTACCTTGGAGTAGGTGTAGCCCTCGCAGCGCATGGGGGCCTGCTCGGCGGCGTTCGCCGTGGCCGGCAGGGCCGTGAGGGCGCCGGTGACCAGCGCGGTCGTCGCGAGAGTCGCGGAAAGAGCACGCTTGTTGCGCAGATTCATTTGTATCCCCGTTTTCCCCGTTGACCCGGTCAATTAATTCCCGTGTCCGGGGGAGTGGGTCACGCTGCCCCGGCGGGGAAGAAGTTAGTGGGGGTCGAGACGGCCCGCAATGGGCAGGGGATTCTGTTACGAAGTGACGCTCAAACGAACCTCAAATACGAGGGAAATGACCGACAGGGCGACCGGCGGCATGTGTTCTTCGCCCGAATTGCCACGCACCCGAAGGGGATGATTGAGGGTGATCTGGACATGGTGGACTCGATCTGTGACCTGGGCCACTTGTAACACTGTGTCCGGTGCCGCTCACGCGCACGCGATGTTCGGATTCCGGAACCCTGCTGGCCACATCACGGTTGCGCATACATTCGCCGCCGGGTCTGGTGCCTGATCGCGCCACCGTTGAAGACTCCCCCAGAGCGGTGGGGGGTCGGCCGAACGTGCTGTTCATACGGTGCGGTTCAGTGCCGTATGTGCCTCTCCCTCCCAATGACCCGGCGCGACAGTGGCGTTGACACCGGGTCACCTGCAAGCAGTACGACGCGAGAGAACGACGGCAGTAGTGGCAACGGACCGCACCGCAGACCCGGGCGGCCGCCAAGCACAGTCGGCAACCACCGGCACGGGCAAGCACGAGGGACGATGACCGCACCCATTGAGACGACCGGATCGCAGGCCGAGGCGCAGCCCGAGGCCGTGCTGGAAGGTGTCGAGGCCAAGAGGATCGAGGGCCGTTCACTCGGCCAGATCGCCTGGACCCGCTTCAAGCGCGACAAGGTGGCGGTGGCCGGCGGAGTCGTGGTGGTCCTGCTGATCCTGATCGCGGCCCTCTCCCGGCCGCTCCAGTCGCTGCTCGGACTCGACCCCAACGCCTTCAACCAGGACCTGATCGACCCCAACACCTCCCTGCCGAAGGGCGACTTCGGCGGGATGAGCTGGGACCACCCGCTCGGTGTCGAGCCGAAGTTCGGCCGCGACATCCTCGCGCGCATCCTGGAGGGCTCCTGGGTCTCCCTGGTCGTCGCCTTCGGCGCGACCCTCCTCTCCAACGCGATCGGCACCGTGCTCGGACTGCTCGCGGGCTACTACGGCGGCCGGGTCGACTCGATCATCAGCCGGCTGATGGACACCTTCCTGGCGTTCCCGCTGCTGCTGTTCGCCATCGCCATCTCCGCCACGCTCCAGGGCGGCGCCTTCGGCCTCGAAGGACTCCCCCTGCACATCTCGGTGCTCATCTTCGTGATCGGCTTCTTCAACTGGCCGTACATGGGGCGCATCGTGCGCGCCCAGACCATGGCGCTGCGGGAGCGGGAGTTCATCGACGCCTCCCGGGGGATGGGGGCCGCCGGGCCGTACATCCTCTTCAAGGAGCTGCTGCCGAACCTCGTCGCGCCGATCACCGTCTACTCGACGCTGCTGATCCCGACCAACATCATCTTCGAGGCCTCCCTGAGCTTCCTCGGTGTCGGTATCCGCCCGCCGCAGGCCTCCTGGGGCGGAATGCTCGACGATGCGAAGGACTTCTTCGAAGTCGACCCGCAGTTCATGATCGTTCCCGGCCTCGCGATCTTCATCACGGTGCTGGCCTTCAACCTCCTCGGTGACGGCCTCAGGGACGCCCTCGACCCCCGCAGCCGCTGACGTCTGCGGTCGCGGGCACCCGTCGCGTCCTGCTCAACTGTCCAACTACGAAGGGGAAACAGACCATCATGCGAAGGTCAGCAATGGCCGCGATCGCGGCTGTCAGCAGTGCCGGCTTGCTCCTGTCGGCCTGCAGCAAGGCCGATGACAGCCCGGAAGACGCCACCAAGCCCGCCGGCGCCAACGCCGCGACCAAGGACGTCGTGAACGCGTCCACCAAGAAGGGCGGCACGGTCACCTACGCGAGCTCCGACGCTCCCGAGTCCCTCGACCCGGGCAACATGTACTACGCGTACGGGTTCAACTTCAGCCGCCTCTACGCGCGTCCGCTGATGACCTTCAAGCCCGGTCCCGGCGAGAAGGGCAACGAGCTCGTCCCGGACCTGGCCGAGAGCGCGGGTACGCCCAGCGACGGCGGCAAGACCTGGACGTACAAGATCCGCCAGGGCGTGAAGTTCGAGGACGGCACGGTCGTCACCTCTAAGGACGTCAAGTACGCGGTCGAGCGCTCCAACTTCGCCCGTGACGTGCTCTCCTCCGGCCCCAACTACTTCCAGCAACTGCTGGAGGGCGGGGACAAGTACAAGGGTCCGTACAAGGACAAGAGCGAGAAGGGCATCGCGTCCATCGAGACGCCGGACGACAACACCATCGTCTTCAAGCTCAACAAGCCCTTCGCCGACTTCGACTTCCTGGCGAGCCAGCCCCAGACCGCCCCGGTGCCGCGCGCCAAGGACACCGGCGTCGACTACACCAAGAAGGTCGTGTCGACCGGCTCGTACAAGTTCGAGAAGTACGACGAGGGCAGGCAGATCGTCCTGACCCGCAACCCCGAGTGGGACGCGAAGACGGACCCGCTGCGCAAGCAGTACCCGGACAAGATCGTCGTGAACCTGAAGGTCAACAAGGCCACCATCGACAAGGACGTGATGGCCGGCGACACGATGATCGACATCCAGGGCACGGGTGTCGACGCCCAGACCCAGGCGCAGCTCGTCAACGACAAGGACAAGCTCGCCAACACGGACAACGCGCTCGGTGGCCGCCTCATCTACACGGCGATCAACACCCAGTTGAAGCCGTTCGACAACGTCGAGTGCCGCAAGGCCGTGCAGTACGCGATCAACAAGGTCGCCGTGCAGACCGCCATGGGCGGCCCGATCCGCGGTGACATCGCCTCCACGGTCCTGCCGACCGACGTCCCGGGCTACGAGAAGTACGACCTCTACGCCACCAAGGGCAACAAGGGCGACGAGGCCAAGGCCAAGGAGCACCTGAAGGCCTGCGGCCAGGAGAAGGGCTTCAAGACCGCCATCTCCGCCCGTACCGACCGCCAGGGCGAGGTCGACGCGGCCACCGCGATCGTCGGCGCGCTGAAGAAGGTCGGCATCGACGCCGAGATCAAGCAGTTCCCGTCGGGCAAGTACTTCTCCGACTACGCGGGCGTGCCGAAGTTCAACAAGAAGCAGAACATCGGCCTGATCATGATGCAGTGGGGCTCCGACTGGCCGACCGGCTACGGCTTCCTGCAGCAGATCGTCCACGGCAAGGCCATCGGCCAGTCCGGCAACACCAACCTGTCGGAGCTGAACGACCCGGAGATCAACAAGCTGCTCGACGACGCGATCGGCAATACCGACGAGGCCGCCCGCACCGCCGCGTACACCCAGGTCGACAAGAAGGTCATGGAGCAGGCCGCCATCGTGCCGCTGACCTACTTCAAGGTCCTGCTGTACCGCTCGCCGTACGCCACCAACGTGGTGTCGTCGTCCGCCTTCAGCGGCCAGTACGACTACCTCAACATCGGTACCACCAAGCAGTAGCCCCGGAAGGCAGGTGAAGGCATTGGCGCCCGCGGGTTCGTCACCCGCGGGCGCCGGCGCCGGTCCTCGTGATCTCGTACATCATCCGCCGGACGATCGCAGCGGTGATCCTGCTGCTGGTCGTCACCGCGGTCACCTTCGGCATCTTCTTCATCCTGCCGAAGCTCGCAGGGCAGACCGCCGACCAGCTGGCGCAGCAGTACATCGGCAAGAACCCCACCCCCGCGGACATCGCGGCCGTCAAGGCGAACCTCGGCCTGGACCAGCCGGTGTACGTCCAGTACTGGGAGTTCATCAAGGGGATCGTCTCCGGCGCCACCTACGACCTCGGTCCCACCACGGTCCAGTGCAACGCCCCCTGCTTCGGCTACTCCTTCAAGGACCACCTGGAGGTCTGGCCGCAGCTCACCGAGCGGCTGCCGGTCACCCTGTCGCTGGCCGTCGGTGCCGCCGTGCTGTGGCTGCTGGGCGGTATCGCCGCCGGTGTGGTCTCCGCGCTCAAGCCGGGCTCGTTCTTCGACCGCTCCGCCATGGGCGTGGCGCTCGCGGGCGTGTCCCTGCCCATGTTCTTCACCGGTCAGCTGGCGCTGCTGCTGTTCAGCTACAAGCTGGAGATCTTCGGCAGGACGTACGTCCCCTTCACGGAGAACCCCTCGCAGTGGGCCAACACCCTCTTCCTTCCCTGGTGTTCGCTGGCCCTCCTCTACTCCGCCATCTACGCCCGGCTCACCCGCTCGGGCATGCTGGAGACGATGAACGAGGACTTCATCCGCACCGCGCGGGCCAAGGGCCTGCGGGAGCGCAAGGTGGTCGTCCGGCACGGTCTGCGGGCCGCGCTGACCCCGCTGGTGACGGTCTTCGGCATGGACATCGGCCTGCTGCTGGGCGGTGCCGTCATCACCGAGACCGTGTTCTCCCTGCACGGCATCGGCGAGTACGCGGTCCAGTCGATCACCACCAACGACCTTCCCCCGATCCTCGGGGTGACCCTGCTCGCGGCGTTCTTCGTCGTCTTCATGAACCTTGTGGTGGACCTGCTGTACGCCACGATCGACCCGCGGGTGAGGCTCTCGTGACCGAACTGTCCAAGACCGGGGCCGCCGTCGGCGAGCCCGTACGCAGCGGGGACACCCCCGAGGCGTTCCTCGAGGTACGCGACCTCAAGGTGCACTTCCCGACCGACGACGGCCTGGTCAAGTCCGTCGACGGACTCTCCTTCCAGCTGGAGAAGGGCAAGACCCTCGGCATCGTGGGCGAGTCCGGCTCCGGCAAGTCGGTGACCTCGCTGGCCATCATGGGTCTGCACCGGCTCGGGGCGCGCGGCAAGAACGTGCGGATGTCCGGCGAGATCTGGCTCGACGGCAAGGAACTGGTCTCCGCCTCACCCGACGAGGTCCGCCGGCTGCGCGGCCGCGAGATGGCGATGATCTTCCAGGACCCGCTGTCCGCGATGCACCCGTACTACACGGTCGGCAGCCAGATCGTGGAGGCGTACCGCGTCCACCACGACGTCGACAAGAAGACCGCCCGCAGGCGCGCCGTCGAACTCCTCGACCGCGTCGGCATCCCGGAGCCGGACAAGCGGGTCAACAGCTACCCGCACGAGTTCTCCGGCGGTATGCGCCAGCGCGCCATGATCGCCATGGCCCTGGTCAACAACCCCGAACTGCTGATCGCCGACGAGCCCACCACCGCCCTGGACGTCACCGTCCAGGCGCAGATCCTGGACCTCATCCGCGACCTGCAGAAGGAGTTCGGCTCCGCCGTCATCATCATCACGCACGACCTCGGCGTGGTCGCCGAGATCGCCGACGACATCCTCGTGATGTACGGCGGCCGCTGCGTGGAGCGCGGACCGGTCGACGACATCTTCTACCAGCCGCAGCACCCCTACACCTGGGGCCTGCTCGGCTCGATGCCGCGCATCGACCGCGAGCAGACCGACCGGCTCATCCCGGTCAAGGGCCAGCCGCCCAGCCTCATCAATGTCCCCTCGGGCTGCGCCTTCAACCCGCGTTGCCCCTACGCGGACGTCCCCAAGGACAACGTCACCCGCACCGAGCGCCCCGAACTGCGTGAGGTCGGCGGCAGGCACTTCACCGCCTGTCACCTGTCGCAGGAGGACCGCACGCGGATCTGGAACGAAGAGATTGCGCCGAAGCTGTGAGCGAGACTGAGACCCGGGCCGCCGTGCCGGCCCCGCGCGCCGAAGAGAAGCCGCTGCTCAAGGTCGAGGGCCTGGTCAAGCACTTCCCCCTCAAGAAGGGCCTGCTCCAGCGGCAGGTCGGGGCGGTCAAGGCCGTCGACGGCATCGACTTCGAGGTGCGCCGGGGCGAGACCCTCGGTGTCGTCGGCGAGTCCGGCTGCGGCAAGTCGACCATGGGCCGGCTCATCACCCGTCTCCTGGAGCCCTCCGGCGGGCGGATCGAGTTCGACGGCCAGGACATCACGCACCTCAACACGTCGGGTATGCGCCCGCTGCGCCGCGACGTGCAGATGATCTTCCAGGACCCGTACGGCTCGCTGAACCCCCGGCACACCATCGGCACGATCGTCTCGGCGCCGTTCAAGCTCCAGGGCGTCGAGCCCGAGGGCGGTGTGAAGAAGGAGGTCCAGCGCCTTCTGGAGCTGGTGGGCCTCAGCCCCGAGCACTACAACCGATACCCGCACGAATTCTCCGGCGGTCAGCGCCAGCGCATCGGGATCGCCCGCGCCCTCGCCCTCAAGCCCCGTATGGTCGTGGCCGACGAGCCGGTCTCCGCGCTCGACGTGTCCATCCAGGCGCAGGTCGTCAACCTCATGGACGACCTCCAGGACGAACTCGGTCTGACGTACGTGATCATCGCGCACGACCTCTCCGTCGTCCGCCATGTCTCGGACCGCATCGCGGTGATGTACCTCGGCAAGATCGTCGAGCTCGCCGACCGGGACTCGCTGTACCAGGCGCCGATGCACCCGTACACCAAGGCCCTGCTGTCGGCCGTGCCGATCCCGGACCCGAGGCGGCGCGGCGCCAAGAGCGAGCGCATCCTGCTCAAGGGCGACGTGCCCTCGCCGATCGCCCCGCCGAGCGGCTGCCGCTTCCACACCCGGTGCTGGAAGGCCACGGAGGTCTGCCGGACCACCGAGCCGCCCCTCGCCGAGCTGAAGCCGGGCCAGCGGGTCGCCTGCCACCACCCCGAGAACTTCGAGGACCAGCAGCCCCAGGACATCGTGCTGCTGACGGCGGCGAAGGAGGCGGGTGAACTGGTGCCGGACGAGGTGCTGGCCCAGTCGGCGGAGACCTCGGCGGCGGTCGCGGCAGAGGTGGAGGCCACGGCGGAGACATCCGCCGGGACCGAGGAGGAGCCTTCGGCCGAGGCGCCCGCCGAGACCGAGGTCACCAAGGAGACCGGCGACACGTAGCAAGTAACAAGTAAGACGATAACGACCCCCCGCCTTGTAATGTAAGGCGGGGGATCGTTGTTGCGTCACAATATAAGGGTGCTCCAGCAACTGTTCACACCGTCCGTCCAGCATGCGCTCGATCTGATCGGCATCTTCGTCTTCGCGATCTCCGGCGCGCTGCTGGCCGTGCGCAAGAACTTCGACGTCTTCGGCATCGCCGTCCTCGCCGAGGTCACCGCGCTCGGTGGCGGCCTCTTCCGGGACCTGGTCATCGGTGCCGTACCGCCGGCCGCCTTCACCGACCTCGGCTATTTCATCACCCCTCTGTTCGCCGCCCTGCTGGTGTTCTTCCTCCATCCGGAGGTCGAGCGCATCCAGAACGGGGTGAACGTCTTCGACGCCGCCGGCCTCGGTCTCTTCTGCGTCACCGGCACGACGAAGGCCTACGAGTACGGGCTGGGGCTCACGGCCTCGGCGGCCCTCGGTCTCGCCACGGCGGTCGGCGGCGGTGTGCTGCGGGACGTGCTCGCCAACGAGGTCCCCTCACTGCTGCGCTGGGACCGCGATCTGTACGCGGTGCCCGCGATGGCCGGCGCCTGCCTGGTCGTCCTCTCCATCCGCTACGACGTGCTCACTCCCTTCACCTCCGCCTTCGCCGCGGTGGCCGCCTTCGCGCTGCGGCTGCTGGCGATGCGGTACCACTGGCGGGCGCCGCGCGCGTGGAACCGGCGTTCGGCGGCGGTCGAGGAAGGCTGAGCCAGGCGTCGAGCAGCCAAAGCTACCGCTTAGTAACGACCTGTTGTACGGTTCACCCATGCCCGAAGCAGCTTCCGTACAGGCCACCGTCGGAGACAGCGAGTTCGACCGGGACACCGCGGTCAGCCGGCGGGAACCCGGCGTCTACGACGTGGACCTCTCCGCCGGCTGGACGATCATCAGCGCCGTCAACGGCGGCTACCTCCTGGCCGTGCTGGGCCGCGCCCTCGCGGACACGCTCCCGCACGCCGACCCGTTCACGGTCTCCGCGCACTACCTGACCGCCTCCCAGCCCGGCCCCGCCGTCATCCGTACGGACGTCGTCCGCACCGGCCGGACCCTGTCGACCGGCCAGGCCTCCCTCTTCCAGTACGACGACGAGGGCCGCGAGATCGAGCGGATCCGCGTCCTCGCCTCCTACGGCGACCTCGGCTCCCTCCCGGACGACGTCCGGACGACGGCGAAGCCGCCCGCGATCCCGCCGATCGACCAGTGCTTCGGCCCCCAGGACGCACCCGCCCCGGTCCCCGGCAGCTCCGCCATCGCCGACCGGCTGTTCCTCAAGCTGGACCCGTCGACCCTCGGCTGGGCGATGGGCGCGCCCTCGGGGAACGGCGAGATGCGGGCCTGGTTCGGGCTCGCCGACGGCCGTGACGCCGACCCCCTTTCCCTGCTCCTCGCGGTGGACGCGCTGCCGCCCACCGCATTCGAGCTGGGCATCTCCGGCTGGGTCCCGACGGTCGAGCTGACCGTGCACGTGCGGTGCCGTCCCGCGCCGGGACCGCTGCGGATCTCCATCACCACCCGCAACCTCGCCGGCGGCTTCCTGGAGGAGGACGCCGAGGTCTGGGACAGCGCCGACCGCCTGGTCGCCCAGTCACGGCAGTTGGCCCGCGTCCGGCTCGCGGGCTGAGTGGGCCCCGGCCCGGCCGGCCGGGCCGGCTCTGTCACAGCCCTGTACCGACGGCCGTGCCCGCCCCGGGGGGTGAACGCGCAGGTGGAGCAGGGGTGTTGGTGATCGCTTTGCTGTGCCCGCAGCGTGGGCACAGCGCGGACCCAAGAGAGGCCCAAGGTGCGTTGGTTCGATGCCCGCGCCCCGCACCCTCCTCTCTCTTGGAGCTGTTTCCATGAAGCGTGCGCGTCTCGTCCCCGCCGCGGCCCTGCTGGCGGTCGCCCCCCTCTTCCTGGTGGCGTGCGGCTCCGGCGACTCCTCGTCCACCTCCAACAGCGGCACCTCCGGGCAGCAGAACTGCCAGGCCCCGTCGGGAGCCCTCTCCCGCGCTCCGTCCAGGGCGCCTTCCGGTGCTCCGTCCGCGAACGGGCAGGCGCCGTCGGGCACTCCCTCCGGCGCCCCGTCCGGTGCGCCCGGCGGTGGTGGCCCCGGCGGGGGCAGCGGCTGTGGCGGACCCGGCGGCGGACAGCCGGGCGGTGGGGGCCAGGCCCCGGGCGGGGCGTCGAGCGGTGCCCCGAGCCGGGAGGCGTCGGCGACGGTGTCCGAGGACGACTGACCGGCCGTACGCGGCGGAGGCGGGCGCCCGGGTGGTCGGGCGCGCCTCTCCGGCGTGTCGCCCCGGACGCGCAGCGGTCGGCCCCGGCGACGCCTCGGCCACTCCTCAGTCGAGCCAGTGCCGGCAGCCGATGCTGATCAGCCGCATCCGGCGGCCCGCGAGGCGCGTCACGCGTTCGCGCTCCGCCTCGGGATCGTCGTGGGCCTCCAGGAAGAGCGAGGCCGTCACCAGCATCTGGTCGACGTACAGACCGGCGAGCATCAACCGGTCGTCGTCGCTCCAGCCGGCGGTCTCGGGCCGCTTGGCCAGCTCGTTGCGGACCTCCTCGGCGAACCGGGCCAGTTGGCCCTGGATGGCCTCCCTCACCGGCTGGACACCTCCGTGCCGTTCGCGCGCGATGAAACGGACGTGGGCGGGGTACCCGTCCACATGGCGGGCGATCAATTCGACGGCACGCTCGATGAGTTCGTCACTGTCACCGACCGCCGACATCAGATCCCCGAGGACGGGGTGCAGGCTCCCCAGCACCTCCTCGACCAGTGCGACACCGAGGTCCGCGGTCGAACGGAAGTGCCGGTAGAACGCGGTCGGGGCGACGCCCACGGCCCGGGTGACCTCACGGAGGCCCAGGCTGCTGAGGCTCTGTTCCTCCAGCAGGGCGAGCGCGGCGTCCATGAGCGCCTGCCGGGTCCGCTGCTTCTGCGCCTGCCGGACGCCGAAAGTGTGACTCATGCCATGCAGTTAACAACTGTTCTCTGTAATTGCAAAGCCGGGCCGCGCGTTAGACTTTGGAGTCAGTGAACAAGTGTAACTACAACCGTTCACCGAAACGTAACGACGAACCGCCGAACACGAAACGAGAGGCACTCAAGCCATGTTGTTCCTCGTCGCCGCACTTCTGCTGCTGGGGATCGTCCTGGGCACCGTGGCCCACGTTCCGCTCTCCGTCTCCCTGGTCGCCGCGGCCGTCATCGGTGCCTGGCTGGCGGTCTTCGCCTACCGCGAGCGCCACGCCCGTCGTGGCCGGATCACCAACTGACCTTCCCCGGAAACCCGTTGGAACCCGTCCACTCCTAGGGAGCTGACCGCACCATGCACCTCACCGCCGCACCCCAGACCCGCCCGGCCGCCCGCCGCCGAGGCCGTGACGCCGACGGCATGGCCGTCGCCTCCTTCGTCCTCGGGCTCCTGGGCCTCCTCGTGCTCAACCTCTTCCTCGGCCCCATCGCCATCGCCCTCGCCGCGGTCGCCCTGAAGCGCGGTACGACACGGCGGGGCCGGGCCTTCCTCGGCCTCGGCCTGGGCGTGGCCGACCTGGTCATCCTCGCCGTCCTGACCCAGACGACGAACACGGTGTCCTGGAGCTTCTGAGCTCCAGCGGGACCGGCCGGCCCGGGAGGGAGTGCCCCGTCCCGACCGCCGCCGCATCGCCGCCGTGCCCGCCCTCACCGTCGCGGGCGGGCCCCAGCGCCTAGCGGCCGAGGCCGGCGCCGGGCGCCCCCGTAGAATCGGGCACACCATGGCTTACCTCGACCACGCGGCGACGACACCGATGCTCCCGGAGGCGGCAGAGGCGCTGACCGCCCAGCTGAGCGTCACCGGCAACGCCTCCTCGCTCCACGCATCCGGCCGCAGAGCCCGCCGCACCGTCGAGGAGGCCCGCGAGACCCTCGCGGAGGCCCTCGGAGCCCGCCCCAGCGAGGTCGTGTTCACCTCGGGCGGCACCGAGGCCGACAACCTCGCCGTGAAGGGCCTGTACTGGTCCCGCCGGGACGCCGACCCGGCCCGCACCCGGGTCCTCGCGAGTCCCGTCGAACACCACGCCGTCCTGGACGCCGTCCACTGGCTCGGCGAACACGAGGGCGCCACGGTCGAGTACCTCCCCGTCGACACCTACGGCCGCGTCCACCCCGAGGCTCTGCGCGAGGCCATCGCCCGCGACCCCGACGACGTGGCGCTCGCCACCGTGATGTGGGCCAACAACGAGATCGGCACCCTCATGCCGGTCCGAGAACTCGCCGAGGTGGCAGCGGAGTTCGACGTCCCGCTGCACGCCGACGCCGTCCAGGCCTTCGGCCAGGTCCCCGTGGACTTCGGGACCTCCGGGCTCGCCGCCATGACCGTCTCCGGCCACAAGATCGGCGGCCCGTACGGCATCGGCGCACTGCTCCTGGGCCGCTCGTACAGCCCCGTACCGGTCCTGCACGGCGGCGGTCAGGAACGCCATGTCCGCTCCGGCACCCTCGACGTCCCGGCGGTCGCCTCCTTCGCCGTCGCCGGCCGGCTCGCCGCCGAGCAGCAGGAGTGGTTCGCCCGGGAGATCGGCTCCCTGCGCGACGCCCTGGTCGACGCGATCCGCGCGGCGGTACCGGACGCGCTCCTCGGCGGCGACCCGGTGGACCGGCTGCCGGCCAACGCGCACTTCACGTTCCCCGGCTGCGAGGGCGACTCCCTGCTGCTCCTCCTCGACGCCCAGGGCATCGAGTGCTCCACCGGCTCCGCCTGCACCGCCGGTGTCGCCCAGCCCAGCCATGTCCTCCTCGCCACCGGCACCGACCCGGACCTCGCGCGCGGCACCCTTCGCTTCTCCCTCGGCCACACCTCCACGGAGGCCGACGTGGAGGCGGTCGCCAAGGCGATCGGCCCGGTGGTGGAGCGGGCCCGCAACGCCGGCCTGACCTGAGTGCCGTACCCGAGCCCCGTCCTCGGCCTGGGCGTCAGGTGGTGTCAGGCCCGAGGCCGTCCTCGGCCTGGGCGTCAGGTGGTGTCAGGCCCGAGGCCGTCCTCGGCCTGGGCGTCAGGTGGTGTCAGGCCCGAGGCCTCAGGCCTCAGGCCTCAGTCCTCAGGCCTCCGCCGAGCCCGAGGCCTTCTCGGCCGCCGCGCGCACCAGCTTCATGTAGCGGTCCCAGTCCCAGTGCTCGCCGGGGTCGGTGTGGTCGGTGCCCGGCACCTCGACATGGCCGATGATGTGCTCGCGGTCGAGCGGGATGTCGTAGCGCGCGCAGATCCGGGCCGTGAGACGGGCGGACGCCTCGTACATCTCGTCCGTGAAGTCCTGCGGGCGGTCGACGAAGCCCTCGTGCTCGATGCCGACGCTCCGCTCGTTGTAGTCGCGGTTGCCCGCGTGGTACGCCACGTCCAGCTCGCGGATCATCTGGGTGACATGGCCGTCCTTGCGGACGATGTAGTGCGCCGCCGCCCCGTGCTCGGGGTCCTGGAAGACCTTCACGGCGCTGGCGAAGCTGCCCTGGGTGACATGGATGACCACCATGTCTATGCCGAAGTCGTCCGGCCGGTCCGCCAGCCGCCAGTTCGCGTCCGAGGCCGCCACCCACTTCGCGCCCGCGTAGTCGACCTCGCCCTCCTTGCGCGGCTTCGAGACGCCCGGCACGCGCCACCACGCACGCGTCAGCTCGTCGCGCGCGACGAGCCCCGTACCGACGGCGGCCACGGCCGTGCCGATCAGCAGGGCCCGGCGCCCCACGCGCCGGTCCCCGTCCTTGCTCCTGCCCCGGGAAGCACCGTCCCCGGACGCCCTCCTGGTGCCCACGAGCCGTCAACGGATACTCGCGGGCTCCGGTTCCCGGCGCCCCGTACCCTGGAGTCGTTATGACTGAGACCTCGCAGCGCCCCCGCCCCCTCCGTGTCCTCGCCGCCATGTCCGGCGGGGTCGACTCCGCCGTGGCCGCCGCCCGCGCCGCGGAAGCCGGGCACGACGTGACGGGCGTCCACCTGGCGCTCTCCGCGAACCCGCAGTCGTTCCGCACGGGCGCCCGGGGCTGCTGCACCATCGAGGACTCGCGCGACGCCCGCCGCGCCGCCGACGTCATCGGCATCCCGTTCTACGTGTGGGACCTCGCCGACCGCTTCCGCGAGGACGTGGTCGAGGACTTCATCGCCGAGTACGAGGCCGGGCGCACCCCCAACCCCTGCCTGCGCTGCAACGAGAAGATCAAGTTCGCGGCCCTGCTCGACAAGGCGCTCGCCCTCGGCTTCGACGCCGTCTGCACGGGCCACTACGCCAAGGTGATCGTCCACGACGACGGCACCCGCGAGCTGCACCGCGCCTCCGACATGGCCAAGGACCAGTCGTACGTCCTCGGCGTGCTCGACGAGAAGCAGCTCGCCCACGCCCTGTTCCCGCTGGGCGACACCGTGACGACCAAGGACGAGATCCGCGCGGAGGCCGAGCGCCGAGGCCTCGCGGTCGCCAAGAAGCCCGACTCGCACGACATCTGCTTCATCGCCGACGGCGACACCCAGGGCTTCCTCGCCAGCCGCCTCGGCAAGGCGGAGGGCGACATCGTCGACGAGTCCGGCACCGTCCTCGGCACCCACGAGGGCGCGTACGGCTACACCATCGGCCAGCGCAAGGGGCTCCGCATCGGCACTCCGGCGCCCGACGGCAAGCCGCGCTACGTCCTCGACATCTCCCCGGTGAACAACACCGTCACCGTCGGCCCCGCCTCCGCCCTCGACGTCGACGGCCTGACGGCGATCAAGCCCCGCTGGTGCGGCGTCGCGCCCACCGGCCCCGGCACCTACACCGCACAGCTCCGCGCCCACGGCGGCGAGACCGAGGTGACCGCCGAGCTGATCGACGGCGACCTCCACGTCCGTTTCACCGAGCCCGTCCGCGGCGTCGCCCCCGGCCAGGCGATCGTCCTGTACGACGGCACCCGCGTGGTGGGCTCGGCGACGATCGCGTCGACCACGCGCGTGAAGGCAGGCGTCGCCTGAGGAGCCCTTTCCCGGGTTCCCCCTGTCACGAACGCCTCCCTCCGGGTGGCCAACCGTCCGAGGACGGCGCAGGCTGCTGTTGAGTTCTCCCTCAGACACGGCCCAGGGGCCGCAGGAGGCCCAGGAGGTCGCCGTGACAGCCACAGACCCGGCCGGAAGCCCGTCCGGAAAGCCGACCGCGGATCCGTCCAGGAACCGCCGCAGCCTCACCCACCGGGTCCGGTACGCCCTGCGCCACCCCAAGCGAGTGCCGGCGCACGCCCGCCGGGTGGCGCGCGACACCTGGCTGCGGCTCAAGCACCGCGACCACATCGCGTACTACCGGGCCGTCATGGCCGCCGACACGGCCCGCAGCCCGGAGGCCGCGGTCGGGCACAACCCCTCGGCCGAGAAGTGGGATCGCCTCGGCCGGATGCAGTTCGACTACCTCCTGCGGCACGGTCTGGAGCCCCGGCACCGGATGCTGGAGATCGGCTGCGGGAACCTGCGCGCCGGGCGTCTGTTCATCGACCACCTGGACGCCGGGAACTACTACGGGATCGACATCTCGCCGGCGATCCTCCTGGAGGCCCAGCACACCCTCGTCCGACAGGGCCTCCAGGCCAAACTGCCCCATCTGATGCTCGTCGCCGACCTGACCTTCGAGTTCCTGCCCGACGCCCACTTCGACGTCGTCCACGCGCACAGCGTCTTCTCGCACTCACCGGCGCACGTCATAGAGCAGTGCTTCGCCCATGTCGGCCGCATCCTCGCCCCCGGCGGCTTCTTCGACTTCACCTTCGGCCGCACCGAGGGCAAGGAACACCAGGTGCTGCACGAGGACTTCTACTACCGGACCGACACCCTGGTGGCACTCGCCGCGAAGTACGGCCTGGCGGCCCGCTTCATGGACGACTGGGAGGAGCTCCCGCACCGCCAGTCGAAGATCCGGCTGAGCCTGCCCCCGCGGACCGGTGGCCGACCGGGCCCCGATGGCGGCGCCACACCCTAACGTGGAGCCATGAACATCTGCGTCTTCCTCTCCGCCGCCGACCTCGCCGACCACTACACCCGCCCCGCCCGGGAGTTCGCGAAGCTCATCGGCAAGGGCGGCCACACCCTGGTGTGGGGAGGCTCGGACGTCGGGCTGATGAAGGTGGTCGCCGACGGAGTGCAGGAGGCGGGCGGCAGACTCCTCGGCGTCTCGGTGGAGTTCCTGGCGGCCAAGGCGCGGTCCGGCACCGACGAGATGGTCATCGCCCGCGACCTCGCCGAGCGCAAGCGGCTCCTCCTGGAGAAGGCCGACGCGGTCGTGATCATGGTCGGTGGCACCGGCACGCTCGACGAGGCGACCGAGATCCTGGAACTGAAGAAGCACGGCCACACCGACAAACCGGTGGTGCTCCTCAACACGGCGGGCTTCTACGACGGCCTCAAGGAGCAGTTCCGGCGTATGGAGGACGAGGGCTTCCTGCCCCGCCCCCTCGCCGACCTGGTGTTCTTCGCGGAGGAGCCGGTGGGGGCGATGGCGTACCTTGAGGAGAGCCAGGGGATCGAATAACCGAGGGGCACTCTCCGCGCACCGGCCGCCCCGGGGTGATGCGAGCATGACCGCATGGCTACTCATGTGATCACCGGAGCGGGTTCCGGCATCGGCGAGGCCGTGGCCCGCCGTCTGCACGAGCGCGGCGACGACCTCGTGCTGCACGCGCGCGACGCGGGCCGCGCGAAGGAACTGGCGGCGCGGTTCCCGGGGGCGAAGACCCTGGTCGGCGATCTCGCGGACCCGGACAAGCTCTCCTGGGCCTTCTCCCACCAGACGCTGCCCGACCGTGTGGACTCCCTGCTGCACATCGCCGGGGTGATCGACCTCGGCCGGGTCGGCGACCTCACCCCCAAGTCCTGGCGCCACCAGCTCAACGTCAACCTGATCGCCCCTGCCGAGCTGACCCGGCACTTCCTGCCCCAGCTGCGTGCCGCCCGAGGTCACGTCGTGTTCGTCAACTCCGGCTCGGGACTGCACGCCTACGCGGACTGGTCCGCCTACGCCGCCTCCAAGCACGGTCTGAAGGCCCTCGCCGACTCCCTCCGCCACGAGGAGCACGGCAACGGGGTCCGGGTCACGACGGTCTACCCGGGCCGCACGGCCAGCCCCATGCAGGCGAAGGTCCACCAGCAGGAGGGCAAGGAGTACGACCCGTCCCGGTGGATCGCCCCCGAGTCCGTCGCCACGACGATCCTCATGGCGCTGGACCTCCCCCGGGACGCCGAGGTCAACGACCTGACGGTCCGCCCCGGCCGCTGAGGTGTGCCTGCCGGGCGCCCAGTAGCTCGGGGGGCGGGGCTTCGTCGGCGGGTGCGGGTTCGTCGTGGCCGTTCGCGCAGTTCCCCGCGCCCCTGAAGGGAACGGGCCTGCGGCCCGCCCCTTCATGAAAAGCACGGGGCGCAGCCCCGGACGCTTTTCAGGGGCGCGGGCAACTGCGCGACAAGCCCCCACCCACCCGCACAACCCTCGGCCCAAGAACACCTACGCTTCGACGTGTGAACGAACACTTCGACTTCGGCCCCGCCACCGGCATCGGCTCCATGCCCGGCGGCGACGCCAGAGAGGCCGCCAAGACCACCACCGGCACCTTCGAGTGGCCGGACACGGGCATGCCGTACCTGCCCGAACTCCCCGCCCGCGGCCCCGGCGCCGACATGATCGGCCGCACCGCCGGTCTGCTCGTCGAGCTGTACGCGCGCGTGGAGCCCAGCGGCTGGCGACTCGGCGACCGTCCCGGCCGTGACACCAAGCGGGCCGTCTCCTGGCTCGGCGAGGACCTGGACGCACTGGAGGAGTTCACCCAGGGCTACGAAGGCCCGCTCAAGGTGCAGGCCGTCGGCCCGTGGACCCTCGCCGCCGCGCTGGAGCTGAAGAACGGCGAGGCGGCCCTCTCCGACCCCGGCGCCTGCCGCGACCTCGCCGGCTCGCTCGGGGAGGGCCTGCGTCTGCACCTCGCGGAGATACGGCGCCGCGTACCCGGCGCCCGCGTCGTCCTCCAGCTCGACGAACCCTCCCTGATGGCCGTGCTGCGCGGCCAGGTGAGGACCGCCAGCGGCTACCGCACCCACCGCGCCGTGGACCGTCAGGTCGTCGAGGCCACCCTCCGCGACGTCATCGGCGTCCACACCGAACCGGGGGCGGTCGTCGTGCACTCCTGCGCCCCCGACGTACCGTTCGCGCTGCTCCGCAGGGCCGGTGCCGCCGCGATCTCCTTCGACTTCTCGCTCCTCACCGAGCGTGACGACGACGCGATCGGGGAAGCCGTGGAAGACGGCACGAAGCTGCTGGCAGGTGTCGTGCCGACCACGGAGGGCCCATTGTCAGACCCTGCCGGTAGCGTCATGGGTGTCAGGACGTTGTGGCGCAGGCTGGGGCTGCGTCCGGGGCTTCTCGCGGACGCCGTCACGGTCACTCCGTCGTGCGGGCTCGCCGGGGTCTCCCCGGGGTACGCGCGCCGGGCGCTCGCCCACTGCGTCAAGGCGGCGAGATCCCTCGCGGACAACCCAGAGTAACGGGAGGACAACACGGTGGCCGGCGACATGGACGCACAGACTGCCCCGACCGCAGTATCCGTACCCAGCGAGGCGCCGGTGCCTGCCGAGGCCCGGGAGAAGCACGCGCGCCTCGCCGAGCAGATCGAGGAGCACCGCTTCCGGTACTACGTGAAGGACGCCCCCGTCATCAGCGACGCGGAGTTCGACCGGCTCCTGCGTTCCCTGGAGGCGCTGGAGGAGGAGCACCCCGAGCTGCGCACCCCCGACTCGCCGACCCAGAAGGTCGCGGGCGCGTACGCGACGGAGTTCACCGCCGTCCAGCACCGCGAGCGCATGCTCTCCCTGGACAACGCCTTCACCGACCAGGAGTTGGCGGCCTGGGCCGAGCGCGTCGCCAAGGACGTCGGCACCTCCGCCTACCACCTGCTGTGCGAGCTCAAGGTGGACGGCCTCGCCGTCAACCTCACCTACGAGCACGGCCGCCTCACCCGCGCCGCCACCCGCGGCGACGGCCGCACCGGCGAGGACATCACACCGAACGTCCGCACGATCGCCGAGATCCCGGACCGGCTGAACGGCGACAAGGTCCCCGACCTCGTCGAGATCCGCGGCGAGGTCTACTTCCCGATGGAGAAGTTCGAGGAGCTCAACGCCCGCCTGATCGCCGCCGGCGACAAGCCCTTCGCCAACCCGCGCAACGCGGCGGCCGGTTCGCTGCGCCAGAAGGACCCGCGCGTCACCGCCACCCGCCCCCTCCACATGGTGGTGCACGGCATCGGCGCCCTGGAGGGCTTCGAAGGCGGCCTCACCCGCCTCTCCCAGGCCTACGACCTGCTCAAGTCCTGGGGGCTGCCCACCGCCCGGCACAACCGCGTGGTCGACGACCTCGACGGCGTAAGGGAGTTCATCACCCACTTCGGTGAGAACCGCCACTCGGTCGAGCACGAGATCGACGGCGCCGTCGTCAAGCTCGACGAGATCCCGCTCCAGGGCCGCCTCGGCTCCACCTCCCGCGCCCCCCGCTGGGCCATCGCGTACAAATACGCGCCGGAGGAGGTCAACACCAGGCTCGTCAACATCCGTGTGGGCGTGGGGCGCACGGGCCGGGTGACGCCCTACGCCCAGGTCGAGCCGGTCACGGTGGCGGGCTCGGAGGTCGAGTTCGCCACCCTGCACAACCAGGACGTGGTCAAGGCCAAGGGCGTCCTCATCGGCGACACGGTGGTGCTGCGCAAGGCCGGTGACGTCATCCCCGAGATCCTCGGGCCGGTCGTCGACCTGCGCGACGGCAGCGAGCGTGAGTTCGTGATGCCCGCCGAGTGCCCCGAGTGCGGTACGCCGCTGGCGCCCGCCAAGGAGGGCGACGTCGACCTGCGCTGCCCCAACTCCCGCAGCTGCCCCGCCCAGTTGCGGGAACGGCTCTTCTACCTGGCCGGACGCAAGTGCCTGGACATCGAGCACTTCGGCTATGTCGCCGCCGCCGCGCTCACCAAGCCGCTGGAGCCGTCCGACCCGCCGCTGATCGACGAGGGCGACCTGTTCGACCTCACCGTCGAGCAGTTGCTGCCCATCAAGGCGTACGTCCTCGACCAGGACAGCGGTCTGCCCAAGCGCGACCCGAAGACCGGCGAGGAGAAGATCGCCACGGTCTTCGCCAACCAGGAGGGCGCGCCCAGGAAGAACGCGGTCGCGATGCTGGAGAACATCCAGGCGGCCAAGGAGCGCCCGCTCGCGAGAATCCTGACCGGTCTGTCCATCCGGCACGTCGGACCCGTGGCCGCCGAGGCGCTCGCTCGCGCGTTCCGCTCGATCGACCGCATCGAGCAGGCCACCGAGGAGGAGCTCAAGAACACCGACGGCGTCGGCCCGATCGTGGCCGCCGCGGTCAAGCAGTGGTTCGCCGAGGAGTGGCACCGCGAGATCATTCGCAAATGGAAGGCCGCCGGCGTCCGGATGGAGGACGAGGGAGCCGGCGAGGACGAAGGGCCGCGCCCGCTCGAAGGGCTCACCGTCGTCGTGACCGGCACGCTCGAACACCACACCCGGGACGGCGCGAAGGAGGCACTGCAGAGCCGCGGAGCGAAAGTGACCGGCTCGGTTTCGAAGAAGACCTCGTTCGTGGTGGTCGGCGACAACCCGGGCTCCAAGTACGACAAGGCGATGCAGCTCAAGGTTCCGGTCCTGAACGAGGACGGTTTCGCGGTTCTGCTCGAACAAGGATCTGAAGCGGCGTCGGAAATGGCGCTTCCGACCACGGAGTAGGGGTTGAAGGCCACCCGTTCGGCGCATACCAGATGCATATGGGTGGCTGGTCGCATTCGGGCAACCGTCGTCGACCGCTGCCCGTGAAAGCCTTGTGCGGCCTACTGTTGAGGTGTGCGCCTGCCGTGCCCGGCCGCGTGGCGGGTTCTCGGACGCGGTGCCGCCCCGGAGTGTCGGGAGCAACGGGCCGCGTGGCGTGGGCACCGCCGGCTGTGAGAGGGACGGGAATGGAACCGACCGAGAGCGTCGCCCCGGACTCACGGCTGCGCCTGCGCCGGGTGTCCGGGGTCTGGCGACGGGGGCGCTCCCTGCTCATGGGGGGACGCCCGTTCGAGGGAACCCGGGAGCGGGTCGGAGGCCGGGAACCGACGGCGGACACCCGAGCGGAGCAGTCGCAGGGCCGAGCGGTCGCCGCCGCGCCCGGCATCCTCGTACCGGCCCCGGCCCAGCTCGCGGCCGGCACCGGAACCGGCATCACCGCACCCGTCACCGCCAGGGTGGGTGACGGCCGAGGTCACGCCCTGCCGGGCCACGACAGCGAGCGCCACCTGTCCTGGCCCGCCCTGCCCGCCGCGATCGTGGGCCTCGCCGGAGTCATCCTGGGCGCCGGTTTCTACCGGGCCTTCGCAGGACAGCACGCGCTCTTCCCGGCCGGAGCGGTCGGCTGGTCCCTCGCCCTGCTGAGCGGCATCATCGTCGGTCACCTCGTCGCCATGGGCCGCGCCCGCTGGTGGGGCGGCACCGGATCCGGCGCCGCCCTCACCCTCGCCGTCCTGCTCCTCTACGGCTGGCTCCCGGCCGGCATGGTCAGCCTCACTGTCGTCGTCCTCGTCGGCATCGCCCGCCGGGGCCGCTGGCGGCACGGCGTGCTGCACGGCGCCGTCGACATCCTCGGCATCGGCGCCGGAGCCCTGGTCCTGCGCGTCTTCGGCCGGGTCCCCTCGGTCGAGCAGCCCTGGGACCCGGAGACCTGGAACCTGTACGCCGCGCCCCAGGTGGCGCTCGTCGCCGTCGCCTACCTCGCGGTCACCCGCGCCCTACTCTGGCACCTGGCCGCGCCGCGCGGCGGCGTCCCCACGGTCGCCCGCACCGCCCTGGTCAGGCAGGGGCTCGTCGCCGTCGCCCTGTTCGGTATCGCGCCCCTCGTCTGCGTCGTCGCCACGGCCCAGCCGCTGCTGCTGCCGCTCTTCGCCATCCCGCTCATCGCGCTGGACTCCACCCTGTGGATCGCGCGCGCCCGGGCGGAGGAGCAGCTCCGTGACCCGCTCACCGGCCTGCCCAACCGCCAGTGGCTGCTCGAACGGACCTGGACCGCCCTGGACGACGCCGAACGCATCGGCGCGCGCACGGCCCTGATGCTGATCGACCTCGACCGCTTCCGGTCCGTCAACGACACGCTCGGGCATCTCGCGGGCGACCGGCTGCTGTTGCAGATAGCCGACCGGCTGCGGGTCGCGCTGCCGAGGGGAGCGGAGGCCGCACGGCTCGGCGGCGACGAGTTCGCCGTCCTGCTGCCCGTCGCCGACTCCACCACCTCCGCCTCACGCGTCGCCCGCAACCTCGTCGCCGCGCTCGGCTCACCGCTGGATCTCGACGGGCTCACCCTCGTCCTGGAGGCCAGCGCCGGGCTCGCCGTCTTCCCCGACCACGCGCTCGACGCGGAGGGGCTGCTCAGGCGGGCGGACGTGGCGATGTACCAGGCCAAACGGGACCGCACCGGCGTCGAGGTCTACGAGTCCAAGCGGGACTCGAACACCCCTGACCGGCTCGGGCTCCTCGGCGACCTGCGGCGCGCGCTCGACGCGCAGGAGGTCGAGCTGCACTACCAGCCGAAGGTCCGCTTCGACGGACAGGTGGCCGGTCTCGAGGCGCTGGTGCGGTGGGTGCACCCCGAGCGGGGGAAGGTGCCGCCGGACGAGTTCATAGCGATCGCCGAGTCGTCCGGGCTGATGCCGCACCTCACCGAGTACGTCCTGGAGACGGCCCTCGGTCAGGTGGCCCGCTGGCGCGCCCAGGGACTGCACGTACCGGTCGCCGTGAACGTGTCGCCCCGCGACGTCCACACCCCCGGCTTCGCGGGGGCGGTGGCCGCGCGACTGGCCCGCCACGGGGTGCCCGCGGGGGCGCTCCAGCTGGAGATAACGGAACACGTGCTGCTGGAGGACCCGCAGCGGGCCGCGGACACCCTGGCCGGGCTGACCGGTCACGGGGTGAAGATGTCGCTGGACGACTTCGGGACCGGGTACTCGTCCCTGGTCCACCTGCGGCGGCTGCCCGTGAGCGAGCTGAAGATCGACCGGTCGTTCGTGGCCCGGCTCGCGGTCGACACGGAGGACGCGGAGATCGTGCGCTGCACCGTCGACCTCGCGCATTCGCTGGGCCTGCTCGTCGTCGCGGAAGGGGTCGAGGACGACGAGACGTGGGAGCGGTTGCGCGACCTGGGCTGCGATGCGGTCCAGGGGTGGCTGGTCGCGGCGGCGATGCCGCCGGAGGAGACCACGGCGTGGCTCCGGGCCCGTGGCTCCCGAGGCTGGCAGCGCCCCGCGGCGGCCCTGCCTGCGGCGACGGCGGACGAGTAACCGCAGGGCGCGCACGAGGGAGGGACCGAGGGCGCGTCGGCGACTGCGGGTGAGTGGGGGCCGTTCGCGCAGTTCCCCGCGCCCCTGAAGGGAACGGGCCTGCGGCCCGCCCTTCAGCTGAAAAGCACCGGGCGCAGCCCCGGTCGCTTTTCAGGGGCGCGGGGAACTGCGCGAGAAACCACGACGTAGCCGCACCCGCCAAAACCACACGCACCCCCAACCCCATGGGCGCCCGGCCGGGCCCGCGCAGCAAACCCGTGCACGGTCACACCGCCCCGCCCCATAGGATTGGCGCCAAACCACATCGCACTCACCCCAGAGGATCGCTGCATGCCTGGCATCACGCGCGAGGAGGTCGCCCACCTCGCCCGGCTGGCGCGTCTGGAGCTGAAGCCCGAAGAGCTCGACCACTTCGCAGGCCAGCTGGACGACATCATCGGCGCGGTCGCCCGCGTCAGCGAGGTCGCCGACCAAGACGTCCCGCCGACCTCGCACCCGCTGCCGCTGACCAACGTCATGCGCGCGGACGAGGTCCGTCCGTCGCTCACCCCCGAGCAGGCGCTGTCCGGCGCCCCGGCCCAGGAGCAGCAGCGTTTCAAGGTGCCGCAGATCCTGGGGGAGGACTGATCACGTCATGACCGACGCCATCATCAAGCTCACCGCGGCTCAGATCGCCGCGAAGATCGCATCCGGCGAACTCACCGCCGTGGCGGTCACCGAGGCCCACCTCGCCCGGATCGAGGCCGTCGACGAGAAGGTGCACGCCTTCCTCCACGTCGACCGCGAGGGCGCCCTCGCCCAGGCCCGTGCCGTGGACGAGAAGCGGGAGCGGGGCGAGAAGCTCGGCCCGCTCGCCGGTGTGCCGCTCGCGCTCAAGGACATCTTCACCACGGTCGGCGTTCCGACCACCGTGGGCTCGAAGATCCTCGAAGGGTGGATCCCGCCCTACGACGCCACGCTCACCAAGAGGCTGAAGGACGCGGACGTCGTCATCCTCGGCAAGACCAACATGGACGAGTTCGCCATGGGGTCCAGCACCGAGAACAGCGCGTACGGCCCGACCGGCAACCCCTGGGACCTCACCCGGATCCCCGGCGGCTCCGGCGGCGGTTCCTCCGCCTCCCTCGCCTCCTTCCAGGCGCCCCTCGCCATCGGCACCGACACCGGCGGCTCCATCCGCCAGCCGGCCGCCGTCACCGGCACGGTCGGTGTGAAGCCGACGTACGGGGCCGTCTCCCGGTACGGCATGGTCGCCTTCTCGTCCTCCCTCGACCAGGGCGGGCCCTGCGCCCGTACGGTCCTGGACGCGGCGCTCCTCCACGAGGTCATCGCCGGTCACGACCCGATGGACTCCACCTCCATCGACGCGCCGGTCCCGCCGGTCGTCGAGGCCGCCCGCAACGGCTCGGTCGCCGGGATGCGCGTGGGAGTCGTCAAGCAGTTCCGCGGCGAGGGCTACCAGGCCGGTGTGGTCCAGCGGTTCGACGAGTCCGTCGAGTTGCTTCGGGAGCTGGGCGCCGAGATCGTCGAGCTGGACTGCCCGTCGTTCGACCTGGCGCTGGCCGCGTACTACCTGATCGCGCCGAGCGAGTGCTCCTCGAACCTCGCCCGCTTCGACGGGCTCCGCTACGGCCTCCGTACCGGCGACGACGGCTCGCACTCCGCGGAGGAGGTCACCTCCCTCACCCGTGAGGCGGGCTTCGGCCCCGAGGTGAAGCGCCGCATCATGCTCGGCACGTACGCGCTCAGCTCCGGCTACTACGACGCGTACTACGGCAGCGCCCAGAAGGTCCGTACGCTCATCACCCGCGACTTCGAGAAGTCGTTCGAGAAGGTGGATGTCATCGTCTCCCCGACGACGCCGACCACCGCCTTCCCGATCGGTGAGCGCGCCGACGACCCGATGGCGATGTACCTCGCCGACCTGTGCACCATCCCGACCAACCTCGCGGGCAACGCCGCGATGTCCCTGCCCTGCGGTCTCGCGCCGGAGGACGGGCTGCCGGTCGGACTCCAGATCATCGCCCCGGCCCTGAAGGACGACCGTCTCTACAAGGTCGGCGCCGCTGTCGAGGCCGCCTTCGTGGAAAGGTGGGGGCACCCGCTGCTCGAGGAGGCTCCGTCGCTGTGAGTGCACTGACCAAGGCCAAGGGCTTCAAGAAGTCCAGGTCCGGCACGTATCTGTCCATGGCCGCGACGGCGTTCGGCGCGATCGGTGTCGCCAAGCGGCTCAAGACCGCCCGTGCCGAGAAGGACACCCTGGTCCTGATCGACGCCACCGTGTCCGCCGTAGCCATCGTCACCGGCCTCGCCATCCTCTACCGCGAGCTGAAGCGGCTGGGCGACGACGACGTCCTGCTGGGCTGAGAGGGAAGTTTCACCGTGACCACCACGACCGACCTGGTGTCGTACGAGGACGCACTCGCGTCGTACGACCCCGTCATGGGCCTCGAGGTCCATGTCGAACTCGGCACCAAGACGAAGATGTTCTGCGGCTGCTCGACCGAACTCGGTCAGGACGCCAACACGCAGACCTGCCCCGTCTGCCTCGGCCTGCCCGGTGCGCTCCCCGTCGTCAACGCGACCGGCGTGGAGTCCGCCATCAAGATCGGTCTCGCGCTGAACTGCGAGATCGCCGAGTGGTGCCGCTTCGCCCGGAAGAACTACTTCTATCCGGACATGCCGAAGAACTTCCAGACCTCCCAGTACGACGAGCCGATCGCCTTCAACGGCTACCTCGACGTGCAGCTGGAGGACGGCGAGGTCTTCCGCGTGGAGATCGAGCGCGCGCACATGGAGGAGGACACCGGCAAGTCGACCCACGTCGGTGGCGCGACGGGCCGTATCCACGGCGCCTCGCACTCGCTCCTCGACTACAACCGCGCCGGCATCCCGCTCATCGAGATCGTCACCAAGCCGATCGTCGGTGCCGGGGAGCGCGCGCCGGAGGTCGCCAAGGCGTACGTCCGTGAGCTGCGCGAGGTCATCAAGGCGCTCGGCGTCTCGGAGGCCCGTATGGAGATGGGCCAGATGCGCTGCGACGTGAACCTGTCGCTGCGCCCGCACGGCACCGAGAAGTTCGGCACCCGCTCGGAGACGAAGAACGTGAACTCGCTGCGGTCCGTGGAGCGCGCGGCCCGCTTCGAGATCCAGCGGCACGCGGCCGTCCTGAGCAGTGGCGGGACGATCATCCAGGAGACCCGGCACTTCCACGAGGACACGGGGTCCACGACCTCCGGCCGCGTGAAGGAGGAGGCCGAGGACTACCGGTACTTCCCGGAGCCCGACCTGGTGCCGGTGGCGCCCTCGCGCGAGTGGGTCGAGGAGATCCGGTCCGCGCTGCCCGAGCTGCCGCTGGTCCGCCGCAACCGGCTCCGCGAGGAGTGGGCCGTCAGCGGCACCGACATGCAGGCCATCCTCAACGCCGGTGCGCTGGAGCCGATCGTCGCCACCATCGAGGCCGGGGCGGACGCCGCCTCCGCGCGCAAGTGGTGGATGGGCGAGCTGGCCCGCAGCGCCAACGAGTCGGGCAAGGCACTCGACGAGCTGGCGATCACGCCGGCGCAGGTCGCCCGGGTCACCGAGCTGGTCGCGAAGGGTGACCTGAACGACAAGCTGGCGCGTCAGGTCATCGAGGGCGTCCTCGCGGGCGAAGGCACCCCGGACGAGGTCGTCGACAAGCGCGGTCTGAAGGTCGTCTCCGACGAGGGCGCCCTGACCACCGCGGTGGAGGAGGCCATCGCCGGCAACCCGGCCATCGCGGACAAGATCCGCGGCGGCAAGGTGGCCGCGGCCGGTGCCCTGGTCGGCGCTGTCATGAAGGCCACACGCGGTCAGGCGGACGCGGCCCGCGTCAAGGAGCTGATCCTGGAGAAGCTGGGCGTCAGCGAGGGCTGAGCGAGCGCGGGGCGAGACCGAGCGAGCGCTGAGGGCGGTGCGTGAGAGCGACGCACCGCCCTCAGGCGTGTGTACGGCCGTGACGCAGGGCGACAGAGTGCCGTCATCTGTCCTGTGAGGTGCCTCGCATCTCATGTGAGGAGACCCTCAAAGGCCCCAAATGATCAGTTTCAGGTGCAAGAGTTTCCAGGGATTGCTCATGCGTTCTTTGCGTGTCGTTCCGTTCGATCAGCGGCTGAACACGATCAAAGATCCCAAAATCACCCCCCAGGAGCACGATCCGTGGCAGCCCTAGCACGCTGGTGCGTCCGGCACCGTCTCGTCGCCGTCCTTCTGTGGCTTCTCGCCTTCGCCGGCACGGCCGCCGGCGCCGTGGCAGCGGGAGCCGCGTACTCGAACGACTACAAGACCCCCGGGACCGAGTCCAGCCGTGCCGCCGAACTCCTGAGCGAGGGCTTCCCCGGTTTCAGCGGCGACAACGCCACCGTCGTCTGGCACACCGACGACGGCTCCGTACGGGCCGCCGCCGTCGAACAGACGATGACCCGGACCCTCGACGAGATCGCCGGCCTGCCGGGTGTCGCCTCCGTCGCCGACCCGTACGACGGCGCCGGCGCCGACCGGATCAGCCGGGACGGGCACACGGCCTACGCGAGCGTGACCTTCGACAAACCCGCCGGTGACGTGGACAAGGCGCAGGCCGAGGCCGTCGTCGACACCGCGAAGGCCGCCGAGGGCCACGGGCTCCAGGTGGCGCTGGGCGGTGAGGCGATCGGGCTGACCGAGACCTCCGGGGGGCACCTCGCCGAGATCGTCGGCGTGCTCGTCGCCGCCGTGGTCCTCTTCCTCGCCTTCGGCTCGCTCGCCGCCAGTCTCCTGCCGATCGCGACGGCCCTGGTCAGCGTCGGCACCGCCTACGCGGGCATCACCCTGCTCGGGCACCTGATGACCGTCGCCGACTTCGCGCCCATGCTGGGCACTCTCATCGGCCTCGGCGTCGGCATCGACTACGCGCTGTTCATCGTCACCCGGCACCGACGCGGTCTGAAACGCGGACTGCCCGTCGAGGAGGCGGCACGGAACGCGGTCGCCACCACCGGGCGGGCCGTGGTGTTCGCGGGTGCCACCGTGTGCATAGCCCTGCTGGGCATGCTGATCCTGCGGCTGGGCTTCCTCAACGGCGTCGCGATAGCCGCCTCGCTGACCGTGGTCCTCACCGTCGCCGCCTCCGTGACGCTGCTGCCCGCGCTGCTGTCGTTCATCGGCATGCGGGCGCTCAGCCGCCGCGAACGCCGCCGCCTGGCGGAGCACGGCCCCGAGCCCGAGCTGCCCACCGGCTTCGCCGCCCGCTGGTCCGCGTTCGTCGAGCGGCACCCCAAGAAGCTCGGCGCGATCGCCCTCGTGGTCATGACCCTGCTCGCCCTGCCCACCCTCGGCCTGCGCCTGGGCACCTCCGACCAGGGCAACGACCCGAAGACGACGACCACCCGCCAGGCCTACGACCTCCTCGCCGACGGCTTCGGCCCCGGAGTGAACGGCCCGCTCACCCTGGTCACCGAGGTCGACGGCGCCGCCGACAGACTCGCGCTCGACAACCTCGACACCACGCTCCGCACCACCGAGGGCGTCTTCGCGGTCACGCCGGTGACCTACGGCGCAGGCGGCGACACCGCGTACCTCAC
Organism: Streptomyces sp. NPDC030814; assembly: GCF_055572155.1. Taxonomy (NCBI): domain Bacteria; kingdom Bacillati; phylum Actinomycetota; class Actinomycetes; order Kitasatosporales; family Streptomycetaceae; genus Streptomyces; species Streptomyces sp. NPDC030814. The sequence goes on from NZ_JBVIDX010000023.1 coordinate 114,061, forward strand.
CGTCGTCCCCGACTCCTCCCCGCAGTCCGCGAAGACCAGCGACCTGGTCGAACGGCTGCGGGACGAGGTGCTGCCGCGGGCCGAGACCGGTACCTCGCTCGACCTGCATGTCGGCGGCATGACCGCCGGGTACGACGACTTCGCGGACGTCATCGTCGGCAAACTGCCGCTGTTCGTGGGCGTCGTCATCGGCCTCGGGTGTCTGCTGCTCCTGCTCGCCTTCCGGTCCCTCGGAATCCCGCTCAAGGCCGCCGCGATGAACGTGGCCGCCGTCGCCGCCGCGTTCGGCGTGGTCGTCGCGATCTTCCAGTGGGGCTGGGGGAGCGATCTGCTCGGCCTCGGCCGGGCGGGCCCGATCGAGCCCTTCCTCCCGGTGATCATGGTCTCGGTCCTCTTCGGGCTCTCCATGGACTACCAGGTCTTCCTGGTCAGCCGGATGTACGAGGAATGGCTGGAGACCGGCGACAACCGGCGCGCGGTCCGCGTCGGCCTCGCCGAGACCAGCCGGGTGATCAACTCCGCGGCGGTCATCATGATCTCCGTCTTCCTCGCCTTCGTGCTCAGCGGCGACCGCGTGATCGCCATGTTCGGCATCGCGCTCGCCGCCGCCGTCGCCCTCGACGCCTTCGTCCTGCGTACGCTCCTCGTCCCCGCCCTGATGCACCTGCTCGGCGGCGCCAACTGGTGGCTGCCCCGCTGGCTCGACCGGCGCATGCCCCGCATCAGCATCGAGCCGCCCGAATCCCGCGCCGCCCATGAGAGGCTGGCCACCGCGACGGACGCCGAGGCGGCGGACGTACTGGCGGGGGACGTCGGACGGATACCGGGGCCACGGGCCGCCGACGCGACGGACGGACGGGCGAAGGAGCGACAGCAGGATGTACGCGATATCCCTGGGTGACGACGGAGCCGAACTGCGGCCCCTGGACCCCTGGCACGCCGAGGAGTTCCTCGCGCACCTGGAGCGGGGGCGGGAGTTCATCAACCAGTACATCCCCTTCGGCTCGACCGCCACGGACATCCCCTCCGCGCGTGCAGTCCTCCAGCGGTACGCCGACATGCGCGCCGCCGACACCGGCTCCCTGCACGGCATCTGGCTCGACGGCAAGCTGGTCGGCGGGGTCCTCTTCCTCAACTTCGACGCCGAGAACGCCAACTGCGAGGTGGGCTGCTGGCTCGAACCGGCGGGCACGGGGCGCGGGCTGGTCACCCGCGCGATGCACGTCCTCATCGACTGGGCGGTCGAGGTCCGCGGCATCCACCGCGTGGAGTGGATCGCGGCCTCCGGGAACGAACCGAGCCTGAACGTGGCCCGGCGGCTCGGGATGTCGCGGGACGGGGTGCAGCGTGAGCGCTATCCCCACCGGGGGGTCCGGCACGATCTGGAGATATGGTCCGTCCTGGCGCCCGAATGGCGTGCGGCACGAGCGCGTGGCGTGCACAGGGATCATTAAGAGACCTCTCAGACAACATCCGTACGGTGCGAGGTATGGGAACCAAGACAGTGGACGAGGCCGGAGCCGGGACGGGCGCCGAGACGAAGGTCGACGAGGAGTCGGTGGACGTGACCAGCAAGGACCCCGCCGCGCCGGCCGAGGAGCAGGACACCGCCCTCGACGAGGCCGCTGAGGCCGACGCGCGGCTCCCGCAGGCCGCCGCCAAGGCGCAACCGGGCGTCGGACAGGGCGCCGCGGGCATCGTCGCCGTGGTGCTCGGGCTCGTCTCGCTGACCGGCAGCTGGGTCGGCACCGTGGCCCAGGCCCGCAACCAGATGTTCGGGCAGTTGGAGACCGCGCAGAACGCCGACGTCGCCACGATGCTCCAGCAGTACTACGGCGACTCGTGGAACGCGAACGCCCTCGTATCCGGGATCTTCGCCCTGGTCGCGATGCTCGTCGGCGTCGCCGTCCTGGTGCGGCCCGCGTTCGGCGACCCCGACCAGGTGCAGGCCCCGTGGATCAAGTCGGTCGCGTGGGCCGGTGTCTCGGTCGGCTTCATCGGGCTGGTGCTCGCCGTCCTCAAGTACTCGGACATCCTGCTGGGCCTGCCGAACACCTGACGTAACCGCCCGGACAGGGCGCTTTCTGAGGGGCCTCAGGCCCGTCGTGAGGATCCTTACGGCGAACCTGAGGCCCCTCACCCGTTCAGGGCGCCGATCTAAGGCCCCGCGCCCGGCGAAGATGCGGAACTCTCCCGATGTGGCGGCCCCACCTCGGAGACGAAGGTTGAGGCATCGCAGCAAGCGAACCCGACCCACTCTCACCAGGGGCACGACATGTTCGAGTACGAGCAGCGGATCCGCACCGAGGAACTGATCCGCGAAGCGGAGCACTACCGCCTGGCACGCGACGCCCGCCGCGCCGGCCGCGAGGCCGCAGGCGACTCCCGGACGACGCGGAGGTCCGCGTCCCGTCCGGGCTCCGAGGAACAGGACACCGAGGACCACGGCCGGCACCGCCGCACACGCCGGTTCCGGCTGCCGCGCACCGCGTGAGCCCGGAACTCCGCACGCCCGGCACCGGGCCCCGCGAGGTGCGGATATTCGGTGCCGGAGCGCCGGACCCGCATGCGATGCTCGCCGGTGTGGAGACCAGGTCCGTCAGTCCCGTGTTCGTCGGCCGCGCCGAGGAGTTGGAGGTGCTGCGCGACGCCCTCGCCCGCGCCGCCGGCACCTCACGGATGCCCGGCGGCGGGGCAGCGGGCGAACCACAGGCGCTGCTCCTCTGCGGGGAGGCCGGAGTCGGCAAGACCCGGCTGGTGGAGGAGTTCGCCACGGCTGCCGCTCGCGAGGGAGCGGTCGTCGCGCTCGGCGGCTGTGTCGAGATCGGCGCCGACGGACTGCCCTACGCGCCCTTCTCCACCGCCCTGCGCGCCCTGCACCGTCTGCTCCCCGCCGAACTGGTCGCCGCGGCCGCCGGACAGGAACCCGAACTGGCGCGACTGCTGCCCGAGTTGGGCGAGACACCACCGACCCGGCACGACGAGGAGGGCACCGCCCGGCTCTTCGAGCTCACCGCCCGCCTCCTGGAACGCCTCGCCGCCGACCGTACCGTCCTCCTCGTCCTGGAGGACCTGCACTGGGCCGACGCCTCCACCCGCCATCTCCTCGCCTACCTGCTGCGCACCCTGCGCACCGGCCGCCTCGTCGTCCTCGCCACCTACCGCTCCGACGACATCCACCGCCGCCATCCGCTGCGCCCCCTGCTCGCCGAACTCGACCGCCTCCGCACGGTCCGCCGCATCGAACTGCGCCGCTTCAACCGCGCCGAGGTCGGCCACCAGCTCACCGGCATCCTCGCCGCAGAACCCGACCCGGCCCAGGCCGACGAGATCTTCGAACGCTCCGACGGCAACGCCTTCTTCGTCGAGGAACTCGCCGTGGCCGCCCACGACGGCGGCTGCGCCGCCCTCACCGACTCCCTGCGGGACCTGCTGCTCGTCCGCGTCGAACGGCTCCCCGAGGACGCCCAACGCGTCGCCCGCCTCGTCGCCGAAGGCGGCTCCACCGTGGAGTACCACCTGCTCGCGGCCGTCGCCGGGCTCCCCGAGGACGACCTCATCGAAGCCCTGCGAGCGGCCGTCGGCGCCAACATCCTGCTCGCCGCGCCCGGCGGCGACGGCTACCGGTTCCGCCACTCCCTGGTGCGCGAGGCCGTCAGCGACGATCTGCTCCCCGGCGAACGCTCCCGCCTCAACCGCCGCTTCGCCGAAGCCCTGGAGGCCGACCCGACCCTCGTCCCGGCCGACGGCCGCGCCACCCGCCTGGCCAGCTACTGGTACCGCGCCCATGACGCCGCCAAGGCCCTGCCCGCCGTCCTCGACGCCGCCGTCGAGGCCCGCTCCCGCCACGCCCACTCCGAGCAACTGCGGCTCCTGGAGCGGGCGATGGAGCTGTGGGACGCCGCCCCCGACGCCGTACGCTCCGCCCTGCGCCCCATCGACTACACCGAGGTCTACCCTCCCCCACTGCCTGAAGGGCGTGGGGGCACCCCCAGCGGCTGCGACCCCGCCACCACGCCCCTGCGCTACCTCGACCTCATGGCCGAGGCGGCCGTCGCGGGCCGGCTGTGCGGCGAGCGGGAACGGGCCATGCGGATCACCCGGCGGGCCCTGGACCTGCTGGCCGACGGGGGAGACCCGCTGCGCACCGCCTGGTTCTGGGTGCAGCGCTCCCTGCTGACCGAGGGCCTGTCCCGGGGCGACGGCTGGAAGGAACTCGCCACCGCCCAGGACCTCATGCGCGGCCTGCCACCGTCGGAGATGCACGCCGAGGTGCTCTCCCGCGTGGCCGGCTGGGCCATGCTCCACGCCCCCGGCCCCGACGCGCTCCGCGACGCCCAGCGCGCCGTCGAGTACGCCCGCATGGTGGGCGCCGAGGACATCGAACTCAACGCCCGCCTCACCCTCGGCGGTCTGATGGTCGACGCGGGCGACATCGACGCGGGCATCGCCGAGATGGAAGCGGTACGCAGTCGGGTCCTCGAACGCGGCCCCGCCGCCGTCGTGGGCCGCAGCCATGTCAACCTGCCCTCCAGCCTGGAGAGCGTCGGCCGCTCCCGCGAGGCCGTCCGCATCCTGCGCCAGGGACTCGACCTCACCCAGCGCATGGGCCTGTCGGACTCCGAGGCATGGGTCTGGGGCAACCTCGCCGAGTCGCTCCTCTCCCTCGGCCAGTGGGACGAGGCACTCGACGCCGCGAAGAGGTCACGGGACATCGGTCCGAGCGCCAAGCGACTCGGCGGCAGCGCCCTGTCCGTCGCCGCGATCGCCCTCGCCCGCGGCGACACCGCCGAGGCCCGACGCCAACACTCCGCCGCACAGGGCCACTTCGGCACCCACAAACCCATGCCGCAGAACAACCTGCCGCTGTCCCTCCTCGCCATCGGTATCGCCGCCGCCGAGGGCCGCCTTCCCGACGCCCGCGCCGAACTCGCGCGGGTCCTCGACACCGGCTTCCCCGTCGGCACCCAGCGGTACGCGTGGCCGCTGCTGCTCGCCGCCGCCGTCGCGGAGGCCGACGCCCGGGGGCTGCCCACCGCCGACCAGGGCCGCAAGGAGGTCCTCGACCGGATCCTCGCGGCGGTCCGGAAACTCACCACCGGCGCACCGATCTGGCTCGCCCACGAACACTGGGTACGTGCTGAACTCCAGCGTGCCGGGGGCCTGATGACCCCCGGCACCTGGTCCGAGGTCGTCACCGCCTTCGAGCCTCTTGAACGCCCCTACGACCTCGCCCGGGTTCGGCACCGCCTCGCCGAGGCCCTGCTGGCGGACGGCGCCGACGACGAGGCCCGGCACCGGGCGACGGAACTGCTGCGGTTGTCCGCCGCCGTCGCCGGTCATCTCGGCGCCCGCCCGCTCGCCGAGAGCGTCGCCCTCCTCGCCCGGCGTGCCCGCCTCCCTCTCAGCCGCGTCTCCGAGCCCGCGCTCGCGGCGGCCGACCCCGTCGCCGCCCTCGGTCTCACCGGACGCGAGCACGACGTCCTCCGCCTGGTCGCCGCCGGCCGCACCAACCGCCAGATAGCCGAGGAGCTCTTCATCTCCCCGAAGACGGCCAGCGTCCACGTCTCCAACATCCTCGCCAAGCTCAGCGTCGCAGGACGCGGTGAGGCAGCGGCCCTGGCCCACCGACTGGGGCTGTTCCCGACGGGGGCGTCGGCGAGGGCGTGAGGTGACGGTGGTCGGGGAGGGGCTGTCCGGCGTCGGGGGCTGACGCGAAGTGACGGTGCTCCACGCGAGTGCCGGGGTGATGGGGGGCGGCGGCGGTGGTCCGGCTACTTCACCTTCAGTTCCAGGATCTTGTCGTCGCCGTCCTCCGGGGAGCCACGGCCGTCCGTTTCGCTGGTGGTCAGCCAGAGTTTGTCGCCGCCGGCGGAGACGACGGTGCGCAGGCGGCCGTAGTCGCCCTCCAGGAAGGGCTGGGGATCGGCCGAGGCCTTGGTGCCCCGCAGGGGGATACGCCACAGGCGCTCGCCCTTCAGTCCGGCCATCCAGACGGAGCCCTCCGCTATCGCGATGCCGCTGGGGGAGGCGTCGTCGACGCTCCACACGGCCACCGGGTCGATGTATCCGGACTCGCCGCCCTTGCCTTCCACCTCCGGCCAGCCGTAGTTCCCACCGGGGCGGATCTGGTTCAGCTCGTCCCAGGTGTTCTGGCCGAATTCCGAGGCCCACAGGCGCTGCTTGCCGTCCCAGGCGAGGCCCTGGACGTTGCGGTGACCGTAGGAATACACCAGGGAGTTCTCGAAGGGGTTGCCCGGCGCGGGCTCGCCGTCCGGGGTCATCCGGAGGATCTTGCCGCCGAGGGACTTCTTGTCCTGGGCCAGGGGACCCTCGTAACGCTCGCCCGTGCTGGCGTACAGCATCTGGTCGGGGCCGAAGGCGATACGGCCGCCGTTGTGGTTGGTGCCCTTGGGGATGCCGCGCAGGATCGTGTCGGGGGCACCCAGCTGCTCGCCCTCGGGCTTCTGGGGGTCGTACAGCATGCGCACGATGCGGTTGTCGGACTCCGAGGTGAAGTAGGCGTAGATCATGTGGTCGGAGGCGTAGTCAGGGGAGACGGCGATGCCGAGGAGGCCGCCCTCGCCGGCCGCGGCCACGCCGGGGACCTCACCGAGTTCCGTCTTCTCGCCTGTCTCGGTGTCGATTCTGCTGATCGTGCCCTGGTCGCGGGAGGACACGAGGAGGCCGCCCTCGGGGAGGGGAGCCAGACCCCAGGGGGTGTCGAGGTTCTCGGCCACGGTGCGGACCACTTCGACCGAGCCCTTGGCGGGGGGTGCGGCCTCCTTCTCCTTGCCGCCGGAGGGTGTGGATGCGGGGGCGGAGGTGGTGGGGGAGCTGGTGGGGGTGGTCGGCTGCTCTCCGTCGTCGGAGGAACAGCCGGCCGTCAGCAGGAGCACGGTCGCGGCCAAGGTGGCCGTCACCGCTCGACGTTGCACCATCACGATCCCTTCGACGCGGAGCTTCTACTTGTCTTACACCGCGAGTGCCCCGCAGGTTCCACCTCCGGCCGATCAAGATGCTTTTTCGGCTGACGGCCCGGTTTCCTCGCCCCCGCCGCCCCTCCCCGCCCCTCCATGAGGAGCTGCCGCCCCTGCGACCCCGCGGCGGCGGCTCTTGGGTCGGGGGTGCGTGTGGCGAGTGCGGGTGCGGGTGCGGTGCGTGGTGGTTCCCCGCGCCCCTGAAGGGACCTCCGGTCCTTCAGCCGCGGTTCCCCTCTCGGCTCTCTCCGTTTCCTCAGTCCCACGATCCCTGGGCCGGAGGCAGTGCGGCCACCTCTGTGAGGTCCTCCCGGGTCAGGTTCAGGGCCGCGGCCCCGGCGTTCTCCGTGGCCCAGCGTGCGTGCTTCGTACCGGGTACGGGCACGACATGGGGGCCCAGGGTCAGGAGCCAGGCGAGAGCCACCTGGGCGGGGGTGACCTGGTCCCCGTGGCGGGCCGCCACCCGGCGGAGGCCGGCCACTATCGGCTGGTTCGCGGCCATCATCTCGGCGGTGAAGCGGGGGTGACGGGCGCGGACGTCGTCGGGTTCGAAGCCCTGGCCGGGGGTGAGCGTGCCGCTGAGGAAACCGTTGCCCAGGGGCATGGCGGCGAGGAAACCGATACCGCGGGCCGCGCACCAGGGGAGGAGGTCGGCCAGGGCCTCCCTCGACCAGACCGACAGCTCGGCCTGGACCGCGCTCACGGGGAACACCTGTTGGACACGCCGCAGCCGGCGGATCGTCGCGTCGTACAGGCCCGCCCCCGGCCGGCGGCCCGCCCGCGCGCCCACCGCGCACAGCCCCAACGACCGGACCTTCCCGGCCTGTACGAGCTCCGCCATCGCACCCCACGTCTCCTCGACGGGGACCTCGGGGTCCTCGCGGTGCAGTTGGTAGAGGTCGATGACGTCCGTCTGGAGCCGCCGCAGCGAGGCGTCGCACGCGCGCTTCACATAGCCGGGGCGGCCGTTGGCGACGATGTGCTGCTCGCCCACCAGCAGGCCCACCTTCGTGGAGACGAACGCCTCCGCGCGGCGCTCCTTCAATACCCGCCCCACCAGCAGCTCGTTGGTGAACGGGCCGTACATGTCGGCCGTGTCCAGCAGCGTCGTACCGAGGTCGAGCGCCCGGTGCACCGTCCGCATCGACTCGTCGCCCCGCCGCCGCGACCCGGTGTAGGCCCAGTTCATCGGCATGCATCCGAGTCCGACGGCCCCCACCTCGAGCGTCGCCGCGCCGATCGTCCTGCGCTCCACCTGGTCGTGACCCTCCCTCTCCTGGCCCCCCCAACCTAACCTCTGCCGCCGCGGGCGCCTGACATAGCCTCCGGAGCATGACTGCTGACCTCACCACCGCCGGCACCCCCGACGTGACCGGCGACGTGTGGCTCCCCATCCCGCCTGACGAGATCGAGGGTCTCCCGCACGGGCCCCGCTATCTGTTCTGGGACGGTGGTGGGGACGGCACCCAGGAATACCCGGGCGACCCGGCGCACTGCGTCCTGTACGTGGTGCCGTACATGAAGCGGCTGTCGGTGCGCCTCGGACCGCTGGAGCCCATGCGGAACGTGAAGGTCATCCAGACACTGACGGCGGGCGTCGACGACGTCCTGTCACGGCTGTCGGTGGTCCCGCCCGGCGTTCAGCTCTGCAACGCGCGCGGTGTGCACGAGGCCAGCACGGCGGAGCTCGCGCTGACCCTCACCCTCGCCTCGCTGCGCGGCGTGCCCGACTTCGTGCGGGCCCAGCAGCAGGGACGCTGGGAGGGAGGGTTCCGTCCCGCGCTCGCGGACAGGAACGTCCTGATCGTGGGCTACGGCGCGATCGGCGCCGCCATCGAGGACCGGCTCACACCGTTCGAGGTGGCGCGGGTGGCGCGCGTCGCGCGCTCCGAGCGCACCTCGGAGCGCGGACCGGTGCACCCGCTCACCGATCTGCCCGCCCTCCTTCCCGACGCGGATGTCGTGATCCTCTCCACGCCGCTCACCGAGCAGACGAAAGGCCTGGTCAACGCCGATTTCCTGGCCCGTATGAAAGATGGCGCCCTCCTGGTGAACGTGGCCCGCGGAGCCGTCGTCGACACCAAGGCACTTCTCCCGGAACTGGAGAACGGACGCATCACCGCGGCCCTCGATGTCACCGACCCCGAGCCGCTGCCGCCCGGCCACCCGCTGTGGCAGGCGCCCGGCGTCCTCATCAGTCCGCACGTCGGCGGCCCCAGCTCGGCCTTTCTGCCCCGGGCGAAAAGGCTGTTGGCGGACCAGTTGGCCCGCTTCGTGAACCACGAGCCGCTGCGCAACGTGGTCCTTACGACAGGCGCGACGGCAGACGCGTAATCCATTTCGGGCACCCTCCGCAACCCTTCGGAAGCGGACCGTGCTCGCATTGGCGCAGGTGGTCACGGAGCGTAGAGGAACTATGTCCCTGAGTGACGATACTGGTGTATCGTCCCGACAGGGGCTGCGCCGTGCACCGTTCGGCGCCGGGGACGGACTTGAGACAGCGAGGGGGGCGACGGACGATGCACGGCCCATGGACGAACGATCCGACGCGACGGACCCGCCGACGGAGGCCCTGGCACGCTGTGACGCCGAGGCACCGGCGGTGGAGCCACGACGACCACGGCGGTCACGGTCGGCACCGGAAGAACAGCCGCAGAAGCCACACCCGTCCCACGCCCCGCGACCGGCGGGACACGGGCACGGTGATCAACGGGGAGCTCCAGTGACTCCCCGCCCGTCCACCGTCTCCACGCTGAGCCCCACACCCCGCTCGACCAAGTCGCTGTCCGGCCCGCTCCTGCCCGGTGAGCCGGCATCCGACCGACGTGGAGCGGGCCTGCGGACCCAGCTCGTGCTCGCCCTGCTGTGCGCGGCCTACGCCGTCGGTGCCGCGCTCGGCTGGGGCGATGAGCAAGTCGCCTTCTTCATGGGTGACTTCGGGCTCGCCGCCGCCGCGGCGACAGCCGCCGTCTCCTGCTTCCGCTATGCGCGCAGCCGCCGCGGCGGCTTTCGGGCGGCCTGGCTGCTGTTCGCCCTCTCGTCCGCCATGGCGGCGCTGGGCAACTGTGTCTGGGGGTGGTACGAGGTCGTCCTGGAGCGGCCCGTCCCCAACCCGAGCTACGCCGACCTGTTCTTCCTCTGCTTCGCGCCGCCCGCCATCGTCGGCCTGCTGGTGCTGGCGAAGCGGCCCGTGACGAAGGCCGGCTGGGTCTGTCTCGTGCTGGACGCCTGGCTCATCGGCGGCTCCCTGGTCACGCTCTCGTGGAGCCTCGCGCTCGCCCAGACCGCCCAGCTCGGCGACGCGACCACCGCGCACACCGCGCTCTCGCTGGCCTATCCGCTGCTCGACATCGCGCTCGTCAGCATGGTGCTCGCACTGCACTTCCGCCGCTCCTCGATGCACCGTTCCGCGGTGAACACCGCGATCGGCGCCCTCGCGCTCACCGTGGTGTGCGACGCCCTGTTCACCTCGCCCCTGCTGCACAACAGCTACCGCTCGGGTCAGCTCCTCGACGCCGGCTGGTTCGCGGGCTCCCTGCTCCTCGCCTACGCCCCCTGGGCCGGGCAGCGGCACGGCCGTGCCGAGGACGGGACGCACACGCGCGTGATACACGAGCACATCCCGGGTCAGCGGCACGACGCCCCGCAGCGGCACGACGGTCACCAGGCCGGCCAGGTCCATGCGCTCCTCCAGGACGAAGGCCACAGTCGGTATCCGGCCACCCGCCCCATCGCGGGATCCCTGGCCGCCCTCACCCCGTACCTGGCCGCCGCGGTCTGCACCCTGGGCATCCTCTACAACGTCCTCAACGGTCGCAGCGTCGACCGCGTGGTGCTCATCACCGCCTGCACCGTCGTCCTCGCCCTAGTGGTCCGCCAGGGCATCATGCTGCTCGACAACATCACGCTCACCCAGGAACTGGCCCAGAAGGAGAACCACTTCCGCTCCCTGGTCCAGGGCTCCAGTGACGTGATCATGATTGCCGCGCCCACCGGCATCCTCCGCTACGTCAGCCCCGCCGCCGTGGGCGTCTACGGGCGCCCCGCGGAGGAACTCGTCGGCAAGGAGCTGGCCTCGATCATCCATCCCGAGGACCTCGGCTGTGTGGTGCACGAGGTGCGCCGCTTCCTCGCCGCGAGCCCGGCGGAGGAGCCCACCACCCGTATCGAATGCCGCTTCAAGTCCGGCGACGGCGGCTGGCTGAACGTGGAGTCCACGATCAACCGCCACCACGGGGGTCTCATCTTCAACAGCCGGGACGTGACCGAAAGGGTGCGCCTCCAGGCCCAGCTCCAGCACAACGCCGAGCACGACCCCCTGACCGACCTGCCCAACCGAGCACTGTTCACCAAGCGCGTCCAACAGGCGCTTTCCGGCCGCCGCTCGACCGACCGGGGCGTCGCCCTGCGCAACACGGCCGTCCTCTTCATCGACCTCGACGGCTTCAAGGCCGTGAACGACACGATCGGGCACCAGGCCGGGGACGAACTCCTCGTGCAGGCCGCCCGCCGACTCCAGGAAGCGGTACGCCACGGAGACACCGCCTCCCGGCTGGGCGGCGACGAGTTCGCGGCCCTCATCGTCGGGGACGGCACCCGTGACCGGGCCGCCCGGGAACAGCACATCTTCGAGCTGGCCGACCGATTGAGGATCACACTCTCCCAGCCCTACACCATCGACGGCAACGACGTACGGGTGGCCGCCTCCATCGGCGTCGCCTTCGCCGAGCCCGGCCTCGGCGCGGGCGAGCTGCTGCGCAACGCCGACCTCGCCATGTACCGCGCGAAGGCGTCCGGCAAGGGCCGCGTCGAGCTGTACCAGCCGCAGATGCAGCAGGACGTCGTCCGCAAGGCCGAGCTGGCCACCCGGCTGCGGGCCGCACTCCACGAGGGCGAGTTCATGCTGCTGAACCAGCCCGTGGTCGAGCTGGAGACCGGCCGGATCACATCGGTGGCGACCGCGGCCCGCTGGCGCTCGTCCCAGGGGGTGCTGTTCACCCCCGCCGAATTCCTGCGGGTCTCCGAGGACAGCGACAAGACCGCCGAACTGGGCCTCTGGATGCTGGAGCAGGCCGTCGAGCAGGCCGCCGACCGTCTCAACCATGGCCTGAACGTGCCGGTGTCCGTGCGGATGAGCGCCCGGCGGCTACTGGACCGCTCACTGCCCCCCGGCTCCGTCGAGACGCTGCTCACCCGCCACGGACTGCCCTCCGGCTCCCTGGTGATCGAGCTGTCCGACACGGAGCTGAAGGGCTCCCTGGACGATCTGGAGCGCCGGCTGAAGCAGCTGCGGCGCCTCGGCGTCCGGATCGCCCTGGACGGCTTCGGCAGCGGCCACGGCGCCATCACGGCGCTGCTCCGCCTCCCCGTCGACGTACTGAAGCTGGACCGCAGTCTCGTCGAGGGGGTCGTGGAGTCCCCCTGGCTCAACAAGATCACCAGCGGGCTGCTGCGTATCGCCGGCGACCTGGGCCTGGAGTGCGTGGCCGACGGGGTCGACCTGCCTGAGCAGGTCGTCGCCCTGCGCACGATGGGCTGTTCGCACGGCCAGGGTGCCGCTTTCTCCGGACCGCTGGACGAATACCGGCTGCGCCGGGCACTGTCCATGGGCCACTACCCCGTGCCCTCCGGGCCGGCCGAGCCCGCGTTCGCGGGCGGTGGGCCAGGGGTGTACACAAGTGGTGTCCCCGCTGTTTACGGAGGCAGCAGTGCCCTTCGCTCACATAATGAGACTCCTGTCCCACCCACTTGACACACGGTGCGCGCCGGGGGGAGGGTCAGTGCCATGCGCACCCGAATTCTCGTACTTGGAAAGCGCGTCGGCTGAAGCTGGGACCGACCGGAGGATGATCCGGAATCCCCAGCGACCGTACCCGGCGCGCTCCCCTCGCTTGCCTCATGGCAAGGAGGGGTTTTTTGTTGCACGGGCACCAGTCAGCGCAAGCCGCACACCGCACGAACCTCGCAAAAAACCCTCAGCATCGAGAAGAGAATGCCGATGACCGAGCAGGCCACCGGGGCCCACCATCCGCAGCCGCGGCCCCGATCCGGAGGACAGTCCGCCCCCGTCGAACACGTCACGGGCGCGCAGTCCCTCATCCGCTCTCTCGAGGAGGTCGGGGCCGAGACGGTATTCGGCATTCCCGGCGGCGCGATCCTCCCGGCGTACGACCCGCTGATGGACTCGACCCGCGTGCGTCACGTGCTGGTGCGCCACGAGCAGGGCGCCGGTCACGCCGCGACCGGTTACGCGCAGGCCACCGGCAAGGTCGGCGTCTGCATGGCGACCTCGGGCCCCGGTGCCACCAACCTGGTGACCCCGATCGCCGACGCCCACATGGACTCGGTGCCGATGGTCGCGATCACCGGCCAGGTCGCGTCGAAGGCGATCGGCACGGACGCCTTCCAGGAGGCGGACATCGTCGGCATCACCATGCCGATCACCAAGCACAACTTCCTGGTCACCAAGGCGGAGGACATCCCGCGCACCATCGCGCAGGCCTTCCACATCGCCTCCACCGGCCGCCCCGGCCCGGTCCTGGTCGACATCGCCAAGGACGCCCTCCAGGCCCGTACGACCTTCAGTTGGCCGCCCACCACCGACCTGCCCGGCTACCGCCCGGTGACCAAGCCGCACGCCAAGCAGATCCGTGAGGCCGCCAAGCTGATCACCGCCGCCAAGCGGCCGGTCCTGTATGTCGGCGGCGGTGTCATCAAGGCCGGGGCGACGGCCGAGCTGAAGGTGCTCGCCGAGCTGACCGGCGCGCCCGTCACCACCACCCTGATGGCGCTCGGCGCGTTCCCCGACAGCCACCCGCAGCACCTGGGCATGCCCGGGATGCACGGCTCCGTGGCCGCCGTCACCGGTCTGCAGAAGGCCGACCTGATCGTCGCCCTCGGTGCCCGCTTCGACGACCGTGTCACCGGCAAGCTGGACAGCTTCGCCCCGTACGCCAAGATCGTCCACGCGGACATCGACCCGGCCGAGATCGGCAAGAACCGCGCCGCGGACGTGCCGATCGTCGGTGACGCCCGCGAGGTCATCGCCGATCTGATCCAGGCCGTCCAGAGGGAGCACAGCGAAGGCAACCAGGGCGACTACAGCGCCTGGTGGAAGGACCTGAGCCGTTGGCGCGAGACCTACCCGCTGGGCTACGACCAGCCCGCCGACGGCTCGCTCTCCCCGCAGCAGGTCATCGAGCGCATCGGCCGGCTCGCCCCCGAGGGCACGATCTTCGCGGCGGGTGTCGGCCAGCACCAGATGTGGGCCGCCCACTTCATCCAGTACGAGAAGCCGGCCACCTGGCTGAACTCCGGCGGCGCCGGAACGATGGGGTACGCGGTCCCGGCCGCCATGGGCGCCAAGGCCGGCGCTCCCGACAAGACCGTCTGGGCGATCGACGGCGACGGCTGCTTCCAGATGACCAACCAGGAGCTCACCACCTGCGCCCTGAACGGCATCCCGATCAAGGTCGCGGTCATCAACAACGGCGCCCTCGGCATGGTCCGCCAGTGGCAGACGCTGTTCTACAACCAGCGCTACTCGAACACCGTGCTGCACTCGGGGCCGGACGACGTCAACCCGAACGCCCGCGGCACCCGCGTCCCCGACTTCGTGAAGCTGTCGGAGGCCATGGGCTGCTACGCCATCCGCTGCGAGTCCCCGGACGACCTCGACAAGGTCATCGAGGAGGCGAACTCCATCAACGACCGCCCGGTCGTCATCGACTTCATCGTCCACGAGGACGCGATGGTGTGGCCGATGGTCGCCGCCGGCACCTCCAACGACGAGATCATGGCCGCCCGGGACGTCCGCCCCGACTTCGGCGACAACGAAGACGACTGAGAGCCGTAGGTAAAGGAAGCAGACCATGTCCAAGCACACGCTCTCCGTCCTGGTGGAGAACACCCCCGGCATCCTGGCCAGGATCGCCGCCCTGTTCTCCCGCCGCGGCTTCAACATCGACTCCCTCGCGGTCGGTGTCACCGAGCACCCCGAGATCTCCCGCATCACCATCGTGGTGAACGTGATCGAGGACCTGCCCCTGGAGCAGGTGACCAAGCAGCTCAACAAGCTCGTCAACGTGCTGAAGATCGTCGAGCTGGAGCCGGCCTCCGCCGTGCAGCGTGAACTCGTTCTGGTGAAGGTGCGCGCCGACAACGAGACCCGCTCCCAGATCGTCGAGATCGTCCAGCTGTTCCGCGCCAAGACCGTCGACGTCTCCCCGGAGGCCGTGACCATCGAGGCCACCGGGTCCGGCGACAAGCTGTCCGCCATGCTGAAGATGCTGGAGCCGTTCGGCATCAAGGAGCTGGTCCAGTCCGGCACGATCGCGATCGGCCGCGGCGCCCGTTCGATCACCGACCGGTCGCTGCGCGCACTGGACCGGTCGGCCTGACGGTTGAACGCCTCGTCAGGCGCCGCACGCCTGGTGGACGATTGAACGACGGCACGGGCGGCCGGTGACACGCCGTCCGCCCGTATGCCGAGACCCCGAGACTTCCTTTCCCTCCGCCGTCATACGGTGGGACGCAACACCTGCACTCAAGGAGAGAACCCAAAGTGGCCGAGCTGTTCTACGACGCTGACGCCGACCTGTCCATCATCCAGGGCCGCAAGGTCGCGGTCATCGGTTACGGCAGCCAGGGCCACGCCCACGCCCTGTCGCTGCGTGACTCGGGTGTCGACGTCCGCGTGGGTCTGCACGAGGGCTCGAAGTCCAAGGCGAAGGCCGAGGAGCAGGGCCTGCGCGTGGTGAGCCCGTCGGAGGCCGCCGCCGAGGCCGACGTCATCATGATCCTCGTCCCGGACCCGATCCAGGCCCAGGTCTACGAGGAGCACATCGCCCCCAACCTGAACGACGGCGACGCCCTGTTCTTCGGGCACGGCCTGAACATCCGCTACGGCTTCATCAAGCCCCCGGCCGGCGTCGACGTCTGCATGGTCGCCCCCAAGGGCCCGGGCCACCTGGTCCGCCGCCAGTACGAGGAGGGCCGCGGCGTTCCCTGCATCGCCGCCGTCGAGCAGGACGCCACCGGCAACGCCTTCGCGCTCGCCCTGTCGTACGCCAAGGGCATCGGCGGCACCCGCGCCGGCGTCATCAAGACGACCTTCACCGAGGAGACCGAGACCGACCTGTTCGGCGAGCAGGCCGTTCTCTGCGGTGGCACCGCGGCGCTGGTCAAGGCGGGCTTCGAGACGCTGACCGAGGCCGGCTACCAGCCGGAGATCGCGTACTTCGAGTGCCTGCACGAGCTGAAGCTGATCGTCGACCTCATGTACGAGGGCGGCCTGGAGAAGATGCGCTGGTCGATCTCCGAGACCGCCGAGTGGGGCGACTACGTCACCGGCCCGCGGATCATCACGGACGCCACCAAGGCCGAGATGAAGAAGGTCCTCGCCGAGATCCAGGACGGCACCTTCGCCCAGGCCTGGATGGACGAGTACCACAGTGGTCTGAAGAAGTACAACGAGTACAAGACCCAGGACTCGGAGCACCTGCTGGAGACCACCGGCAAGGAGCTGCGGAAGCTGATGAGCTGGGTCAACGACGAAGAGGCCTGATCCGATGAGGCCGGCCATGGCGGGTTCACCCGGAGCCGTGGCCGGCCTCTTCTCACGTCCGGGTGACCTTTCCGCAGTGGCGTGGGACGACGCCCTCGGCGCCACTAGACTGCTGCACTACATACGCGTCAGGCCCACAGCGTCGTGCGTCTTCCACGCGGACACCACCCTCCACCGCCTGCGGCCGTCGGGACGGCCGTCCGCAGCATTGGACTTGTGAGGACTCACGTGAGCTCGAAACCAGTCGTACTGATCGCTGAAGAGCTGTCGCCCGCCACCGTCGACGCGCTGGGCCCGGACTTCGAGATCCGGCACACCAACGGGGCGGACCGAGCCGAACTGCTCCCGGCCATCGCCGACGTCGACGCCATCCTCATCCGCTCGGCCACCAAGGTCGACGCCGAGGCGATCGCCGCCGCCAAGAAGCTGAAGGTCGTCGCGCGCGCCGGTGTCGGCCTGGACAACGTGGACGTCTCCGCCGCCACCAAGGCCGGCGTGATGGTCGTCAACGCCCCCACCTCGAACATCGTGACCGCCGCCGAGCTGGCCTGCGGTCTCCTCCTCGCCACCGCCCGCCACATCCCGCAGGCGAACACGGCACTGAAGAACGGCGAGTGGAAGCGCAGCAAGTACACGGGCGTGGAGCTCGCCGAGAAGACCCTCGGTGTCGTCGGCCTCGGCCGCATCGGCGCGCTCGTCGCGCAGCGCATGTCCGCCTTCGGCATGAAGGTCGTCGCCTACGACCCGTACGTGCAGCCCGCGCGCGCCGCGCAGATGGGCGTGAAGGTCCTGTCGCTGGACGAGCTGCTCGAGGTCTCCGACTTCATCACCGTCCACCTGCCGAAGACCCCCGAGACGGTCGGCCTGATCGGCGCCGAGGCGCTGCACAAGGTCAAGCCGTCGGTGCGCATCGTCAACGCCGCGCGCGGTGGGATCGTGGACGAGGCCGCGCTGTACTCGGCGCTCAAGGAGGGCCGCGTCGCCGGCGCCGGCCTCGACGTGTACGCCAAGGAGCCGTGCACCGACTCCCCGCTGTTCGAGCTGGACCAGGTCGTCTGCACCCCGCACCTCGGCGCCTCCACCGACGAGGCCCAGGAGAAGGCCGGTATCGCCGTCGCCCGCTCGGTGCGGCTCGCCCTCGCCGGCGAGCTGGTCCCGGACGCGGTGAACGTCCAGGGCGGTGTCATCGCCGAGGACGTCAAGCCGGGTCTGCCGCTCGCCGAGCGCCTCGGCCGTATCTTCACCGCGCTGGCCGGTGAGGTCGCGGTCCGTCTCGACGTCGAGGTGTACGGCGAGATCACCCAGCACGATGTGAAGGTGCTGGAGCTCTCCGCGCTGAAGGGCGTCTTCGAGGACGTCGTCGACGAGACGGTGTCGTACGTGAACGCGCCGCTGTTCGCGCAGGAGCGGGGCGTCGAGGTACGGCTGACGACCAGCTCGGAGTCGCCGGACCACCGCAATGTCGTCACCGTGCGGGGCACGCTCGGCAGCGGCGAGGAGGTCTCGGTGTCCGGCACGCTGGCCGGGCCGAAGCACCACCAGAAGATCGTGGCCGTCGGCGACTACGACGTGGACCTCGCGCTCGCGGACCACATGGTCGTCCTGCGGTACGTGGACCGGCCCGGTGTCGTCGGCACCGTCGGCCGGATCTTCGGTGAGCACGGCATCAACATCGCCGGTATGCAGGTCGCCCGTTCCGCCGCCGGTGGCGAGGCCCTCGCGGTGCTCACCGTCGACGACACGGTGTCGCAGGGTGTGCTCGCCGAGGTGGCCGAGGAGATCGGCGCGACGTCGGCGCGCTCGGTGAACCTCGCCTGAGTCTCACGCAGTGTGCGGCCGTGGGGGGGGGGGGGGGGGGGGGGGGGGGGGGGGGGGGGGGGGGGGGGGGGGGGGGGGGGGGGGGGGGGGGGGGGGGGGGGGGGGGGGGGGGGGG
>NZ_JBVIDX010000024.1:0-124050 GCF_055572155.1 Streptomyces sp. NPDC030814
TTGTCCGATGGACGGGGTATCAACATATCTGGCGTTGATTTTTGGCACGCTGTTGAGTTCTCAAGGAACGGACGCTTCCTTTGTACTCACCCGAGCATCTTCTCGGGCTTTCCTCCGGGCGCTTCCCTTCGGTCTTGCGTTTCCGACTCTATCAGTGTTTTTCCGTCTCTCTGACCACTCTCCCGCAGACATGCGGAAGGGACCCTGAGATAGGATCTGACAAGTTGGATGCCGCTTAGGGCGGGACGCGCAGTGGCGCCGCTCGGCCCCGAGCAGGTCTACGACTGTACAGCGGGCTCCGGAGCGCGTGCAAATCGCTTGGACTGGTGGTCTAGACCACTAGGCGGTATCTTCCGTGCGGAACCCTGCATCTGACATACGCTGCTGGGCAGTGCCGCGCGAGACAAGCGGTGACGGCTCGTACGCAGCTCCACCCCTGGGAGGCTTCCCATGACCACCGTGACGTCCCCGCTTGCCGGACGCGCCATCGGACTGGCCGCCGTACCGGACCCCGTCTTCTCGGGAGCCATGGTGGGCCCCGGCACTGCGATCGACCCCGCGCGTGACGCGACCGACGCCGTCTCCCCCGTGGACGGAGTCATCGTCTCGCTGCACCCGCACGCGTTCGTCGTGGTCGACAGTGAGGGACACGGTGTGCTGACGCATCTCGGGATCGACACCGTGCAGCTGAACGGCGAAGGGTTCGAGCTGCTCGTCAACAAGGGCGACACCGTCCAGCGTGGTCAGGCCGTGGTCCGCTGGGACCCCGCCGCCGTCGAGGCCACGGGCAAGTCGCCGATCTGTCCTGTCGTTGCCCTGGAGGCCACAGCGGACGCACTCTCCGATCTCCGCCTGGACGGCGATGTGAAGACCGGTGACGCGCTCTTCGGCTGGCAGTGACGCCAGGTCCGTACCGCACGGCAAGTTCGACAACCACCGCGGCGGCGGGGTCCGCCGCCCTACCGGAGACGGGTGAGATGGAGACAACGCTGCGAGGCGTCGGTGTGAGCCACGGTGTGGCCATCGGCGAGGTTCGGCACATGGGCACGGCGGTCCTGGAACCGCCGGCCAAGCAGATACCGGCGGAGGACGCGGAGCGCGAGCAGGGACGGGCCCGCAAGGCGGTGGACGCCGTCGCGGCCGACTTGACGGCGCGCGGCAACCTGGCGGGCGGAGAGGCCCAGGCGGTGCTCGAAGCCCAGGCGCTGATGGCGCAGGACCCGGAACTGATGGCGGATGTGGAACGCCGAATCGCCGTGGGGAGCACGGCGGAGCGGGCGGTCTACGACGCCTTCGCCGCGTACCGCGCTCTGCTGGCGGGTGCCGGTGAGTACCTCGCGGGCCGGGTGGCCGACCTCGACGACGTGCGGAACCGTATCGTCGCCCGGTTGCTCGGGGTCCCCATGCCGGGGGTGCCGGACAGTGACGAGCCGTATGTCCTCATCGCCCGTGATCTGGCGCCTGCGGACACGGCGCTGCTCGACCCGACTCTCGTGCTCGGTTTCGTCACCGAGGAGGGCGGGCCGACCAGTCACAGCGCGATCCTGGCGCGGGCGCTCGGTGTGCCGGCCGTGGTGGCGCTGCCGGGGGCCGGGGAGCTCGCCGAGGGCACGGTGATCGCCGTGGACGGCAGCACCGGTGAGATCTTCGTGAACCCGAGTGCGGAGAAGAAGGCCGAACTGGAGTCCGCCGCCGCAGAGCGCAAGGCCGCGTTGGCAGCGTCCAGCGGTCCGGGGGCCACCTCCGACGGGCACAAGGTGCCGCTGCTGGCCAATGTGGGCGGTCCCTCCGACGTGCCGGCGGCCGTGGAGGCCGGGGCCGAGGGTGTCGGTCTCTTCCGTACCGAGTTCCTCTTCCTGGACGACAGCAAGCAGGCGCCCTCGGAGGAGAAGCAGGTCGAGGCGTACCGGAAGGTGCTGGAGGCCTTTCCCGAGGGGCGGGTGGTCGTACGCGTGCTCGATGCGGGCGCCGACAAGCCGCTGGACTTCCTGACTCCGGCCGACGAGCCGAACCCGGCGCTCGGTGTGCGGGGGCTGAGGACGCTGCTGGACCACCCGGAGGTGCTGCGCACGCAGCTGACGGCGCTCGCCAAGGCCGCGGAGGGACTGCCCGTCTATCTCGAGGTCATGGCGCCGATGGTCGCTGACCGCACGGATGCGAAGGCGTTCGCCGACGCGTGCCGTGAGGCCGGACTGCGGGCCAAGTTCGGTGCCATGGTCGAGATCCCGTCGGCTGCTCTGCGGGCGCGGTCGATCCTGCAGGAGGTCGAGTTCCTTTCGCTGGGGACCAATGACCTCGCGCAGTACACGTTCGCGGCAGACCGGCAGGTGGGTGCGGTGTCGCGGCTGCAGGATCCGTGGCAGCCCGCGCTGCTCGACCTGGTGGCGCTGTCCGCGGAGGCCGCGAGGGCCGAGGGCAAGAGCTGCGGTGTGTGCGGTGAGGCGGCGTCGGATCCGCTGCTCGCGTGTGTGTTGACGGGGCTGGGAGTCACCTCCCTGTCCATGGGGGCGGCGTCGATTCCGTACGTGCGGGCGACGCTGGCGAAGTACACGCTGGCCCAGTGCGAGCGTGCTGCGGCTGCCGCTCGGGCGGCGGACACGGCGGAAGAGGCGCGCAGTGCTGCTCAGGCGGTGCTGTCCGGCGAGTGACGTGGCGGTGATCGGTTGAGGCCGAGGGGCGCTCCACCTGCAGCGGGTGGAGCGCCCCTCCGCGTTCAGTGGAGGTGTCCGTCCGGGGCGGTGCCTCCCCGGCCGAGGTCGTCCCCGAGGTCGGGCGGGGTGCAGTAGTCGACGCCGGACTCCGGTGAGACGAGGTCGCCGGAGTCCACGTCGGTGCAGTAGGCGTCGAAGACCTCGCCCGCGGTGAGGGGTTCGAGGCCTTCGCCGCGCAGACGCCAGCCGTAGACCCGGTCGGTGGTGTCGGGGGCGGTGGTGCGCATGACGAGTCCAGCGGGGCTGCGAGTGGCGATGCCCAGGGCGAGGACGGTGGCGAACTCCAGGGCTTCCGTGTCGTCCAGGCGGGTGGCGCCGTCGGGGCCCTGGTCCGCGCGGAGGACGGCGACGAGTGCCTGGGGCTTGGAGGAGACGCTGCACACGAGGTGGCGTTCGCCGGGGCCTGCCGTGTCGAGGATGCGGGTGAGCAGTTCCATGGCCCGGGCGAAGGCCGCGCGTCCGATGTCCTCGCCGCAGCAGACGCAGGCACCGATCTGGGCGAGGAGTGTGGTGGCGTATTCCCAGGTGGCCTGGCGGACCGCCTCGTCGATCAGTTCGGGGACGAGTTCGGTGAGGGACTGTCCTTCGTAGGGGACGGCGGCGCCCGTCGCGGCCAGTTCGGCGGTGAAGCGGGTGCGGCTGGAGGGGGTGTCCGGTTCGAGACCCGTGTCGGCGCAGAATTGCGCGTACTCCTCGGGGTCGAAGAGGGCGACGGTGGTGTGGTTGCCCTGCTCGGCTCGGGTGCGGAGCAGGGCTTCCACTTGGTCGAGGTAGGTGGTGTGGTCGTCGAAGGTGAAGCTGCGGTAGCGCCGCATGGCCGTGAAGTCGTGCTCGTCCGCGAGCAGGCCGATGGTGCCCGCGATCTCGCGGCGCAGGACCCTTCGCATGCTCTGGTGGCCGGTGTGTGCCATGGTTCTCCCCCTGTGCGAGCAGTCGATCAATGCTCACTCACAGTAACCGGACCCACTGACAACGGGTGCCGGCCCGGTGTCCGGCTCACGGCGCCCGGTCCGCGTCAGGCTCGTTCGCGGGCCAGGTCCTGGTAGAAGCGCAGCAGGTCGAGGTTGTCGATGGAGCCGGGATTGACCGCCTTCTCCAGGGGGGTGCCCTGGAGAAGGCGCTTGACGGGGACCTCGATGCGTTTGCCGGTGAGCGTGTGGGGGATTCCGGGGACCTCGATGATCTCGTCGGGTACGTGGCGCGGGGAGAGCTCCTGGCGGATGGTCCGCTTGATGCGGTCCCGGAGTTTTTCGTCGAGGGTCGATCCGGGGCTGAGGTGCACGAAGAGGGGCATCCAGTAGCCGCCGTCGGGCTGTTCGATGCCGATGACGAGGGATTCCTTGATCTCCGGGAGCCGTTCCACGGCTTCGTAGATGTCGGCCGAGCCCATGCGGACGCCCTGGCGGTTGAGCGTGGAGTCGGAGCGGCCGTGGATGACGACGGAGCCGCGTGAGGTGACGGTGATCCAGTCGCCGTGTCGCCAGGCGCCGGGGTAGGTGTCGAAGTAGCTGTCGTGGTAGCGGGTGCCGTCGGGGTCGTTCCAGAAGTGGATCGGCATGGACGGCATGGGGTTGGTGACGACGAGTTCGCCGACCTCGTCGGTGAGAGGTTTGCCGCTGGGGTCCCAGGACTGGAGGTCGGTGCCGAGGCAGGGTGCCTGGAGTTCGCCGATGTGGACGGGGAGGGTGGGGACGGCTCCGGCGAAGCAGGAGCAGACGTCGGTGCCGCCGCTGACGGAGGCGATCCAGAGGTCCTCGCGGACCTCGTCGTGGAGCCAGCGGAAGCCGTCGGGCGGGAGCGGGGAGCCGGTGGTGCCGACGCACTGGACGCGGGAGAGGTCGTAGTCGCGGCCGGGGTGGATGCCGGCCTTGCGGCAGGCCATGACATAGGCGGCGGAGGTGCCGTACAGGGTGGCGCCGGTGCGTTCGGCGACGCGCCACTGGGCGCCGGTGTCGGGGTACCCGGGGCTGCCGTCGTAGAGGACGACCGTGGTTCCGGTGAGGAGGCCGGAGACGAGGAAGTTCCACATCATCCAGCCGGTGGAGGTGTACCAGAAGAAGCGGTCCTCGGGGCCGAGGTCGCAGTGCAGGCCGAGCTGTTTGAGGTGCTCGATCAGGATGCCGCCCTGGGACTGGACGAGGGCCTTGGGGAGGCCGGTGGTGCCGGACGAGTAGAGCACCCACAGGGGGTGGTCGAAGGGCACCTGTTCGAAGGTGGGTTCGATGTCCGCAGAGGTGAGGGCGGACCACTGCAGGGCCCCGTCGGGGGCGTCGGTGCCAAGGAGGGGGATGTGGACGACGGCGCGCAGGGTGGGCAGTTCGCGGCGGAGTTCGGCGACGATGTCCCGGCGGTCGTGGTCCTTTCCGCCGTAGCGGTAGCCGTCGACGGTGAACAGGACGACCGGCTCGACCTGCTGGAAGCGGTCGAGGACGCTGCGGGCGCCGAAGTCGGGAGCGCAGGACGTCCACACGCCGCCGACGGCGGCCGTGGCGAGGAGGGCGACGACGGCCTGGGGGATGTTCGGGAGGTAGCCGCTGACGCGGTCTCCCGGGCGTACGCCGAGGGCGCGTAGTTCGGCGGCGAGGGAGCCGACCTGGCGGCGCAGTTCGGCCCAGGTCACGGGGCGTGGTTCGTGGGTCTCGTCGACGTGGAGCAGGGCCGGTTCGTCGGCGCGGGTGGCGGCCGCGCGGAGGGCGTGTTCGGCGTAGTTCAGGGTGGCGCCGGGAAACCACTGGGCGCCGGGCATGGCGCGGTCGCCGAGCACGCGCGCGTAGGGCGTGGAGAACCGTACGTCGAACCACTCGGTGACGGCCTTCCAGAAGGTCTCGAGTTCGTCGACGGACCAGCGGTGCAGGGCCGGGTATCCGCCTTCGGCGGGGGCTCCGTGGTGCTCGGCCGCCCAGGCCTGGAACCGGGTGATCCGGGCCCGGGCGATGCGGTCCGCGTCGGGCCGCCAGAGCGGCGAGGGGTTCGCTGAGGTCATGGGTCGGCTCCCGGACTGTGCGCGTCGTGTGCGTCTGGCGCGCACGAGCGGGGTGTGCGCGTGACGCGGCCACCACGGACGATGCCATGTGATCGACTTCGGCACCAGGGTGCGCCGCGGATGGTCGGCGACATGAAGTGTGCCGTCACCATGGGTGAACGGAAGTTGAACGACTCACACAAACGGGCCGGTCAGTGGCAGGGTGAGCGGCATGGAGGGTCGTGACCTGGTGCGTTCGGTGAAGGCGATCGGTTCGGCGGGGGCGGTGCAAGGGCTTCGAACCGTCCGGGCCGCGTGGCGCAGGAGGCGTTCCGATGCCACCGGGTTGGTGGCGCGGGGCGCCGAACGGGCGCGGGTGCCGGGGTCGGTCCGGGATGTGGAGCCGGGGCCCGGCGGTGGGGTCGTGCGGTTCGGCCGGTCGGAGTTGCGGATCATCGTCGATGTGAACGGGGCCGTTTTCTGGGGCTGGGACGGGGCCGGGCAGGAGCCGTCGTACGCCGTCGCGGGCCGGTGCCCGGAGCCGGATCCGCGGGCCATGCTGGAGCCGCACAAGGACGGCGGCTGGCGGGTCGTGGCCGAGCGGGTGACGGTCGTGGTGTCGCGGTTCGGGGCGGTCGAGGTGTGTACGCCCGGTGGGGTGACGTTGCGGCGTGATCTGCCGCCGCGGTGGTGGGAGCCGGTCGGTGGGGGTGAGGCGCGGTGGACGCAGCGCTCGGAGGTAGCGGCCGATGCCCGGTTCTTCGGTCTGGGCGGGCGCGCGGCCGGGCCCCGGCTGCGTGCGGGAACGTATCGCCTGTGGAACACGGATCCCGGGCACGCGTTCAGGCCTGGCGATGATCCGCTGTACATCACGATGCCCGTGCAGATGGTGGTGGCCGACGCGGGGACGCATCTGGTCTTCCACGACACCACGTGGGACGGCACGGTGACGTTGCGCGAGGGCGAGGAGGGCGCGGGGTCGGGGCACGACCGGATGGGCGCGTCGGAGCTGCGGATGTCAGGGGGGCCGCTGCGCTGCTGGGTGATGGTCGGTACTCCCGCGCGCGTGCTGCATGCCTGGGCGGCGCTCACGGGGGCTCCGGCGCTGCCGCCGGCGTGGGCGCTGGGACACCATCACGCGCGGTGGGGGTTCGGCAGCGAGCAGGAGGTGCGGCGGATCGTCGCGGGGTACCGGGAGCACGGGCTGCCGCTCGACGCGGTCCATCTGGACATCGACCACTTCGACGGCCATCAGGTGTTCACGGTGGACGCCGAGCGCTTCCCGAAGTTGCCTGACCTCGCCGAGGAACTGCGGGGGCAGGGGATCCGGCTGGTGTCGATCGTCGACGCGGCGGTGCCGGCGCGGCCCGGCAATGCCGTGTACGACAGCGGGACGGCCGAGGACGCGTTCGTGCGGGATGCCGCGGGGCGGGTCGTGGAGGGGCTGGTGTGGCCCGGGGAGTCGGTCTTCCCGGACTTCACGCGGGCGCGTACGCGCGCGTGGTGGGGCGGTCTGTACGAGGAGAGGCTCGCGCAGGGCTTCGCGGGGTTCTGGCACGACATGAACGAGCCGACGTCGTTCGTGGCGTTCGGGGAGAACACGTTGCCCCGGTCGGCCCGGCACGACCTGGAGGGCCGGGGCGGCGACCATCGGGAGGCGCACAACGTGTACGCGTTGTGCATGGCGCGGGCCGGCTACGAGGGGCTGCGTGAGCTGGTGCCCCAGGAGCGGCCGTTCGTGTTCTCGCGTTCCGGGTGGGTGGGTATGCAGCGCTACGGGGGCGCGTGGTCCGGGGACGTGGCGACGGGCTGGCCGGGGCTGCGGGCGTCGCTGGCGCTGGTGCTGGGGCTCGGACTGTGCGGAGTGCCGTACTCGGGTCCGGATGTGGGCGGCTTCGACGGGAGCCCGTCGCCCGAGCTGTTCCTGCGGTGGTTCCAGCTGGGGGCGTATCTGCCGCTGTTCCGCACGCACGCCAGCATGCGGGCTGGGCGCAGGGAGCCGTGGGAGTTCGGGGACGAGGTCGTCGAGCACGCGCGGGTGGCGCTCGTCGAGCGGCGGCGGCTGCTGCCGTACTTCATGACGCTGGCCCATAAGGCGCGGCGCACGGGGGCGCCCTATGTGCGCCCGGTGTGGTGGGGTGCGCCGGAGGACCGGGCGCTGCGGGACTGCGAGGACGCGTTCCTGCTGGGGGGCTGTCTGCTGGTGGCGCCGGTGCTGGAGCCGGGTGCGGACAGGCGTGCCGTGCAGCTGCCTCGGGGGCGCTGGTACGACACGGTGACGGGGAAGGCGTACCAGGGGCCCGGTCGCGTGCTGGTGGACGCGCCGTTGTCGAGGATCCCCGTTCTCGCGCGCGCGGGTGCCGTGGTGCCGGTCCGGGGCGCCGACGGCGGCCTGGAGCTGGAGGTGTGGGCACCCGCGCGCGGGCGGACGGGGGGCGGGCTCGTGGTGCCGGACGCGGGCGACGGCTGGAACGAGCCGGAGGTCGAGCGGTACACGACGCGCTGGGAGGGGCGGCGTGTGGTCGTGGAGCGGGACGGGGAGGAGGGGCCGGTCGAGCCCTCGTACCCGGTGCGGGTGCGTGGGCTCGACCGGGGGTGAGCGCGGGTCCGGCTCAGATGTAGCGGCCGTCGAAGAACGCCTGTACCGCCAGGGTGTGCAGCGGGAAGGCGAGTTCGGCCGGTCTGCGCAGCAGGTGCCAGCCCTCCGTCTCGTCGGTGGCCGCGGGCGGCGGGAGGTTGGCTGCCGGGCGTTCGGGGAGCAGCCCGAACAGGAGCAGATGGCCGTCGGGTGAGCTCATGGCGTCGGCGAGGCGGACGTCGCGGTCGGCCGCGCAGATGCCCGTCTCCTCCTTGAGCTCGCGGACGACGGCGTGCCGCCAGTCCTCCCGGTGGTCGATGAAGCCGCCGGGCAGGGCGGTGCCCCCGCGTGCGGGGGCGATGGTCCGTGTGATCACCACGAGGGCTGTGCCCTTGGTGTCGTACACGGGCTGGAGGGCCACCGCGACGGGCAGCGGGTTGCGGTAGGCCACGGTGTGGCAGGCCTCGCAGGTGCGGGGCCAGCCGGAAACGCCCTCACCGTAGGGCGCTCCGCAACCGGAACAATGCGAGTCCGGTGCGGAGTTGGCGGTTGGGTGTTGATTTGCGGACACGCGGCGGACTGTATCCGATCATCTGCTGGTCGTCCTGTTCGGGCGACGCAATGCGCCATCGCGGCCGGTGGACGGCATGAGGAGGGGTGGCCGGAACCACCCCCGTCGGCCCCGGCCACCCCTCCGGATACTGCGACGCCGAATGGGGCTCGTTGGTTCGCTCCGGGGCCTGCTCAATTTCCGCCGCCCGTGACAAACTTCTGACGGTTCATCAGATCTCTTGTCGGGGAGGCGCGTTGTCGCGTAGTCGCACGCCTGTGGTCGCCGGCTGGTTCACCGGGGAGGGCGACGAGTTCCGTCTGCTCGGCACGCGCTGCTCGACGTGTGCCTCGGTGTTCTTCCCCCGCGAGGACGTCTTCTGCCGCAACCCCGGGTGCGGCGGGGGCGAGCTGCGGGAGGTGCCGCTGTCCCGGCGGGGGCGCGTGTGGTCGTACACGGACGGCCGATACCGACCTCCGTCACCGTACGTGTCCGATCCGGACCTGCCGTGGGAGCCGTACGTGTTGGTCGCGGTGGAACTGGCCGCGGAGCGTCTGGTGGTGCTGGGGCAGGCGGTTCCCGGGGTCACCGTCGCCGATCTGGCGGTGGGCATGGAGGTGGAGGTCGTCCCCGGCGTGCTGAACGAGGATCCGGAGACGACCTGGACGACGTGGCACTGGCGGCCGACGGGGGTGACGGCATGACGGACGACGTGGCGGTGCTCGGCGCGGGCATGCACCCGTGGGGCAAGTGGGGAAGGAGTTTCGTCGAGTACGGCACGGCCGCCGCGCGGGCGGCGCTGGACGACGCCGGGGTCGGCTGGCGGGACGTCGGCTCGATCGTCGGGGCGGACACGGTGCGTGGCGGCTACCCGGGGTACGTGGCCGGGGCGACCTTCGCGAAGGCGCTGGGCTGGCAGGGGGCACGGGTCACGAGTGTGTACGCGGCCTGCGCGTCGGGGGCGCAGGCGGTGGCCGCCGCCCGGGCGCAGATCCTCGGCGGTCTCGCGGACGTCGTGCTCGTGGTGGGGGCGGATTCGGCGCCGAAGGGGTTCTTCCGGCCCGCGGGCGGGAATCGCCCGGACGACCCGGACTGGCTGCGGTTCCGGGTTCTCGGCGCGACCAACCCGACCTACTTCGGGCTGTACGCGCGGCGCCGGATGGCGGTGCACGGTGACACCCGGGAGGACTTCGCCCGGGTCAAGGTGAAGAACTCGGCGCTGGGGGCGCTCAACCCGTACGCGCGGTACCGCAAGCGGGTGACCGCGGAGGAGGTCGCGGGGTCCCCCGTCGTCGCGGACCCGTTGCGGCTGATGGACATCTGCGCGACCTCGGACGGGGGTGCGGCCCTCGTGCTGTCCGGCATGGAGTTCGCACGGCGGCACGGCGTGGCCCGGCCCGTGCGCGTACGCGCGGTGTCCACGGTGACGCCGCACTATCCCAACACGGTGCTGGACCTCCCGGACATCGCGACGGACTCCGCGGTGGCGGTGGAACCGGCTGCCGAGACGTTCCGGGCGTCGATCGCACGGGCGGCGTACGAGGAGGCGGGTCTCGGACCGGACGACCTGTCGCTCGCCGAGGTCTACGACCTGTCCACGGCGCTGGAACTGCAGTGGTACGAGGACCTGGGGCTGTGCGGCGAGGGTGAGGCGGCGAAGCTGCTGCGGGACGGGGTGACGGCGCTCGGCGGACGGATACCGGTGAACACGAGCGGGGGTCTCGCGTCGTTCGGTGAGGCGGTCCCGGCGCAGGCGATCGCCCAGGTGTGCGAGCTGGTCCGGCAGTTGCGGGGCGATGCGGGTGACCGGCAGGTGGCGGGAGCGCGCGTCGGCATCAGTGTGAATCAGGGGTTGTTCGGGCACGGGTCGGCGGTGATCGCGGTCCGGTGACGCATCCGGTCGGGTGCGGGCGGCGCAGCGGCCCGGTCGCCACGGTGTCCGAGGGAGTCGTGCAGACGTGCGTACAGTCCGTGCCGGTGCGAAAACCATGCGTGAACAGCTTATGAACCGGGTCCCGGCGGGCGCGGGCGACGTCATCATGCTGCCGTGCCTTCCTGGTCGGACATGCTCCGCTTCGCCTTCCAGCCGATCGTCAACCTGACAACCGGCGGGGTCTCGGCGCTGGAGATACTCGCGCGTCCCGAGAGCGGTGACGTGCTGGCCGAGGCCCGCCGGGACCCCGAACTCGACGGCCGGCTGGCCGCGTCCGCGATCCGTGCCGCGGCCCGGATGGAGACGCTGCTGCCGCTGCATGTGAACGTCTTCGCCGCGACACCGACCGATCTGGGCGGTCTCGCCGCACTGCGGGACGCCGTACGGGACGTGCGGCGGCTGCCGTGGGAGGTGACCGTCGACATCGTGCCGCCGTACGCGCACGTGCCCCGGTCGGGCCTGCTGGAGGCGGTCGCCGGGCTCAGGAGCGAGGGTTTCCGGATCTGCGCCGACGGGGTCGGGGAGGGCGACGTACCGCTGCGGTTGCTGGTGGATCTCGCGCCCCACCTGGTGAAGCTGGACGCGTCGCTGCTGGCACGGCCCGCCGCGGTGCGGGCGATGCGGACGCTGTGCGACGAGGTGGGCGCGTTGTTGTCGGTCGAGGGGGTCGAGACGGAGGCGCAGTGCGCGGCAGCGATGGCGGCGGGCGCGCAGCTGGCGCAGGGCGAGTTGTTCGCGCCGGCCGCCCGGCTGCCCGCGGCGGACGTGTACGTTCCGCGGCTCTCCCCCGTGGCGCCGGCGCCCGTCGCCGGGCCCTCGGTACGGCAGTTCCTGCGGCCGGCCGCGCTGTTGCCCGCGTCGGCGTCGGCGGCCGAGGTGCGGGCGCTGCTCACCGGGGCTCCCGAGGTGTCGGGGGTGCTGCTCGTGGACGGCTGCGGGAGCCCGGTGCGGTCGGTGCACCGGTCGCGGTTCCTGCTGTCGATGTCGGGGCGCTACGGGCACGCCTTGTACGCCGACCGGCCGGCGGCGAGGCTCGCCGACCCGCCCCGAACGGTCCGTGTCGACGCCACGGCCTGGGAGGTCCTCGACATCGTGGCGCTCGGCGACCGGGACCGTACCTCGGACGACGTCGCGGTGGTCGACCCGTACGGGCGGTGTGTGGGCGTCGTGCGGCCGGCCGATCTGCTGCGGGCACTCGCCGAGAGCCGGGTCGAGGAGGCGGCGGGTCTCAATCCACTGACGCGGCTGCCCGGTTCGGACGCGATCACCGGCGAGGTGGACCGATGGATCGCGGCCGGGCGTACGGTCGCGTTGAGCTGGCTGGACATCGACCACTTCAAACAGGTCAACGACGGGGCGGGGTTCGCCGCCGGGGACGAGTTGATCCGGTCCGTGGGGCGGGCGTTGCAGCGCGCCGCGTCCGGGGCGGCCCGGGTGGGCCACATCGGGGGTGACGACTTCCTGGTCCTCGCCGAACCGGACGGACTCGATCCGTTGGCCGGTGCGGTGCTGGACGTCCCGTGGTCGGTGGGCGGGAGCGCGGTCACGCTGTCGTTCGCCACCGTCGTGTGCTCCCCCGGCAGCGTCACCGATCATCGGGAGGCTGCCGCGTACCTGGCACCGCTCAAACGCGCCGCCAAGGCGCTGGGCGGCGCCAGTTGGGTGCTGGGGCGGGCCGGGCGACCGGGGCACGAGGTGCGGCGCGGGGGCGAGGCGGTGGGGGCGGGGGCAGGGCAGCCGGGCTGTGCCCGAGCGGAGTGACGGGCGCGGGGGCCCGCTTCTCGCCGGTCGGCCGGTCGGGTGGTACGCGGGCGTCGGCGTCGGTGCCCAGGACAGCGGCCCCCAGGTGGGGCGGAGTTCGGCACGGACGTGGAAGGCGGCTTCCATGGGGCCACCCAACGAGCAAGGGCGCACAGCGGCCGTACGCACGCCTACGCGCCCGGGCTTGCGGCGGGCCATGACGAGGCCCGGAAGCCGACCCGCTCGGTAGCGGTGGACGGATCCCCGACGGCCGCTCCCCTGACCGCCATGCCCCTCCCCCGGCCGCACCCCCGACGGCGGTGCTGGGCCGTCGTGTCGAACGCCGCACGGGACGGCCGTCCCCAACCATTGTTCGTCCGTGTTCTTGACGCCCCCTGGGTGCCGGTGAACACTGCCGGTGTCAGTCGGCATCGCCGCATTCGGGCGTCTTTGTGCACTGCGCCGCTCGGGTCTCCCGCCTGCCCATCGGGCCGTCCCCCACGGGCGATTCGGCTGCTACGGCACGCTCGTCACGGACGCCGGGCGGGGCTCGGGACTCTCCCTGCCTTCGGCTGAAGTAGCCATGGGAACGCACCCTGCACGCATGGTCCGGGGTCGATCACCCCCGGGCCGGGGCCTAGGAGCCGCCATGAGCAACGCAGACATATTCCTCGGCGAGGTCATCGGTACGGCGATCCTGATTCTCTTCGGCGCCGGAGTGTGCGCCGCCGTCACCCTCAGGTTCTCGAAGGCGAGGGCATCGGGCTGGATCGTCATCGCGTTCGGCTGGGGCTTCGCCGTCCTGGCCGGTGCCTACACCGCCGCTCCCCTGTCGGGCGGGCACCTGAACCCGGCGGTGACCGTGGGGATCGCGGTCGACACGGGAACGTGGGACAAGGTCTGGGTGTATCTGCTGGGCCAGATGGTGGGCGCGATGCTCGGCGCGGTCCTCGCCTACCTCGTCTACCTCGCGCAGTTCCAGGCGAACGTCCGCAAGGAGGGCACCACTCAGGGCACGGCGGACGAGCCGACGCCGACCCTCGGGATCTTCTCCACCATCCCGGAGATCCGGAACCCCGTCGCCAACCTGATCACCGAGATCATCGCGACGATCGCGCTGGTGCTGCCGATCCTCGCCTTCGGCCGGAACACAGGGATAGGCATCGGCCAGATCCCCGGCGAAGAGGCCGGGGTCTACGGCTCCGGCATCTCCGTGCTGCTGGTGTCGTTCCTGGTCGTCGGTATCGGCCTCTCCCTGGGCGGGCCCACCGGCTACGCGATCAACCCGGCGCGTGACCTCGGCCCGCGCATCGTCCACACCTTCCTGCCGATCCCGAACAAGGGCACCTCCGACTGGGGTTACGCCTGGATCCCGGTCGTCGGCCCGCTGGCCGGCGGAATCCTCGCGGGCCTCGTCTACAACGCCGCCTTCTGACCCAACAGACGCAAGACGTGTATCGACGTAAGACGTAAGGGGATGTCATGCCGGACAACGCCCAGAAGTACGTCGCCGCCATCGACCAGGGCACCACCTCCAGCCGTTGCATCATCTTCGACCGGGGCGGCGCCATCGTCGCCGTCGACCAGCGCGAACACCGCCAGATCTTCCCCAAGCCCGGCTGGGTGGAGCACGACGCCACCGAGATCTGGTCGAAGGTGCAGGCGGTCGTCGCCGGAGCGATCGCCAAGGCGGGCCTGCGCCCGGACCAGATCAGCGCGCTCGGCATCACCAACCAGCGCGAGACGACCGTCCTGTGGGACCGGACCACGGGCAAACCCGTGCACAACGCGATCGTCTGGCAGGACACGCGTACCTCCGCGCTCTGCACCGAACTCGGCGGCTCCGACGGGCAGGACCGGTTCCGCGAGCAGACCGGTCTGCCGCTGGCCAGCTACTTCTCCGGCCCGAAGGCCGCCTGGCTGCTCGACAACGTGCCGGGGCTCAGGACCCGCGCCGAACGCGGCGAGATCGCCTTCGGCACGATCGACTCCTGGCTGATCTGGAACCTCACCGGCGGCACGGACGGCGGTCGGCACGTCACCGACGTCACCAACGCGGGGCGCACCATGCTGATGAATCTGGAGACCCTCCAGTGGGACCCCTCGATCCTCTCCGCGATGGACGTCCCGGAGGCGGTCCTCCCGGAGATCAGGTCCTCCGCCGAGGTGTACGGCACGGCCGTGGGTCAACTCGCGGGCGTACCCGTGGCGTCGGCTCTCGGCGACCAGCAGGCGGCGGTGTTCGGGCAGGCCTGCTACGACGTGGGCACCGCGAAGAACACGTACGGCACCGGTAGTTTCCTGCTGCTCAACACCGGCAACCGGCCCGTGCCCTCGAAGAGCGGACTGCTCACGACCATGGGGTACAAGATCGGTGACGAGGCGCCGGTGTACTGCCTGGAGGGGTCGATCGCGATCACGGGCGCCCTGGTGCAGTGGTTCCGCGACCAGCTCGGCATCATCCGTACCGCCGACGAGATCGAATCGCTGGCGGCGAGCGTCGACGACAACGGCGGAGCCTACATCGTGCCCGCGTTCTCGGGGCTGTTCGCCCCGTACTGGCGCTCCGACGCCCGCGGCGTCATCACCGGATTGACGCGGTACGTCACCAAGGCACATCTCGCGCGCGCGGTGCTGGAGGCGACGAGCTGGCAGACCCGGGAGGTCGTGGACGCCATGTTCCAGGACTCGGGGGTGCGCATCACGACTCTGAAGGTCGACGGCGGCATGACCCGGAACAACCTGCTGATGCAGCATCAGGCGGACGTTCTGGACGTCCCGGTGATCCGCCCGAAGGTCTCCGAGACGACGTGTCTGGGAGCCGCGTACGCGGCCGGGCTCGCCACCGGGGTGTGGAACGACCTGGACGAGCTGAAGTCGCACTGGGCCAAGGACGTCGAGTGGACACCGTCCATGGAGGGCTCCGTCCGTGACCGCGAATACCACAACTGGCGCAAGGCGGTGGAGAAGAGCCTCGGCTGGCACGAGGACGACGTCGCTTGAGCGCGTCTCAGGCCACGGCCCGTACCCCGGTCGGCGGGGGTACGGGTCGTGCTCAGGTCGTGCTCAGGTCGTGACGGACTGGCGGTGCTCCGCGGTGTACGCCATCGCGTGCCGCACGACGGCGACCAGGACGTCCTTGACGGACTCCCGCCGACGCGCGTCGCACAGCACGACCGGTACGTCAGGGTCGAGGTCGAGTGCCTGGCGGACGGTCTGCTCCGGGTAACGCGCCGCCATGTCGAAGCAGTTGACGCCGATCACGAAGGGGATGGAGCGGCGCTCGAAGTAGTCGACGGCGGCGAAGCAGTCCTCCAGGCGGCGGGTGTCGGCGAGCACCACGGCGCCCAGGGCGCCGGCGGCCAGCTCGTCCCAGAGGAACCAGAAGCGGTCCTGGCCGGGTGTGCCGAAGAGGTACAGGACGAGGTCCTCGCGCAGCGTGATGCGCCCGAAGTCCATGGCCACGGTGGTGGTGTGCTTGCCCTCCACACCGGTGGTGTCGTCGACCGGGCGGCCCGCCTCGGTCAGCACCTCCTCGGTGCGCAGCGGCTTGATCTCACTGACCGCGCCGACGAGGGTCGTCTTGCCCACGCCGAAGCCGCCGGCCACGAGGATCTTGAGCGTGACGGGCTCGACCGGAGGTGTGCCGCGCTCAGTGCGCCCGAGGATCATCGGTCTCTTCTCCTGCTGGATGGTTGTCGCGCGACGGCGGACCGCGGCCTGCTCACAGCGCCCGGAGGCCGTTGATCACGTCGCGCAGAATACTCTCGTCCACCAGTTCGGCAGGCGGAACTGGACGATTCACATGGACCAGTTCCTCGTCGACGAGGTCACCGACGAGGACACGGACCACTCCGACGGGCAGGTCCAGTTCGGCGCCCAGCTCGGCCACCGACTGCGGGGTGTCACGGCACATCTCGACGATGCGGACGTGCTCCGGGGAGAGCGAGTGGTCCTCCTCCGCATCGTCGGCATGGGGCTCCGTGACGACCACGGCGATGAGATCGAGGCGGTGCTGCACCGCGTGGCTGGTCCGGCCGCGCGTCATGGCGTACGGACGGACCACCGGTCCGGCCTCGTCGTCGAACCAGTGGCTTCTTCCCTGACCGTCTCGGCTCATGCCATCCCACTACCCGCCCTGGGGCAGATCGGTGCGTGGGGCGGAGCCCAGATGTACGCCGACCCGCTTGACCAGCAGCGTCATCTCGTACGCGACCTGCCCGATGTCGGCTTCGGCGTCGGCGAGGACGGCGAGGGCGCTGCCGTCGCCGGCGGCCGTGACGAAGAGGAAGGCCTCGTCGAGTTCGACCACGGTCTGGCGGACGTTGCCCGCCTCGAAGTGGCGGCCGACGCCCTTGGCGAGGCTGTGGAAGCCGGAGGAGACAGCGGCCAGGTGCTCGCTGTCCTCCCTGGTGAGCTCCTTGGAGACGCCCGTGGGCAGTCCGTCGCCGGAGAGCACGAGCGCCTTGCGGATGCTGGCGACGCGCTCCACCAGGTCGTCCAGGAGCCAGTTCAGCTCGCCGGACGTGCCGGTCGCGGTGGGCCCTTCGGCCTTCGGTGCGGTCATCGACCGTCCCCCTCTGTCGTTCCTCGTGGTGCTGAGACGTCTCGGGCGTCCTCGCCCTCGGCGTTCTCCTCGCGGCCTCGCTGCCAGCCCCGCTGGAGTGAGGCCATACGGCTGCGTACTTCGTCGGCGTCGCGTTCGGCGGTGTCCGGCCGGTCGGCGGCGCGAGCCCTCTCGCGCTCGACCCGTCGGGCGAGGCCGTCCTTCAACTGCGGGGCCAGATTGGCCTGTCGGACTCGACGCGGCAGTGGGCTCGGAGCTGATTCTGCCTGGTCGGCCGTCGCGTCCGTACGTGGGGTGGCCGCACCGGGAACCGGCCTCGGTGTGATCGGTGCCGGGCCGTCGGCCGCGGTCGTACGCCGCCGTTGGGGCAGTGCCGGCGGCTCGTCCCCGCCGGGCAGGGCCCCCGGCTGGTAGGCGTCGGACAGCGGAGCGGATCCGGTGCGGTCGGCGCCGGTGCGAGCCGAGGGTTCGGCGCGGTCGCCGCGCAGGGCGGTGAAGGGCCGTGGGTCGGTGATCCCCGCCTCGCGGCCCTGCGGGGCCTCCTCCTCCGGGCGGCGCGGCTTCTGGCCCGTCACCGGGCGACCGTGCGAGCTGATCAGGTGCGGCGTCCGGCGCTGCGGCAGCGGTACGGGGCCGACCGTGGGGTCGGGGTCGGTGAGGGGCGTCCGCTGCGCCTCGCCGTCGTGTGCCGCCCGGGGGTCGCCGTCGACCCCGGTGCGGGGGCGGCGCGAGCGGAACAGCTCGCCGCCTTCGGTGTCGTCGCCCAGGGTGTTCGGGAAGCCGCCGAGTGGGTCCAGGTCGACAGGCGCCTCGAGCTCCACCGGACCGTCGAGGATGGCGGCGGAGAGCCCGGGCAGCCGGACCGGCACCTGGGAGAGGGCGGCGTTGCGCTCCTCCTCCAGCTGCGCCTCCCGGGTGGGGTGGGCGCGGTCGAGGCGGAAGCCGATGCCGTTGGTGTCGGGGACGTCGTCGGTGAGGAGCGCGTCGGGGATGAACACCACGGCCGTGGTGCCGCCGTACGGCGAGGGCTGGAGGGAGACGCGGACCTTCTGCCGCTGGGCGAGCCGGCTGACCACGAAGAGGCCGAGCCGGTCGGTGTCGGACAGTTCGAAGTCGGGCGTCTCGGCCAGCTTCAGGTTGGCGTCGAGGAGCGCCTCGGCGGCCATGCCGAGGCCCCGGTCGTGGATCTCCAGGGTGAAGCCGTTGGCGACACGCTCGCCGAGGACCTGCACCGCGGTGTGCGGGGGCGAGAACACCGTGGCGTTCTCGAGGAGTTCGGCGACGAGGTGGGTGAGGTCGGCCACGGCGGGGCCGGTGACGGCGACCCGGGGCAGCCGGCGGACCTCGATGCGCTCGTAGTCCTCGACCTCGGCGACGGCGGCGCGGACGACGTCCATCAGCTGGATGGGCTTGCGCCACTGCCGCGACGGGGCGGCGCCGGAGAGGATGACCAGGCCCTCGGCGTGCCGGCGCATACGGGTGGTCAGGTGGTCGAGGCGGAAGAGGTCCGCGAGTTCCTCGGTGTCGTCGGTCCGCCGCTCCATGGTGTCGAGCAGGGTGAGCTGCTTGTGGAGCAGGACCTGGCTGCGGCGGGCGAGGTTGACGAAGACCTCGGAGATGCCGCTGCGGAGTTCGGACTGCTTGACGGCGGCCTCGACGGCGGCCCGTTGGAGCGTGTTGAGCGCCTGGCTGACCTCGCCGATCTCGTTCTTGTCGTACTCCAGGCGGGGCACTTCGGTCTCGACGTCGACCTGTTCGCCCGCGGCGAGCCGGCGCATCACGCTGGGCAGTCGCACATCGGCCGTCTCGTGGGCCTCCTGGCGCAGTCGGCGCAGGTCGCGGATGAGGACGCGGCCGATGCGAACCGACATGAACAGCGAGACCAGGAGTGCGAAGAGACCGAGGACTCCGGCGACGACGGCCTTCAGGATGACGTTGGTGGCCAGGGGACGCACGCGGTCCTGGTAGCGGTCGCCCGCCTCGATGCTGAGGTCACGGAGGTCGGAGAGCACCGGTTCCACCGCGCTGTCCCAGCTCTTGGCGCTGACGCCCGCCCGCTGTCCGGCGACGGAGCCGATGACGTCCTGCTCGACCGAGCGCAGGGGCGCCGTGTTCGCGTTCCGCCAGTAGCCGGCGAAGTGGTCGCGTTCGGAGGAGGGCAGCAGCGGCAGGGTGATGTCGTACAGCAGCGTCCGCTGTGCCACGAGGTCGGAGAAGTCGCGGATCTCGTCGCGGCTGATCCGGCCGGCGACGAGGACCGAGCTGAACAGGGCGTCCTCGCGGGAGAGCAGCTCCCGGGCCCGGCCCAGGTTGACCAGGGCGCGGCCCTGCTTGTCCATCTCCACGTTGTCGAGCGCGGGGAGGTTGGCCAGCAGGGCGAAGCAGGGGTCCACCAACTGGTTGTAGAAATTGAGGCCCTGGGTGACGGTGACGGTGCCGTCGTCGACACCCGTGCGCAGCGCCGGGAGG
This sequence comes from Streptomyces sp. NPDC030814, assembly GCF_055572155.1. Lineage (NCBI taxonomy): Bacteria > Bacillati > Actinomycetota > Actinomycetes > Kitasatosporales > Streptomycetaceae > Streptomyces > Streptomyces sp. NPDC030814. Next base: position 19,511 of record NZ_JBVIDX010000024.1, read on the forward strand.
CCGTCGAGGGCGTCCAGGATGGCGGTGAGCCGCAGGGAGGTGGCGCCGCCCATCTCGTCCCTCAGGTCCGCGTTCTCGGCGTGGTCGCGGAACGCCGCGACGGCCTTGTCCGTGGCGGTACGGCTGCGTTCGAGGGCCGCGGCGGCGTCGGAGCCGCGCGGATCGGCGAGATGGACCAGCGTCTGGCGGCGTTCCTGCTGGAGGACACGGATGGTGTCCTCGGTGGGGAAGCCGATCTCCTCGACGATGTCGGCCACTCGGAAGAGGTCGCTCGCCGCACGCCCCGTCAGCACCGTGGCGAACGCCCAGACGCTGGTCAGTGCGATCAGGGGCACGAGCAGCAGCGCCACGATCTTCCGGCGGATCGACTTCCCGCGAAAGCGCATGGCCTCCCCCAGCTCATCCCCCGCCGGCCCGGGGGCACACATGTGCGTCAACAAACGGCGTGAGCCTACTACCGACACGTGGGTATCTCGAAGGGCCGTCCGCCCGCACCGCTCGCCCACGGCGAACCGGACACGGGGAGTTGTCCGTTCATGGGGGAGATTGCCGCCCCCTGTCGGGCAGTTGAACCCATGACATCCCGTCGGGGAAGTTGGCCGGTTGGCCGGATTTTTGCGTTCCTTGGGAATCTTTCGGCGCTCCTCGATCGTCTTTCTGTACGGGAATGGGGGACGGAAGGGGCGACAGCCCCCGCAAGCCGACCCCGGGTGGCGTAATTCAGAGGAAGTCGGGCACTTGAGGGGGGCCGGGTCTCGTGATCCCGGAGCTCTTGGGCCACCGGCGGTGGGGAGTGACAAGTTGATGGGCACGGCGGAGCGGCAAGTAGCGCCCGAGGACGACGCGGTGGCGACGGGCATGGCACCGGAGCGCGGCCTCCGGGAGGGCGGGCGTGTCGCGGTGGAAGAGAAGAGGCTCTCCGCCAGGGACGAAGAGCGGATGCATTACCGGCCGTTGTGGATCGAGGAGCCGGCGCGCCGTCGCCGCCTGCCCGATCCGGTGCGGACGGCGGCGGTGCGCGCGGTGCTCATCATCGCGGTGACGCTGATTCAGGCGATGGTGGCCGTCCTGTGCACACTGGCCGGTTCGTGGCTGGCCTTCCCCATGGTCCTCAGCAGCGTGGCGAGTACGGTCGCGGCGACCTGGGGCGTGCTGGACGTCTGGGTGACCCGGCAGGTGTGGAGCCAGCGCAACGGCGTGGTGTCGGCCCCCAGCAGCACGGCACGCGCGCTGCGGCGCGAGCGTCGGCGGGCACGCCGCGAGGCCCGCGCGGTGGAGCGCACGCAGGCGCGGATACGCCGTCGGGGCGGCGCCGGCCAGCTGTCGCATCCCTAGGCTCCGGCCCGTCTCCTCGTTTCTCCTGGCCGTTCCTCTGGCCGTTCCTCCTGGCCATGCGTGTCAGCCGTCACATTTGACTGGCCGCTTGGCATAGAACGCGGTCTTCCGGTTAGGCGCTCAGCCGCAAGGGCGCCAGCAGCACGGCGCTGACCAGGAGGAACGAGGGATATGCCCGAACTTTTCATCGGCGGAGCGTGGCGCGCCGCGCTCGACGGGCGGACGCGTGAGATCCGCTGTCCCGCCGACGGCAGCCTGGTCGCCGTCGTCGACGAGGCCGGCCGTGAGGACACCGTGGAGGCGATCGCCGCCGCACGTCACGCCTTCGACGAGGGCCCGTGGCCCACGACTCCGGCCGCCGAGCGGGGCGCCCTGCTGCTGCGGGTCGCCGACCTGCTCGTACGCGACAAGGACGCGCTCGCCCGCGCCGAATCGCTCGACACCGGCAAGCGGCTGGTGGAGAGCGAGTACGACATGGACGACATCGCGAACTGCTTCCGCTACTTCGGCCACGCGGCCACCGCCGAGGCGGGCCGGGTCGTGGACACCGGACAGGAGGGCATCGACAGCCGGGTCGTGCACGAGCCGGTCGGGGTGTGCGCGCTGATCACCCCGTGGAACTACCCCCTGCTCCAGACGGCCTGGAAGGTCGCCCCGGCGCTCGCGGCCGGCAACACCTTCGTACTGAAGCCCAGCGAGCTCACCCCGCACACGGCGATCCATCTGATGCGGCTCCTGGAGGAGGCCGGGCTGCCGCCGGGCACGGCCAATCTGGTCCTGGGCGCCGGCCCCGAGGCGGGTGCCCCCCTCTCGGACCATCCGGACGTGGACCTCGTCTCGTTCACCGGTGGTCTCCAGACGGGCCGGCGCTTGATGGCGAACGCCGCCGCGAGCGTGAAGAAGGTCGCGCTGGAGCTCGGCGGCAAGAACCCGAACATCGTGTTCGCCGACGCCGACTTCGACACCGCCGTCGACATGGCCCTCACCGCCGTGTTCCTGCACTCGGGCCAGGTGTGCTCCGCCGGCGCCCGGCTGCTGGTCGAGGACTCGCTGCACGACCGGTTCGTCGACGAGGTCGTACGCCGGGCCGAGCGGATCCGGCTGGGCGGCCCGTTCGACGAGCAGGCGCAGACCGGGCCGCTGATCTCGGCGGCGCACCTGAGGAAGGTCGAGGAGTACGTCGCCAAGGGCGTCGCGGAGGGCGCGGTACTGCGCTGTGGAGGCGAGCGGCCGTCCGGTGAGGCGTACGGCCGGGGCTTCTACTATCTGCCGACCGTCCTGGACGAGTGCGCGAGCAGGATGTCCGTGGTCCAGGAAGAGTCGTTCGGGCCGGTGCTGACCGTGGAGCGGTTCAGCAGCGAGGCCGAGGCCGTACGGCTGGCGAACGACACCGTCTATGGTCTGGCCGGGGCGGTCTGGACGACGGACGAGGCCAAGGCCCGGCGGGTCGCCGCCCGGCTGCGGCTCGGCACGGTGTGGATCAACGACTACCACCCGTACGTCCCGCAGGCGGAGTGGGGCGGTTACAAGCAGTCCGGCTTCGGCCGCGAGCTCGGGCCCGCGGGGCTCGCGGAGTACCGCGAGACGAAGCACATCTGGCGCAACACGGATCCCGCACCGCAGGGCTGGTTCGCCTGACCCCCTTGTTTCGCACAACTCCCTTGTGGCGCACAACTCCCTTGTGATGAGTGGGAGTTGAGGCGTACGTATAACTCTTCTTCCGTGTCCGCGGATGCGGTCCCCTTCCCTGCCCGTGCCCCACGGGAGCCCCGTCCCGGCACCCGTGAGAGCCGCTCCCTCTTTCCCCAAGGCCCCCAGGAGTCCGCTCATGTCGACCATCGAGCAACCGACCGGCCCGCAGAAACCAGACGATGACGCCGAACTCGCCGAGTTCGGCTACAAACCCGAACTCAAGCGCACCCTCGGCAACTTCCACACCTTCGCCGCGGGGATCAGCTACATCTCCATCCTCACCGGCACCTTCCAGCTGTTCTACTTCGGCTACGGCAGCGGCGGTCCCGCCTACTGGTGGTCGTGGCCGATGGTGTTCGTCGGCCAGTTCATGGTGGCGCTCTGTTTCGCCGAACTGGCGGCGCGCTACCCGGTGGCGGGCTCCGTCTACAACTGGTCGAAGAAGATGGGCAATCCGCATCTGGGCTGGCTCGCCGGCTGGATGATGCTGACCGCGTCGATCGTGTCGATCGCGGCGGTGGCGCTCGCCTACCAGCTGACGCTGCCGCAGATCTCCGATGTGTTCCAGTTCGTCGGGGACGGCACCGGCACCTATGACGTGGCGACCAACGCGGTCATCCTGGCCGCGGTGCTGATCCTGTTCACCACGCTGGTGAACGCCTTCGGCGTGAAGCTGATGGCCACGATCAACACGGCGGGTGTATTCATCGAGCTGATCGCCACCGTCGTGCTGATCGTCCTGTTCGCGGTGCACATCACGCGTGGTCCGCAGGTCGTCCTGGAGACGAACGGCACCGGCGAGGGGTACGGCGGCGCCGGGTATCTGGGCGCGTTCCTCGTGGCCTCGCTGGCGTCGGCGTACGTCATGTACGGCTTCGACACGGCCGCCTCGCTCGGTGAGGAGTCGCTGGACCCGTCCCGGAACGCGCCGCGCGCCATCATCCGTGCGATCGTCGCCTCCTTCGTGCTCGGCGGTCTGATCCTGCTGCTGGCGCTGATGAGCGTTTCCAGCCTGAAGGGCGAGAAGCTGTCCACGGACGGTCTGCAGTACGTCGTGCTCGACGTGCTCGGCCCGACGGCCGGCAAGGCGATGCTCTGGTGCGTGCTGATCGCGGTCACGGTGTGCGCACTCGCCGTGCACACGGCGGCGATCCGCCTGGCCTTCGCGATGGCCCGCGACAACAACCTGCCCGCGTCCTCGCTGCTGGCCAAGGTCAGCCCTCGCTTCCAGACCCCGGTCCTCCCGGCCGTGATCATCGGCGTGCTGGCCCTCGCGATCCTGGTCGTGAACATCCGCCAGCCGCAGATCTTCACCGTGGTGACCAGCATCGGCATCATCATGATCTACCTCGCCTACCTCGGCGTCACCGTGCCGATGCTGGTGGCGCGGCTGCGCGGCACGTGGCAGCCGGCGGGCGACGGCAGGTTCTCCCTGGGCCGCTGGGGCCTCCTCGTCAACGCCCTGGCCGTCCTGTGGGGCGCGGGCATGACCGTCAACCTGATCTGGCCCCGGGCCTCCGTCTACAACGCGACCGAGCCGTTCCACTGGTACCTGCGCTGGGGCGCGGTCCTCTTCGTCGGGATCATCGCCGGCGGCGGCTTCGCCTACTACTGGTTCGTCCAGCGGCACAGGACCGGTGTGCTCGCCGAGCACGCGATGCCGGCCACCACGACCGGCGCCGCGCCCTCCGGCCCGACCACGCCGCCCGCCCCGCCCGTCGCCGCCCCGGCCGCCGACTGACCGAACCCGGCACCGGACGCACCGGGCTACCGACAGAGCCCGGCTCGCCAGGACCGGGCCCAGCACAGAACGCGCGGTCCCCGGCGCCGATCCGCAGGGGACCGCATGCCCCACATGGAGAACAACTCCCCATGAGCCCAGAAGAGTTCGATTACGTCGTGGTCGGCGGCGGCACCGCGGGAAACGTGGTCGCGGCCCGGCTGTCCGAGGACCCGTCGGTCACGGTGTGCGTCCTGGAGGCGGGACCCAGCGACGTCGGCGACGACGCCGTCCTGAGACTGGAACGCTGGATGGGCCTGCTGGAGTCCGGCTACGACTGGGACTACCCCGTCGAGCCGCAGTCCAGCGGCAACAGCTTCATGCGGCACGCCCGCGCGAAGGTTCTCGGCGGCTGCTCCTCCCACAACTCCTGCATCGCCTTCTGGGCTCCCGCGGAGGATCTGGACGACTGGGCGGCGGCAGGCTGCACGGGCTGGTCCGCGGCCGACCTCTTCCCGCTCTACCGGCGGCTGGAGAACAACGACGCCCCGGGCGACCACCACGGCCGCAGCGGGCCGGTCAAACTCCGCACGCTCAAGAGCGACGACCCGTGCGGGACCGCGCTGCTGGAGGCGTGCGCCCAGGCCGGGATACCGACGACGCCCTTCAACTCCGGTACCACGGTGATCCGGGGCGCCAACTGGTTCCAGATCAACTCCGACGAGAACAACATCCGGCAGTCCTCCTCGGTGGCGTATCTGCACCCGATCATGGGCAAGCGGCCGAACCTTGAGATACGCACGGGCGTCCGCGCCAAGAAGCTGGTGCTGGAGGGGCGGCGCTGCGTCGGCGCCGAGTACCTCGACCCGGACCAGATCCACACCCGCACCGTCCGGGCCCGGCGCGAGGTCATCGTCTCCTGCGGCTCCATCGACACACCGAAGCTCCTGATGCTCTCCGGGATCGGCCCCGCCGAGCACCTGCGCGAGGTCGGCGTGGACGTGGTCGTGGACTCGGCGGGCGTCGGCGAGAACCTCCAGGACCACCCCGAGGGGGTCATCATGTGGGAGGCGAAGCAACCGATGACCACCACGTCCAGCCAGTGGTGGGAGGCGGGCATCTTCTACGACACCGAGCCCGGTCTGGACCGCCCCGACCTGATGTTCCACTACGGGTCCGTGCCGTTCGACATGAACACGGCCCGGCACGGCTACCCCACGACCGAGAACGCGTTCTGCCTGACGCCGAACGTGACGCGGGCGAAGTCGCGCGGCACGGTACGGCTGCGCACCCGGGACTACCGGGACAAGCCGAAGGTCGATCCGCGGTATTTCACCCACGAGCACGATGTGCGGGTGATGACGTACGGGTTGCGGCTGGCCCGGCGGATCGCCGCGCAGCCGGCGCTGAGCGGATGGGCGGGGGCCGAACTGGCGCCCGGTCCCGACGTACAGACCGACGAGGAGCTGTTCGACTACATCCGCAGGACGCACAACACCGTCTACCACCCGGCCTGCACGGTGAAGATGGGTGCGGACGACGACCCCTCGGCTCCGCTCGACGCGCGGCTGCGGGTCAAGGGGGTCGAGGGGGTGCGGGTGGCCGACGGATCGGTGATGCCGGACCTGGTGACCGTCAATCCCTGCATCACGACGATGATGATCGGCGAGAAGTGTGCGGATCTGCTGAAGGCCGACGCGTAGGCGCGGCGCCGGCGAGGCAGTGGGGAACCGCGGGTCCGTTTCCGCCGGTCGCGCAGTTCCCCGCGCCCCTCATGGGGTTGCGGCGGGCCTTTTGTACATCCTCGTCGCCGTGATCTCGCTGTGCACCGCCTCTCCCGCCCGGGGCTGTTGCGGCAGTCCCGGGCGGAGGTGTTCCTCGACGCTGATGTACTTCAGGCCGGCGCGGAGGTCGGCGTCGTTGCGGAGGCGGATGACCAGGGGGAATTCGGCCAGCGCGGTGGTGTCGAAAAGACCGGTCGTGTAGAGGAGCTGGACGCCGAGGGCGTCCGACACGGCCCGCTGCAGCTCCAGCAGGTACGTCGCGTTGGCGCGACCGATGGGGTTGTCGAGGAACAGGGTGCCGGCGTGGCGGTGCCTGTCACGGCCCCGGTCGTTGCTGCGGAGCGCGGCCATCGTGCAGTAGAGGGCGATGGCCGCGGTGAGCAGCTGGCCCCCGGAGAAGACGTCGCCCATCTGTCCGACGGGGACCCGCTCGGCGCGCAGCACGGCGTCGGGCTTGAGGATCTCGACGGCGACGCCCTTGGGCTGGAGCGCCGCGCTGACCCCGCGCAGCAGCAGGGACATGCCGTCCCGCCGCATGTCGGAGTTCTTCTTGACGGCCGCGCGGGTCGCCTCGTCGATGACCTCGCCGAGCCGCTCGGTGAGCGTCGCCTGGTCGGGTTCCTCGAAGCGGATCCGCAGGAACTCCTGGCCGGACCACTCCCCCAGGCCCTCGGGGAGCCTGGACAGCCGCTGGGCCGAGCGCAGTGTGGCGAGCGCGGACTCCACGAGGCCGCGCAGCCGGTCCACGATCGAGTCGCGGTTGCGCTCCAGCTGCGCCAGCTCGTCGGTCAGGACCCGGAGCCGGGGCGCGAAGGCGTCCGCCCACTTCTGGGCGTGCTCGGGCAGCGCTGAGGCGGGCAGCTCGCGGATCTGCTGGCGGGCCGGGGTGCGCACCTGCTCGTAGCGGGTGGAGTTGGCGTGCCGTACGAGAATGTCGCTGGCCTCGCGTACCGCGCCCTCGGCGGCGGAGAGGTCGGTGGCGCAGCCGCGCAGGGAGCGGCGGGTCTCGGCGGCGGCCCCTCGGGCCTCCTCGAGGGAGCCGGGGTAGGGCTCGGGCTCCTCCTGGTCGTCATCCGTGGTGTGGTCGCGCAGGAGGTCCCTGAGCAGGGCGGCCGTCTCGTCGAAGCCGCCGGCCGCGTCCTCGGCGGCGCGGTGGGCCGCGAGCAGCTCGGCGTGGGCCTCGCGGGCCTGGGTCAGCGCCTCGGTGCGGGAGGCGAGCTCGGCGGTGGCGGTGCGCAGCAGCGCCTGGGCGTGGTCGGCGTCGCGCGGAAGAAGTTCCTCGGGCAGCTCGGTGTGCGCCTCGCCGTCCTCGGGCGCGTGCCGCTCGGCCTCGCCGCGCAGCCGTCCGAGCTGCTCGCTCGCGGTCGACATACGGGTCTCCAGGACCTGCACCAGCTCCTCCGCGCGGGCCGCCGCCGCCTGCCGGGAGGGGCCGTCGGAGCCGTCGGGCGACTGGAGGAGTTGCTCGGCGCGGTTGCGGACCTTGTTGCTGAGCCGGTCCAGTTCAGCGCGGGCCGCGCTCTCGTCGCTCTCGGCCCGGGCCTGCTCGGCGCGCAGGTCGGCGCCCACGCCGACCTTCTCGTACACCTGGGAGGCGGCGCGGTAGGCCTCGCGGAGGGCGGCGAGGGGCTGCTTGGGCGCGTCGGTGTCCGCTTCCGGTACGTCATCGGGGGCGCCCGCGATCTCCGCGCGCTCGGCGCGCAGCGCACGCGCCGTGCGGCGTGCGTCGTCGGCGGCGCGCTGGGTGGCGCGGCGGTCCTCGTCGGCGGCGCGGGCCCGCTCCAGACAGGTCTGGGCGCGGGCCTCGGACTCGGCGGCCTCGTCGGCGAGTTCGCGGAGCTTGACCTGCCAGCCGGCGCGTTCGCGCAGCCGGAAGGCGAGCCCGGCGAGGGCGTCGGCGGCCCGCCGGGCCTTCTGCGCGGCCTCCTGCCGCTCGTCCCGCACCTGAGCTGCCTCGGCCGCCGCCTCCTCGGCCTCCGCCCGCGCGGTCCGGGCCTCGGCCAGCTCGGCCTCCGCCTCCTCGGCGAACGCGCGGGTCTCCCGCGCGGTCGTGGCCAGCTCGGTGAGCCGGCCCGCCGGGCAGCCCGTGCGCCAGGAGGCGAGGCGCGCCGCGAGCTCCCGGTCCTTGCCGAGCCGTGCCGCGAGGGCGCGGATCTCCTCGTCGCGCTGCGTGGCCCTGGCGCGCAGTGCCTGGCGCTCCTCGTCGGCGGCGCGCTCGTCGTGCATGGCCGGGTTCGGGGGGACGAGGAACACCTCGGAAGAGGTGCCGTCGCCCGCGTCGAGGGGCGGCGTCGGCGCCAGCAGGGCGGCGGCCGTGCCGACGGCGACGGCGGACCGGGGGAGCAGGGCCGCGTCGCTCAGTGCCTCACGGGCGCGGACGTGGGAGTCCGGGTCGGTGATGATGACGCCGTCGACCAGCTCCGGCCGCGCGGCCAGCACGCGCGCGTGGTCGGCGGGGTCCACGGCCTGGGCGAGGTACCGCCAGCCGGGCAGCGCGGGGATGCCGTGCTCGCCGAGGTACTCGACGGTGGCCAGCACGTCGGGGCCCGGCGGCAGCAGTCCGCCGTCGCCGAGGGCGCCGAGGATGCGGGAGTCGTCGGCGGCGGCGGTGCGCAGTTCGAAGAGGTGGCGCTCGGCGGAGGACACGTTCTCGTCGAGCAGTTCCCGCAGCTCGTCCGCGAAGCGGTCCAGCTCCTCGGGAGTGAGGTGGCCGTCACCCGAGGAGCCGGAGGCGTCGGGGCCTGGGCCGTCGGCCGGTCCGGCGGCGGATCCCGGCCGGTCCGGCTCGGCGGACCTCGCGGCCGCCGTACCGCCCGGGCCGTCGGTGGCTGCGCGGGGTACGGGCACACCGGCCCGGCTCCCGCGGGAGGCGCCCGGCAGGCTCAGCAGCTCGGCGAGGCGCTCCTCCGCCGCGAGGGTCTCCGCAGTGCGCCGCTCCCCGTCGTACGCGCGCTCGGCGGCGATGGCGGCGTCCGCCGCGCGGGCCGCCGTCAGCTCGGCGCGGGACTCGGCGGAGGCCGCCTCCCTGGCGTGCTCGGAGGCACGTCGTGAGGCCTCGCGGGCGGCGTCCCAGGCGGCGACGGCGGTCTTCTCGGCGTCGCTGGCGGCGAGGGCGGCCCTGGCGGGGTCGGCGTCGGGCGCGCTGTCGTCGAGCCAGCCGGCCCGGACCGCCTCGGCGGTCTCCTGCTCGACCTCGCTGAGCCGCTGCTTCAGGTGCCCGATCTCGCTGCGGGCGCGCTGTGCCTCGGTGGCCGCCGCCGTGGAGTCCCGGTGGGCGGCCTCGCCGATCTCCTGGAGGGCGGCCGACCGCTCCTCCCCCTCGTTGGCGAGGTTCTCGGCGCTCTCGGCGGCCGTGTGCAGGGCGCGGACGAGGTCGACGGCGGCCTTGGCGCGGGCGGCGAGCGCGGGGGCCGCGTCCCGCTCGGCCTCCTGGATGGCGGCGGCCACGCGCGCGACACGGTCGGCGGCGGCACGGTGCCTGAGGACGGCTTCGGCGGCCTGCCAGGCGGAGTGCAGGGTGCGGGCGTCGGCCAGTTCCCGCTTCTGGGCGGCGGCCGACTTCTCGGCGGCGGCCAGCGCGAGGGAGGCGTGCCGGTAGGCGAGTTCCGCCGCGATCAGCGCACTGCGCTCGCGGGCGCCCTCGGCGTGTGTGACCGCGTACGCGGCGGCCGTGACGCGCTGGGCCAGGTCGGTGCCCCTGACCCGTTCCCGGGTGGCCCGGGCGGAGAGCCGCCGGGCCAGGGTGCGGGTCCGTCGCTCGGCGGCCGTGTGGATGTCACGTGCGTGCGACCGTGCCTCGGCGGCCTCCACGATCCGGCCGAGCAGGTCCACGGACCCGGCGGTGAAGTCGCGTTCGGCGATCAGTTCGGCACGGCGTCCCAGCTTGTTGCCGAATCCGCCGACCAGGTCGGCGAGCCCGTCGGTGTCCCGTGTGTCGGTGACCGCGCGCAGCAGCAGGTCGGTGAAGTCGGAATCCTTCTTGACCGCGAAGAGACCGGCGGCCTCACCCTCGTCGGCGTTCATCTCCCGCTGGTAGCGGAAGAGTTCGGGGTCGAGGCCGAGATCCGTCAGATGTTCGTTCCAGCGGTCGTGGATCTCCTCCCAGTGCACTTCGAGGTGCGGGTAAGCCTTGCCCGCCTCGGTGAGGGCGTCCCGGAACCCCTTCATGGTCCGCCGCCGCCCCTGCGCGCCGGAGGCGCCCTCCGCGGGGGGCCGTACGGCGGTGGACTCGGCGACGGGGAGGTTGTCGAGGCTCAGGCCGGGGCCGGGCCGGAAGGAGTACCAGGCTTCGGCGAACTTCCGCGGGTCGTTGGAGACCTGGCGTCCGCGCCACTCGCTCACCTTGCCCACGACCACGCACTCACCGGTGAGCGTGTGCTGCCACTCCAGCGCGACGTGTCCGCAGTCGTCGGCGAGCAGGAACTTCCGCAGCACACCCGAGCTGGCCCCGCCGAGGGTGTTGCGGTGCCCCGGCAGCATCACCGAGAAGATCAGCTTGAGCAGCACCGACTTGCCGCCGCCGTTCTCCAGGAAGAGCACGCCCGCGGGCGCGGGACGGCGCGGCGGCCCGGTGGGCTCCTCCTCGAAGAACTCCGCCTGCTGTGGCGCGGGGTCGGGCACGGGCTCGCCGACACCCCTCAGGTCCAGCACGGTGTCGGCGTAACGCGCACCGGCCGGCCCGATGGAGTAGAGGCGGACCCGGGACAGCTCGTACATGGTGGGGGACTTTCGCGGTCGTGAGGGTGGTTCGTGCGGAGGCGTTGGTGGCGGCGGTACGTGCGGATCAGAAGGGACAGGCCGGTGAGTGCGGGTCAGGAGTGGAACGGCAGCCCGGCGTCGGCCACCAGCTCCAGGTCGTCGCTGTCCTCGGCGGGCAGCAGGGTGGCCGTGCCGTCGGTGACCGGCACGATCCCGAGGTCGAGCAGTTCGGCCATCGCGGCGCTGCCCGCCATGTCCCGTACCTGGAGCTGGTAGCGGGCGGTCGTGCGGTACGTACCGCCGTTGTCGTCACCCGTGCGCTGGAGGAATCCGGAGTCGGTGAGGAAGCCCACCGCCTTGCCGACGATGCCGGTGGTGGAACCGGCCAGTCGGCGGGCGTCCTTGGTGGCTCCGGTGGAGCTGCGTCTCGCCCAGATCCGCCACGCCGCCTCCAGTCCGGGCGCGTCGGTCGCCGGGTCGGTGTTCTCCCCCTGCTCCTCGGCTCGCTCCTCCAGCCGCCGGCAGGCCTGCCGTACGAACGAGTCGACCCCGTTGACCGACACCCGGCCGATGTATCCGTCGTCGGCGAGGTCCTCGGGCCGGGGAAAGGCCATCGCGGCGACCGCGAGATGGGCGAGCCCGTGGAGGAACCGGTCCACGGAGTCGGCCGAGGTGCGCCGTGCGTAGTCGCCCATCCGCACCGCGAACACGGAGTCCTCGGCGGCCGTCACCGCCATCCCGGCTCGCGGCGACACCTCCAGCACCACCAGCCCGAGCCCGGTGGCGACGGCGTCGGCGAGCCGGGCGAACGCCGGATCCTCTCGGTAACGGCGCAGCAGATCGCCGTACTCCTGGTCGCGGGCGGGCTGGAGTTTGGGCTGGAGCCCGAAGGCGACGAGCCGCGCCGCGTCGGCGGCGTCGGCGGGGGTGACGGCGGCGGCCACCGGAGCGGCGGCTTCCGGCTCACTCCACTCGACGTGCTCGCTCACGGCAAGGACTCCTCGGTCTCGGAACAGGGGACAGCGACAGCAGGGGCAGCGGCTCGGGGCACCACGGGATCGGACGCGCGCCGCCCGCGGACGGCGCGCGTCCGGGGGACCGACGGGGCTCTCATGCCGCCTCCGAACGGTCCGCGGCCATCCCGGCCGCGTCCAGGAGTGCCGTCCCCACTATCAGATCGGCACCGCCGAACTCCGGGTCGTCCAGCTCCGTCCCGTCGTCCACGGCGAAGAGCAGCTTCTCCTCACCCTGCCGGTAGGCCGTACCGACCGGTGGACTGGCCGCGTGCACGGCCAGCAGCGCGACGAGATACGGCAGTTCGGGGTCCGACCGCCGTGCCTGGGCCAGCAGGCCCGACAAGCGTCGGGGCGCGTCCGCGGGCAGGTCCAGCAGTTCCATCGCCGCGGCCAGTTGCTCCTCGCTGAACCGGCTGTCGTCGGGTGTCGCGATCAGATCCGGCTCAGGCATCTCCGCGCCCAGGTGCTCGCGCTCCACCGGGGGCGTGAACAGGAGGTCGACGAGATCCCCGATCCGCACGGACCCCGGCGTGCGCAGCCCCGTCCCGCGGGCGAAGAACGCGTCGGTCACCCGCCGTGCCTGCTCCACGGGCAGCGGCAGCAGCGGAGCGAGGAGATGACCGTAGAGGTCTGTCCCCGAGGTCGTCATGGGGGTGGCGAAGGCCTGCCGGTCCTGCTCGGCGCGGAACAGCGGGCCGGCCTCCAGCAGCCGGGACTGCAACTGGGTGTGCCGGCGGATGCAGTCCTTGACGATGTCGACGAGCTCGGCGGCGCGCCGCTTCTGCTCGGGGTCCTCGGACTCGTCGCGGGCCTTGCGGATGTTGGTGAGGATCGCGTTCTCGTGGCGGTAGCGGTCGGCGACGTGGTCGAGCGCCTCGGCGATCATGTCGGGGACGGCCTGGAGCCAGTCGACCGCGCGAACGTTGCGCCGGGTGGCGTCCAGGGCCTTCCTGAGCGTCTCGGAGTACTGCACGGTCCTGTAGCGCGCCTGTTCGGCGGCGAGCTGGGCGTCGGCGAGCCGGCCCCGGCTGATCAGGACCTCCAGCTTGACCTCGGCGGCGATCTGGGCGCTGGTGACGTCGGTGTCGAGGGCGCCCACGAGGACGTTGACGGCCTCGTCGGTCGTACGGAGGTAGACACCGCCTCCGTAGCCGGGGACCTCCTCGATCAGCTTGAAGTCGTAGTCGCGGCGCACATAGGTGCCGTCGGACGCGAAGGTGCCGTAGACGGCCCGGAAACCGCGGTCGACGCTTCCGACGTTGATCAGGTTCTCCAGGACCCAGCGGGCCACCCGCTCGTGCTCCTCGACGGGGCGCTGCGGTGCCTGGGCGGCGATGCGGGGGACGAGCCGAGCGACGATCTGGTCGTGGTCCGCGCCGGTGTCGAAGTCCATGTTGAGGGTGACCAGGTCGATGGCGGCGAGGGCGACCTCCGCCATGCCGTACACCGAGTACTCACCCGCCAGGTTGGCCTTGCGCGCGTCGAGGTCGTGCAGCGGCGCGGTGCAGGCGAGCGCGCGCAGCCGCCGCGCCAGTCCCTCGTCGGCGGCCGGGCCCGGCGCAGGGCGCGGCCCCGCGCTGAGCTGGGGCGGAACACTGTCCGTCGATACGGGTGAAGTCACGGTGCACAGATTAGGTCCTGGGTCTGACAGCGACCCAAATCGCTGCGCCGGGCGGGGCCGGACCAGCACGTCACCGGACCGGGCGGAGTCACCATGTCACCGTGCGTCGCCCCGCACCGCTCGACCGCGCCTCGAGAGACCACGGCCGCCGGCTTGACCCCGAAGCGCCCCGCCGGCTCCGTCCTGGACCAGGGCCTCCGGCTCCGCCCGAGACCAGGGCCACCGGCTTCACCCCCAAGCCCCGCCGGCTCCGCCGACACCACGGCCCCAGCCTCGTCGGACGCCGGTCAGGAGACGTCGGCCACCCGGCGTCCGTAGACCTCGACCAGGCCCTTCAGCGAGTCGTCGAGGTACTGGCCCAGCATCTCCTCGGCCCGGTCGCGCTCTCCCCGCTGGAGCGCCTGGAGGATCAGGAGGTTCCGGGCCAGGTACGGCTCGTACAGCTTGCGCGGATTGTCCACCACGTGGAACGCGAGCCGCAGTTCGGCGAAGACGCTGCGCATGAGCTCGTCGGTACGGGCGCTGCCCGCGAGGGCGACCAGCTCGCGGTGGAAGTGGATGTTGGCCGTGGAGACGCCCTTCCAGTCGCCCTCCCGCGCCTGCCGCTGTCCGTCGGCGACCGCCTCGGCGAGCCCGTCGAGGCCGTACGGCGGCTCGCCCAGCCCGCGGACGACGGCGCACTCGACGAGCCGGCGGGTGCGGTAGATGTCCTCGACGTCCTCGACGGTGAGCACTCGTACGAAGACCCCGCGGTTGAGCTCGTGCACGAGGAGCCGTTCATGGGTGAGCAGGCGGAACGCCTCGCGGAGGGTGTTGCGGGAGACCCCGAGGGCGCCGCCGATGCTGTCCTCGGACAGCCGGGTGCCCGGCGGGAAGAACCCCTCGGCGATCCGGCTCCGGAGGATGTCCGAAACGCGTTCGGCGGTGCTGGTGCGGCCCAGCAGGGCCCGGTCGTCGGCAAGTCCCGTCAGTTCGGCGGCCATGCCCCGAATTCAACCCCAGGCATCAGAACGAAACAACATGGGTATTGAAGGATCGTTCAACGATCCTCTACCTTGCTGGACAGGCGCAGGCGCCCGAACCGCACCGCACGAACCGCACCACAGGTCGGCTCACCCTGCGCCGGTCGCTCCGCGCGGCATGGCACGGCCCAGCTCACCCCTCACGCATCCTCCGTCCCGCATTGCGAGGTGCCCATGAGCTCGACCCCTCCGTCCCCGGTTCCCACGACCACATCCCAGCCCTCACCGGGCGCACAGACCGCAGACGACGGCGCGTTCGGCTGGCTGCGCGCCCTCGGCCCGCGCGGCCGTCGGGCCTTCGGCGGCGCGTTCGGCGGATACGCCCTCGACTCGTACGACTACTTCACGCTGCCGCTGAGCATGGTCGCGCTGGCGGCCTACTTCGGTCTGGACAGCGGCCAGACCGGCCTGTTCACCACCGTCACGCTGGTCGTCTCGGCGATCGGCGGTGCCGCCGCGGGCGTCCTCGCGGACCGGATCGGCCGGGTGAAGGCCCTGATGATCACCGTGATCACCTACGCGGTCTTCACCGTGGCCTGCGGCTTCGCGCCCAACTACGAGACGCTGCTGGTCTTCCGGGCCCTCCAGGGCCTCGGTTTCGGCGGTGAGTGGGCGGTCGGCGCGATCCTGGTCGCCGAGTACGCGAGCGCCAAGCACCGGGGGCGCACGCTCGGCGCGATCCAGAGTTCCTGGGCCGTCGGCTGGGGACTGGCCGTGATCGTTTACACGGCGGTCTTCTCCGTCTTCGGCGACGACCTCGCCTGGCGTGTGATGTTCTGGACGGGCGCACTGCCCGCGCTGCTCGTGGTCTGGGTCCGCCGCTCGGTCGAGGACGCCCCGGAGGCCGCCGCCGCGCGCGAACGGAGCGCCGAGAAGGGCTCGTTCGCCGCGATCTTCCGGCCCGGCACCGCGTCCGCTCCCGGTCTGCTGCGCACGACCCTCTTCGCCGTGCTGCTGTCCACCGGCGTCCAGGGCGGTTACTACACGCTGGCGACCTGGGTGCCGACGTATCTCAAGACCGAGCGTGGCCTGTCCGTCGTCGGCACCGGCGGCTACCTCACGTTCCTGATCTCCGGTGCCTTCGTCGGCTACCTCACGGGCGGGTATCTCACCGACCGGCTGGGCCGCAGGCGGAACATCTGGCTCTTCGCGGTGCTGTCGGCGCTGTGCATCCTGGCGTACGCGAACATACCGAGCGGCGCCAACGGCCTTCTCCTGGTGCTCGGTTTCCCGCTCGGGTTCTGCATGTCGGCGATCTTCAGCGGCTTCGGGTCGTTCCTGAGTGAGCTGTACCCGGCGGCCGTACGCGGCACCGGGCAGGGCTTCACGTACAACACCGGGCGAGCGGTGGGCGCCGTCTTCCCGACGACGGTCGGCTTCCTGGCGGACAGCTGGGGCGTGGGCGGCGCGCTGGTCTTCGGCGCGATCGGCTACGGCCTGGCGGCCGTCGCCCTCCTCGGCCTGCCGGAGACGCGCGGGAAGGAACTCGTATGAACCCCGCGACCGCTCAGGACCGCCCGCCGTCCGACACCTTCCTCGCCCACGACGGCGCCTGTGCCCCCTCCCCGGACGACCGTCCCGTGGCCCTCGGCGACCCGCAGGCGCGCGCGTGGACCCCCGGTGAGGCTCGCACCCGGTTCCGCGCCGGCCTGTCGGGGCCCACCGCCGGGGTCGCCGCCGGCCACACCCAGGCGAACCTGATCTCGGTGCCCGCCGACTGGGCGTACGACATGCTGCTGTTCTGCCAGCGCAACCCGAAGCCCTGTCCGGTACTCGACGTGACGGACGCCGGCTCCTGGACCACCCCGCTCGCGGCGGGCGCCGACCTGCGCACCGACCTCCCCCGCTACCGGGTGTGGGAGCACGGCGAGCCGGTGGCCGAACCCACGGACGTGGTCGACGTCTGGCGCGACGACCTCGTGTCGTTCCTGATCGGGTGCAGCTTCACCTTCGAGTGGGCGCTCACCGAGGCGGGCGTCCCGATGCGCCACATCGAGCAGGGCCGCAACGTCCCGATGTACGTCACCGGCCGCCAGTGCCGTCCCGCGGGGCGGCTGCACGGCCCGATGGTGGTGTCGATGCGCCCGGTGCCGCCCGAGCACCTCGCGACCGCGATACGGGAGAGCAGTCTGTTCCCGGCGGTGCACGGCGGGCCGGTGCACTGCGGGGAGGCGACCGGCCTCGGCATCGCCGACCTGTCCCGCCCGGACTTCGGCGAGGCAGTGGCCGCCGAGCCGGACGACATCCCGGTGTTCTGGGCCTGCGGGGTCACCCCGCAGGCCGCCGTGATGGCGTCGCGCCCACCGTTCGCGATCACCCACGCGCCGGGGCAGATGTTCCTGACCGACGCCCGCGACGAGCAGTACCGCGTGGCCTAGCGGGCACCGCGGCAAGAGGAGAATGGGACCCATGACGTCGATCGACCTCAACGCCGACCTCGGCGAGGGTTTCGGCCGCTGGCAGCTGACCGACGACGAGGAGCTGCTCTCCGTCGTCACCAGCGCCAACGTGGCCTGTGGCTTCCACGCCGGGGACGCGGTCACCATGCGCCGGGTCTGCGAGCTGGCGGCGGAGCGCGGGGTGCGGATCGGCGCCCAGGTCTCGTACCGCGATCTCGCGGGCTTCGGGCGGCGCGCGATGGACGTGCCGGCCGACGAGCTGGCGGCCGAGGTGGCCTACCAGGTCGGGGCCCTGGAGGTCTTCGCGCGCGCGGCAGGCACGCGCGTGTCCTACGTGAAGCCGCACGGCGCGCTCTACAACCGTGTCGTGCACGACGAGGCGCAGGCGGCGGCGGTGGTGGACGGGGTGGTCCTCGCCGACGCCACGCTGCCGGTGCTCGGCCTGCCCGGCTCGCACCTCCTGAAAGTGGCGGAGCAGGCCGGACTGCCCGTGGTCACCGAGGCGTTCGCCGACCGGGCATACACCGAGCAGGGCACCCTGGTGCCGCGCGGACAGCACGGCGCGGTGATCACGGACACCGCCACGGTCATCGAGCGGTCGGTCACCCTGGCCCGTTCCGGCACGGTCGTCTCCCACTCCGGCGAGCGCGTCACCGTGCGCGCCCGCTCCCTGTGCCTGCACGGCGACACGCCGGGCGCCGTGGAGCTGGCGCGACGGGTGCGGGCCGAGCTGACCGCTTCGGGCATCCGCGTGGAGGCGTTCGTATGAGGGCCATGCCGGTCGGCGCTCGCGCGCTGCTCATCGAGCTGGACTCGGGCGAGGAGGCCGAGGCCCTGCACGCCGAGTTGCTGCGCCGTCGCGCCACGGGCGAACTCGCCGTCGCCGAGATCGTCCCCGCGGCCCGCACGGTCCTCCTGGACGGCCTGGAGGCCCCCGCGCGCCTCGCCGAGCGCCTCGTCCACTGGGACGTGTCGCCGGCCCCGGCCCGCGCCGACCAGGTCGTCGAGATCCGCGTCAGGTACGACGGGCCCGATCTGCCGGACGTCGCCGCCCACTGGGGTGTCGACGAGGCCGAGGTGGTGCGTATCCACGCGGCGGCCGAGTTCCGCGTCGCCTTCTGCGGTTTCGCACCCGGCTTCGGCTACCTGACGGGCCTGCCCCGTGAGGTGCCGCGCCGGGCGACCCCGCGGACAGCCGTCCCGGCGGGTTCCGTCGCCCTGGCCGGCCCGTACACGGGCGTCTATCCGCGCTCCTCCCCCGGTGGCTGGCAGCTGATCGGCTCGACCGACACCGTCCTGTGGGACCCCTCGCGGGTGCCGGCCGCTCTGCTGGCACCGGGTACCCGGGTCCGCTTCACGCCGGCGGCGGCCCCATGAGCGACCGTGCCCTCGCCGTCGTCCGCGCCGGTGCCCTGACCACCGTCCAGGACCTGGGGCGGCCCGGCCACGCCCACCTCGGCGTACCCCGCTCGGGAGCACTGGACGCGCCCGCCGCCGCCCTGGTCAACCGGCTGGTGGGCAACGCCCCGGAGGCGGCCGTCCTCGAGACCACCCTCAACGGCTGCTCGGTACGGCCCCGCGCGACGGTCACGGTGGCCGTCGGGGGCGCGCCCTGCCCCGTCACCCTCGACGGCCGCCCGGTGGCCTGGGGAGCGCCCGTACGGGTCCCCGGAGGCGCGCTGCTGGACATCGGGGCCGCCCGCGCGGGTGTACGCGGCTATCTCGCCGTCTCCGGCGGCGTGAACGTCGAGCCGGTCCTCGGCAGCCGCTCCACCGACCTGCTGTCCGGTCTGGGTCCTCCCCCGCTGACGGACGGCACCGTGCTCCCACTGGGACGTCCGACCGGGGGGCACGCGTGCGTGGACGTCGTTCCGCATCCGGCGCCGCCCTCGGAGCTGGTACTACGAGTCACCCTGGGCCCCCGGCACGACTGGTTCACGGACGTGGCGCTCCGCACCCTGACCGCCCGCCCCTATTCCGTGTCGTCGGCGAGCAACCGCATCGGGCTGCGCACGGACGGCCCGGCCCTGGAACGCGCGCGACCGGGTGAGCTGCCCAGCGAAGGCATGGTGCTGGGAGCCGTCCAGGTGCCGCCGGACGGCCGCCCGGTCGTCTTCCTCGCCGACCACCCGACCACCGGGGGCTATCCGGTGATCGCGGTCGTCGACCCGGCGGACCTCCCCGCCGCGGCCCAGGCCACGCCGGGCACCCCCGTGCGGTTCGTCGCCGTGAGACACCGTCGCTGACCGGCCGGGCAACGGGGAGCGGGCGTGGGCGGCCGACGTCTGCCTCGCGAGGGGCGGGCCTGGGCCGGGTCTGGTGGCCGGCCTGGCCACCAGGACGGCTGGCGCGGGCAGGAGCGGCCGATCGGCCACCGGAACGGGGCAGGGACACCACATGACCGCCGTGACCACCAGACGGCCAGTTCGAGCACCAAAACGTCCGACGGGCCCAACAGACGGCCGCCGTTTGCGCCGATGCGGCCGACGGACGCCGACCGCCCCCGCCTGGTGCCCCTGCCAGGCTCAGCGGCCCTCCCCGCCCCCGTCGGCGGGCGCTCCCCCGCCCCCGTCGCGGTCGCTACCCCACCACCTCGGCCGTCGCCCCATCCGACCCCGCCGTCGCCTCACACACCACCCCCGGCCGTCGCTCACACCACCCCCGGCCTCTGCTCGGACACCGTCAACGCGGCGAGGGCCGACGCCACCGCGTGGGAGGCGGACAGGTCGAGCGCGGCGCTGGTGCCGCGCGCCCTGTGGCGCACCTCGGCGGCGGCGAGGGTGAGGAGCTGGGGCAGCAGGTCGGTGCACCGCCGGGCCACCCACCCCGTGCCCGCCGTGGCCAGCCACCACAGGCCGGCCGCACGGGTGGGCGCGGGGGACCCTGGCTCCGGTGAGGGTGGCGGGCCCGTCGCGAGCCCGGCCTCGGCGAGGAGCGCGTGGAAGCGGACCGCGAGCTGCCGGTGTCCCCGCTCGCCGGGGTGCAGTCGGTCCGCGCTCCACATCGCGCGGTCCGTCAGCCAGTCCCCCTCACAGGCGTGGAGATGGAGCGCTCCGTGGCGCTCGGACAGGGCGTGCACGACGGCGTTGACGGCCCGCTGCCGCCGGGCGAGCGGTCGGGCCAGGGCTCCGGGCAGGCCGAGCATCGCACCGGGGTCGGGCAGACACGCGGTGAGCACCTCAGCACCCTGGTCCCGGAAGGATCCGTACACCTCGTCCAGGCGGGCGGCCACGGCATGGATGTCGAAGGTGCAGCGCAGGGTGTCGTTGACACCGATGACGACGGAGGCGATGTCCGGGCGGAGCGCGAGCGCGGTCGGCAGCTGCCGTTCCAGGACGTCGCGCGTCTGGGAGCCGCTGAGGGCGAGGTTGGTGAACTCCACGTCCGGGCCCAGCCCGTCGGTGAGCAGCGCGGCCCAGCCACGCCGGCCCGCCCCGACGTGGTCCCCGACGCCTTCGGTGAGGGAGTCGCCGAGCGCCACGAAGCGCAGGGGTCTCATCCGACGCCCTCCCACGCCGGGCGGCCGACGCTCGCGTCGTGGGCGGCGAGGAAGGCGTCCACGGCACTCTGCCAGCCGAAGCACTCGGCACGCGCGCGTGCCGCGTCCCTGCGTTCCGGCTCGGGACGGTCGAGGAGCGACTCGACGGCGTCGGCGAAGGACGCGCCGCTGTCCGCCGCCGTGGCCCCGGCCGCCCCGATGACCTCGGGCAGCGCCGACGAGGAGCTGGCCACGACCGGCGTACCGCAGGCCATCGCCTCCAGCGCGGCGAGCCCGAACGTCTCGGCGGGCCCGGGTGCCAGGCACACATCGGCGGAGGCCTGGAGGGCGCCCAGCAGGCGGCGGTCGGCGACATGGCCGAGGAAGGTCACGGGCAGCCCGCGGGCCCGCTGTTCGAGCCGGCCCCGCAGCGGTCCGTCCCCGGCGACCACCAGCACCGCGCGCCGCCCGCGTCGGAGCAGGGCGTCCAGGGCGTCGAGCGCTGTGCCGGGACGTTTCTCCACCGACAGTCTGGAGCACATCACCAGCAGCACCTCGTCCCCCTGCGCGTGTTGCCCGCGCAGCTCTCGGTCCCGGAGCGCGGGGTGTCGTCCCACGAGGTCGACGCCCAGCGGAGCGCGTACGACGTTCCGGGCGCCGATCCGTACGAACTCCCGCTCGGCGAACTCGGTCGTGCACACCACGCGTGAGTAGGTGTGGGCGGTACGGAGGTTGAGGGCGTCGGCGGCCCGCCGGGCCATCCTCTCGGGGAGCCCCCAGGTCCGCAGCACCCCGTCGGCGGTCTCGTGGGAGACCATCACCGCGGGCACCCTGGCGCGTCGTGCCCACGCCCCGGTCCAGCGCAGAGTGGTGCGGTCGGAGACCTCCAGCCGGTCGGGGCCGAGCGACTCCAGCAGGGACGCGACCCGACGCCTGTCCGTGAGGACGCGGTAGCCGCCGGTGCCGGGCAGCAGCGGTCCCGGCAGGGTGATGACGCGCCCCTGCTCCGTCTCGCGGTCGGTGTACCGCTCACCGGGCACGACGAGCACCGGGTGGTGCCCGGCCGCCTTGAAGCCCTGGCCCAGCTCCCGCAGGGCGGTCCGCAGTCCGCCCGAGGCGGGTGCGACGAAGTTGGCGAGCCGAACGATGCGCAGGCCCGTACCTCGGGCAGCGTCGTCCCGTGTCCCCTCGGCGGTGGCCCCGTTCATGCCGCCACCGCCGTCCGCGCCGCCAGCACGTCGGCGTAGTGCCCGATGAGCTGATCGCCGACGGTCGCCCAGGTGCGCCCCTCGACCATGGCCCGGCCGGCGGCCCCGTACGCCGCCCGCAGCCCCGGGTCGGCGGCCAGCGACCGCACGGCGTCCCGTACGGCGGCAGCGTCGCGCGGCGGCACCAGCAGTCCGGTGCGCCCGTGTGCCACGAGGTCCAGCGGTCCGCCGGCGGCGGGGGCGACGACGGGCACTGCGCTGGCCATGGCCTCCTGCACGGTCTGGCAGAAGGTCTCGAAGGGGCCGGTGTGGGCGAAGACGTCCAGTGAGGCGAAGATCCTGGCGAGGTCGTCGCCGGTGCGGCGCCCCAGGAAGACGGCGCCGGGCAGGGCCTCACGCAGCCCTGGTTCGCTGGGGCCGTCGCCCACGACGACGACGCGTATGCCGTCCAGGCCGCACACGCCGGCCAGCAGTTCCACCTGCTTCTCGGGGGCGAGACGGCCGACGTAGCCGACGATCAGCTCGCCGTTCGGCGCCAGTTCGCGGCGCAGCGCCTCGTCGCGCAGGGCGGGCCGGAAGCGGACGGTGTCCACGCCGCGCTGCCACAGCTTCACGCGCGGCACACCGTGCGCCTCCAGGTCACGCAGGGCGACGCCGGACGGGGCCAGGGTGAGGTCGGCGGCGGCGTGCACGGAGCGGATGCGCCGCCAGGCGGCCGCCTCACCGGCGTGCACATAGGTGCGGGCGTAGCCGGCGAGGTCGGTCTGGTAGATGGCGACGGCGGGGACACCGAGGCGCGCGGCGGCGGCCATGCCGCGCACGCCGAGGACGAAGGGGCTGGCCAGGTGGACGATGTCGGCCCGGTGCTCGACGATCGCCCCGGCGACCCGGCGGCTGGGCAGGGCGACGCGGACCTGGGGGTAGCCCGGGAGTGGAAGGGACGGGACACGGACAACGGGGCAGGGCGCCTTGAGGTCGGCGCCCGCTCCCGTCCCCGAGGCGGTGGCCGGGGCCACGACGAGCGGCGAGTGACCGCGTGCGACGAGGTGCCGCGCGGTCTGCAGGGCGCAGTGGGCCACGCCGTTCACATCGGGGGGAAAGGATTCGGTCACGATGACGACACGCATACCGGTGTTGTCCTCGTGCCGGACGTGGCCGCGTCAACGTGGATCTTTCCGGACGAGGAACGTCCCATGAGCGTTGCGCTGCACACATGTCCAGGTCAGACCGTGTCCATACCCTCCTGACCTCCGGGTCACGGGGTGTTCACATTGCGGGCATGTCAGGACCGATTCGGCTGCGTACGGCTGTCTGGACCTCGGCCTCCTCGGCTGGATCGGCGGCCAGACGGCGGAGTTGGTCGACGACTCGAGCGTCGCCCGTCTCGGCGTGCCGGGCGGCGATCTCACGGGTGGTCTCCTCGCAGTCCCAGAGGCATTCGACGGCGAAGCCGGTCGGGAAGGAGGGGTCGGTGGCGGCGAGCGCTCGGGCGGCGCGGCCGCGCAGGTGGGAGGAGGCGGTCTCTCGGTAGATGTGGCGCAGGACGGGTGCGGCGCAGGCGATGCCGAGCCGTCCGGTGCCGTCGACGAGGGTCCACAGGGTGGGTGCGTCGGGGCCCTCGCCGCGTACGGCCTCACGCAGGGCGCCCAGCACCAGGTCGCTGTCCTGCGCGCCGCCTCGGCAGGCGAGGATGCGCCCGGCGGCAGCGCCCAGCGCGTCCGGCCGGTGCACCCAGCCGCGGGCCCGGTCGACGGCGGCCACGCTGCGCATCCGTTCGAAGGCGTCGACGGCTGCCTCCACGACCATCGTGGTGCCGTCGGCCACCGCGCCCTCGATCAGATCGAGGGCGTCGGGATCGTTGCCGTCGGCGAGATAGCGCAGGGCGGTACAACGGGCGCCGTCGTCGCCCGACCGGGCGGCCTCGATGATCTCCGGCCGGTCCTCTGGGCCCGCGACGGCCGTGAGGCATCGCGCGGCCGGCACATGGAGGACGGCCCCGCGTTCGATGCCTTGTCGGGCCCACTCGAAGACCGCGCTGACGCTCCAGCCCGGCCGGGGCCCGCTGGGCCGCATCTGCCGCTGCCAGCGGTCGAAACAGCCGGTCTCCTGGGCGGCACGCACGCGTGCGGCGATCGATTCGCGGGGGTCGTCGGCCCACAGGCGCCAGGGCCGGGGCTCGAAGGCGTCCCGGACGGTGGCGGCGAGTTCCGCCTCGCCCTCCGGGTCGGTGGTGAAGCGGGCCAGGACGGGTTCGGCGAGCGCGCGCAGCCCTTCGTCGTCGTCCCTCAGGGCCAGTTCGTCCAGGGCCCAGGCCCAGTTGGTGCCCGTGGCGGCATACCTGCGCAGCAGTTCCAGCGCATCGCGCCTGCCGTACGAGGCGAGGTGCCCGAGCACCGCGAGGGCGAGCCCGGTGCGCGACTCCTCGGTGTCCAGCACGTCCTCGGCGTCGAAGAGGTGCCGCTCGATCTCGTCGAGTTCGCCGTGCAGATCGAGGTAGAGCCGGGCGTAGTAGAGCGAGCGGTTCTCCACCTGCCAGTCGTGGCGGGGGTCGCTCAGCACACAGGTGTTCAGTGCCGCGAGCGCCTCGGCCCGCGGGGCGGTGAGCGCGTGCAGCGTGCCGTCGCCACGGCCCCGCTGCAGCAGGCCGAGCAGCGTACCGCTGGGCGCTATGAACGGTTCGAACATGGGAAACAGCCTCACATCAAGCGTCGACGCAACCGGGATCTTGCTTTACCTGGCCGCGTGACAACACGTCGGGGCGCCCGCCGTTTCCTGCTTGCTGTAGACCATCTTCCTCTGCCTCTCGTCAGTGGCCCATGCGGACCGCATCACGGTCCACGTGGTGCGGCAACACCTGCCCAGCCATCGCGTCCGTGAATCACGACGTCATGATGACCCGGCGGTTCTTCCTGCCGCGACCGATATTTCCGGCGGCCCTGTACCGCCTCCCCCGTCTTTGGTGTTGTACCTGGTCAGAACATGTTGATCAGTGTGCGCCGAACAGTTCCAGCAACTCGGACCTGCCGAACATGCGCGCCGTGTCGACGGCGTTCGGCGTGCCCTCCAGCGGGTCCGCCCCGCCCTCCAGAAGCACCCGGATGACACCCTCCTCACCCTTGAAGACCGCCCCCGCGAGGGGAGTCTGGCCCCGGTCGTTGACGCGGCCCGCCTCGGCGCCACGGGACAGCAACTCCCGTACCGCGTCGGCGTGGCCGTGGTAGGCGGCCAGCATCACGAGCGAGTCACCGCGGTCATTGGTGAGATCGGCCGGAACTCCCGCGTCGACATACGCCACGAGCGCCTCGGTCTCGCCCCGCCGGGCCAGGTCGAAGATCTTGGTCGCCAGCTCCACGACCTCGGGGTCGGGGGCTTCGCTCATCGCCGGGTCCACCTCTCACTACGCGTTACCGCCACGAGCACATGTGCTTCTGGAGCGTACGACGACAACGCCACCGTACGGGTGAATCGCCAGGGTACTGGCTTCTCGCGCACATGAGCGGTCACGACCGAGGCAAAGATCATATCGAGTCATCTGCGGCGCAACGGCCCAGCTCGGACAGCTCGGAGACCACTCAGCCGCCCAGGTGGATTCGTCAGCATTTCCCCCATTTGCACCTTTAATCATATGGATACATGCTGTGACCTTGGAAGAACTCATGGTGACTGTCCCCATCAACCAGGAGAACTCACATGATCCTGAACATCTCCGGCGTCGTGCTGCTCGGCGTCATCGTCTTCCTCTTCTTCCGCAAGGACGGCCTCAAGGCCTCGCACGCCATCGTCGTCACGCTCTTCGGCTTCTACCTGGCCAGCACGGGTATCGCCCCGAGCATCACGGCGGGCGGCGAGAGCCTCGCGAGCCTCCTCGGCGGGATCAAGTTCTGACCCCGTCCCCATCCGTACGCACCTCCAGGAGACAGTCGTGGCCCGGGTCACCCTCCCCCGCATTCTGAGCAGCGGCGGCGCGCATCTCGCCAGGAGCCGGGAGCTGGCCCGGACTGCGGCCGACGGCGCCACCGACGTCCTCCACCCGTTGATCACGATCACCCGTGGGCTGCGCCGACTGGCTGCGGCCGGCCGGCGCAAATGGGTGGAGACCCCGAAGGACCGGCGCGGGTCACTGCTCTTCCTCGCCGCGTCGGTGGTCCTGGTGGTGACCCTCGTGCCGTACGGAGCGCTGCTCGCCGTCATCACCCTGATGGCGGCGGCAGCCTGGGCGGGCCGCGAGAGCGCCGCCCCCGAGCCCACCGGCCCCGACGAGTCCCAGAGCCAGCGTCTGCGCTCCCTCTACGAGGCCCTGGTCCCCTACTTCTCGGCCGCCGAGGACCCAGAGCCCCTCTACGCGCACGGCGGAGCCTGGGACAAGGCCTTCCCCACCTACGCGTTCGACGGCACCGGGCGGATCTGTCATCTGCTGATCCACTACCCGGCGTACTTCGCCGACGGCGAGGCAGAGGCCCGTGCGCGCATCGAGCACCTGCTGCACGCCAAGGCGGGCCGTGGGCGCGAGTACCGCTTCGACTGGGACGAGGAGGGCAACACCCTGTCCGTCAGCGTCCTGCCCCCGCTCGCCACCGACATCGCCGCGCAGCGCTTCGTGACGGCCGAGGGCGAGACGGTCCTCGGTTTCACCGACCCGGCCCAGGTGCAGCGCACGCTCCCTCTCTCCTTCGGTGAGGAGCAGCGCGACGTGCCGCCGGTCGTCTGGCGCACCGGCGTCCGCTCCACCGAGCCCCATCTGCTGGCCGTGGGCGGACCGGGCAGCGGTACGACGACACTGCTGCGCTGCATCGCCCTCCAGGTGCTGCAACACGGCGACGTCGTCATCGTCGACGGCGCCGGCAGCGGCGACTACGCGTGCCTGACCGGCCGGGACGGCGTCCTGGCCGTGGAGAGCGGGCTCTCCGGAGCGCTGGCGAGCCTGGAATGGGCGTCCCAGGAGACGGAACGCCGTCTGATCGCCGTGAACCGCGCCCGCCAGGCGGGGCATCCGCCCCCGGACGACACCAAGCGTCCCCTCTGGCTGCTGCTCGACCGCCCGACCGTGCTGGCGCATCTGGCGGCGGCGGACGGCGGACGCGACCCGCAGTCCCTCCTCCAGGTGCCGCTGCGCCACGGCCGGGCCGCCAACGTCACGGTCGTCGTGGCCGAGCAGTTCGACCATCTGGACGCCCTCGGCGAGGCCGTGCTCCGGCACACCCGCGCGCGGGTGGCCCTCGGCCCCGCCACCGCCGAGCAACTGGAATCCGTCCTGGGCGCCCCACCCCCCACGACCCCCACCCCCGACGTCCCCCCGGGCCGCGGCTACGCCCGCCTCGGCTCCGCCCCCGTCCTTCGCCTCCAGGTCCCCGCCACCCCGGACCCCCACGACCCCGACACCCCCGAACCCCAACGGGAGTCCGTCCTCTCGCTCCTGCCACCCCACACGACCCCGGCGGACGCCATGCCGAAGGTCGCGGTGGCCGAGAACTGACCGCCGGGGCAGCGAGGCCACTGGGCTGCGGGGGCAGTCACGCACCGATACCGCTGCGGGCCGGCACCGGTACTCACCGCGCCGCCCCGCTCACGCCACGAACGTCCGCGGCCCCTCGTTCCCGCCGGACGCGCCGCTCCGTACCAACTGCGCCGCCGCGGCCAACCGCGCCGCCGCTTCCTCCGCGACCGCCCCGCCCACGGTGAACGGCAGCCGCACATACCCCTCGAACGCCCCGTCGACCCCGAACCGCGGCCCGGACGGCACCCGGACCCCGACCCGTTCCCCCACCTCCGCGAGCCTCGACCCCGACAGACCCCCCGTGCGGACCCACAGCGTCAGCCCACCCCGCGGCTCCGTGAACTCCCACTCCGGCAGTTCCCTGCGCACGGCGGCGACGAGCGCGTCCCGGTTCTCCCGCGCCTGCTCCCGCCGCATCCCCACGGCCTGCTGCCAACCCCCCGTGCTCATCAGCCAGTTCACGGCCAGCTGCTCCAGCACCGGAGTCCCCAGATCCGCGTACGCCCGCGCCGCCACCAGGCTCCTGATCACCTCCGGCGCGGCCCGTACCCATCCGATCCGCATCCCCGCCCAGAACGCCTTGCTGGCCGACCCGACGGTGATCACCGTGGACCCCGCCGGATCGAACGCGCAGACGGGCCGCGGCATCTCCACCTCCTCGTCGAGGTACAGCTCGGCCATGGTCTCGTCCACGACCAGCACCGTCCCGGCGGCCCGCGCCGCGTCGACGAGCCCCCGGCGCCGGTCCTCGTCGGCGAGCGCCCCGGTCGGGTTGTGGAAGTCGGCCACGACATACGCGAGCCGGGGCGCCGCCTCGCGCAGAACCTGCCGCCAGCGGTCCATGTCCCATCCGGCGAGTCCCTCGGCCATGGCGACCGGGACCAGCCGGGCCCCGGCCTCCCGCATCAGCTGGAGGATGTTGGCGTAAGAGGGCGACTCCACGGCGATCCGTTCGCCACGGCCGGCGAAGAGGTGACAGATGGCGTCCATGGCGCCCATGGCGCCCGTGGTCACCATGATCTGCTCGGGCATCGTCGGGATGCCGCGCGCCGTGTACCGGTCGGCGAGCATCGAGCGCAGCGCGGGCAGCCCGGCCGGATAGTCGCCGTGCGTGTGGGCGTACGGCGGAAGCTCCTCCAGGGCCCCCTGCACGGCCCGGGTCAGCCAGGGCTCGGGGGCGGGCAGCGCCGCACACCCCAGGTCGATCATCGAGCCGAGCGCCTCCGGGGGCAGGGGTTCGAGGCCACGTGCCGGCAGCGGCTTCCCGGCCGGTACGGCGGTCCAGCTCCCCGCTCCGCGCCGGGACTCCAGGAACCCCTCGGTGCGCAGAGCCTCGTAAGCCGCCGCGACGGTGGTCCGGCTGACGGAGAGTGCGAGCGCCAGCTCCCGCTCGGCGGGCAGCCGGGCCGCCACCGGCACCCGCCCTTCGAGGACCAGCAGCCGGACGCCGTCGGCCAGCGCGCGGTAGGCGGGCGGACGCTTGCTGCCGGGGCCACTGGGGCGGTCCTGCTGGGAGTTGAGCATGCGGGCCAGCTGCGCGGCCCCGACCGCGGAAGTCCACTGAGACATGTTTTCCAGTCCACCTTCCCCGAATTGGCCATGGAGGACCTTACTCCTCAAGCCACAGGGTGACATGCGACAGGCCACCACCACCAACGAGGGGGGCATCTCGTGTCCGCACCCGGGCATCTCACACGGCGTCTGCTTCAGCTCTATGTCGGTCTCACCCTGTACGGCGTGAGCTCGGCGCTCCTCGTCCGGTCGGGTCTCGGGCTGGAGCCCTGGAACGTGCTCCACCAGGGGCTCTCCGAGCGGACCGGCCTGTCGATGGGGATCGTCCTCACCATCGTGGGCGCCGCGATCCTCCTCCTGTGGATCCCGCTGCGTCAGCGCCCCGGCCTCGGCACGGTCTCCAACGTCCTGGTGATCGGCGCCGCCATGGACGCGACGCTCGCCCTGACCCCCGACGCCCGCACCTGGGCGGCCCGCATCACCCTGATGGTCGTCGGGATCGTCCTGAACGGCGCCGCGACCGGCCTCTACATCGCCGCCCGCTTCGGCCCCGGCCCCCGCGACGGGCTGATGACCGGCCTCAACCGGGTGACCGGACTGTCGATCCGCCTCGTCCGCACGGGCATCGAGCTCACCGTGGTCGCGACCGGCTTCGTCCTCGGCGGCACGGTCGGCGTCGGCACCCTCCTGTACGCCGTCTCCATCGGCCCGCTCGCCCAGGTCTTCCTTCGCGTGTTCGCCGTTCCCTCGGCATCCGGCAGCACGGTCGTTGCCACCGGTCCATCGGAGCGGGCCATACTTCCCGGGTGACCGCCCTGATACGCCACCCGTACCTCGACCATCCGGGCCCGATCGCCTTCGCCCACCGGGGTGGGGCGGCGGACGGCCTGGAGAACACCACGGCCCAGTTCCGGCGCGCGGTGGAGGCGGGCTACCGGTACATCGAGACCGACGTGCACGCCACGCTCGACGGCAGGCTCGTCGCCTTCCACGACGCGACCCTGGACCGGATGACCGACGGGGCGGGCCGGATAGCGGACCTGCCGTGGAAGGAGGTGCGGCACGCGCGTGTGGCGGGCGTCGAACCGGTGCCGCTCTTCGAGGAACTCCTGGAGGCCTTCCCCGACGTCCGCTGGAACGTGGACGTCAAGGCGGAGTCGGCGCTGCACCCCCTGCTCAACCTCATCGCCCGCACCGGCTCCTGGGACCGTGTCTGCGTCGGCTCCTTCTCCGAGCCGCGCGTGGCCCGGGCCCAGCGCCTGGCGGGTCCCCGGCTGGCCACCTCGTACGGCTCCGGCGGCGTCCTCGGGCTGCGACTGCGCTCATGGGGGATGCCCTGCCCGCTGCGCCGCTCGGCGATCGCCGCGCAGGTACCGGAGTCGCAGTCGGGGGTACCCGTGGTCGACCACCGGTTCGTGCGGGCCGCCCACGCGCGCGGACTGCAGGTCCACGTCTGGACCGTGAACGAACCGCAACGTATGCACCGGCTCCTGGATCTCGGTGTCGATGGCATCATGACCGATCACATCGACACGCTGCGCAAGGTGCTCGAGGACCGCGGGACCTGGGTCTGAGGCTGTCGCGCGGCCCTTTCCCGGGGAAGCGAGGGGGGCACGGGTGGGCACCGACACCGTGCGGACGGACGAGGCCGACGAGGCCGCGGACCGGCGACGCGAACAACGCGGCTGGTACTTCTACGACTGGGCCTGTTCCGTCTACTCGACCAGCGTCCTGACCGTGTTCCTCGGTCCCTATCTGACCGAGGTCGCCAAGTCCGCCGCCGACGCGGACGGTTACGTCCATCCGCTGGGCATCCCGGTCCGCGCCGGCTCGTTCTTCGCGTACTCGGTTTCCCTGTCGGTGATCGTCGCTGTGGTGATCATGCCTCTGGTGGGCGCGGCCGCCGACCGCACCGGCCGCAAGAAGCCCCTCCTGGGAGCCGCCGCCTATCTGGGGGCCGCCGCGACCGCCGGGATGTTCTTCCTGGACGGCGACCGCTATCTCCTCGGCGGCGTGCTCCTCGTCGTCGCGAACGCGGCGCAGTCCGTCGCGATGATGCTCTACAACTCCTACCTCCCCCAGATCGCCCCGCCCGAGGAACGCGACGCCGTCTCCTCCCGGGGCTGGGCCTTCGGCTATGCGTCGGGCTCCCTGGTCCTCGTCGCGAACCTGGTCCTCTTCACCTCGCACGACAGCTTCGGCCTCTCGGAGGGCATGGCCGTCCGGATCTGCCTGGCCTCGGCGGGCCTGTGGTGGGGCGCCTTCGCCCTGATCCCGCTGCGTCGTCTGCGGGACCGTCGCAACCCGGTGGCGGACACCGGGGAGTCGACCGCCCCCGGCCTGCAGCAGCTGGCGGCGACCGTACGGGACATGCGCCGTCATCCCCTGACGCTCGCCTTCCTCCTGGCGTACCTGCTCTACAACGACGGCATCCAGACGGTGATCTCGCAGGCGTCGGTGTACGGCTCCGAGGAACTGCGTCTCGGACAGTCGACGCTGATCGTGGCGGTGCTGCTGGTGCAGGTGCTGGCGGTGTGCGGCGCTCTCGCCATGGGCCGGCTGGCCCGGCGCCACGGCGCCAAGCGCACGATCCTCGGCTCCCTGGTCGCCTGGACGCTGATCCTCTCCGTCGGCTACTTCCTCCCGGCGGGGGCACCCGTCTGGTTCTTCGTCCTGGCCGGGGGTATCGGTCTGGTCCTCGGCGGCAGCCAGGCCCTGTCCCGCTCCCTCTTCTCCCACCTCGTCCCGCCCGGCAAGGAGGCCGAGTACTTCTCCGCCTACGAGATGAGCGACCGCGGGATGAGCTGGCTCGGTCCGTTGCTGTTCGGTCTCACGTACCAGCTGACCGGAAGTTATCGGGACGCGATCATCTCTCTGGTCATCTTCTTCGTGCTCGGGTTTGCCCTGCTCGCGAGGGTTCCGGTGCGCCGGGCGATCAGTGACGCGGGGAATCCCGTCCCCGAGAGGATTTAGCACCGGAAGCGAAAGGGCTGTAGTGTACGCGTTTGGCCTGCCAGGCGTACCGTTACTGCGCGTCAAAGATGCCGAAACGCTGGGTGACATCTGCTGTCAGATGTGACAAACCGGGCGCCGGTGGGTACTGCACTGGTTGACAAGGCTGCGGCTACGACGGCGACGCATGACCCG
This sequence comes from Streptomyces sp. NPDC030814, assembly GCF_055572155.1. Classification (NCBI taxonomy): domain Bacteria; kingdom Bacillati; phylum Actinomycetota; class Actinomycetes; order Kitasatosporales; family Streptomycetaceae; genus Streptomyces; species Streptomyces sp. NPDC030814. The sequence continues at coordinate 51,637 of NZ_JBVIDX010000024.1, forward strand.
GAACGGGACACGGAACGGGAATCTTTACCGCCGACCGGACGTTGACCGGATGACGACGACAGCGACACCTGTCCTGTGGGCGACAAGCCCGGGAGGCACGATTCATGAGTGAGCGAGCTCTTCGCGGCACGCGCCTCGTGGTGACCAGCTACGAGACGGACCGCGGCATCGACTTGGCTCCGCGCCAGGCCGTGGAGTACGCATGCGAGAAAGGGCACCGCTTCGAGATGCCCTTCTCGGTGGAGGCGGAGATCCCGCCGGAGTGGGAGTGCAAGGTCTGTGGGGCCCAGGCACTCCTCGTGGACGGCGACGGCCCTGAGGAGAAGAAGGCCAAGCCCGCGCGTACGCATTGGGACATGCTGATGGAGCGGCGCACCCGTGAGGAACTCGAAGAGGTCCTCGAGGAGCGCCTGGCCGTTCTCCGCTCCGGCGCGATGAACATCGCGGTCCATCCGCGAGACAGCCGCAAGTCCGCGTAGCCCCACAGGGGCTGCAGACCCCAGCGCGACCGAAGACCGCGGGCGCCGTACTTGTACGGCGCCCGCGGTCTTCGCATGCGAAAGGGAACTCGCCGGGTCGTCAGGCGCCCGGTCCCTCCTCAGTACTCCAGCGGCGGACGAGCGTCCCTCGGCTCCTCACCCTTCCCGGTCGCCTGGTCCCTGACGACCTCTCCCGGTACGACCTTGCCGTCGGGCCGATGGATCCGCGCCTGCGTGAAGGCGTCCCCGAACCCCCCGGCGCCCGCCTCCCGGAGCTTCCGCTCGAACGTGCGTTCCGTATAGCGCCCCAGCGCCTTCTGCACCGGCGGCACCAACAGCACCAGCCCCACCGCGTCGGAGACGATGCCGGGGAGCATCAGCAACAGCCCGCCCAGCATCAGGAAGCCGTTGCCCTCGCTCCGGCCTGACCCGCCCTCCGGCGCTGCCCCGCCGCCACCGCCCTGCTGCTGTTGCAACGTCTCGGTCAGCGTCCGGAACGCCCGCCTCCCAGCCCGCTTGACCACCGCGGAACCCACGAGGAACCCGGCGACCAACAGCAGAAGGACCGCGAGCCCGCCGGCCGCGCCCGCGACCACCGTGAGCAGCCAGATCTCCAGCACGAGCCACGCGGCGACCCCCAACGGCAGGAAGGTGCGCAGCCGGGAGCGCCGAGGCCGGGCGGGGTAGGTCGGGGTCGAAGCGCCAGTCGTCATGCCCCCAGTGTGCCCGTCAGCGGCTCAGGACGGGATAAGCGGACGATCAGCCCTTCACGTCCGGGTCCGGGCGCTGCGCGTCCGGGGCCAGGTCCTTCGCATCCGGGGCCGGGCCCTTGCCGTCGCGGCCGAGGACCTTGCCGACCCGTTCGCCCACGCCCCAGGCGGTGACCCGCCACAGCGCCTCGACGAGGATGTCGCGGCTCATCTTGGAGTCGCCGAGTTCGCGCTCCACGAAGGTGATGGGCACCTCGACCACGTGATAGCCGGCCTTGACCGCACGGCGGGCGAGGTCGACCTGGAAGCAGTAGCCCTGGGAGGCGACGTCGTCGAGGCCGAGGCCCTCCAGGGTCTCGCGGCGGAACGCACGGTAGCCGCCGGTCACATCGCGGACGGGGACGTCGAGCAGGACCCGGGAGTAGAGGCTGCCGCCGCGGGAGATGAACTCGCGGGACTTGGGCCAGTTCACCACGCGCCCTCCCGGCACCCACCGGGACCCGAGGACGAGGTCGGCGCCCTTGAGCGCGGTCAGCAGCCGGGGCAGTTCCTCGGGCTGGTGGGAACCGTCCGCGTCCATCTCGATGAGGACGCCGTAACCGTGCTCCATGCCCCAGCGGAAACCCGCGAGGTACGCCGCTCCGAGTCCTTCCTTGCCCTTGCGGTGCAGCACCTGGACCTGGTCGTCCTCGGCGGCCAGTTCGTCGGCCAGCTTGCCGGTGCCGTCGGGGCTGTTGTCGTCGGCCACCAGGACGTGTGCCTCGGGAACAGCCTCCCGCACCCGGCCGACGATCGTCTTGATGTTCTCCGCCTCGTTGTAGGTCGGAATGATCACCAAGGCCGTGCCGAGCGGGCCGAAGCGCCTCTCCTGGCCTGCTGCCGCGAGGGTCCCGTCGCCGTCGTTCACTGCTGCCCCTTCAAGTCCGTACGCAGGGGTCCACCATAGTGGCCGCCGCCTGCGATGGAGTGTCGGCTCATGTCCAGAGGGGTTCCGACTCGACGGGGGATGTGCGGGAGCGCGCCCTGCATGGCTTGTGCGCCGGCGCGGAACGACGTGATCAACGACGCGGAACGGGCCGAAGCCGACCGTAGTGCGACCCTGGGACCAGGTGTCGTCCCGCCGCGGCGGATGGGGGCCCGGTGCCCTTCGGGCCGACCTGGGACCCGCTGGCTGCGGGTCGACCGAAAGCCGTTGTCTACTGAGCTCCCGGGCCCCACCCGGGTCACACCTACCCGACCGGTCCGGAACCTTCCCTCGTCGAGCGCTGACCCTGGGCCTGGCTGCCAGTGGCGCTTCGACGACCGCGCGGAAGCTCCTCGGTCGGACGTCCAGTGGTGGACCCGACCGAACCTACCGGCCCTCTGCCGTCCGCTGTCAACTACCGCTTGACCTGGGGGTTTTCCCCATGCTGCCTGGTGGGCGCGGAGGATACGCAGGTCGCGCGGCGCTGTGGCGGGCCGGGTCCGCTCCCACGCCGGCCGTGGAGATCACTCGCCCGGCCGTACGAAAACCGTTCGCCCGGCCACCACGGTCCGCAGGCAGACGGGCAGGTCGCCGCCGGGGGTGAGATCGGGCAGGCCGGGGGTGCCGGAGCGGGGGTCGGTGGACCAGCGGGCGACCCGGTCGTCGGGGGCCTGGACGACGAGTTCGCCGGTGCGCCACACCGCGTAGTCGGCGGGCGCGCCCGGGACCAGGACGCCCGCGTCGTCCCGGCCGATCGCCCGCCAGCCGCCCCGCGTGTGCGCCGTGAACGCCGCGCGCACGGACACCCGGTGCTCCGGCGTGCGGTGGAAAGCCGCCGCGCGGACCGTACCCCACGGGTCGAGCGGGGTGACCGGGCTGTCGGAGCCGAAGGCCAGCGGAACACCGGCGCGCAGCAGGGCCGCGAACGGGTTGAGGGTACGGGCCCGCTCGGCTCCCAGACGCTGGGCGTACATGCCCTCCTCGCCGCCCCACAGCGCGTCGAAGGCGGGCTGCACGGAGGCGGTGAGGCCGAGTTCGGCGAAGGCGGCGACCGTTTCGGGGGTGAGCATCTCCGCGTGTTCGACACGGTGGCGGGCGGCTCGCACCCGGGCCGGGCCGACCTTCTCCGCGGCCGCCCGCACTCCCTCGACCACGGCGGTCACGGCGGCGTCCCCGATGGCGTGGAAGCCCGCCTGGAGGCCCGCCTCGGTGCACGCGACGACATGGGCGGCGACGGCGTCGGCGTCCAGGTACGCGGTGCCGGTGTGCGGGGCGTCGGCGTACGGCTCGTGCAGGCAGGCCGTGTGCGAGCCGAGGGCGCCGTCGACGAAGAGGTCACCGGCGGCGCCGACGGCGCCGAGGGCCTGCGCCCTGACGACGTCCCGCTCGGCCCAGTAGCCGACGACCCGGGGGCCCGGCTCCTCGGCGGCGAGCCGCAGCAGCGACGTGAAGTCGTCCTCGGAGGAGATCTCCGGGCCGGCGCACTCGTGGACCGAGCCGATGCCGAGCGAGGCCGCGTGGGCGAGGGCCGCGCGCTGGGCCTCGCTGCGCTGCGCGGGGGTGATGGCGCCGAGCGCGGTGGCCCGTACGGCGTGGTGGGCGTCACGGGTGAGCGGGCCGTCGTCGAAGCGGTCGGCGCCCGGGACGAGGTCGAGCAGTGCCGTGGTGACGACCGCCGAGTGGACGTCGATGCGGCTCAGGTACAGCGGGCGCCCGCCGGTGGCCTCGTCGAGTTCGGCGCGGGTCGGCGGACGGCCGCCGGGCCAGCGGGCGGCGTCCCAGCCGTGGCCGAGCAGGACCCGGTCGGCCGGGCGGGCGGCAGCGAATTCCCGGACGAGAACGAGTGCGGCCTCCAGGGAGGGGGCGGCCGAGAGATCGAGGCCGGTGAGCGCGAGACCGGTGGACGTGGTGTGCACATGGGCGTCGGTGAACGCCGGGGTGACCAGGGCACCTTCGAGCTCGACGACCTCGTCGACGCCCCCCGCGAAGGCGTCGGCGGCGCCCTCGGAGCCGACCCAGGCGATCTGTCCGTGTTCGACGACCATCGCGGTGGCGAACGGGTCGGCGGGGCTGTGGACCTCCCCTCCGCGCAGCAACACGGTTTCCGTCGAGGCGGTGCGTTCACTCATGGGGAACAGTCTCGCGCCTGCCGCCGGCACGGTCGCACCAGGGGCGTGGTCGCCGGCGGCCGGCCCCGGGTCAGATCCTCGGCGGCCTCGCCTCGTACGGGGTGGACAGCACCACCGTCGTGCGGGTGGAGACACCCGCGAGGGAGCGCAGCCGTGCCAGCAGTTCCTCCAGCTCGTGGGGGGTGGCGACACGGACCTTCAGGATGTAGTTCTCGTCGCCGGCGACGCTGTGGCAGGCCTCGATCTCGGGCACGCCGGCGAGGCGTTCCGCAATGTCGTCGGGGGCGCTGGGGTCGAACGGTTTCACCGAGATGAACGCGGTCATCGGCAGCCCGACGGCCTCCGGGTCCACGACCGCGGCATAGCCCCGGATGACACCCCGCTGCTCGAGTCGGCGCACGCGCTGATGAACGGCCGACGTGGACAGGCCCGTGGCCTTGCCCAGGTCGGTGTAGCTCATCCGCCCGTCCGCGACGAGCAGCTGCACGATCTGTCGGTCCAGCTCCTCCATGGCGCAAGAACCTACAGGGCGGTTGATCTCCTCGGATACCTCAGCGGCGCTGGTCATGCCCGGTTCGTGATGTGGCTGAGCGCCCGCTGCGAGCCGTCGGGGCGATCGGGCCGGTGGGCGGGGCATCTGCGAGCGGCATGTGACGAAGACCACATCACCCGAACAAGCTGCGTGATGATCTCGTGATTACCGCCGATGCGGGACGGGAAATGCTTGCTGTGGTCGAGGCCGCAGTGCCCGAACGGCCCAGCACTAGGGGGAGAATCCCATGCAGAGTCTTAAGCGCCCAGGTCGTACCGCGCCCAAGCGCCTGAAGCCGGTCGTCGAGCCCGAGCCGGAGGGCGTCGAACCGGACGACGAGTCCGACGCGTACGACACCTTCGAGATGTACCGGGTCATCTGCCCGGACTGCGCTCAGCCCATCGCCCTGCTGTCCGACGAGGACGTCCTGCCGGAGCACGCGCTGGTCGTGTCGCCGTGGAACCCGTTCGGGCTCACGGTCTGCGCCGGTACGGGCCGTTCGGCCACCGACGCCCGGTCCGCGGACGAGTCCGTGGAGCCGCAGGAGCAGGACACCGCCCTTCTGTTGACGCTCCCGCAGGGGCTCGACTGGCGGACGCAGCCCTTCTCGCACGTCGGCGGCCCGGGTTCGCGCCCGATGCGCGCGCCGATGACGCGACGCGCGGCTGCCTGACCCACCGGCCGTTCAGCCCTCGGCGTCCGCGGCCTCCCGCTGACGCGACCGCCCAGAGGACCTTCTCCGTGGTCATCCCGCGCCATGCGCCGCACAGGCCGCCATGGCGCGGGTTCCGTGCGTCCGGCGGGCGGGCGCGCATGCCGTCCGCCCGGGCCCTCGCGAACGCAGACACGATTCACCGGAGCGGTGACCGCACTGCCGGTCGTTGCGTTGAGCCGGTATGACCCCTACGTATTCGGTGGCCGGACGTCGCCACCACATCTTCGTCCCGGCGCCGGCAGAATCGGTTCCCCAGGGGGCGGCGTCGCATCAGGATCCGCCCATCTACCGGGCCCTGATGCGCACGTGGGCCGACGGGGGCCGCACCCTGCCGGGGTGTCACGACCCGGAGTGGGTGCAGCTGGCGAAGCTCCCGAGCGGCCTCGGTCAGTTCGGTGCCACCGGGGATCCGTTCGCCACGAGCAACTCCTTCGGCGGCTCGGCCCTCGGCTTCCACGGCCCCTTCGACGGCTCCCCCGCCGACTTCGTCAATTCCTTCAGCGTGACTCGGGGCCCGCGAGGTGCCGGGCAATGACCATGCGCTGGATCTGATTGGTGCCCTCGACGATCTGGAGCACCTTGGCCTCGCGCATGTACCGCTCGGCCGGGAAGTCCGCCGTGTAGCCGTAACCGCCCAGGATCTGGACGGCGTCCGTGGTCACCTTCATCGCGTTGTCGGTGCACAGCAGCTTCGCCATGGCCGCCTGCTTGGAGAACGGCCGGCCCGCGTCCCGCAGCCGGGCCGCGGAGAGGTACAGCGCCCGGCCCGCCTCCACCCGGGTGGCCATGTCGGCGAGCATGAAGCGCAGCCCCTGGAAGTCCGCTATCGGGCGCCCGAACTGCCGGCGCGACGTCGCGTAGGCGACCGCCTCATCCAGTGCGGCCTGGGCCACGCCGACCGCGCACGCCGCGATGCCGAGCCGTCCGGAGTCGAGCGCGGACAGGGCGATCGCGAAGCCCTGCCCCTCCTCGCCGATGCGCCGGCTGTCGGGGACGCGCACCCCGTCGAAGTGGACCTGAGCGGTGGGCGAGCCCTTCATGCCCATCTTCTTCTCGGGCACCGCCCCGCTCAGCCCGTCGGCGTCCCCCGGCACCAGGAAGGCCGTGATGCCGCGCGGGCCCTCGCCGCCCGTGCGGGCCATGACCGTGTAGAAGTCGGCGATCCCGCCGTGCGTGATCCAGGCCTTGGTGCCGGTGATCGTCCAGTCTCCCCCGCTCCCGGCCTCGTCCGAGCGGGCAGGGGCCCCGTCGTCGCGTACGGCCTTCGTCCGCAGGGAGGCGGCGTCCGAACCGGATGAGGGCTCGGAGAGGCAGTAGGCGCCGAGCAGGCCGCCGCCGAGCATCGCCGGCAGGTACTCGACCTGCTGCTCCTTGGTGCCGTAGGTGGCGAGCGCGTGGCAGGCGAGGGTGTGGACGCTCACGCCGAGACCGACGGTGAGACGGGCCGCGGCCAGCTCCTCCAGGACCTGCAGGTAGACCTCGTACGGCTGATCACCGCCGCCGTACTCGGAGTCGTACGGCAGGCCGAGCAGTCCCGCCTCCGAGAGCAGGCCGAAGAGGTCGCGCGGGAAGCGACCGGCGTCCTCCTCCTCGGCCGCGTACGGGGCGATCTCCCGCTGCGCGATCTCACGGACGAGCGAGATCAGATCCCGGGCCTCTTCCGTGGGCAGTTGACGGTCCACCGGCTGCGGGGCGCGGTCGGGCATGGCGACGCTCTCCTCCCTGTCGGGCACTGCGGCGGCGCACACCAGGGATGGGGTGGCCCCGCCGGGTCTTACGGGCCGCGGCCGATGCTGCCCCTCCGGATCTCGGAAGTGTGCTGGTCAGCGGCTGTGGCGCTTGGAGTATGCCCGATCGGCGGCATCGAGTCACCAGTTAACGACCGCTAATTAGAAGAAGGGCCCCCGGGCGACTCGCCGAAGTCAATTGGTCCAAACCATTGACCAATTGGTCTAGTCCTTCTACTGTTCCGGCAACGCGCCTCCGCGTCCATGCCAAGCGGCGGCCCCGTCGGCCGCGCGAGGCGGCGCCCCGCGCGGCATCAGCAGGTCGGCATCCCTCCCCGCTCACTCCCCGCTCCCTCACGAGGAGACCCCATGCTCGGACCGTCCCACCCCCGCACCCGCTCCCGGGCGCTCATCTCCACCGCGTGTTGCGCCGCCCTCGGCGCGGGACTCCTGGCCGGCGCGGGCCCCGCGTCCGCCGGCGGGACGACGGCCGGTGCGGCCGCGCACCAGGCCGCCCCCGGCTCCAAGGTCGTCGGTTACTTCATCGACTGGGGCATCTACGGCCGCCAGTACTACGTCAAGAACATCGAGACGTCCGGTTCCGCGGACCGGCTCACCCACATCAACTACGCCTTCGGCAACGTCGTCGACGGCAAGTGCGCGCTCGGCGACCCCTGGGCGGACGCCGACAGGCCGTTCACCGCGGAGGAGTCCGTGGACGGCGTCGCCGACTCCGCCGACCAGCCCCTGAGCGGCAGCTTCAACCAACTCCGCAAGCTCAAGAAGCTGCACCCGAACCTCAAGGTCATCTGGTCGTTCGGCGGCTGGACCTGGTCCGGCGGCTTCGGCGAGGCCGCGAAGAACCCCGCGGCCTTCGCGGACTCCTGCTACGACCTCGTGGAGAACTCCAGGTGGAAGGACGTCTTTGACGGCATCGACATCGACTGGGAGTACCCGAACGCCTGCGGCCTCACCTGTGACACCAGCGGCAGGGAGTCCTTCGAGGACCTGATGTCGGCGCTGCGCAAGCGATTCGGCCGGAAGGAGCTGGTCACCGCAGCGATCACGGCCGACGCCTCCAAGGGCGGCAAGATCGACGCGGCCGACTACGCGGGCGCCGCGAAGTACGTCGACTGGTACAACCCGATGACCTACGACTACTTCGGCGCCTGGGACGCGACCACCGCCCCGCACTCGCCGCTGTACCCCTACCCCGGCATCGCGAACCCCGTCTTCAACACCGCGTCGACCATCGCGAAGCTCAAGAGCCTCGGCATCCCGTCCTCCAAGCTGCTGCTCGGCCTGGGCTTCTACGGGCGGGGCTGGACGGGGGTCACCCAGTCGGCGCCGGGCGGCACCGCCACCGGCCCCGCCCCGGGCACGTACGAGGCGGGCTACGAGGACTACAAGGTGCTCAAGGCCAAGTGCCCGGCGAACGGCACGGTGGGCGGCACCGCCTACGCCAAGTGCGGGGACCAGTGGTGGAGCTACGACACCCCGGCGACGGTCAAGGGGAAGATGAAGTACAGGAAGGCGCAGGGCCTCGGTGGCACCTTCTTCTGGGAGCTCAGCGGTGACACCCCGGACGGCGAGCTGATCAGGGCGATCAACTGACCCCGGACGTGCGGCACGTGGGGCGGAGGGCCGACAGCGGGCCTCCGCCCCGCCCCCGGTGGGGCCGGGCGGTCAGCCGTCGCGGCGGGCGGACGCCGGGGCGGCGTACGACGGGACGATCTCCTCGATGGCGCGCAGCGCCCCGCCCAGCATCCTGACCAGCAGCTCGCCCATCGTCTCGCGGTCCAGCCCCGGGCGGTCGATCCAGTCGAGGGTGGCGCCCTCGACCCCGCAGACCCAGCCGAACAGGCCCATGCGGACCACCGGGGGTATGTCGCTCCTGCCGTAGGCCCCCTCGGCGATGGTGGCGACTATGGCCTCGCGCACGCCGTCCCGGATGGCGTGCACCTGGGCGTCGAAGCCGACACCGCCGCTGACGATCGTGCGGTAGGCGGCCTGGTTGTCCTGGGCGTAGCGCAGATAGCAGTCAATGGTGCGCTGCACCCGCTCCACCGGCGGGAGTTGGACACCACTGGCCGCATGCGTGATCAGATCGGCCACCGAGTCCTCGACGATCGCGAGGTAGTATCCGCGCTTGGACTTGAAGTAGTAGTAGATCAGTCCCTTGGCCACATGGGCCTGCCGCGCGATGTCGTCCATCGACAGCGTGTCGTACGAGGTGTCGGCGAACAACTTGCGCCCGATGGAGATGAGTTCGGCGCGGCGTGCTAGGGATCGGCCGGTGCCCCGGGCCCGCGGACGTTCGATCCCACACTGTTGACTGCTATTCAATTTCGGTCCTGGTCTCCGACTGCCAGCGGGACAACCGCAGTATGGCAGACCCGCACCACCAGCTTGTTCGACTCCGATCGACAGATCCAGCGGTGGATCAGGCTTCGGAATCAGCGGGAGGGCGGGTCACAGCAGGCCCAGCTGAACCAGCAGCATCGCGACGACCACGACGAGGGTCCAGCCCATGACGTGTTCGACGATCTTCGGACCGTCGTCCTTGGGGCCGCCCGTGCGGGTACGGACGCCGGCGGTGGCAGAGGTCGCGGTCATGGCAGCTCGCTGGTGTGATCGATGAGCGGTGGACTTCCCCCCTGCGGTCCGTCCACCTTGCCACCGGTCGGCGTGATCGCGGCCGAGAGCTTGGTCACACGCGTACCCCGACCGCCGCGAGCGCCGCGCGCTGGCGGGAGGTGGGCCGCGCCGGGAAGTAGAGGTAGCAGACGCCGCCGGTGCCGGAGACGACCTTCCCTGAGGCGTTGTACCGCTTGGTCCGCAGCCAGATGTTCTCCCACTCGCGCCGCAGGTAGACGCGGCGCACCGCCTCGTTGGTCGGGGAGTTCGGGTCGTTGGCGATGACGTCTCCGCCGGCGGTGAAGCCGATCACGGTCATCAGGTGACCGGCCGTGCCGTAGCCCGCCCCCGTCAGCTCGGCCGCGAGGAAGGACTGGGAGGTGATCACCGGGATCCCCGCCGCGATCAGCTTCTCCAGGTCGGTGAGGGAGCCCAGCCGGGTCACCACGCCCTGGAGGTCCCGGTAGGTCGCGGCGTACGCAGCGTTGAAGGGCCAGTTGCCACAGCCCTCGTACGCGTAGTCGTAGGTGAACCGGGCGGCATGGCACACCTGTGGGTCCGCGTACTCGGGATTGACCCAGGCAAGGTCTTCGGGGCTGGGCGTCCGCCCCCAGTACTCGATGATCATCTGCGAGGAGGTGGGACTGCACCAGGCCTCGCCGCCGTTGTCGTACTCCGGGTACTGACCCTTGTGGGTCTCCTGCGAGTAGCGCGGGACGACCAGCTCGCGCGCGAGTCCGGGGGTGGAGGCCGGGACGGTGAAGCGGTCGGGGATGTCGGAGCCCATTGCTCCGACCCGCCAGACCGTGGGGGTGCGGCGGGTGCCGGGCGTGCGGTACAGGGTCAGACGCAGCCGGTACGAGACGAGGCGCAGGCCCGTGGCCGGGTCGTCGATCGCGAAGGTGTCCGTCCAGACGCTGCTCCTGCCGTCCTTCTGGCCGTCGAGGGAGGTCCGCCGGATGTCACGGTCGCCGGCCGCCCAGCGGCCCATGACGTACCAGGGCGTGTCCGTGCCGTCGGAGTAGGCACCCTTCAGTTCGATCTGGAGCCATGTGCCGTCCGGGGTACGCGCGTTCCAGGAGGGGATGACCTCGGTGGCGGGCACGGCGAGCCGGTGCTCGGGAGACGTCCAGGTCGCGTACTCCCAGGTGGCCGTACGGCCGGTGTGCGGGTCGGTGTAGTCGGTGGTGCCGACCGGGGAGCCGATCACCAGCCCCGGCCGCTCCCCCGCCTTCGCCCGGGTGCCGTCGGCGCTGCCGCGACTCCAGTCGGCGTACGACGTCCAGCCGTGATGGTCGACGAGGCGTTCCGGGGCACGCTCCGGGCGCGCGGGGGCTTCGGTGCGGACCGCCGGTGCGGCGGCGGCCGGGACGGCGGCTGAGCCGGCCGCCGCGGCGGCGGTGGCGACGGCTGCGGTCAGGACGGTCCTGCGGGACGGCTCGGAAAGGCTCGACATGTGCGGGTGACCCCCAGTGGTCCGGAAAAGACAGTTCAGACGCACGGCTGTTCGCCAACTATGGACGCCGAACGCGGACTTCTGCCAGCACCTCGGGCCTCGCCACGCCCTCCAATATTGGTCGATACCACTGGCGCGTTCCGGCATCGCCCGTCCCGGTGTTCAATCGCCTCATGCGTACCTTCCCCGCCTCCGAGGACCCCGCCGTCAGCGACCTGGCCGAGCGGCTGCGGCTGCTGCCGCCGTCCTGCGGGCCGGTCCGGCTGATCGGGGTCGACGGGCACGCGGGCTCCGGGAAGACCACGTTCGCCGGGCGGCTGGCCCAGGCACTGGGGGGCGCCCCCGTGCTCCATCTGGACGACATCGCCACCCACGAGGAACTGTTCGCGTGGACCGGGCGGCTGCTGGGCCAGGTCGTCGAACCACTGCGGCTCGGCGGGACGGCGCGCTACGCCCCCTACGACTGGCGGGAGCGCGCCTTCGGCCCCCGTCGCACCCTGCCGCCGGAGCCCGTGATCGTCGTCGAGGGAGTCGGTGCGGGCCGCCGGGCGCTGCGCCCGTATCTGGCGCGGCTGGTGTGGATGGAACTGCCGGACGAGGAGGCCTGGGCCCGGGGGCGGGCGCGGGACGGCGCGGAGCAGAGCGACTTCTGGGCCGGATGGGTCCGCGCGGAACGTCAGCACTTCGCCGAGGACCCGTCCCGGCCGTTCGCCGACCTTCTGATTCGCCTGGGAACTGCGGGGTACGAGGTGCTGGCGGGACCAGGTATGACTCCGCGATCGAGTGCCCATCTCACGCAGGGTGACGACCCATCGGCAATGTGCTGAAGTTGTGAAGTACCACCTCCGTGAAGTTCCCCGAGTGCTACAACTCGGCTTGACCGGGGGGCCGTACAGGACTTACGTTCTCAATGAGCGGACTATCGGATCCGCCTCTCTACGCGAAGCCCCCGGTTGTTCCCCCGTGATCGGGGGCTTCGTCCTGTCGTCAGCCGGCAGGTCGGCCGCTCACACAGCACGATTCCTTCACCCTCGGTCACCGTGCGCAATGCGCCCCGTCTCCTCCCACCTCGCAATTCGAGCCCTGCTGCACCCTTCGATGGGCGCCCGACCCGCAGGTACGATGCCCTCGGTGCGACCTTCGGACGGTTGCGGCAACGTGACCACGCAACTCCCGTCCGCGGCACAGCGGTTCGAGAAGGCTGCCGACGGGCACCGGCCCGTTCGGTTTCCAGACGGGGGCACGGTTTGTGGGGGACGTGATGGACTTCGGCTCGCGGGGCCCCGAGGCCCCGGCCGACCTCGCCTGGCTACGAGGCGTGGACGCCTACACCATGGGCGCGTATCCGCAGGCGGAGGACGAGTTCCGCGCCGCGGTGCGGATGGATCCGGGCATGGCCGACGGCTGGCTCGGGCTGCACGCGCTGCGGGTGGACACGACGACCGCCCTCCTGCGGATGTTCCGGCACCGGGAGCGCTTCGGGGAGCAGCGCGCCCGCCATCGGCGCACGCTCAATTCCTGGTACTGGCTCGGCTGGTGGGTACAGCCGGTCCTGGAGACCCCCCGCGACCTGCTCCTCGCCCACGCCTCGCACTGGCTGGACGGGCGCCACGTCCCGGAACTGGACCGGGCGCTCGCGGGACTGCCGCCGGTGGACGCCGACCCCCAGGTGCGCTTTCTGCATGCCTGCCGCGCCTACCTCGTCAAGGACTGGGAACAGCTGGTCCGGCACACCGATCCCCTCCTCGACGATCCCCTGCTCGGTATAGAGGCGGGCCTCTTCGGCGGGATGGCCCGGGTCCGCCTGGAGACGTACGGCCAGGCCGAACCGCTGCTGTCCGCCGCGCTGATGCGCTGTCGCAGCGAGCAGCCGCAGCGCAAGGAGCTGCGGTACTGGCTGGCCCGCGCCCACGAGGGAACCGGACGCAGCGCCGCCGCGCTGCCGCTCTACCGGGCCGTGCACCGGGTCGACCCGGCCTTCATGGACACCTCCGCGCGGCTCGCGGCCATCGCCGAGGGGGACGGGTACGACGAAGCGGCCGACCTCGCGGCGATCGCGCTCGCCGGGATCGGGCAGGACACGCTCGACGGGAGCGACGGCCTCGATCCGCTCTTCGACGCCGAGGGCCGGGATCTGAAGGTCTCCGGTCCGGACCCCGTGCCGCCGGGCGCGCTGCCGCCCGAGGCGGGCGACACCTTCGTACGGGCGAAGTCCCTGGTGCGGGTGGACCCGCTGCCGGCCGGGCCGACCGATCCCGAACTGCTGGAGGAAGCGCTCGCCGAGCTGGAGCGGATGGTCGGCCTCGAGCCGGTGAAACGGCAGGTCAAGGCGTTGTCGGCGCAGCTGAACATGGCGCGGCTGCGGGCCGGGCAGGGGCTGCCCGTTCAGCCTCCGAAGCGTCACTTCGTCTTCTCCGGGCCGTCCGGGACGGGGAAGACGACCGTCGCCCGAATACTGGGCCGGGTCTTCTACGCACTCGGGCTGCTGGGCGGTGACCATCTGGTGGAGGCCCAGCGGGCGGATCTCGTCGGCGAGTACCTCGGCCAGACCGCCGTGAAGGCGAACGAGCTGATCGACTCGGCGATCGGTGGGGTGCTGTTCGTGGACGAGGCGTACTCGCTGTCCAACTCCGGGTACGGCAAGGGGGACGCGTACGGCGACGAGGCGCTCCAGGTCCTGCTGAAGCGGGCCGAGGACAACCGGGACCATCTGGTGGTGATCCTCGCGGGGTACCCGGAGGGCATGGACCGGCTGCTCGCCGCGAACCCAGGGCTGTCGTCGCGGTTCACGACACGGGTCGACTTCCCTTCCTACCGGCCGCTGGAGCTCACCGCGATCGGTGAGGTGCTCGCCGCGGAGAACGGGGACGTGTGGGACGAGGAGGCGCTGGAGGAGCTGCGGTCCATCGCGGGGCATGTCGTCGAGCAGGGGTGGATCGACGAGCTGGGCAACGGGCGGTTCCTGCGGACGCTGTACGAGAAGAGCTGTGCTTACCGGGATCTGCGACTGTCGGGGTATCCGAGCGTGCCGACGCGGGACGACCTGTCGACGCTGCGGCTGCCGGATCTGATGCAGGCGTACGGGGAGGTGTTGTCGGGGCGGGGGCCGCAGGATCCCTCGGCGCGGTGACCTCCGGTGAGGGCTGGGGCGCCCAGTAGCTCGGGGGTGCACGTGTACGGGCGGGTACGGGTGGCGTGTGGTTTCTCGCGCAGTTCCCCGCGCCCCTGAAGGGAACGGGCCTGCGGCCCGCCCTTCACACTGAAAAGCACGGGGCGCAGCCCCGGGCGCTTTTCAGGGGCGCGGGGCGGTGACATATGCGGCACCGCCGCGTGGGCGCGACCAGCCCCCACGCACCCGCACTCGCGCCCTACCTCAGCTCGCCAGGACGTTCTCCGGTGATTCCGTCGACCTCGGTTCCGCCAGGCGAACCGGCGGAGCCTGACGGTGGGCCGGGTCCCGGACCTCGCCCACCAGGAGTTCCAGGACGTCCTCCAGGGCGACCAGGCCCAGGACCTTGCCGGAGGCGTCCACGACCTGGGCGAGGTGGGTGGCCGCTCGCCGCATGACAGTGAGCGCGTCGTCGAGGGGGAGTTCCGAGCGGAGGGTGGTCATGGGGCGCCACACCTGCTGCGGGACGGCCCGGTCGGAGTCCTCCAGGTCGAGGACGTCCTTGACGTGGAGATAGCGGCCCATGAACGCGCCGTTCTCCGCGACCACCGGGAAGCGGGAGTAGCCGGTGCGGGCGGTCAGGGCCACCACCTGCGCGGGGGTGACCGAAGGGCCCACCGTCACCAGGGAGTCGCGTCCGAGCAGCACGTCGGTGACTGGGCGGGAGCCCAGCTCCAGCGCGTCCTCCAGGCGCTCCTGCTCCTCGGGCGCCAGCAGTCCCGCCTGGCCGGAGTCCTCGACCAGCCGGCCGAGCTGGACGCTGGTGAACACCGCCTCCACCTCGTCCTTGGGCTCGACGCGGAAGAGTTTGAGGACCACGCGGGCACAGGCGCCGAGGCCCACCGTGACCGGTCCGCAGACGCGCGCGAAGGCGACGAGCCCGGGGCTCAGCCACAGCGCCGTCTTCTCGGGCGCCGCCATCGCCAGGTTCTTCGGCAGCATCTCGCCGATCACGAGGTGCAGGAAGACCACCACGGCCAGCGCGATGAGATACCCCAGGGGGTGGATCATGCCGTGCGGCAGGTGAATCGCCTCGAACACCGGCTCCAGCAGCTTCGCCACCGTCGGCTCCGCCACGGCGCCGAGCGTCAGTGAGCAGACCGTGATGCCGAACTGGGCCGCCGCCATCATCCGCGGCAGGTTCTCCAGGCCGTGGAGGACCTGTCGGGCCCGTGCCGTGCCCAGTGGTTCGATCTGGCTGCGGCGGACCGAGACCAGGGCGAACTCGGCGCCGACGAAGAAACCGTTGGCGAGCACGAGGAGCAGGGCGAACAGGAGTTGGAGCACGCTCATCGGGCCGCCTCCACCACGGTGAGGGGTTCGGTGGCGGGGGCGGTGCGCACGAGGCGCACCCGCTCGGCGCGGTAGTGCCCCACCTGGCGCACCGCCAGCCGCCAGCCGGGCAGCTCCGCCTTGTCGCCCGGCGCCGGGATCCGGCCGAGCAGGTCGGCGACGAGTCCCGCGACCGTCTCGTAGGGGCCCTCGGGTACGTCGAGACCGATGCGCTGGAGCACGTCGATCCGGCAGCTGCCGTCGACGTCCCAGGCGGGGCGGCCGTCCTCGGGCGGGGCGACGGCGAGTTCGGGCAGGTCCTGCCCGTCGTGCTCGTCGCGCACCTCGCCGACCAGTTCCTCGACGATGTCCTCCAGGGTCACCACACCGGCCGTACCGCCGTACTCGTCGACGACGACGGCGATGGGCTGTTCGCTGCGCAGCCGGGCCAGGAGCGGTTGCACGGGCAGCGTCTCCGGCACGAGCAGCGGGGCCTTGGCGATATGGCCGACCGGGGTGTGCAGCCGCTCCTGGGCCGGGATCGCGAGGGCGTCCTTGAGGTGGACCATGCCGACGATCTCGTCGATCCGCTCCCGGTAGACGGGGAAGCGGGACAGTCCGGTGGCGCGGGTCAGGTTGACCACGTCCTCGGCGGTGGCCGAGGACTGCAGGGCGCTGACCTTCACCCGGGGTGTCATCACGTTCTCCGCGGTGAGCTCGCCCAGGGACAGCGTCCGCACGAAGAGGTCGGCCGTGTCCTGTTCCAGGGCGCCGGCCTGCGCGGAGTGGCGGGCCAGGGAGACCAGTTCGTCGGGGGTGCGAGCGGAGGCCAGTTCCTCGGCCGGTTCGACACCCAGGGCGCGGACCAGCCGGTTCGCGACCGCGTTGAGGCCGGCGATGACCGGGCGGAACAGGCGGGAGAAGACGTACTGGGGGCCCGCGACGAAGCGGGCGACCTGCATCGGCCTCGACACCGCCCAGTTCTTGGGCACCAGTTCGCCGATCACCATCTGCACGGCGGACGCCAGCAGCATGCCGACGACCACCGAGACACCGGAGACCGCGCCTTCGGGTATGCCGATCGCGGTGAACGGGCCGTGGAGCAGCTCGGCGAGCGCCGGTTCGGCGAGCATGCCGACGACGAGGGAGGTGATGGTGATGCCGAGCTGGGTGCCGGAGAGCTGGAAGGACAGCTCCTTGAGCGCGCCCACCACCTTGTGGGCCCGGCGGTCGCCCTCGGCGGCGGCCTTCTCGGCGTCCGGTCGTTCGACCGTCACGAGGCCGAACTCGGCGGCGACGAAGAAGCCGTTGGCGAGGATCAGGAGGAAAGCGGCTGCGAGCAGCAGCAGAGGGATGGTCATGCCGCCGCCTCGGTATCTCGGGAGGGGGCGGCGCAGGTACTACAGGACGATCCGTCCATCGCTGGAAGGAGTCACTCCTCGAAGTAGCAGGGGGCCACTGGTGTACCCGGTGGCACAACAGTGGCGGAGGCGCAACGAAAACGCCTCCGCCAACAGATTAATCAAGACATGGGCCGGTACGGCAGGGGCGGCGGCCCTGAGTCGGCCCTGATCTTGCTCGGGGTCGCCCCGGATGCGCTCGCTGTCAGTCCGGGGTCACTCGGCGTCAGCCCCGGGGCCGCTCGGGCTCGGTGACGGAACGGGCCTCCACCAGCGCCCGGAGCGTGCGGGCGTCCTCGATCGCGCGCTGCTTGGCGATGCCGGGCTGGATGCCGAGCGCGGGCAGGCTGGTGCCGTCGGTGAGGTCGAGGAAGACCCAGGGGTCGCCGACCCTCAGGTTCACCTGGACGATCTCCGCCCAGCCGAGCTGCCGCTTCCCGGCGATGTTGACGACGGTCACACCGGACTCGTCGGCGACCACCTTGGGCCGGGAGAGCAGACACAGCACCCCGGCGAGCAGGGCCGCTGTGAAGACGAAGCTGAGCCGCTCCCCCGGGCCGAGCGTCGGCAGCAGCAGCGCGACCACCGTGATGACCACGAAGATCGCGGTGGCGGCGGAGAGCAGGACCGCCCGGGTGCGCCCCGGCCGGAAGGTGACCGGCAGGGCGGGTAGATCCGACATCGCGTACGACTCCTCGGAACTCAGAGGCGGCAGGCGTGGATGGCGGTGGTCAGGATGGCCCGGGCACCGATGTCGTACAGGTCGTCCATGATCCGCTGGGCCTCCTTGGCCGGGACCATGGCGCGTACGGCGACCCAGCCCTCGTTGTGCAGCGGCGAGACGGTCGGGGACTCCAGTCCCGGGGTGAGGGCGACGGCCTTCTCCAACTGCTCGACGCGGCAGTCGTAGTCCATCATCACGTAGGTGCGGGCCACGAGGACGCCCTGGAGGCGGCGCAGGAACTGCTGCACCTTGGGTTCGTTCTCCGAGGAGGTGTCGGCGTCGACGCGGCGGATGACGACGGCCTCGGACTTCATGATCGGCTCGCCGAAGACCTCCAGGCCCGCGTTGCGCAGGGAGGTCCCGGTCTCGACGACGTCGGCGATGACCTCGGCGACACCCAGTTCGATGGCGGTCTCGACGGCGCCGTCGAGGTGGACGACGGAGGCGTCGATGCCGTGGTCGGCGAGGTGTCCCGCGACGATCCCCTCGTACGAGGTGGCGACGGTCTTGCCCTTGAGGTCCGCGATGCCGCCCGCCGTGCCGGGCTTGGCTGCGAAGCGGAAGGTGGAGCGGGCGAAGCCGAGCGGGAGGATCTCCTCGGCGTTGGCGCCGGAGTCGATCAGCAGGTCGCGTCCGGTGATGCCGATGTCGAGACGGCCGGAGGAGACGTAGATCGCGATGTCCCGGGGGCGGAGGTAGAAGAACTCGACCTCGTTCTCCGGGTCGACGATCCGCAGTTCCTTGGACTCCCGGCGCTGGAGGTAGCCGGCCTCATGCAGCATCTCCCCCGCAGGGCCGGACAGGGAACCCTTGTTGGGGACGGCGATGCGCAGCATGAGGCAGGCTTCCTTCGTTCTCGTGGGTGCTCAGGTGGGTGCGGGGGACGGCTCAGAGGTGGGCGTACACGTCGTCCAGGGAGATGCCACGGGCGACCATCATCACCTGGACGTGGTACAGCAGCTGCGAGATCTCCTCGGCAGCCGCTTCCTTGCCCTCGTACTCGGCGGCCATCCAGACCTCGGCGGCCTCTTCGACGACCTTCTTGCCGATGGCATGGACGCCCCTCCCGACCAGTTCGGCGGTGCGGGAGGTGGCGGGGTCGCCGTTGGCGGCCTTGTGCTGGAGCTCGGTGAAGAGCTCCTCGAACGTCTTCTTGGACATGGTGGGCCCCACACTACGCCGTCACGGGCATGCCTCAGCGCCAGGGTTCGGATACTGAGCGGAGCGTGGCCGCGGTCGCCACGGCCGCGGTCACCGCCTCGTGCCCCTTGTCCTCGTTGGAGCCCTCGATACCGGCGCGGTCCAGGGCCTGCTCCTCGGTGTCGCAGGTCAGTACGCCGAAGCCGACGGGGACTCCGGTGTCGACGGAGACCTGGGTGAGGCCCTGGGTGACGCCCTGGCACACGTACTCGAAGTGGGGGGTGCCGCCGCGGATGACGACGCCGAGGGCGACGATGGCGTCGTAGCCGCGGCCCGCGAGGACCTTGGCGACGACCGGGAGCTCCCAGCTGCCGGGGACCCGCAGCAGGGTCGGCTCGTCGATGCCCAGGTCGTGCAGGGCGCGCAGCGCGCCGTCGACGAGGCCGTCCATCACCTTTTCGTGCCACTGGGCCGCGATGACCGCGACGCGCAGGTCGCCGACGTTGCTGACGGACAGTTCGGGTGCGCCCTTGCCGCTCACGTTGCTCCTTGGTTCCTGAATCTCGGTACGAGACGGTCGTGCTGTGGTTCTGGTGAGTCTGTCTGCTGGTTCACTGCTCGCCGCAGGTGGACACGGTGGTCGTGTCCAGCCACGGCAGGTCGTGGCCCATCCGGTCCCGCTTGGTGCGCAGGTAGCGGAGGTTGTGCTCGCCCACGCGGACGGGCATCGGTTCGCGGCCGGTGACCGTGAGGCCGTGCCGGACGAGGGCGTCGGTCTTCTCGGGGTTGTTGGTCAGCAGCCGGAGGCCGCGGACGCCGAGGTCCTGGAGGATCTGGGCGCCGGCGCCGTAGTCCCGGGCGTCGGCGGGCAGGCCCAGTTCGAGGTTGGCGTCGAGGGTGTCGCGGCCGCGTTCCTGGAGTTCGTAGGCGCGCAGCTTCGACAGCAGGCCGATGCCGCGCCCCTCGTGGCCGCGCAGGTAGACGACGACGCCCCGGCCCTCGGCGGCGATGCGTTCGAGGGAGGTCTCCAGCTGGGGGCCGCAGTCGCAGCGCAGGGAGTGGAAGACGTCGCCGGTGAGGCATTCGGAGTGGATGCGGACGAGGACGTCCTCGCCGTCGCCGATCTCACCGTGGACGAGGGCGACGTGCTCGACGCCGTCGACGGTGGAGCGGTAGCCGTATGCGGTGAAGTCGCCGAAGGCGGTGGGCAGCTGGGTCTTCGCCTCGCGCTTGACGGTGGGCTCGGAGGAGCGGCGGTAGGCGATCAGGTCCTCGATGGAGATGATCGTCAGGCCGTGCTTGCGGGCGAAGGGGATCAGCTCGGGCAGGCGCAGCATGCGGCCGTCCTCGCCGGCGATCTCGACGATGGCGCCGGCCGGGCGGAGCCCCGCGAGGCGGGCCAGGTCGACGGCGGCCTCGGTGTGGCCGTCGCGCACGAGGACGCCGCCGCTGCGGGCGCGCAGCGGGAAGATGTGGCCGGGGCGGACGAAGTCGGTCGGCTGGGCCGTGCCGCTCGCCAGGAGTTGGAGCGTGGTGGCGCGGTCGGAGGCGGAGATGCCGGTGGTCACGCCGTGCTCGGGGGCGGCGTCGACGGTGACGGTGAAGGCGGTGCGCATCGACTCGGTGTTCTGCTGCACCATTTGCGGCAGTTCGAGCCGGTCCAGTTCATCGCCCTCCATGGGGGCGCAGATCATGCCCCGGCATTCGCTCATCATGAAGGCGACGATCTCGGGTGTGGCCTTCTCGGCGGCGATGACGAGGTCGCCCTCGTTCTCCCGGTCCTCGTCGTCGACGACCACGACGGGGCGGCCGGCCGCGATGTCGGCGATGGCCTGCTCCACGGGGTCGAGCCCGAAGTTCTCGATGCCGTCGGTGCTGTACAGAATCGGCGCCATGGTCATGCCGGGGCTCCTTCCAGGGCGGGCTTGCGGGACCGCAGCCACCAGTCGCGCATGCCCCACAGGACGAGCGCGCCGTAGATGATGTAGACGAAACCGGAGAAGGCGTAGCCGTTGGCGAAGTTGAGCGGTACGCCCACGAGGTCGACCAGCAGCCAGGCGAACCAGAACTCGACCATGCCGCGTGCCTGGGCGTACATGGCGACGATGGTGCCGGTGAAGATGTACGCGTCCGGCCAGGGGTCCCAGGACAGGGTGGGGAACGCGGTGAAGAGGCCGCCGACGGCGAGGGTGCCGAGGGCGGCGCCGGCGACGAGGTACCCGCGCTCGCGCCAGGTGGCGAAGCGCGGGGCGATGGCGCCGTCCGCGGTCTGCCCCTTGGTGCGGTTCCACCGCCACCAGCCGTACGCGGCGACGGCCATGACGATGACCTGCTTGCCGGCGCTGCCGGTGAGGTGGCCGACGAAGGCACCGAAGAGGATGAGCCCGGAGAGGAACTGCACGGGCCAGTTCCACAGGGAGCGCACGGCGCCGAGCGCGAGGGCGATCAGGCCGAAGATGTTCCCGATCATGTCCGACCAGCGGATCTGCTGGTCGAACACGGTGAAGGCGACCGAGTTCAGCGAGTTCACCGGGTGGCCCCTTGCGATCCGAGGAGCCGCTCGACGTACTTGGCGATGACGTCGACCTCGAGGTTGACCGGGTCGCCGGGCTGCTGGCGGCCGAGGGTGGTCAGGTCGAGGGTGGTGGGGATGAGGCTCACGGTGAAGTAGTCGGGGCCGGCCTCGACGACGGTGAGGCTGATCCCGTCGACGGTGATGGAGCCCTTCTCCACGACGTACCGGCTGAGGTCGGCGGGGAGCGAGATCTTGACGATCTCCCAGTTGTCGGACGGTTTGCGCTCGATGACGTGACCGGTGCCGTCGACGTGCCCCTGCACGATGTGCCCGCCGAGGCGTTCGCCGACGGCCATGGGGCGTTCGAGGTTGACGCGGGAGCCGACGGTGAGGGCGCCGAGGCTGGAGCGGTCGAGGGTCTCCGCCATGACGTCGGCGGTGAACCAGTCGTCCTCGTGCTCCACGACCGTGAGACAGACGCCGTTGACGGCGATGGAGTCGCCGTGCTTCGCGCCCTGGGTGACGACGGGGCCACGCAGTCGGAAGCGGGACGAGTCGCCGAGGTTCTCGACGGCGGTGACCTCACCCAGCTCTTCGACGATTCCGGTGAACACTTCCCGGGTCCTCCTGCCTCATAGGGCTCGGACTCCGGGGCTGTCGAAGACGACAGAGATGAGCGGACCACGGCACAGGGGGCGACGCCGTGTGGAAGACCCACTCCTGCTGGAGCAGGCCGACAACAGTCGGCGGCGCGCACGAATGCCCGCCCGCCGCGCACTGCCTCCCATCCGGACTTTAACCGTCGGTCCAGGAATTTCACCTGGTCAACCGGCCGCTGGAAGCGACCGGGTCGCGGACTGTAACCGCCGGTTCGGACTTTCACCGACCCCGGAGTGCGCTGCTTCTGGTACATGGCCAGTGTGCCACGCCTGATCGGCACCCATGCGGGTGATGGCTGTGGGGTGGCTCACAGGTCATGCCACTGGACTTCCACGACGAGTGGCGCGCAGGGCCGTTTCCGGCTGACCACGAGTCAACTGCCGCCCCGGTGGCCCCAGTCGAATCGTGCCGAACGACCTCCGACCCGTTGACCAGTTTGGTCTAGTCCTTTTAAGGTCTGCGATCGCGGTTACTCGTCCCGAAGGCGCACTGGCCGCCCCTGGTCGGCCCGGCGGCGGTGACGACGGCCCTTGCCCCGCCGCCGGGTCTCTTCCGCCCTCTCCGACCGATGACTCGCTCGCCGAGCGAACCTCGCCCCGGTGTCACATTCAACGGGTGCTGTCCGGTCATAGGTACCGAAAGGCGTTCCGGCGGGGAGCGTCCGGCGTCGAAGGGTTGGACAGTATGACCACGATCCTGGTGACCGGTGGGACCGGTGTCCTCGGTCGGCTCGTAGCCGAACGGCTGCGGGCGGACGGGCACGAGGTGCGTGTTCTCAGCCGGCACGCG
The DNA here is from genome assembly GCF_055572155.1 of Streptomyces sp. NPDC030814. NCBI lineage: Bacteria > Bacillati > Actinomycetota > Actinomycetes > Kitasatosporales > Streptomycetaceae > Streptomyces > Streptomyces sp. NPDC030814. The sequence goes on from NZ_JBVIDX010000024.1 coordinate 74,655, forward strand.
CAGCCGTACGCCGTCGACCTGGTCGCGGGTGGCGGCGGGCTGGACTCGGCGGTGGCGGGGGTGGACACGATCGTGCACTGCGCGTCCTCGCCGCGCGGGGGCGACGAGAAGGCGGCGGCGAACCTGATCGCCGCGGCGCGGCGGGCGGGTGTGGGGCACCTCGTGTACATCTCGATCGTCGGCGTCGACCGGGTGCCGTTCGGCTACTACCGGAGCAAGCTGGCGGTCGAGCGGATGATCGAGGAGTCGGGGCTGGCCTGGACGACGCTGCGGGCGACCCAGTTCCACGACCTGCTCGTGACCCTCTTCGAGGGCCTGTCGAAGTCGCCGGTCATGCTGTTGCCCGCCGGGGTGAGCGACCAGCCGGTCGCCGTCGCCGAGGTCGCCGACCGTCTGGCCGAGCTCGCCGTGTCCGCCCCCACCGGCCGGGTCCCCGACATGGGCGGACCCGAGATCCGCACGCTCCCCGCACTGGCCCGCGCCTACCTGAGCGCCGTCGGCCGCCGTCGTCCGCTCCTGACCGTGCCGCTCTTCGGCAAGGCGTACGCCGGGTTCCGGGCCGGGGGTCATCTGGCACCGGAGCGGGCGGTGGGCAGGGGGACATTCGGGGAGCATGTGGCCGGGCGGTTCGGTGGGGGCCGCGAGTCGGAGTGAGCGGCGGGCCGAGTCGGCGGCGGGAGGAGCGATGGGCGGCACGGGGCTCGGGCCGCCCGGCGCCGGGGCCTGACGTGGTAGCGGGTTCTCCCGCGGTGCCAGGGCCTACCGCGGTGCCCAGGGCCTCCGCGTGGCGGGCGCTACCGCGGTGGCGGTGTGAACAGCTCGTCCTGGGCCGCGTCCCTCGCCATGAGCAGCGCCCCGCGCAGTACGGCGGTGCCGCCGAGGGCGCTCGACCGCACCTCGGTGGGCAGCGGCGACAGCGCCGCCAGCCGCGCTTCGACCCGGGCTGCGAGCGCGTCCCCACCGGCCTGTCCGACCTCACCCCCGAGCACCACGCAGCCGGGATCGAGGACCGCGACGACCGAGGCGACCCCAACGGCGAGACGGTCGGCCAGTGCGTCGAGGAAGCGGGCGCGAGGGTCGACCGCCCGGCGCCGGGTCCCTGCCGAAGCGCCCGGCACGCCCGCAGAGGTGCCCTTGACGCCCCCGGGAGCACCCATCACTCCCGCCGACCCGCCCGACCCGCCCGCCGCGGGACGCCGTCCGGTCTCCTGCGCGGGCACGTCGGCCGGTGCGGTCCCGCCCGCGCCCGACGAGGCATCGCCTCCACCCGCCCAGGGGCGGCTCGTCACCGCATCCGCGGCTGCCCGCACCAGCGTGGCGGCGTGTGGCTCGTTTCCGGTGGGGTCGGTCGTCACCCCGTGCTCCGCCGCCAGGGACGCGATCGCCGCCGCGCCGCCCAGGGAGTGGAAGCCGCCCTCGCAGTCCGTGGCCGAGGGCAGGGTCGCCGTGCCCGGGACCGGGAGGAAGCCGATCTCGCCGGTGCCGCCGGAGGCACCGCGGCGGAGGGTGCCGTCGAGGACGACGGCGGCCCCGGTGCCGAGGCCGAGCCAGAGGAGGACGAAGGTGTCGCGGTCGCGGGCGGCGCCGTCGCGCTGTTCGGCGAGCGCGGCGAGGTTGGTCTCGTTCTCGACGAGGACCCGGGCCGGGAGGCGTTCACCGAGGCCGGCGGCCAGCCGCCGGTGCCATTCGGGCAGCCCGGTGCTGTTGCGCAGTTCGCCGGTGGCCGGGTCGATGAGCCCGGGGGCACCGATCCCCACGGTGTGCAGCCGGTCGGCGCCCGCCTCCTTCGCGGCGCGCTCCACGAGGCCGACCGCCTGCTCGACGGCGGGCCCCGTGCCCGTGTCGTCCGTGATCGGCACGGACGCCCGCGCCAGCTCCGTACCGAGCAGATCGGCGACGACGACCGTGACGCCCTCGGTGCGCACGTCGAGCGCCGCGAGGTGCGCGCGGTCGGCGACGATGCCGTAGAGGCGGGCGTTCGGCCCGCGCCGCTGCTCGCCCGACTCCCCCACGACCGAGATCAGTCCGGCCTCGGTGAGGCGGTCCACGAGATCGGCGACGGTGGGCCGGGACAGACCGGTGAGCTGTTTCAACTGCCCCGCCGTCAGCGTCCCTTCCTCCTGCAGCAGCCGCAGGGCGAGCCGGTCGTTGATGGCCCGGGCGGTGCTGGGTGATGCGGGCATGCCGGGATCCTCCCAGATCGACGACGCGTACGGTTGCCGGCCCCGCGCCCGGAGGGCGGCTGCCGGCTCCCCTACGCAGGCAAGACAGCGCTCTCTATCTATCAGGCAGGGTTCCTGATAGTTTACGGCGGCGCGAGCGCTGGTCGGGAAGGTCGGGTGGTCCGGGAGCGACTGAGGTCGCGCCCGAGAGGACGCCGGAAGCCAGGGAGGACGGAGAATGAGCGCAGTGGTCTACGAGCAGCGCGATGTGCGGCGGGCCCGGTACGCCGTGGCCGCCGTCTTCGCCGTGCACGGAGCGGTGACCGGCTCGTTCGCGACCCGGGTGCCCTGGGTCCAGGAGCACGCCCAGCTCGGCGCGGGCCAACTGGGACTGGCCCTCGCGTTCCCCGCGATCGGCGCGTCCGTGGCGATGCCGCTCGCGGGCTGGGTCAGCCACCGGCTCGGCGCCCGCAAGGCGATGCGTGCGCTGATCGCGCTGTGGACCCTCGCGCTGACCCTGCCGTCCCTCGCGCCGAACCTGTGGACGCTGTGCGTGGCTCTGTTCGTGTACGGCGCGACCGCCGGCATGGCGGACGTGGCGATGAACGCGCTCGGCGTCGAGGTCGAGAACCGCCTCGGCAAGTCGATCATGTCGGGTCTGCACGGCATGTGGAGCGCGGGCGCCCTGATCGGCTCGGCGGCCGGCACGCTCGCCGCACACCTCGGCTCGGACGCCCGGCTGCACCACGCGCTGGCGGCGGCCGTCCTCACCGTGCTCGGCCTGGCCGCCTGCCAGTGGGTGCTCGACATCCGGGCCACCGAGGACGAGGAGCCGCCGCCCCGGTTCGCCTTGCCGCCCAGGTCCGCGCTGCTCATCGGCGCGGTCGGGTTCTGCGCGGTGTTCGCGGAGGGGGCGGCCCTGGACTGGTCGGCGGTCTATCTGCGGGACGAGTTGGCGACCTCGGCGGGCCTCGCGGCGGCCTGTACCACCGGGTTCATGCTCACCATGGCGGCGGCCCGGCTGATGGGCGACGCGGTGGTGAACCGCTTCGGCGCGGTGCGCACCGTGCGGACGAGCGGTGTCCTCGCGGCGCTCGGCGGTCTGCTGATCGTCGTCGCGAACCATCCGGCGGTCGCCATGGCCGGGTTCGCGCTGATGGGACTCGGCATCGCCGTGGTCGTCCCGCTCTGTTTCGCCGCCGCCGGCCGCAGCGGCCCGAACCCGAGCCAGGCCATCGCGGGTGTCGCGACCATCACCTACACCTCGGGGCTGGTCGCGCCGAGCGCGATCGGCGGTCTGGCGCAGCTGACCAGCCTGGTCATGTCGTTCGGGCTGGTGACAGTGCTGGCGTGCGGGCTCGCCGTGTTCGCGGGGGTGCTGCGTGCCGGGGAGGGCGACCGGTCGCGGATCAGTCGGCCGGACGCGGCAGTTCCCGACCCGAAGCCCTGAGCCGTCGGTCCTCACGGTGGGCCGCAGAGTGCCCGCGTCCTTGAGGGCCGTGGGACGGTCGTGACGTTCGACCGCCGCGGACGGGAACCCTCACTCAGCCACGCGCCAGCTCGTACGCGTACCCCGGAGAGAACGCGCCGGCCTTCCCCCGGCATCCGTCGGACTCCCCCGGCAGCTTCACCCACAGATAGGCGTCGATGCGGGACTCGCCGGTGGTGAGCGTCGGAGGGCGGCCGAGACCCCGGCCCGAGGGGTCGCACCATGTGCCGTCGGACGGGGCTCCGTTGCCGTTGCGGCTGGTGTCGATGACGGCGCCGAGGTCCGCCGGGCCGCCGAGGGCGTCCAGCACCTTCCGGGTGTAGGCGATTTCGGCGTCGGTGCGATTGAAGTTGGACACGTTGCTGAAGACGCCGTCGGAGGAGTCCGGTGCGGCGGCGCCCGCCAGGCGGAGCAGGGTGGCCTGCTTGTCCGGCGTGTTCCACTCCGAGTGCCCGGCGTCGTAGTAGACACGGGCCTCGGGGTTGGCGTCCTTCAGGACGCGGCCGGCCCGGACGAGCGAGGTGAACCGGTCGGCCCGCGCGTCGGCCGAGAGGCAGTCGGACTGGGCGATCGCGTCGGGTTCCAGGATGACGATGACCTCGTCCGAGCCCAGCCCGGCGGCGAACGCGTCGATCCAGGTGTCGTACGCCTCCAGGCTCCGGGCCCCGCCCTGGGAGGCCCCGCCGCAGTCGCGGTCCGGGATCGCGTACGCCACGAGGACCGGCACCCGGTCGCGCTCGGCACCTCCGGAGGCGACCGCGGCGACCTCCGCGGTGACGGTGGCCGGGTCCGGGTCGGTGAACCAGACGGCGGCCGGACGGTCGGCGATGCGGGACTCGATGACGGCGCTGCGCGGGTCGTCGGGGTGGTCCCGCACCCAGTCGCGGACCTGGGAGTCGGGGTGCCGGTAGAGCTTGACGGGACCGTCCGGCCGGGGTCCGGTGTCTGGGTCGCTCTCCTCCGCCGAGGGTCGTGCGTCGGCCGCCCCGGACGGTTCGGGCGGCTTCGAGGGCGAGGGCGAGATCCGCGACGGCGAGGGCGGGGCCGGGGCCGGAGTCGGCTCGGCCCGGTGGGACGCGTGGGACGGGGAGCGGCCGGACAGGGTCCGGGCCTCGGCGGCGCCTCCGTCGCCGTTCAGCCCGGCCATCGCACCGGTGACGGTTCCGACGACGGCCACGACCGACGCGACGGCGATCATGGCGCCGCGTCGCACCTTCCGCCTGTGCGCGGCTCGGCGTGCGGCCAGTCGCTGGGCGCGTAAGCCTGACACGTGGTGCTCCCCCCTGCTCCCGGACCCGAGGCTCACCGGCTTCCCGGCACTCCCCGCCGCGCCCGCGTTCCCCCGTTCCGGGGACGCGCCGGGCACGGCGGCATCGGCGTCAGCGTAGGCCTGGGACCCTGCCCCCTATGGCGCAGTTGGAACATTTCACCAATTCGGTGGACTCAGTGGACACCGTCGTCTCCCGTATGCGAGCCCTCGACGCCACCCTGCCCGCACGGGACGGGATCGCGGTCTTCAACCGCGTCTACCTCACCGTCACGGAGGCCGTCGGCCGGCGCATCGACGCCGGCCGCTTCCCGGATCCCGAGGCCGCGACCACCCTCGACGTGCGCTTCGCGGAACGGTACCTACGGGTCGCGGAGGGCTGCCGCGCCCCCGCCTGCTGGCGGCCGCTGCTGCAACTCCGGCGCCATCCGGGCGTACGCCCGCTGCAGTTCGCCCTCTCGGGCATCAACGCGCACATCGGGCACGATCTGGCGCTCGCCGTCGTGGACGCCTGCCGTACGCTCGGCTGCGAACCCGCGGACCTGGAGGACGAGTTCGATCACGTGGGTGACCTCCTCGTATCGCTGGAGGAGCGCATCCGCGAAGAGCTGATGCCGGGCCCCGATCTCCTCCAGGTCGCCGATCCGCTCACGCATCTGCTCGGGTGCTGGAGCCTGGAGCGGGCCCGCGAGGCCACCTGGGCGGCGGCCCGGGCGCTCTGGGCGCTGCGCGGACTCCCCGATCTCGCCGGGGAGTTGGCCCACCGCCTGGACGCGGCGGTGGGGTTCGCGGGACGGATGCTCCTGACACCGCTGCCGGACTGATCCGGGGAGAGGTCAGTCCTCCGGGAGTTCCACCGGCGCGATCTCGTCGTACACGTCGCCGGGGCCGGGGTTGGTCGCGTCGGTCGTGCCGCCGAGGTGGTGCATGACGCCCCAGACGGCGTTGAGCGCGGTCTGGATCGCGCCCTCGGCCCAGCCGGCCGTCCAGGAGATGTCGTCGCCGGCGAGGAAGATGCCCCGCTTGTCCTCGGGCAGCCGGTCCTGCATGAAGTGGGTGAACAGGCGCCGCTGGTAGCGGTAGTGGCCGGGCAGGTTGGCCTTGAACGCGCCCATGAAGTAGGGCTCGTTCTCCCAGGAGACGGTGACGGGGCTGCCGATGATGTGCTTGCGGATGTCGACCTTCGGGTAGATCTCGCCGAGCGACTTCAGCATGACCTCCATCCGCTCGTTCGCGGACAGCGGCAGCCACTTCAGGCTGTCGTCGCACCATGTGTAGGAGAGGCAGATGACGGCGGGCTTGTCCGGGCCGTCGTCGAGGAGGTAGGTCCCGCGGGTCATCCGGTCGGTGAGCGTCATCGACATGACGTCACGCCCCGTCGGATTTCCCCTGTCGTCGACGGCCTTGTCCAGCCAGAACGGCCGGTCGACAGGGACGAAGAGCTTGCTGGACTCCATGTAGTGGGTCCGCTCGATCGCCGTCCAGTGGTCGATCGGGAAGAGCGAGTCGTCACAGTCGATCTTCGACAGCAGCATCCAGGACTGGGCGGTGAAGACGGCCGCCTTATAGGTGCGGATCTCGCCGTTCGCGTCCGTCACTGTGATGCGGTTGCCGGCGGTGCGGTGCAGCCGGGTCACGGCGGGGCGGGGCTCACCGTCCTCGTGCAGCGTGGCGAGGGAGGTGCCGTACGCCCAGTGCACGATCTTCTCGGGCTCGCGCTCCCAGAGGCGGAGCGGGAGCTGCTGGCTGCCGCCGACGATGCCGCGGTGGTGGTCGTCGGCCTCGGTGTAGACGACGCGCAGGATCTCCAGGATGGAGTTCGGGAAGTCGGTGTCCCAGCCGCCGGTGCCGAAGCCGACCTGGCCGAAGATCTCGCGGTGCCGGAAGGACTTGAAGGCCTCGGAGTCGCAGAGGAAGCCGTAGAAGGTCTGGTTGTCGAGCTTCTCCACGAGCCGCGCCCAGATCTCGCGGATGCGCGGGACGTCACGCTCGCGCATGGCCCGGTTCATGTCGGAGAAGTCCGCGCCCTCCTCCAGGCACCTGTTCCAGGCGTCGGCGACATCACGGTAGACCTGCGGGAGGTCCGCGATCGTCTCGGCGTAGTGCGACTCGCCCTTGAGGTCGACGACGGTCGAGGGCGTCGCCTCCGCGAGGGGGTTGGGGAAGGGCCGCGTCTCCAGGCCGACCAGGTCGATGTAGTGCTGCAGTGCGGTGGAGGACGGCGGGAAGCGCATGGCGCCCATCTCGGCGGTGAGCGAGGGGTCACAGCCCTCGAAGCCCACCGTCCGCAGCCGTCCGCCGATCCGGTCGGCCTCGTACACGACCGGCTTGAGGCCCATCTTCATCAGCTCGTACGCCGTCACGATGCCGGACAGGCCGCCGCCGATGACCGCGACCTCGGTGCCGTGCTCGGTCGCCGGTATCTGGCCGAGGCCCGCCGGGTGGGCCAGGAAGTCGTCGTACGCGTACGGGAAGTCCGGGCCGAACATGGTGATCGGCGGCTGCTGCTCGTCTGCGTGCTCGATGGCGTTGGGCACGGTGGACGTCATGGGGTACGGACTCCTTGCGGGAAAGCGGCGGGGCGGGGCTGGGGGGAGGGTCAGACGAGGGATCCGTAGAGACCGGGGCGGCGGTCCCGCAGATAGGGGTTCGCCTCGCGGGAGGCCGCGACGAACGCGGGGTCGACGTCGGCGAGGACGAGGTCCTCGCCGCGTCCGGCGCGGGTGCGCGCGACCCCGTCGGGACCGGCCAGGGTGGAGAGCCCGACGAACTCGAACTCCCCTTCCCGGCCCACCCGGTTGACGTACGCGACGTACATCTGGTTCTCGAAGGCCCGCACCGGGATCATCGACTCGGCGACGAACTGGAACGGATGCATCTGGGCCGTGGGCACCACGAGAAGGTCGGTGCCGGCGAGGGCGTGGGCGCGGACGTTCTCCGGGAACTCCACGTCGTAGCAGATCATGATCCCGACGCGGACGCCGTCCAGTTCGGCCTGGACGACGGGCTGCTCGCCCGGGGTGAAGTGGTCCCGCTCGAAGCAGCCGAAGAGGTGCGTCTTGCGGTAGTTGGCGAGCCGGGTGCCGTCGGCTGAGACGAGCTGGGCGGAGTTGAAGACGACCTCGCCGGACCGCTCCGGGTATCCGTACGCGACGGCGAGCCCGTGGCGGCCCGCGATCTCCGCGACCGCGTCGGCCGAGTCGCCGTCGGCAGGCTCGGCGAGCCGGGTGATGTCGTCACCGATCGCGTACCCCGTCAGGAACATCTCGGGGGCGACCAGCAGCCCCGCCCCCGCAGCGCCGGCACGGGCCGCGGCCTCGTCGAGCACCTTGAGGTTCTCGACGACCGAGCCGGGGCGGCCGGAGCTCTGGAGCAGGGCGATGCGCATGCGCGTTCCTCACCGGAAGGAGGGGGTCTGGGGTCATGTAGACGGTACGGGCGGCTGACCAGGCCGGACAAGGAGGAGCCGTTGCGCGCCGAGGCGCGGTTCGTTGCGTCCTGGGCCGGTACTCCGGCGATTCGTTGCGCGCCCGGCGGGTGCGTTCCCGCCGTCCCCGGGGCCCTCGCGGGGGTGCCCTCGCCCGGACGGACGAGGGCACCCCCGTGAGGCGGTGGGGCAGAGGCTCATGCGCGTGCCGTGGACCTCCCCGTGCGTGCCACCAGCACCAGCGCCGTGACCAGATAGGGCACCGCGAACACCGCGAAGACGGTGCTGTGCGGGTGGTGCGCGGCGAGCAGGGCGTAACCGGCGAAGACGGCGACCGTGGCGACCTCGGTGCCCATGCCGGCCACCGAGGTGAGGGTCGCCCGGCGCTCCCCCTCGATACGGTCCTGGAGCCGGGCGTCGACGAGCACGTTGACCAGCTGGAATCCGCCGAAGGCGACCCCCACGAGTGCGACACCGGCCGGAGTCGCCGTCAGGGATCCGGTGGCGAGGGCGAGCGCCGAGACGGCGAGCACCACCCCGAGTCCGGTGGTGCCCAGGCGCTCGCCCACGCCGGTCAGCAGGCTGCCGATCGTGGGCCCGGCCCAGATCAACAGCAGCAGGAAGGGCACCGTCTGCTCGGCCACGCCGGTGTCGCGGGCCAGCAGCGGGGTGTACTCGTCGAGGGCGCCCCAGACCGCGCCGACCGCCGGGACGAGCAGCAGGGCTCCGCGGACGGAGTGGTTCCGGCGGGCCTCGGCGAGTCCGGTCCGCAGGGTGGTGAGGGTGGAGGCCGGGTCACCGCCGCCGGCGGCCGCCTGTCGGTGCTCGGGGAACCGGGTCGCCAGCACCGAGGTCAGCACGCAGACCAGTACGCTCGCCGCGCCGACGGCCGGGTAGCCGCCGAGGTCGAGCACCGGTCCGGCCAGTCCCATCGCCGCCATCACGGCGATCATCCCGGCCGCCTGGGCCCGGCCGATCACCCGCGCGTAGCGGTCGGTGGCGCCGAGCCGGTCCAGCTCGTCGTAGACCAGGGCCTCCAGCGCGCCGGAGCCGAGGGCTCCACGCACCCCCCACAGCACGAAGCCGAGGGCGAACGCCCAGTACGAGGGCGCGATCACCCACAGGGCGAAGCCGACGGCGGTGAGCAGCGGGCCGAGCCACAGCAGCAGCCGTCGGGAGACGGCGTCGGCCCAGGCGCCGGAGGGGACCTCCAGCAGGATCCCGGTGATCGACCACAGGGCGAAGAGCGAGGAGATCTGCCAGATCGACAGGCCGGTGTCGCTGAACAGCAGCGCGTACACCGGGTAGAGCAGCACGAAGTCGTCGAGGAACGCGTAGCCGTACAGCGTGGCCGTCAGCCGCCGGACATCGGTGGTACGGATGTCCGCGGCGCGGGGCGCGCGCGCAGGTGAGAGTGTCATGGGGCCTTCCCGCGGGGGCGATTCGGACGTCGGGGGTACGGCGTCCGAGGCGGCCCTCGGGAGGCACGGCTGGTGGATCAATGTCGCCAGGTCATGGCACCGATGCTAGCCGTGCGGCCCCGCCCGGCCCAGTGGATATCGGCCGTCACCGCGCGGCGGGCGTGTCCAGCGCGAACGTCGTGATGACCGCCGCGTGGTCCGACGGCCAGTCGTTGTCCTCGACGTCCGGCCAGGGGCACGGGGTGCCGCTGACGTAGGTGCGGGAGTCGAGCACCGCCAGGCCCCGGTGCAGGACGAAGTCGATGCGGTCCTGCGGCTCCGGGCGGCCGCTGCCGTCCTCGTGCTCGACGTGGATCGGCGACCAGGTGTGACCGGGCTCCCGGACGGGGTCGGGATGGGCCTCCCGGTAGGAGTCGCGCAGGCCGGCCGCCTCGGCGGCCCTGGTCACCGGCCAGTCGACCTCGGGCCGGTCCAGGTGCGAGGGGCTGTTGAAGTCGCCCACCAGGACCACCGGCACGGTGTTGTCGATCCGGCTCAGGCAGTCCCGCAGCTGGGCGAGCCGCACCTCCTCGTGGGCGATCAGCTCGGCGGCCCCCAGCCCGTCGAAGGCGGCCTCGTAGGGCCCGTACGGCTTGTAGTCCAGGTGGACGGTCCACACATCCACCTCGGTGCCGGTGCCGGTCCTGATGCGGACGCCCGCCCCGCCGTAGAAGCCGACGTCCGGGTCGCCGAAGCGGGCGGTGATCGGGTGGCGGCTGATGATGCCGAGGTTGTCGCCGGCCCGGTGGTGGTGCCAGCCGAGCGCCTCGGCGAGTTCCTCTGCGGCGGTGCCGTACGTCTCCTGGAGGCCCACCACGTCGGCGCCGGTCTCGGCGATCACCGCGAGCTGTTTGGCGCGGTGATCGCGGACCCGGGTGCCGCCGTGCCAGAGGTTCCAGGTCATCACGCGCAGGGCGGGTCCGTCTGGGGCGACCAGACGGCGCAGGCTCTCCGGGTTCACGGATCGCAGGCTCTCCCGTACGGTCCGCCCCGGCGCCTCGTCGATCGGCGCGAGCGAGGGCACCGCGAGGACCACGCAGCCCGCCGCCTCGGCCGAGGTGACTCCGGTCTCGGTGTCCTCGACGGCCACACAGGCGGCGGGGTCGACGCCGAGCGCGCGGCAGGCGGCGAGGTAGGGGTCGGGGGCGGGCTTGGTGTGCTCGGTGTCGTCGGCGGTGACGGAGACGGCGAACAGTTCGCGGCCGAGGACGTCGAGGACGGTGTCGGCGACGTCGCGCGGCGACGCGGTGACCAGGGCGGTGGGGACGCCCTCGCGGGCCAGGGCCCGCAGCAGCTCCAGCGCGCCCGGCCGGGGCACGATCCCGGTGCGGACCCGGTCGGTGAACTCCCGGTGGAGCGCGGTGGCGAGTGCACCGACAGGCGCGTCCGTGAGGCCGGCGAGCCAGGCGGCGGTGTGCTCGACCGGGCGGCCGAGGACGTCCGGCTGGTCGGCCCCGGTCAGTGTGCGCCCGAGGCCGGCGGCCACGTCTTCCACCGCCTCCCACCAGAGCCGCTCGGTGTCGACGAGCGTGCCGTCCATGTCGAACAGAACGGCCTGGAGCGGGAGTCGAGACAAGGGGTTCCCTTTCCGTGGGGGTGTCGGGGCGGTACCCGGCCACGCGGGCCGGGCGGGGTGGTCAGGGGGTGGCACGCGGGCGGGGTGGTCAGGGGGTGGCACGCGGGCGGGGTGGTCAGCGGGTGGCACGCGGGCGGGGTGGTCAGCGGGTGACACGCGGGGCTACCAGCACCGGCCGCTCCGGCAGGCTCACGGCCACGGCTGTTCCGGCGCCGAGGGTCGCCGCGTCATGGGTGGGCAGGTCGGCCTTGACCTCGGTGCCGTCGGCGAGCCGTACGGTGAGGCGGGTGGCTGCGCCGAGGAACGCGGAGGCCACCACGCGGGCGTCCCCGGTGTCGTCGGGCCGTACCCCGACCGCCTCCGGCCGCACGAGGACGTCCACCTCGTCGGTGGCCGGCGCCGACCCGTCCACGGGCAGCCGGCGGCCCAGCACCTCGACCGTCGTGCCGGCCAGTCGTCCGGGGATCCGGCTCATCGTGCCGACGAACTCGGCGACGAAGGCCGTGGCGGGACGGCCGTACAACTCGGCGGGTGCCGCGCACTGTTCGAGCCGCCCGGCGTGCATCACGGCGACCCGGTCGGCCAGGGACAGGGCCTCCTCCTGGTCGTGGGTCACGAACAGGGTGGTGATGCCCAGCTCCTGCTGGAGCCTGCGGATCTCCTCGCGGAGCGTGAGCCGCACCTTGGCGTCGAGGGCGGACAGCGGTTCGTCGAGCAGCAGGACGCGGGGGCGCAGGGCGAGCGCCCGGGCGAGGGCGACGCGCTGCTGCTGGCCGCCGGAGAGCTGGTGCGGGTACCGGTCGCCCTTGTCGGCGAGGCCCACGAGGTCCAGCAACTCGGCGGCCCGGGATCGACGTTCGGCCGTGCGCACCTTACGCATGCGCAGCCCGAAGGCGACGTTGTCGAGGGCGCTGAGGTGCGGGAAGAGGCTGTACGACTGGAAGACCATCCCGGCGTCGCGCCGGTGGGCCGGGACGCGGGTGACGTCCTCCCCGTCGACCAGCACCTCGCCGGCGTCGGGGTGTTCGAAGCCGGCGAGCATCCGCAGCGCCGTGGTCTTGCCGCAGCCGGAGGGGCCGAGCAGGGCGAGCAGTTCGCCGGGCCGGACGGTGAGGTCCAGTCCGTCGAGGGCCACGGTCGTCCCGAACTCCCGGCGCAGGCCTCGGAACTCGACGGTGGCGGCGGTGTCGGTGGCTGTTGTCTCAAGCACGGTCATGGTTCATCCCCGTGAGGCGGAAGCGGTTCGGGTGCGTCCGCCGAAGGAGGCGAGCGCGAGGAGCATGGCCCAGGTGACGAGCAGGCTGAGCACCGAGACGGCGACGGAGAGCTGCGCCTGCGAGCCGCTGACGTTGACGATCCACACGGCGAACGGCCGGAATCCCAGCAGCTGGGCGACGGTGAACTCGCCGAGCACCAGCGCCAGGGTGAGGAACGCGGAGTTCAGCAGCGCCCCGCGCAGATTGGGCAGCACGGCCTGCACCAGCGCCTGCGGCCAGCTCGCCCCGCAGCTGCGGGCGGCCTCGACGAGGGTGCGTACGTCCATGGCGCGCAGACCGGCGTCGAGGGCCCGGTACACGAAGGGCAGCGCCATCACCACGTAGGCGAGGACCAGCACCACGGGGAAGTCGGGGTTCTGGATCGCGACGAAGGTCTGGAACAGCGGGGTGCGGGAGAGGTGTTCGGGTCCCCACTTGAGCACGGTGCCGAGTCCGGCGACGAACGCGATGGGCGGCACCACCAGCGGCAGGGAGCACACCACCTCCACGACGGGCCGCAGCCGGGGCGCGCCGAGCCGCAGCGCGACCATGGCGGGCACCATCAGCAACAGCACGACGGCGATGGTCGCGGCGGCCAGCTCCAGCGACAGCAGCAGGCTGGAGACGAAGCCGTCGGTGCCGAGGATCTGCGTGTACGCGTCGAAGGTGATGCCCTCGCCCGGCACATCGACCGTGAAGATCACGGAGGCGGCGAGCGGGACGAGGAAGTACAGCCCGGCGCAGGCGAGGACGAGCGGGCGCCACGGGGCGGGGCGCCGCGCCGCCGGGCGCCCGGGGTTCAGGCCAGCCATCGGGCGCTCCGTCGTTGCAGGGGCAGGTACACGGCCATGACCAGCCCGGCGATCAGGACCATGTCGAGGCTGAGGGCGAGCGCCACGTTCTCCTGGCCCACGAGGACGTTGCCGGAGATGGCGTCGGCGATCTGCAAGGTGACCAGCGGGATCGAGCTGCCCACCATGGCCGCGGCGGTGGCGTACGCGGCGAAGGCGCTGCCGAAGAGCAGCACGAGCCCGCCGAGCAGTGAGGGCGCGAGCACGGGCAGGGCGACGTGGAGCCAGTACTGCAGGCCGGTGGCGCCGTTGTTCTGGGCGGCCTCCCGCCACTGGACGCGCAGTCCGTCGAGGGCGGGGGTGATGGTGAGGACCATCAGCGGGATCAGGAAGTACAGGTAGACGATGACCAGGCCCCAGAAGCTGTAGAGGTCCCAGCCCTTGTCCGTGAGGCCCAGCTGCCGGGTCAGCACACCGGAGTTGCCGAGGGTGGCGACGAACGCGAAGGCGAGCGGGACCCCGCCGAAGTTGGCGAGCACCCCGGAGGCGGTGAGCACGGCTTCGCGCAGCGCCGGGAAGCGGGAGGTCACCACGGCCTGGGCGAGCGGCAGCCCCAGGACGGCGGCGAGGCCCGCCGAGACGGCGGAGAGCTTCACGCTGCCGAGCATCGCCGTGAGGTAGGCCCCCTGCACGGAGGCCGTCATGTTCGCCGTGGTGTACGACGTGGCCCCGCTGCTCTGGTCCTTGACGGTGAACGCGCCGTTCAGCATGGCGAGGGCGGGCAGCCCGAAGGCGACGGCGACGAAGGCCAGCAGCGGGAGGACGGCGAGCCAGCCGCCGGCGCGGGGCCGCCGCTTGACGGAAGCGGCGGCCACCAGCGGTGTGTCGGCCTCGGTGACGACGGCGGTCACCCGGATACCGCCTTGGCCCAGCCCTGTCCGAGCACGTCCTTGGCCTTGGTCTGCTGGTCCTCGGTCGGGAACTCGGGGGTGCCCTCGACCTTGGGCAGCTTGGCCGCGGCGGTCTTGTCGAGCGTGCCGGCCTTCTCCATGGCGGGCATCAGGGCCGGGCGGGCGTATCCGGCGAGCCACAGGTTCTGGCCCTCGGCGCTGTAGAGGTACTCCTGCCACAGCCGGGCGGCGGCCGGGTGCGGGGCGTCCTTGTTGATGGCCTGGGAGTAGTACTGGGAGAACTTGCCGTCCTGCGGGACGACGACCTTCCAGTCGACGCCCTTGGACTTGAACTCGTCGGCGTACCCGGCGTTCAGGTAGTCCCAGTCGATGCTGATGGGCGTCTCGCCCTTCTCGACGGTGGCCGGGGTGGACTCGACGGGCGTGTAGTTGCCGTTCTTCTTCAGCTTGGCGAAGAAGTCCAGGCCGGGCTGGATGTCGTCGAACGAACCGCCGCTCGCCAGGGACGCCGCCCACACACCGCCGAAGGCCGAACCGGACTTGGTGGGGTTGCCGTTGAGGGCGACCTGGCCCTTGTACTTGGGCTTCAGCAGGTCGGCGAAGGTCTCCGGGCACTCCTTGACGCGCTTGGCGTCGCACCCGATGGATATGTAACCGCCGTAGTCGTTGTACCACCGGGCCTTGGGGTCCTTCTGGCCCTCGGGGATGTCGGCGAACGCGGCGACCTTGTAGGGCGCCAGGAGCCCCTGCTGGGCGGCGCTGAGCGCGAAGGAGCTGCCGAGGTCGAGCACGTCGGGAGCCCGGTCCTGTCCCTTGCGGGAGGTGACGGCGTTGATCTCGTCCTGGCTGGCCCCGTCCGGGTTCTCGACCTCGATCTTGATCCCGTACTTCTTCTCGAAGCCGTCGATCAGCGCGCCGTAGTTGGCCCAGTCGCGGGGAAGGGCGATCGCGTTGAGCTTGCCCTCCTGCTTGGCTGCCGCGATCAGCGCGTCCATGCCGCCGAAGTCCTTCGCCGAGGTGGCGGTGGCCGCGTTGACGCCGTCGTCGGTGGTCGTGGTCTCGGGTGCCGCGCCACAGGCGCTGAGGGTGAGTACTGCGGCGGCGAGGGCGCCGCCGATGAGGGCGGTTCTCGGCGGGAAGAGGTTCACTGGCTCTCCAGGGGTACGCGCAGGGGACGGTCTGGGTGGAGCACTTGTCTGAACAAGTTGGCCTCATTAGGTCCGCGCTTCATATCACGCACGTAAACTCCGGCGAAATACTCGTGCACGTTTTCCCGCACAATCACCGGCGGACTGCATTGTTCAGCGACCTCTTCCCCGTCTCGTTAGTCTGGTCTCGCTGTACACAGCAGCGACCGGATGACGGAGGGGGACCATGGCGGCGCGACACGAGGAGATCGCCGAGGCGCTGCGGCGGGCGATCGACCGTGAGGACTACACGGTGGGGAGTCTGCTGCCCCCGGAGACCGAACTCGCGGCCCGCTACGGCGTCTCGCGCGGCACCGTCCGCCAGGCGGTGGCGACGCTGACCGCCGAGGGACTCATCGGCTCACGTCAGGGCGCCCGCCGCGTGGTGCTGGCCGGCCGGCGCAGCCAGAGTTTCGCGGAGCTGCGCAGTTTCGCGCAGTGGGCGCGGGCGATGGGCCGGCAGGCGACGGGCCAGGTGATCGCCCAGGAGTGGCGGACCGCCACCGCCGAGGACCGTGTACGTCTCCAGCTCGACCCGGGCGCCCGTGTCCTGCACGTCCTGCGGCTGCGCGGTCTCGACGGCCGGCCCGTCCTGCTGGAGCGGACGGTCTACGCGGACTGGATCTCCCCCGCCGTCGAGTCGATCGAGGAGGACTGTCCGTCGGTCACCCAGCGCCTCCTCGACGACACCGGACTGGTCTTCGCCTACGGCGAGCACATCATCGACGCGGTGGCCGCCGGCGCCCGGGACGCCGAGCTTCTCGCGGTGCGCCGGACCAGCCCTCTGCTGCGCGTCCGGCGCGTCACCACCACCCGCGAGGGCCGCCCCGTGGAGTGGTCCGACGACCGCTACCGCCCGGACGCGGTGAGCTTCAGCGTGCACAACTCGATCGGGAACAACGCGCTGGCCAGGAAGACCGCGGACCAGTAGCGCGGGCTCCCCCTGCGGGGACCTCCGGGCGCCTCCCGGGCCGGGTGCGGGGCTTGCTCACGGCGGCACACACCGCAGGAGACCACGCCGAGGGCCTCCTGCTCGCCGGGCCACCGCAGGAGACCGCCGGCCGAGGGCCTCCTGCTCGCCGACACACCGCACGCAGACCCATCCACCTGGGGCTCCGCGCGCACCGACCCCGATCGGGCCTTGCTCGCGCGCATCCGCGGCGGGCCGGCGCGGCGGCTCGGCCACCCCGGCGGCTCAGTCACGGCGGCTCAGTCACGGCGAAGCGGCGGACCGGTCGGCGGCCCTCCCGCGGCCGCCGGCCGGCCCGACGGCGGCTCGGCTCCTCAGGTCGGCGACCCCGAGGAGAACCTCCGCAGCAGGGGCGACAGGACAAGCACCGACTTGGTCCGCTCGACGAACGGCTCCCCGGCGATCCGCTCCAGGACCCGCTCGAAGTGCCGCATGTCCGACGCGAAGACCTGCACCACGGCGTCGGCCTCCCCCGTGACGGTCGACGCGGCGACGACCTCCTGATAGCGCTCCAGCCCCCGCTGGATGGTCTCCGGCGACGTGTTGCGCCGGCAGTAGATCTCGACGAACCCCTCGGTCTCCCAGCCGAGCGCGGCCGGGTCCACCCGGACCGTGAACCCGGTGATGGCCCCGGTCGCCCGCAGCCGGTCCACCCGCCGCTTGACCGCGGGGGCGGACAGACCGACGAGTTGGCCGATGTCGGCAAAGGAGCGGCGGGCGTCCTCGGCGAGGGCGTGCACGATGCGTTCGTCGAGATCGTTCAGCACTGCGGGTGGATCACTTCTCTGGAGTCGCGAGACGGGAACGGCGGTAGCCGTAACTGAAGTAGAACACGAGCCCGACGGCCATCCAGACCCCGAAGACGACCCAGGTGATGGTGTCGAGGCTGCCCATCATCCACACGCAGAACGCGAACCCGAGGGCCGGCAGCACCGGCGACAGCGGGACCCGGAAGGTCCGCGGCATGTCGGGGCGCGTCCGCCGCAGCACCACGACCGCCACGTTGACCAGCGCGAACGCGAACAGTGTGCCGATGCTGGTGGCGTCGGCGAGCTGCCCGAGCGGAATGGCGGCGGCGAGCACACCGCAGAACAGCGAGACGATGACGGTGTTCACCCGAGGCGTGCCCGTCTTCGGGTGGACCCGCGAGAACACCCTGGGCACGAGCCCGTCCCGCGACATGGCGAAGAGGATGCGCGTCTGGCCGTAGAGCACGGTCAGCACGACGCTGGCGATGGCGATGACCGCACCGGCCGCCAGCAGCGTCCCCCAGAACGCGTCGCCGGTGACGTCCTTCATGATCCCGGCGAGCGCGGCCTCCGAGCCGTCGAAGCCCTCCCACGGCCGGGCCCCGATGGCGACGGCGGCGACCAGCACGTACAGCGCGGTGACGATGACCAGCGACAGCATGATGGCCCGAGGCAGGTCCCGCTGCGCGTTCTTCGCCTCCTCACCGGCGGTGGAGGCGGCGTCGAACCCGATGTACGAGAAGAACAGGGTGGCCCCGGCGGCGCTGACGCCGGCCATGCCGAGCGGCATGAAGTTCTCGTAGTTGCCGGAGCGGAAGCCCTGGATGCCGATCAGGCAGAACAGCAGCAGCGCGGCGATCTTCACGGCCACCATGATCGTGTTGGCCAGGGCCGACTCGCGGGCGCCGCCGAGCAGGAACGCCATGGCGAGCAGGACCACGATGAGCGCGGGCAGGTTGAATATCCCGCCGTCACCGGGCGGCGCGGACAGCGCGGCCGGGATGGTGACGCCGATGGTCCCGTCGAGCAGTTCGTTCAGGTACTCGCCCCAGCCGACGGCCACGGCCGACACCGAGACCCCGTACTCCAGGACCAGACACCAGCCGCAGACCCAGGCGACCAGCTCGCCCATCGTTGCGTACGCATACGAGTAGGAGGACCCGGAGACGGGGATGCTGCCGGCCAGCTCCGCGTAGGAGAGGGCCGAGAACAGCGCGGTGAGGCCGGCGATCACGAAGGACAGGGTGACGGCGGGGCCGGCCTTGGGGACGGCTTCGCCGAGGACGACGAAGATGCCGGTGCCGAGGGTGGCGCCGATGCTGATCATCGTCAGCTGCCACATGCCGAGGGAACGCCGCAGTGAGCCTCCCTCGCCCTGCCCACCCTCCGCGACCAGGCGTTCCACGGGCTTACGGCGCATCAGCCGTCCGGCGACGCCGCCGGGTGGCGGGACGGGGTGACTCTGCTGCTGCGGGGGTGCGCCTTGGTCGAGCACGCGCCGGCTCCTTCATCGAATGAACTCAGGGCGAGTCAGGAACCGACAGCACCGGCGAACCGAGGGCCACCGAGCAGGAGGTCCCCGCCACGCCACGTACAGCGCACGACCCTATGAGCCAGAGCTTCACGAGCGTAATGCGGCAACCTTGCGCAGCCACGCAAGATCGTTGCGTTCCTCCGGGAGGGACGTACGTTCGTTGCAGACCTGGTTCAGACCGTTGCACACAGCGCCCTTCCAGGCGGGCGCACGCGCAACGAAGTCACCCCGCACGAGGGGCACCCGCAGCAGGGGCAGGGCCGCGGGGAACCGCGCCGGAGGCCACCACGGACCCGCGGCGACCGAACCACGGGTCCCGAGCCCCCGGGCGCGCCCGTCAACTCCAGCTGGCGTGCAGCGGCTTGCCCTCCGCGTACCCGGCCGCGCTCTGGATGCCGACAACGGCCCGCTCCGCGAACTCCTCCAGCGACCCCGCGCCGGCGTACGTGCACGACGACCGCACGCCCGCGATGATCGAGTCGATCAGGTCCTCGACGCCCGGCCGCACCGGGTCCAGGAACATCCGCGACGTGGAGATGCCCTCCTCGAACAACGCCTTCCGGGCCCGGTCGTAGGCCGACTCCTCGCTCGTGCGGTTGCGCACCGCCCGCGCCGAGGCCATGCCGAACGACTCCTTGTACGGCCGCCCGCTCGCGTCGTGCTGGAGGTCGCCCGGCGACTCGTACGTCCCCGCGAACCACGATCCGATCATCACGTTGGACGCGCCCGCGGCCAGCGCCATGGCGACGTCCCGCGGATGCCGGACGCCCCCGTCGGCCCAGACGTGCTTGCCGTACTTCCTGGCCTCGGCCGCGCACTCCAGGACCGCGGAGAACTGGGGGCGTCCGACGCCGGTCATCATCCGGGTCGTGCACATGGCGCCCGGCCCGACACCGACCTTGACGATGT
Source organism: Streptomyces sp. NPDC030814 (assembly GCF_055572155.1). Taxonomy (NCBI): domain Bacteria; kingdom Bacillati; phylum Actinomycetota; class Actinomycetes; order Kitasatosporales; family Streptomycetaceae; genus Streptomyces; species Streptomyces sp. NPDC030814. The sequence continues at coordinate 94,343 of NZ_JBVIDX010000024.1, forward strand.
CCGCGCCCGCCTCGATGAGATCGCGGACGCCTTCCGCCGCGACGATGTTGCCCGCGGCGATCGGCACCCGCGGATCGAGGCCCCGCACCAGCTTGATCGCGTTGATCATCGACTCCTGGTGCCCGTGCGCGGTGTCGATGACGAGCGTGTCGACGCCGGCGTCGAGCAGCTGCTTGGCCTTGCCCGCGAAGTCGCCGTTGATGCCGACGGCGGCGGCGACGCGCAGCCTGCCGTTCGCGTCGACGGCCGGGGTGTAGAGCGTGGCGCGCAGGGCGCCCTTGCGGGTCAGGATGCCGGCGAGACGGCCGTCCTTGTCGACGGCGGGCGCGTAGCGGCGGTTGGCGTGGTCGAGGCGGTTGAAGGCCTCACGGGGGTCGATGTCCGCGTCGAGGAGCAACAGGTCCTTGGACATGACGACTTCGAGCTGGGTGAAGCGGTCGACCCCGGTCAGGTCCCGGTCGGTGACGACACCGACGGGCCGCAGCTGCTCGTCGACGACGACGCCCGCGTTGTGGGCGCGCTTCGGCAGCAGGGCGAGCGCGTCGGCGACGGTCTGGTGCGGGTTGAGCACGATCGGCGTGTCCAGGACGAGATGGCGGCTCTTCACCCAGGAGATGACGTCGGTGACGACCTCGATCGGGATGTCCTGCGGGATGACCACGAGGCCGCCGCGCCGGGCGACCGTCTCTGCCATGCGGCGGCCGGCGATGGCGGTCATGTTGGCCACGACGAGCGGGATGGTGGTGCCCGTGCCGTCCGGTGAGGCCAGGTCGACGCCCTGCCGCGATCCGACGGCGCTACGGCTCGGGACCATGAAGACGTCGTCGTAGGTCAGGTCGTACGCGGGCTGGATGTCATTGAGGAAACGCACGTGCCGCACATCCCAGTCGTTCAGAGGTGACCCCCTGACAGGACCGCCAGGGGGAAGAGCACGTACTTCATTGTCCCATGTCGGCAGGTACGGGCGGCCCCGGCGGATCGTCCAGAGCACCGGGCTCGCCCTAGGAGGATCCTCCGAGGTCCAGTACGACGCGCAGCTCGGTCCCGGCGCCCGTCCAGCGGTGCGTGGCCTCGGCGAAGACCTCCTGGGCGATGCTCCAGTCGTTCGGCTCGGCCAGCGCGTACTCCTGCCAGCCTGTGATCATGACGAGCCGTCCCCGTACGGGCGGTGCCCAGGGCAGGTCCGTGAGGCAGTCGGCGAGGGCGTCCCAGTTGCGGCCGAAGTGGTCGGGCAGGTCGAGGGCGCGGGCGCAGCGGTCCATGAACGCGGGCTTGTCGGTGGCCCCGGTGAGGTCCAGCTCCACATGGAGCCAGCCGCCGGCGCCCAGCGCCTCCGCGAGTGTGCTGCCGCTCATCTCCGTACCGCCTTCGTCTCGGGAACCGCCGTGACCGACGACGGGTGGTCATCGGCTTCCTGCATCCCCCGCCCGTGTGCCGACCCCGTCGGCAGGCGCCCGCGCAGAGCCGGCAGGATCCCGCGCAGAGCCGGCGGGCGCCCGCGCAGAGCACGAGGGGCGGGCCCGCCGCGTCACCGTCCCCGTGCCACCGCGCCCGCCCCTGCCCGGCTCGCGGCCGGGACCGTCCGGTCCTCCCGGTGGCCGCTCAGTGCCCGTCCGGGTCCGCGCGGTTGAGCGCGGGGCGGGGGGGTTGTCCGGCCGTCAGCAGCGCGTCCGCAGCGGAGGTGTCGGTGACGAGGCTGGTGACCAGACCGGACCGCAGGACCGCGTCGATCGCCGCCGCCTTGCGCTGCCCGCCCGCGATCGCGACGACCTCCGGGATACGGCGGAGCTGGTCGGCCTTGACGGTGATGCACCGTTCGCCGAGATCCCGCCCGACCCGGCGGCCCTCGGCGTCGAAGAGGTGCGCGGACATCTCGGCGGCGACGCCGAGGGAGGCGTAGTGGGCCCGCTCCTCGTCGCTGAGCATGTCGTGCACCGTGGAGATGCCCGCCTCCCAGGAGCCGATGGAGACGCAGGCGACCGTGACCTTGTCGAAGTACTCGAAGGCCCGCGCGATCCCCGTCTGGTGGCGCAGGGCGGCCGCGGTCGCCGCGTCCGGCAGCAGCATCGGCGCGTAGATGGGGTGGGCGTCGCCGCCCGACACCTGAGCGGCCCGCCGTACCGCCTCCACCGAGCCGCGCTCGGCGGTTCCCGCGTCGTAGACCCCGGTCAGCTGCACCACCGTGCACGGCGGCAGCCGGTCGAGGGCGGCCGCCATGTGGATGGTCGAGCGCCCCCACGCCAGCCCGAGGACATCGCCCTCGTTGACCAGTTCGCCGAGCAGGTCCGCGGCCACCTCGCCGAGGTTCTCGGGGTCGGGCGACTCCTCGGCCTCGGCCGGGGACTCGACGACCACGGCGTGCCGGAGGCCGTAGCGGGCGCGCAGGGCGTCGGAACGCTCGGCGTCCAGCTCCGCGGGGACTCGGATCTCGATGCGTACGAGATCCCGCTCGAGGGCGGTCTCCAGGACACGGGCCACCTTGAAGCGGCTCACGCCGAACTCCTCGGCGATCTGGATCTTGGACTTGCCCTCGAGGTAGAAGCGGCGCGCCATGGCTGCCGCCTGAACCAGCTCAGCGGGTCCCATCCGCATGGCTGACCGGCCCGCCGACATACCCGACACGGCCATCTCCTCACTGCTCTTCACACATGGATACGCCGTTCATCCTTGCAGATCCGGCGTTTTCGATCAGCCCGAAGGAACGCCGTTCACGTTTCCTTGGCCCGGTGGTCGCTTGACCTGCCCCGCTCGTCCGGCGGTCGCACGGCCGTACGACAGGGTGCCTCAGTGCCCGCAGGCCCACGCCGCGGTGGCCGTGGTGGCGTCGGCCTGGGCGCGCAACGCGCGGACCGCCTCGGCCGGGTCGTCGGCCCCGTACACCGCTGAACCGGCGACGAAGACGTCGGCGCCCGCCTCGGCGCAGCGCTCGATGGTGGCCGCGGCGACGCCGCCGTCGACCTGGAGCCACAGGTCGAGGCCGTGCTTGCTGATCAACTCGCGGGTCCGGCGGATCTTGGGGAGCATGATGTCGAGAAAGGCCTGGCCTCCGAAGCCCGGTTCGACCGTCATGATCAGCACCATGTCGAGCTCGGGCAGCAGGTCCTCGAACGGTTCGATCGGCGTCGCGGGCTTGAGCGCCATGGAGGCCCGGGCACCCTTGGCCCGAATCTCACGGGCGAGCCGCACCGGTGCGGCGGCCGCCTCGGCATGGAAGGTGACGGAACCGGCACCCGCTTCCACGTACTGGGGCGCCCACCGATCGGGGGCCTCGATCATCAGATGGCAGTCCAGCGGCGTCTGCGTCGCACGGGCCAGGGACTCTACGACCGGCACACCGAGCGTGAGGTTCGGGACGAAATGGTTGTCCATCACGTCTACATGGAGCCAGTCGGCCCCTTCGACCGCTTTCGCCTCGTCGGCGAGACGGGCGAAGTCGGCGGACAGGATGCTTGGGTTGATCTGCGCGGCCATGGACCAAGACTGCCATGCCCCGAGCGGGTAGCGGGGCCGGGGTGGTCACCGCTCTACGTCGGCTGCGAGCTGTCCCTGCGCGCTCGCGCGGTGTTCGGCGCCCCTGAGGCGGCGAGGTCGCGAGGGTGGTCATGACCGGGGGCCGGGGTATCGCCCACCTGGTGTGCGGGCGGCGCGCGAAGTGGGTCGTGCTGGGGCTGTGGCTGGTCGTGCTCTTCGTGGTGGCGCCGCTCGCCTCCAAGCTGACCGACGCACAGGACAACGACGCCGCGTCATGGCTTCCGGGGTCCGCCGAGTCCACCCAGGTCCTGGAGGCGTCCGAGGAGTTCCGGCCGGAGCAGATCCCCGCGGTCGTCGTCTACGCCAGGGCGAGCGGGCTCACCGCCGAGGACCGGGCGCAGATCCAGGAGGACGCGCGGGAGCTCAAGGGGCTGACAGATCACGGCATCATCGGCGCCCAGACCCGGGGGCCGGTGTACGACCGGGCAACCGACCCGAGGGCCGCCCAGATCTATGTGCCGATCACCATGGACGAGAAGGGCTGGGAGCGCATCGCCCCCGCGGTCGACTCGATCAGGGACGACGTGGGTGAGGGCGGCGACGGACTCGCCGTGCACATCACGGGTCCGGGCGGTACGAGCGCCGACTTCTCCGAGGCCTTCGAGGGCATCGACTCGACGCTGCTGTTCTCGGCGATGGCCGTCGTCATCGTGATGCTGCTGTTCACCTACCGCAGTCCGACGCTCCTTCTGGTCCCGCTGCTCGCGGTGGTCGCTGCCCTGTTCACGGCGCAGGCCCTGATCTATCTGCTGGCGGAGCACGGGGGGCTCACGGTCAACGGCCAGAGCGCCGGCATCCTCACCGTGCTGGTCTTCGGCGCGGGAACCGACTACGCCCTGCTGCTGGTCGCCCGCTACCGAGAGGAGCTGCGCCGCCACGAGGACCGCCACGAGGCGATGGCGCTCGCCCTGCACCGGGCGGGTCCGGCGGTGATCGCCTCGGGCGCGACGGTCGTGCTGAGCATGCTGGTGCTGCTGGCCGCCGAGATGAACTCGACGAGGGGTCTGGGCCCGGTGGCGGCCATCGGTGTCGCGGTCGCGCTGATCGCGATGATGACGCTCTTCCCCGCGCTGCTGGTGATCGTCGGCCGCTGGATCTTCTGGCCGGCCATCCCGCACTTCGGCTCGGCCGACCCGACGGAGCGCGGGATGTGGGCCCGTATGGGCCGGCGGATCTCGGGCCGCCCACGCGCGACCTGGGTCGCCACGGCGGCCGCCCTGGCCCTTTGCTCGCTGGGCCTGATCCAGTTGCGCGCGGAGGGCATCAGCAACGCGGACGCCTTCACCGGAAAACCGGACTCGATCGTCGGTCAGGAGGTCTCCGCACGCTACTTCCCGGCGGGCAGCGGCGATCCTTTGGTGATCATCAGCAACCAGGCGCAGGCCCGCGAGGTGGGCCGCACGGTCGCGGACACCTCAGGGGTCGTACCGGACTCGCTCGGGCTGCCGCCGGGCACGAAACCCTTCCACGAGGGCAAGGTCCTCTTCGAGGCGACCATGTCCGACCCGGCCGACAGCGAGGCGGCGAAGGACACCGTCGAGCGGGTCCGGGACGCCGTCCACGCCGTCCCGGACGCCGACGCGCAGGTCGGCGGCGGCACGGCGGCCCTACTGGACATGGACAGGGCGACCACGCACGACAACCTGCTGATCATCCCGCTGGTCCTGCTGGTCGTGCTGCTGATCCTCTGTGTCCTGCTCCGCGCCCTGCTCGCCCCCCTGCTGCTGATCGGCACGGTGATCCTTTCCTTCACCGCTGCCCTCGGCATCAGCGCGCTCGCGTTCCGCCACCTTTTCGACTACGCGGGCGAGACGACGGACTTCCCGCTCTTCGTCTTCGTGTTCCTGGTCGCCCTGGGCATCGACTACAACATCTTCCTGACCACCCGTATCCGTGAGGAGGCCACCCACCAGGGCACCCGCAGGGGCGTGGTGACGGGCCTCGCGGCGACGGGCGCGGTGATCACCTCGGCGGGTCTGGTCCTGGCCGGCACCTTCGCGGCGCTCGCCACCCTGCCCATGGTCGCCTTCGCCGAGATCGGATTCGCGGTCGCCCTGGGCGTCCTCCTGGACACCTTCATCGTCCGGTCCGTCCTCGTCACGGCCCTCTTCCTGGACATCGGCCGGAAGGTGTGGTGGCCGCACCGGCTGGCCCGGGAGGACGCCCCGCGGACCGGCGCCTCGGTCTGAGCCGTCGTCCGGCGGCGGCGTAACGGGGTCGGGTCCCCGGAGAGCCGGTTCGACTTGCCGCCGACGATTCTCCAGGGACCCGACCGGGGCGCCGTGCCGGCGCTCAGGCGGTGCGGCGGATCAGCGCCAGGTACATCGCGTCCGTGCCGTGCAGATGCGGCCACAGCTGTACATCGGGTCCCTCACCGAGCGCCGGTACGCCGTCCAACAGCGGCCGGGCGTCGATGAGATCGGCTCCGTCGCCGTACTGCTTGAGGACGTCCGCGACGACCGCGCGGGTCTCGGCGAGGTGCGGCGAACAGGTCGCGTACCCCACGACGCCCCCGATCCGCACCGACTCCAACGCGGTGTGCAGCAGGGCCCGTTGCAGCGGGGCGAAGTTCTCCAGGTCCTCGGGGCGGCGCCGCCAGCGCGCCTCGGGCCTCCGCCGCAACGCGCCCAGCCCCGTGCAGGGCACGTCCATCAGCACCCGGTCGAAGGAACCGGGCCGCCACGGCGGACGCGTACCGTCGGCAGCGATCACCTGATACGGCCCGGGGTTGCCGTCGAGCGCCTTGGCGACGAGGCCCGCGCGATGCGGCTGCTTCTCGGAGGCGAGCAGAACGGCACCGCGCTCGGCGGCGAGGGCGGCCAGCAGCGCGGCCTTGCCGCCGGGCCCGGCGCACCCGTCCAGCCATGCCCGGTCGGGCCCGTCGAGCGGCGCGTTCGCGAGGGCCAGCGCCACGAGCTGGCTGCCCTCGTCCTGCACACCCGCACGGCCCTCCCGTACGGCGTCGACGGCCCCCGGCTCCCCGCCCTCGGTGAGCCGCACGGCGTAGGGCGACCAGCGCCCCGGCATCGCGGAGTCCTCCCGGAGGAGTTCCTCGGTGGTGGCCCGCCCCGGCCGGGCGACCAGCGTGACCTCGGGACGCTCGTTGTCCGCCTCCAGCAGGTCCTCGATCCCGGCCCGACCGCCGCCGAGCGAGTCCCACAGCGCGGAGACGACCCACCGGGGGTGCGAGTGCACGACGGCCAGGTGGTCCTCGGGGTCCTCGTCGTACGGCGGCGCGACCCGCTCCAGCCAGCCGTCGAGGTCGTGCTGGGCGATCTTCCGCAGTACGGCGTTCACGAACTTGGCGCGCCCGTCGCCGAGCACGACCCGCGCGAGGTCCACGGAGGCGGAGACGGCCGCGTGCGTCGGGATACGCGTACCGAGCAGCTGATGCGCGCCCAGGCTCAGTACGTCCAGCACCGGGGGGTCGACCTCCCGCAGCGGCCGGTCCACGCACGCGGCGATCACCGCGTCATAGGTCCCCTGCCGGCGCAGCGTCCCGTACACCAGCTCGGTCGCCAGCGCCGCGTCCCGCGCGTCGAACGAGTCGGGACCCTCCTTCTCCCGTGCCTTCCGCAGCAGCGGCGGCAGGACGAGATTCGCGTACGCGTCCCTCTCGTCCACGGCCCGCAACGCCTCGAAGGCGAGGAGGCGGACGGGGTCCTTCTGGGGTCGACGGTACGGCTTGCCCGGCTTACGGGGGCGGCGGGACTGCTCACTCACGAAAAAGGTGCTCCGGATAAGGGAAGAGGTGCCACGCCCAGCGTACGACGCGGGATCGAGCCGCCGGGCGGCGCCCGGGTCGATACTCCTAGGCCGTGCCCTCGGCGCCGAGGGACTCGCCGGAGGCGATGCGCACACCCCGCGCCCAGTCGGCGGCCCGCATCGGCTTCTTGCCCTGGGCCTGCACCCAGAGCAGCTCCACCGCATACGAGCCGGTCCCGGCGTACACGTTGTTCTTGCCGACCTCCAGGGCGCCCGGCGCCAGCTCGGTCCGCTCGGGCACCGGCGCGACCTGGATGAGCTTCAGCCGCTCACCCCGGAACGTCGTCCACGCGCCAGGCGCTGGTGTGCACCCGCGCACCACCCGGTCCACCCGCAGCGCGGGCGCCGCCCAGTCGATCCGCGCGTCCTCGACAGTGATCTTCGGTGCGAGGGTGATCCCCTCGGCGGGCTGCGGCACCGCCTTCAGCGTGCCGTCCTCGATCCCGTCCATCGTGGCGGCGAGCAGCCCGGCCCCCGCGAAGGCGAGCCGCGTCAGCAGGTCGCCGCTGGTGTCGGTGGGGCGGACCTCCTCGGTGACCGTGCCGTACACCGGCCCGGAGTCGAGCCCCTCCTCGATGAGGAACGTGGACGCACCGGTGATCTCGTCCCCCGCCATGATCGAGTGCTGCACGGGTGCGGCGCCGCGCCAGGCGGGCAGCAGCGAGAAGTGCAGGTTGACCCAGCCGTGCGCGGGGACGTCGAGAGCGACGCGCGGCAGCAGGGCGCCGTAGGCCACCACCGGGCAGCAGTCCGGCCCGATCTCCCGCAGCCGGGCGAGGAAGTCCTCGTCCCGCGGCCGGTGGGGCTTCAGCACCTCGATGCCGGCCTCCTCGGCCCGCTGCGCCACCGGGCTCGCGACCAGCCGCCGTCCCCGTCCGGCCGGCGCGTCGGGCCGCGTCACCACCGCGACCACCTCGTGCCGCCCCGACGCGATCAGCGCGTCCAGGGCGGGAACCGCGACCTCGGGGGTACCAGCGAAGACAAGCCTCATGGGTGACTGTCGGCCTCTCGGACGGAAGTTCAACAACCCCTGCACACAAGGCACAGGACAACGCACCAGTCTATGCCCCCCGTACGCCCCGGCAGGCCACGACACCAGCCCCACCGACAGCAAGCACGCACTCGGCCCCCACGCTCGACCCCTCGCACTCGGCACCTCACACTCGGCACCTCGCGGGTGCCGGACAAGCCGCCCACCGCTGACCGTTCGCACCCACACCACTCACCGCCCGCCGCCGCCAGGCCCCGCGCCCCACGGAAACCCGCACGTGTCAGCCGGCCCGCACGAACGGTGCGCGGGTCGGAGACAACGTCGCACACCCGTCCCCACGCGCCCCACGCATATGCCCCACGCCCCCCACCCCGTTACCAGCGGAGCGGATCCGCGTTGGTCAAGAAAGAGTTGACCACTACCGGCCGCAATCGCGGCACATCCCTTTTCAACGCCGGTTCGAGAGGCTTGTTCATGGCCGACCACGCAACCCACGACGCCCAGGCTCGGGCCAGCCTGCACTTGCTGGTGCGGGACATCGAGCGGGTCCGCCGGCAGGTGGACGCACTACGCACCCTCACCGCCCAACTGGGCAACGTCTACCGCCCGCGCCGCTCCGGCCCCTCCACGGGCTTCGTCGTCTACGGACGCGCCCCCGCCCCGACCGTCCGCCTCGCCCAGGAACTGCGGGACAGTGTCGAGACCCTGGTCACGGCCGCCGTGGACTTCGACCGCTCACTCGGTTTCTCATGGGACGCGGTGGGCTCGGCCCTCGGGGTGACCAAACAAGCGGTGCACCGCCGTTACGGCGCCCGCCGCGCGGCCGCCCAGGCGGCGGCCGAGGCGGAGCGCACGGGAGAGCCCCAGGGCTCCCGCACCGTGGGCTCCGGCCTGCCGACGGTCCCCGCGGCCCGCTCCATGCCGGGTCAGTTGCCCGGCCAGATGACGGGCCCGATGCCGAGTCAGATGCCGACCCAGCCGACAGCCGGCAGCCCCACCCTTCGCGACGAGACAAGACCCACAGCCTTCCCCGGCCCGCGCAACGGCTGACGACACTCCGACTGCCTCCCGGCACCCCAACGGGAGGCAGTCGCGTACCCCGGCCAAGCACGCTCTTGCTTCGCCACTCCCCCGCGCCCCCGCTGCCCCACACAACGGCGCCGCTCGACAGCCGCCACCTCACCCGATGTCCAGCGGATCCACCCGAATCCGCACCGCCTCGCTCCCCCCGCGCGCCATCCGCGCGGCCTGCGCACTCTTCAGTGCGGCGGCCAGCGCCGCCCCGCTCCCCGGCGGCACCCGGATCAACGCACGCTCCCACACCTCTCCCGGCGGCGGCGTCCCCACCCGCCGTGCCCGCCCCACCTCCACGACGGGCAGCGGCACAGGCCCCAACACCTCGGCGTCCGGTGGCAGTTCGACGCCGCCCAGAAAGTCGGCCACGGCCGGGGCCGTACCGGAAACGGCCGCCATCCGGGACACCGGCGGAAACCCCAACTCGGCGCGGTCCGCGAGCTCCCGCACGGCGTGCCCCACCGGATCCCATCGCACGAGCGCCTGCACGGGCCGTAGCGTCGGCTCGGCGACCACGACGACCGTGCCGCCCGCCCCCTGGTCCCGCACGAGCGCGGCAGCCCCGATCCACCGGCGCAGCGCCTCCTCCGCGGCCCGCAGGTCGGGACGCCCGAGCAAGGCCCAGCCGTCGAGCAGCAGAGCTGCCGCGTACCCGCCCTCGGCCACCGGCTCGGCCCCGGGTGTACTCACGACCAGCGCCGGTGTCCCCGGCACAGTGTCGAGCACATGTTCCCGTCCGGAGGTCCGCACCGGCACTGCGGGAAAGGCCCGCCCGAGCTCCTCGGCGGTCCGCCGTGCCCCCACGACCTGGGCCCGCAGCCGATGACTCCCGCACTCCGGGCAGCGCCAGCCCGCCTCCTCACGCCCGCACCACCCGCACACCAGCGCTCCGGCGCCTTCCCTCGCCTCCAGCGGCCCCGCGCAGTGCCGGCACCGCGCGGACTCCCGACACCGCGCACAGGCCATCCTCGGCACATAACCCCGCCGGGGCACCTGGACGAGGACGGGGCCGTCCCGAAGCCCGTCCCTGGCGACCTGCCAGGCCAGGCTGGGCAGACGCGCGGCGCGGGCCGCCTCGTCGCGCGCCAGCTCCCCGTCACCGACGGTCCGCACCAGCGGCGCGACGGCCCGTACCTGGTCCCTCGCAGCGGCGATCGGCGCGGCCCACCCGCTCTCGACGAGCTGGGCCGCCTCGACGGTGCAACTCCAACTCCCCAACAGGAAAGCGCCTTTGTCACGAGTGGCCCGGAGCTCCAGCACCTCCCGCACATGCGGGAAGGGGGCGTTGTCATCGCTGTGATTGGCGTCGCCGTCGTCCCAGACGACGACCAGCCCCAGATTCCTCACGGGGGCGAACATGGCGGCCCGGGTGCCGACCACAGCCCGTACGGCCCCCCGCCGCACGGCCAGCCACTCCCGATACCGCCGCTCCTGCCCCACGTCGGCGGTCAGCAGCGCGTGCTGACCCTCCCCCAGCAGTTCCCGCAGGGCCTCGTCGACCCTCGCGGCAGGCCGCCCCGCCGGTACGACGACGAGCGCACCCCGCCCGGAGGCCAGGGTCGCCTGCACGGCCCGCCCGATCTCCTCCGCCCACTCGGGCCCCGGCAGAGCGGTCCACACGGCTCGCGGCGAACGGCCGGCGGCCAGCGCCCGCAGGAATTCCGGGCCCCGCGCGTATCTTCCCCAGGACCCCGGTTCCGGCGCGGCCGGAGCGGGCGGCGGCCCGCCCAGCTCGGCCGACTCGGCCCGACCGTGTCGCGGCGGAACGGCCAGCTGCAGCACATCGGCGAGGCTCCCGGCATACCGGTCCGCCACCGCCCGAGCGAGCCCCAGCAGCTCCGGGCTCAGCACCGGCTCGGGCGACACGACCTGCGCCAGCGCGGCCAACGGCCCCGCGTAGTCCGACTCGGCGACACGCTCGACGAGGAACCCGTCGATCAGCGAGCCGCCCTCCCGCCGCCCCTCCCTGACATTGCGCCCCCCGGCCCCGAACCGCACCCGCACCCGCACCCCGGGCTGCGCCACGGCGTCCAGCTCCTCGGGCACCGCGTAGTCGAAGTACCGGTCGAGATGCAGCACCCCTTTGTCGACGAGCACCCGGGCGACCGGCAACTCCTTCGCCAAGGCGGCCCCCCGCCACGTCCGCGGCTTGGCCCGCGGCGCTTTGGCCTTCTTCACGGCCTCCCGAATGAGCGCGAGCTGCTCCGGCCCGGCACCCCCCGCGCCACCACCGCTCGTCCCGTCCTCGCTGCTCACGCCTGCATTCTCCCAAACCCCACTGACAACCGGGGGCGCCCGCCCGTCCGGGATCGGCGCCCGGCACGCGGGGAGCACCGCGAGAACGCCGAGGCCCGGCGCCCCCTCGGGGACACCGGGCCTCGTGAAGGACCGGAGGGTTCCGGGCGTTACAGACCCGCCGCCTCGCGGAGGGCGTCCACGCGGTCCGTGCGCTCCCAGGTGAAGTCGGGGAGCTCGCGGCCGAAGTGGCCGTACGCGGCGGTCTGGCCGTAGATCGGGCGGAGCAGGTCGAGGTCGCGGATGATCGCGGCGGGGCGGAGGTCGAAGACCTCGTCGATCGCCTTCTCGATCCTGTCCGTGCCGATCTTGGCGGTGCCGAAGGTCTCGACGAAGAGGCCGACGGGCTCGGCCTTGCCGATGGCGTAGGCGACCTGGACCTCGCAGCGGGAGGCGAGGCCCGCGGCGACCACGTTCTTGGCGACCCAGCGCATCGCGTACGCGGCGGAACGGTCGACCTTGGACGGGTCCTTGCCGGAGAAGGCGCCGCCGCCGTGGCGGGCCATGCCGCCGTAGGTGTCGATGATGATCTTGCGGCCGGTGAGGCCGGCGTCGCCCATGGGGCCACCGATCTCGAAGCGGCCGGTCGGGTTGACCAGGAGGCGGTAGCCCTCGGTGTCCAGCTTGATGCCGTCGTCGAGGAGGGCCTTCAGCTCCGGCTCGACCACGAACTCGCGGATGTCGGGGGCGAGCAGGGACTCCAGGTCGATGTCGCTGGCGTGCTGGGAGGAGACGACGACCGTGTCGAGGCGGACCGCCTTGTCGCCGTCGTACTCGATGGTGACCTGGGTCTTGCCGTCGGGACGCAGGTAGGGGATGGTGCCGTTCTTGCGGACCTCGGACAGGCGCTTGGACAGACGGTGCGCCAGGAAGATCGGCAGCGGCATCAGCGTCGGCGTCTCGTCCGTCGCGTAGCCGAACATCAGGCCCTGGTCACCGGCGCCCTGGCGGTCCAGCTCGTCCTCGTCGCCCTCGACCCGGGACTCGTAGGCCGTGTCGACGCCCTGCGCGATGTCCGGGGACTGCGAACCGATCGACACCGACACACCACAGGACGCTCCGTCGAAGCCCTTCTTCGACGAGTCGTAACCGATGTCCAGGATCGTGTCGCGGACGAGCTGGGCGATCGGCGCGTAGGCCTTGGTCGTGACCTCGCCGGCCACATGCACCAGGCCGGTCGTGATGAGCGTCTCCACCGCGACTCGGGACGTGGGGTCCTCGCGCAGCAGGGCATCGAGAATGGCATCGCTGATCTGGTCAGCGATCTTGTCGGGGTGACCCTCGGTCACGGACTCGGAGGTGAACAGGCGACGGGACACAACGCTCCCTGTGGTTGCAGCGGCTGCTGGCTGATCATTGGCGGACGGGACGGGGGCTGCGCCCGGCGTCGTCCAAGAACAGTTTATCGGTCGGTCTCGACCACCGGCCCACCTGTCTCGCCTCTCGGGAGCTCTGTGACCTGCGGCACGTGCATTCTGCCCAATGGCCGTCGGTGTCCGCCAGGGTCGCCACGCCCTTGAGTTGTCCACTTCTGACTGCGCGTGGCGCGAATGGAGCAGTCAGTCCAGGCGGTTGACGACGAGGTCCCATACCGTGTCGGCCAGTGTTTCCTTCGGGCCGTACGGCACGGCGGTCTCACTCCCGTCCGCTCCCAGCACGACGGCCTCGTTCTCCTCGGAACCGAAGGTCTTGCGCTCCCCCACCTCGTTCACCACGAGGAGGTCGCATCCCTTGCGCGCCAGCTTGGCACGGCCGTTCGCGAGGACGTCGTCGGTCTCCGCGGCGAAGCCGACGATCAGCTGGTTCGGGCGGGGGCGGTCGGCCGCTATCTCCGCGAGGATGTCCGGATTGCGGACCAGGACGACCGGCTCGGGGTCCTGGCCGTCCTTCTTCTTGATCTTGCCGGTGGCGTAGGTCCCGGGGCGGAAGTCCGCGACGGCGGCCGCCATCACCACCACGTCCGCGTCCGGCGCCGCCTTGAGCACCGCCTCGCGCAGCTGGACCGCCGTACCGACGCGGACGATGTCCACGCCCGCCGGGTCCGGCAGCCCGGTGTTCGCCTCGATCAGGGTGACCCGGGCGCCCCGGGCGGCGGCCGTACGGGCGAGGGCGTACCCCTGCTTGCCCGAGGAGCGGTTGCCGAGAAAGCGGACAGGGTCGAGGGGCTCGCGGGTGCCTCCCGCGCTCACCACGACGTGCCGTCCGGCGAGGTCCGGTCCGGCGACACCGCGGGCCAGCACCCGACGGCAGACCTCGAAGATCTCGGCGGGGTCCGGCAGCCGGCCCTTGCCGGTGTCGACGCCGGTCAGCCGGCCCACGGCAGGGTCGATGACGAGGGCTCCGCGGCGGCGCAGCGTCGCCACGTTCTCCTGGGTGGCCGGGTGTTCCCACATCTCGGTGTGCATCGCCGGGGCGAAGACGACGGGACAGCGAGCGGTGAGCAGGGTGTTCGTCAGCAGGTCGTCCGCAAGGCCGTGGGCGGCCTTGGCGAGCATGTCGGCCGTCGCCGGGGCCACGACCACCAGGTCGGCCTCCTGGCCGATGCGGACGTGGGGCACCTCGTGGACGCCGTCCCAGACCTCGGTGGAGACCGGGTTGCCGGAGAGCGCGGACCAGGTGGCGGCGCCGACGAAGTTCAGCGCGGAGTCGGTCGGCACGACCCGCACGTCATGCCCGGACTCGGTCAGCCGGCGCAGCAGCTCACACGCCTTGTAGGCGGCGATGCCACCGCTGACCCCCAGAACGACCTTCGGCTTGCCCACCGGGCCTCCCCGCACTCGAACCCGAACCTGACCGACGCACACCGCGGCTCGTCGGCGTACGCATCCATCACACACCACAGGCCCGACAGTCGCGCTGCCGGGCCTGTGGAAAAACCTACTGCGGTCCGCAGATATGACCAGCTGCGGAAACCTCCTGTGCTGCTTACGCGGGGCCGTCGACGGCCTCGGACGTCAGCAGACCCGCGTTGATCTCGCGCAGGGCGATCGAGAGCGGCTTCTCGTGGACGTGCGTGTCGACGAGGGGACCGACGTACTCGAGGAGGCCCTCGCCGAGCTGCGAGTAGTACGCGTTGATCTGGCGGGCACGCTTGGCCGCGTAGATCACGAGGCTGTACTTCGAGTCGGTGGCCTCGAGGAGCTCGTCGATCGGCGGGTTGATGATGCCCTCGGGCGCGGAGATGGAAGAGGACACGCTCTACCTTCCGATGGATGGGAAAGATTCAGTGTGCATGGTCAGTGACGATCACACAACGTCCATCAAGGCTAGCAGCTCGCGGGCCACGTCCTCGACGGAGGTGTTGACCAGGGTGACGTCGAACTCCGGCTCGGCCGCGAGTTCGACCTTCGCCGCGTCCAGGCGGCGTTCGATCACCTCGGGCGGTTCGGTGCCCCGCCCGGTGAGTCGGCGCACCAGCTCGTCCCAGGAGGGCGGAGCCAGGAACACCAGCTGTGCGTCGGGCATGGTCTCGCGGACCTGGCGGGCGCCCTGGAGGTCGATCTCCAGCAGGACCGGCTCGCCGCGCTCCAGGCGTTCGAGCACGGCGCCCCGGGGGGTGCCGTAGCGGTTGCCCGCGAACTCGGCCCACTCCAGCAGCTCGCCGTTGGCGATCAGCTTGTCCATCTCGTCGTCGGTGACGAAGAAATAGTGGACGCCGTCCTTCTCGCCGGGACGGGGCTTGCGGGTCGTCGCCGACACCGAGAGCCAGACATCGGGGTGCGCCTTGCGCATATGGGCGACGACCGTGCTCTTGCCGACCCCGGAGGGGCCGGAGAGCACGGTCAGCCGCGGACGTACGTCCGGGGGCTCGGGGGTCGTCCCCCGGAATGTTGCAGCCATGCAGCGATTATTCCAGCAATCCCGGAGTGCCCGGGACTCCCTGCCCGCGGTGCCCGGGTCAGGAACCGGTGCTGCCGAACTCACGCTCCAGGGATGCGATCTGGTTGGAGCCGAGGCCGCGCACACGACGGCTCTCGGAGATGCCGAGTCGCTCCATGATCTGCTTGGCGCGGACCTTGCCCACGCCGGGCAGCGACTCAAGGAGGGCGGAGACCTTCATCTTGCCGATGACGTCGTTCTCCTGGCCCTGCTTGATGACCTCGTGCAGGGAGGCGCCGGAGTGCTTGAGTCGATTCTTGACCTCGGCCCGCTCCCGGCGAGCCGCGGCGGCCTTTTCGAGCGCGGCTGCGCGCTGTTCAGGGGTAAGGGGCGGAAGAGCCACGCCTACGTCACCTCGGATGTCGAACTGTCGGATACGGACCGGTGAGGAACCTAGTCGCCCCACACCTGGGGAGGCACGAGCAACACGCTTGCCCGTTCTCCCCCTACTGCCTGGAGGGCGTGGGAGGTGCCCTCACTCGTCGGAGACTAGCGGCCAACTCCGTCAGAGTCAGCGAGAACAGCGGAAAAGTCCTGGTCAGCCTCCCTGGAGTCGGACATAAGCCGCATACTGCCCCGGATTTGAGAATGTATTCAGACTCAAGCCGTCCGGTAAGCGCTGCCCGAGCACTCATCGGAGGTCTCAGCAGGCCTCCACGGCGGCCCTGATCTCGTCCGCGAAACGATCCGAGGCGTCACGCAGCGCGACGACGTCGGGACCGTGACGAAGAACACCCCGGCTGACATTGGGGACCACATGGCGCACGGCCGCCCCGAAGACCGCGGGGAGATCGGACGGGGTGGCCCCCTGCGCCCCGATGCCGGGCGCGAGAAGAGGTCCGTTGATCTCCAGGTCGTACGACGAGAGGTCGCCCAGCGTGGCGCCGACGACGGCGCCGAAGGAACCCAGGGGCTCCTCCCCCGCATTCTCGGCCGCCAGGTGCGCCAGCATCGTCGCCCCGACGTCGCGCCCGGCGGCGTCCTCGGTGCGCACGGCGTGCTGCACCTCGCCGCCCTCCGGGTTGGAGGTCAGCGCCAGTACGAACAGCCCGGCACCGCTCTCCCGCGCCAGGTCCACGGCCGGCTTCAGGGATCCGTAGCCGAGGTACGGCGAGACCGTCAGGGCGTCCGAGAACAGGGGCGCGTCCTTGTGCAGAAAGGTCTCGGCGTACGCGGCCATGGTGGAGCCGATGTCGCCGCGCTTGGCGTCCATGACGACCAGCGCACCGGCCGCCCGCGCCTCCTCGACCGACTTCTCCAGGACGGCGATACCGCGCGAGCCGAACCGCTCGAAGAACGCGCTCTGCGGCTTGAGGACCGCCACCCGGCCCGCCAGCGCCTCGACGACCGTACGGCTGAAGCGCTCCAGGCCCGCGATGTCGTCGTTCAGACCCCAGGCGGTGAGCAGGGCGGAGTGCGGGTCGATCCCCACGCAGAGCGGGCCTCGATCGTCCATGGCGCGGCGCAGTCGCGCGCCGAAGGGCTCGGTCATGCCGTCTTCTTCCTCACGTCGGCGCCGACAGCGTCGGCGAGAGTGGCGTACGGGCTGGTGCGCAGGCGGGCGGCGAGGCCCTTGTGGACGGCGCGCGCCCAGAAAGGACCTTCGTAGACGAAGGCGCTGTAGCCCTGGACGAGGGTGGCGCCCGCGAGGATGCGCTGCCAGGCGTCCTCGGCGTTCTCGATGCCGCCGACGCCCACCAGGGTGATCCGGTCGCCCACGCGCGCGTAGAGGCGGCGCAGGACCGCCAGGGAACGCGCCTTCAGGGGCCCACCGGAGAGTCCGCCGGTCTCCTTCACGAGGGAGGGTTCGGAGGTCAGACCGAGTCCTTCGCGGGCGATGGTGGTGTTCGTGGCGATGATCCCGTCCAGGCCCAGCTCCACGGCGAGATCGGCGACGGCGTCGATGTCCTCGTCGGCGAGGTCCGGGGCGATCTTCACCAGCAGCGGCACACGGCGGTTGCGCACCGTGCGGTCGGCGGCCTCGCGGACGGCGGTCAGCAGGGGCCGCAGCGCCTCGGTGGCCTGGAGGTTGCGCAGACCGGGCGTGTTGGGCGAGGACACGTTCACGACCAGGTAGTCGGCGTACGGGGCGAGGCGCTCGGTGGACTTCACGTAGTCCGCGGCGGCCTCCTCCTCGGGGACGACCTTGGTCTTGCCGATGTTGACGCCCACGACCGTCCTGAAGACGGGGTTGCGGGAGGCCAGACGGGCGGCGACCGCCAGGGAGCCCTCGTTGTTGAAGCCCATGCGGTTGATCAGCGCCCGGTCGGCGACCAGGCGGAAGAGCCGCTTCTTGGGGTTGCCGGGCTGCGCCTCGCCCGTGACCGTGCCGATCTCGACGTGGTCGAAGCCCAGCATCGACATCCCGTCGACGGCGACGGCGTTCTTGTCGAAGCCGGCGGCCAGCCCGAACGGGCCGTGCATGCGCAGTCCGAACGCCTCCGTGCGCAGTTCCTCGTAACGGGGCGCCAGGGCGGCCGCGAGGTACGTGCGGAGCACGGGGATCCGGGCGGCCAGGCGGATCCAGCGGAAGGCCAGGTAGTGGGCCTCCTCCGGGTCCATCCGTGTGAAAACCAGACGGAAGAACAGCTTGTACATCTCGAAGTCCTCAGGTCCTCATGGGGGCGGACGTCCTCATGACGGGTGTCCTCATGAAGAGGGGGACACCGTTTCCGGTGTCCCCCTCAGGGCTGCTAGTCGCGGGCCGCCATCAGGTGTTCGGCGTGTTCCTGGAGCGAGCGCACCCCGACGTCGCCGTGGTTGAGCGCGTCGATGCCCTGGACGGCCGCGGCGAGCGCCTGGACCGTCGTCAGGCACGGCACCGACCGGGCCACGGCGGCCGTACGGATGTCGTAGCCGTCGAGGCGGCCGCCGGTGCCGTACGGGGTGTTGACGATGAGGTCGACCTCGCCGTCGTGGATGAGCTGGACGATGGTCTTCTCGCCGTTCGGACCGGTGCCCTCGGACTGCTTGCGGACGACGGTGGCGTTGATGCCGTTCCGCTTGAGCACCTCGGCGGTGCCGGAGGTGGCGAGCAGCTCGAAGCCGTGGGCGACCAGCTCGCGCGCCGGGAAGATCATCGAGCGCTTGTCCCGGTTGGCGACGGAGATGAACGCGCGGCCCTTGGTGGGCAGCGGGCCGTAGGCGCCGGCCTGCGACTTGGCGTACGCCGTGCCGAAGACGGAGTCGATGCCCATGACCTCGCCGGTGGAGCGCATCTCCGGGCCGAGGACCGTGTCGACGCCGCGCCCGTGGATGTCGCGGAAGCGCGACCACGGCATGACGGCCTCCTTGACGGAGATCGGCGCGTCCAGCGGCAGCTCGCCGCCGTCGCCGTTCTTCGGCAGCAGCCCCTCCTCGCGCAGCTCGGCGATGGTCGCGCCCAGCGAGATCCGGGCGGCGGCCTTGGCCAGCGGCACCGCCGTCGCCTTCGAGGTGAAGGGGACGGTGCGGGAGGCGCGCGGGTTGGCCTCCAGGACGTAGAGGATGTCGCCGGCCATCGCGAACTGGATGTTGATCAGGCCGCGCACACCGACGCCCTTGGCGATGGCCTCGGTGGAGGCCCGCAGGCGCTTGATGTCGAACCCGCCGAGGGTGATCGGGGGCAGGGCGCACGCCGAGTCGCCGGAGTGGATGCCGGCCTCCTCGATGTGCTCCATGACGCCGCCCAGGTACAGCTCCTCGCCGTCGTAGAGGGCGTCGACGTCGATCTCGATCGCGTCGTCGAGGAACCGGTCGACGAGGACGGGCCGGGAGGGGCTGATCTCGGTCGACTCGGCGATGTACGCCTCCAGGCGCGCCTCGTCGTAGACGATCTCCATGCCGCGTCCGCCGAGGACGTAGGACGGCCGGACGAGGACCGGGTAGCCGATCTCGTCGGCGATGGCCTTGGCGCCCGCGAAGGTGGTCGCCGTGCCGTGCTTCGGGGCCGGGAGGCCGGCCTCGGCGAGGACCTGGCCGAAGGCTCCGCGGTCCTCGGCGGCGTGGATGGCCTCCGGGGAGGTGCCCACGACCGGCACGCCGTTGTCCTTGAGCGCCTGCGACAGGCCCAGCGGGGTCTGGCCGCCGAGCTGGACGACGACGCCCGCGATCGGGCCGGCCAGCGACTCGGCGTGCACGATCTCCAGCACGTCCTCGAGCGTGAGCGGCTCGAAGTACAGACGGTCGGAGGTGTCGTAGTCGGTGGAGACGGTCTCCGGGTTGCAGTTGACCATCACGGTCTCGTAGCCCGCGTCGCTGAGCGCGAAGGAGGCGTGGACGCAGGAGTAGTCGAACTCGATGCCCTGGCCGATGCGGTTGGGGCCGGAACCCAGGATGATGACGGCCGGCTTCTCGCGGGGAGCGACCTCGCTCTCCTCGTCGTAGGAGGAGTAGAAGTACGGGGTCCTCGCGGCGAACTCGGCGGCGCAGGTGTCGACCGTCTTGTACACCGGGCGTACGCCCAGCGCGTGCCGGACCTCGCGCACGACGTCCTCGCGCAGGCCACGGATCTCGCCGATCTGCTGGTCGGAGAAGCCGTGCCGCTTGGCCTCGGCGAGGAGGTCGGGGTCGAGCTTGTCGGCGGCTGCCAGCTCGTCCGCGATCTCCTTGATGAGGAAGAGCTGGTCGACGAACCAGGGGTCGATCTTCGTGGACTCGAAGACCTCCTCCTGGGTGGCGCCGGCGCGGATGGCCTGCATGACGGTGTTGATGCGCCCGTCGGTCGGGCGGACCGCCTCGCGCAGCAGCTCCGCCTTGTCGCCGGGATCGCCGACGAAGGCGAACTGGCTGCCCTTCTTCTCCAGCGAGCGCAGTGCCTTCTGCAGCGCCTCGGTGAAGTTGCGGCCGATCGCCATGGCCTCGCCGACCGACTTCATGGTCGTGGTGAGCGAGGAGTCGGCGGAGGGGAACTTCTCGAAGGCGAAGCGCGGGGCCTTCACGACGACGTAGTCGAGCGTCGGCTCGAAGGAGGCCGGGGTCTGCTCGGTGATGTCGTTGGGGATCTCGTCCAGCGTGTAGCCGACGGCGAGCTTCGCGGCGATCTTGGCGATCGGGAAGCCGGTCGCCTTGGAGGCGAGGGCGGACGAGCGGGAGACGCGCGGGTTCATCTCGATGACGATGACCCGGCCGTCCTCGGGGTTCACGGCGAACTGGATGTTGCAGCCGCCGGTGTCGACGCCGACCTCGCGGATGATCGCGATACCGACGTCACGCAGCACCTGGTACTCGCGGTCGGTCAGCGTCATCGCGGGCGCGACCGTGATCGAGTCGCCGGTGTGCACGCCCATGGGGTCGAAGTTCTCGATGGAGCAGACGACCACGACGTTGTCGTGCTTGTCGCGCATCAGCTCCAGCTCGTACTCCTTCCAGCCGAGGATGGACTCCTCCAGGAGCACCTCGGTGGTCGGGGAGAGAGTGAGACCCTGGCCCGCGATACGGCGCAGCTCCTCCTCGTCGTGGGCGAAGCCGGAGCCGGCGCCGCCCATGGTGAAGGACGGGCGGACGACGACGGGGTAGCCGCCGAGTGTCTCCACGCCCTGGAGGACGTCGTCCATGGAGTGGCAGATGACCGAGCGGGCGGACTCGCCGTGGCCGATCTTGGCGTTGACGGCTTCGACGACCAGCTTGAACTGGTCGCGGTCCTCGCCCTTGTGGATCGCCTCGACCTTGGCGCCGATCAGCTCGACGCCGTACTTCTCCAGGACGCCGTTGTCGTGGAGCGAGATGGCGGTGTTGAGCGCGGTCTGGCCGCCGAGGGTCGGCAGCAGTGCGTCGGGGCGCTCCTTGGCGATGATCTTCTCGACGAACTCGGGGGTGATCGGCTCGACGTAGGTGGCGTCGGCGATCTCCGGGTCGGTCATGATCGTCGCCGGGTTGGAGTTCACCAGGACGACGCGCAGGCCCTCGGCCTTCAGGACCCGGCACGCCTGGGTGCCGGAGTAGTCGAACTCGGCGGCCTGGCCGATGACGATCGGGCCGGAGCCGATGACCAGGACGGACTGGATATCGGTGCGCTTAGGCACGCTGGCCCTCCATCAGGGATACGAAGCGGTCGAACAGGTAGGCGGCGTCGTGCGGGCCGGCTGCCGCTTCGGGGTGGTACTGGACGCTGAAGGCCGGGCGGTCGAGGAGCTGGAGTCCCTCCACCACGTTGTCGTTGAGGCAGACGTGGGAGACCTCGGCGCGGCCGTAGGGGGTCTCGGAGACCTTGTCGAGCGGGGCGTCGACGGCGAAGCCGTGGTTGTGCGCGGTGACCTCGACCTTGCCGGTCGTGCGGTCCTGCACCGGCTGGTTGATGCCGCGGTGGCCGTACTTCAGCTTGTAGGTGCCGAAGCCGAGGGCGCGGCCGAGGATCTGGTTGCCGAAGCAGATGCCGAACAGCGGGGTTCCGCGCTCGAGGACCGTCTGCATGACGGACACCGGGTGGTCGGCGGTGGCCGGGTCGCCGGGGCCGTTGGAGAAGAAGACGCCGTCGGGGTTCACGGCGTACACCTCCTCGGCGGTCGCCGTGGCGGGCAGTACGTGCACTTCGATACCGCGCTCGGCCATGCGGTGCGGGGTCATGCCCTTGATGCCGAGGTCGACGGCGGCGACGGTGAACTTCTTCTCACCGATCGCGGGGACGACGTACGGCTCCTTGGTGGCGACCTCCGCGGAGAGGTCGGCGCCCTTCATCTCGGGGGCCTGGCGGACCTCGGTGAGCATGGTGCCCTCGTCGGGCAGGGCGTTGCCGGAGAAGATGCCGACGCGCATAGCGCCGCGTTCGCGCAGGTGGCGGGTGAGGGCGCGGGTGTCGACGCCGCTGATGCCGACGACGCCCTGCTGGGCGAGCTCCTCGTCGAGGGTGCGCCGGGAGCGCCAGTTGGAGGGCACGCGCGCGGGGTCGCGTACGACGTAGCCCGCGACCCAGATCCGCTTGGACTCGGGGTCCTCGTCGTTGACACCGGTGTTGCCGACATGGGGGGCGGTCATCACGACGACCTGGCGGTGGTACGACGGGTCGGTGAGGGTCTCCTGGTAGCCGGTCATACCGGTGGAGAACACGGCCTCGCCGAAGGTCACCCCCACGGCCCCGTAGGCGCGGCCGCGGAACATCCGGCCGTCCTCCAGGACGAGTACCGCGGGAACCTTGGTGGCTCCCCTAGTGGAGGTCGTCATCGTGCGCCTTCCGTTTCCGTCTTCTTGATCATCTGGTTCAGGGTCTCGACCCACTCGTTGTGTTCGGCTGCGTGGTCGGAGCGGAACCCGGAGTCGAGCAGCTTGTCGCCGTGCGTCCAGGTGACGACGAGCAGTCCGCCCTCGGTGAGGACCTTGCCGGCGATGCCCTTGTCGAGCCGGGCTTCGCGCAGCGCCTCGCGGGGGACGAAGAAGTCCGTCGCTCCGGGCCGTACGACGTCCAGGCCCGCGTCCGTCAGGGTGAGCTCGACCCGGCTGCGGGTGCCCAGGCCGTGCGCCACGATGCGGTCGAGCCACTGCCCGGCGGTGGTGGAGCCGTGGTAGCGGCCGCTCATCGTCAGTCTGGCCTCACCCGGCTCCTCCGGCGCGGTGGGGAGTTCCGGCAGGTCGCTCTGGAGGGTGCCGCGCCACTTCCAGCCCTCGCGCATCAGCCAGTAGACGAGGGCGACGAAGAGGGCGAGTCCGACGACCCAGCCGATGCGTCCGGCCCAGTTGGTGACCTCGGCCGATTCCTTCTGCGCGGCCAGCAGAATTACAGGTGTCACGTGAGCTTCCCGTCGACGAGCGTGGCCTTGCCCCGCAGCCACGTGTGCGTGACACGGCCCGGCAGCTCGCGGCCCTGGTACGGGGTGTTGCGGCTGCGCGAGGCGAAGCCCGCGGGGTCCACCGCACCACGGTATGCCGTGTCGACGAGCGTGAGGTTGGCGGGCTCACCTGCCGAGACGGGACGGCCGTGACCGGCGGCCTGCCCGATCCGAGCGGGCTTGAACGACATGCGGTCCGCGACGCCCGCCCAGTCGAGCAGCCCGGTGTCGACCATCGTCTCCTGGACCACCGACAGGGCGGTCTCCAGGCCGACCATGCCCATGGCGGCCGCGGCCCACTCGCAGTCCTTGTCCTCGTGCGGGTGGGGGGCGTGGTCGGTGGCGACGATGTCGATCGTGCCGTCGGCGAGGGCCTCGCGCAGCGCCAGCACGTCGCGCTCGGTGCGCAGCGGCGGGTTGACCTTGTAGACCGGGTTGTACGTGCGCACCAGTTCGTCGGTGAGGAGGAGGTGGTGCGGGGTGACCTCGGCGGTGACGTCGATGCCGCGGGACTTGGCCCAGCGGACGATCTCGACGGACCCTGCGGTCGACAGGTGGCAGATGTGGACGCGGGACCCGACGTGCTCGGCGAGCAGGACGTCCCGGGCGATGATCGACTCCTCGGCCACCGCGGGCCAGCCGCCGAGCCCCAGCTCGGCCGAGACGACGCCCTCGTTCATCTGGGCGCCCTCGGTGAGCCGCGGTTCCTGGGCGTGCTGGGCGACGACTCCGCCGAAGGCCTTCACGTACTCCAGGGCGCGGCGCATGATCACCGCGTCGTGCACGCACTTGCCGTCGTCGGAGAAGACGGTGACGCCGGCGGCCGACTCGTGCATGGCGCCCAGCTCGGCGAGCTTCTGGCCCTCGAGACCGACGGTGACGGCGCCGATGGGCTGGACGTCGCAGTAGCCGTGCTCCTGGCCGAGCCGGTAGACCTGCTCGACCACACCGGCGGTGTCGGCGACCGGGAAGGTGTTGGCCATGGCGAACACGGCGGTGTAGC
Organism: Streptomyces sp. NPDC030814; assembly: GCF_055572155.1. NCBI lineage: Bacteria > Bacillati > Actinomycetota > Actinomycetes > Kitasatosporales > Streptomycetaceae > Streptomyces > Streptomyces sp. NPDC030814. Next base: position 118,620 of record NZ_JBVIDX010000024.1, read on the forward strand.
CGCCGGAGGCGGCCGCGCGGGTGCCCGTGAGGACCGTCTCGGAGTCCTCGCGACCCGGCTCGCGCAGATGGGTGTGGAGGTCGACCAGGCCCGGCAGGAGCACCTTGCCCCCGGCCTCGACGACGTCGGCGCCGTCGGCGGACAGGCCGACGCCCACCTCGGCGATGGTCTCGCCGTCGATCAGCACGTCCTGCGGCTCGCCGCCGAGCACCTTCGCACCACGGATCAGGATCTTGCTCATCTGTCTTACTTCTCCTCGGCCGCGAAAGGGGTGTGCGCGGAGCGCTCGTTGGAAGGGTGGTGGTGGGCGACGGGCGGGCGGGTGTGGGTGACGGCGGGCTCATTGCCCCCGAGCAGCAGGTACAGGACGGCCATGCGGATGGAGACGCCGTTGGCGACCTGCTCGACGACGGTGCAGCGGTCGGAGTCGGCGACCTCGGCGGTGATCTCCATACCGCGGACCATCGGGCCGGGGTGCATCACGATGGCGTGCTCGGGCATCCGCGCCATACGGTCGCCGTCGAGCCCGTAGCGCCGCGAGTACTCGCGCTCGGTGGGGAAGAACGCGGCGTGCATGCGCTCGCGCTGCACGCGCAGCATCATCACGGCGTCGGCCTTCGGCAGCGTGCTGTCGAGGTCGTACGACACCTCGCAGGGCCAGGTCTCGATGCCGACCGGCAGCAGGGTGGGTGGGGCGACGAGGGTGACCTCGGCGCCGAGGGTGTGCAGCAGGTCGACGTTGGAGCGGGCGACCCGGCTGTGCAGGACGTCGCCGACGATCGTGATGCGCTTGCCGGACAGGTCCTGGCCGAGGCCGGCGTCCCTGCCGACGAGCCGGCGGCGCATGGTGAAGGCGTCGAGCAGGGCCTGGGTGGGGTGCTGGTGGGTGCCGTCGCCCGCGTTGATGACGGCGGCGTCGATCCAGCCGGAGTTCGCGAGCCGGTACGGGGCTCCGGAGGCACCGTGGCGGATGACGACGGCGTCGACACCCATGGCTTCGAGGGTCTGGGCGGTGTCCTTGAGGGACTCGCCCTTGGACACGCTCGATCCCTTGGCGGAGAAGTTGATGACGTCCGCGGAGAGGCGCTTCTCGGCGGCCTCGAAGGAGATCCGGGTGCGGGTGGAGTCCTCGAAGAAGAGGTTGACGATCGTGCGGCCGCGCAGGGTCGGCAGCTTCTTGATCGGCCGGTCGGCGACCCGGGCCATCTCCTCGGCGGTGTCGAGGATGAGGACGGCGTCGTCGCGGGTGAGGTCGGCGGCCGAGATGAGATGACGCTGCATCTGTCAGGCTCCGTAAGGCAGTTCGGTGTCGGGAGGCGAGGCCCGACCGGCCGGGCACAGCCGGCCGGGCGGGCGGGCGCGCGAACGCGCGACGCATGGGCGCACGGCAGCGCCGTACGCCGGGCGGTCGCTAGTGCTGCGCGCCCCGGGCGGTCTGCTTCGCACCGAGCAGCACGGTGTCCCGACCGTCCTCCTCGGCGAGCTGGACCTTGACCGTCTCCCGCAGCGACGTGGGGAGGTTCTTGCCGACGTAGTCGGCGCGGATGGGCAGTTCGCGGTGGCCGCGGTCGACGAGGACCGCGAGCTGGACGGCGCGCGGGCGGCCGATGTCGTTCAGCGCGTCGAGCGCGGCGCGGATCGTGCGGCCGGAGAAGAGGACGTCGTCGACGAGGACGACGAGACGGCCGTCGATCCCGTCACCGGGGATCTCCGTGCGGGCCAGCGCACGCGGCGGATGCATACGCAGGTCGTCGCGGTACATGGTGATGTCGAGCGAGCCGACCGGGATCTTGCGGTCGGTGATCTCGGCCAGCTTGTCGGCGAGCCGCCGGGCGAGGAAGACACCCCGGGTGGGGATGCCGAGGAGCACCACGTCGTCGGCGCCCTTGGCGCGTTCGACGATCTCGTGGGCGATGCGGGTCAGTACGCGTGCGATGTCGGGGGCCTCGAGGACGGGCCTGGCATCGGACGGCTGCGGATCCTGTTGCGGATTTTCCTGCGTGTCCATACGAAACGGACCTCCTTCTCCGCCTCACGGGACGGACCTTAAAGGACGTCGGAATTGCGCCATCAACGGTAGCAGGCCCCGGCAACGCCCCTGATCACCCCCCTGGCCCAATGGACAGCGTTTGCCGCGGAAGAGTCGGTCCGGACCATTCGGCTTGACGGGGCAGAGTCACGCTGCGTAACCTCACAGTGAGTCACCAGCCTTCGTCCGGGGAGCTATATGTCCAGCGAATACGCCAAACAGCTCGGGGCCAAGCTCCGGGCCATCCGCACCCAGCAGGGCCTTTCCCTCCACGGTGTCGAGGAGAAGTCCCAGGGACGCTGGAAGGCGGTCGTGGTCGGTTCGTACGAGCGCGGCGACCGCGCCGTCACCGTGCAGCGCCTTGCGGAGCTGGCGGATTTCTATGGGGTCCCTGTGCAGGAGCTGCTTCCCGGCACGACCCCCGGTGGCGCCGCCGAGCCGCCGCCGAAGCTCGTCCTGGACCTGGAGCGTCTGGCCAATGTGCCGGCCGAGAAGGCGGGCCCGCTCCAGCGGTACGCCGCGACGATCCAGTCCCAGCGCGGTGACTACAACGGCAAGGTGCTCTCCATCCGCCAGGACGACCTGCGCACACTCGCCGTCATCTACGACCAGTCCCCCTCGGTCCTCACCGAGCAGCTGATCTCCTGGGGCGTCCTGGACGCGGACGCGCGTCGCGCCGTCTCCCACGAGGACAGCTGACCCCTCGGCCGGGGCTCAGCAGAAACGTGCCGCCGGGGTGGCCGGAACCTTCTGGTTCGGGCCACCCCGGCGGTTTGTCTCTACAGAGACGTCACGCGGGCCCGCAGCCACGGGGCCGCGGGCCCGCCCATGTGCTGCAGGGGGGCCGGGGGCTGAGCGACCAGCGACGAACAACCGCGGCCGGCATCGCACGACAGCCTCCCCGGGGCGCTGCCCTATTCGGCTTCCCTGCGGAGCGACGGCTTGAGGTCCTTCAGGCGCCCCAGCAGTCCGTTCACGAACGACGGGGAGTCGTCCGTGGAGAACTCCTTCGCCAGCTGCACCATCTCGTCGAGCACCACCGCGTCCGGAGTCTCGTCCACCCAGATCAGCTCGTACGCGCCGAGCCGCAGGATGTTGCGGTCCACGACCGGCATCCGGTCGAGGGTCCAGCCCACCGAGTACTGCGCGATCAGCTCGTCGATCGGCTTGGCGTGCTCGGAGTACCCCTCGACCAGCTGCATCGTGTACTCGCTGACCGGCGGCTGCCGGGTGTCGGACCGGGAGTGCCGGATCCAGTCCGCGAGGACGGTCAGGACGTCGGCCCCGCGCTGGTCGCCCTCGAAGAGGATCTGGAAGGCGCGCTTGCGGGCCGTGTTACGGGCAGCCACGGTTAGCTGTTCACCCGACCGAGGTAGTCGCTCGTGCGGGTGTCGACCTTGATCTTCTCACCGGTGGTGATGAAGAGCGGCACCTGGATCTGGTGACCGGTCTCCAGGGTGGCGGGCTTGGTGCCACCGGTGGAGCGGTCACCCTGGACGCCGGGCTCGGTCTCCTGGATGACGAGCTCGACGGCGGCCGGCAGCTCGACGAAGAGCACCTCGCCCTCGTGCTGCGCGACGGTGGCCGTGAAGCCCTCGATCAGGAAGTTGGCGGCGTCACCGACGGCCTTGCGGTCGACCATCAGCTGGTCGTAGGTCTCCATGTCCATGAAGACGAAGTACTCGCCGTCCATGTAGGAGAACTGCATGTCGCGCTTGTCGACGGTGGCCGTCTCGACCTTCACGCCGGCGTTGAAGGTCTTGTCGACGACCTTCCCGGAGAGCACGTTCTTGAGCTTGGTGCGCACGAAGGCCGGGCCCTTGCCGGGCTTGACGTGCTGGAACTCGACGACGGACCAGAGCTGGCCGCCTTCGAGCTTGAGCACCATGCCGTTCTTGAGGTCGTTCGTGGAAGCCACGGTTGCTTCAATCTCCTGGACTTACGTGGACGACCCCGGGGCACGCGCGCAGCTCAAGGGCTAGAGCGCGAGCAGCTCCTTGGTCGTGATGGTGAGTAGCTCGGGTCCGCCGTCCGCCTCGGGGCGTACGACGAGCGTGTCATCGATCCGGACACCGCCCCGGCCCGGGAGGTGGACCCCCGGTTCGACGGTGACCGGCACGCAAGCGTCCAGTTTACCCATGGCCGCGGGGGCCAACTGCGGGTCCTCGTCGATTTCGAGTCCCACACCGTGCCCCATCAGTACCGGGAGGTCCGCGCCGTGACCCGCGGAGTCCAGTACATGGCGGGCTGCGCGGTCGACGGCGCGGTAGGCGGCGCCGGGGGCCAGGCTCTCGCGGCCCGCCCGCTGGGCTGCGAAGACGAGGTCGTAGAGCTCGATCTGCCAGTCGGCGGGCGAGGTCCCGATGACGAAGGTGCGGCCGATCTCGCAGCGGTAGCCGCGGTAGACGGCGCCGAGGCAGACGGAGAGGAAGTCGCCCTCCTCGACGCGTCGATCGGTGGGGAGGTGGCCGCGCCGGCCGGAGTTCGGGCCGGTGGCGACGGAGGTGGTGAAGGCCGGACCGTCGGCGCCGTGGTCGACGAGCCGGCGTTCCAGTTCGAGGGCGAGGTGCCGTTCGGTGCGGCCCACGAGGATCGATTCCAGGAGTTCGCCCAGGGCCTGGTCGACGATCTCGGCGCCGATCCGCAGGCAGGAGATCTCCTCCTCGTCCTTGACGACCCTCAGCTGTTCGACCGCGCCGCCGAGATCGTCGAGCCGCAGCCTGGGTGCGACCGCGCGGATGGCGCGGTGCCGGGCCACGGTGAGGTGGTGTTCCTCCACAGCGAGGGACTCGGCGCCGTCGGCTGTGACGAGGTCGGCGGCGGCGACCGCCGGGTCGCTGCCGGGCTTCGGCAGCAGGTGGACGCGTACGGCTTCGTCGAGCCGTCCCTCGGCGCTGTCGCCCCTCGGGGCTGCGCCGCAGAGGAGGACGTCCTCGCCTGCGCCGAGCAGGAGGACGGCGCCGCGGGGGACCGCGCCCGTGAGGTACCGCACGTTGGCCGGGCGGGTCACGAGCGCGGTGGCGCTGCCGCTCGCCTGGCAGCGCTCTCTCAGCCGGGATCGGCGGGCGGCGTGGGCGTCTGACATGACCCGAGCGTAAGAGCTCCGCTGGCTGGGCGCCGGTTCAGTGCGGCCGAGTGGGGGCGGGGGTGGGGGTGGGGGCCGGAGGGGGGCGGTTGTATGCCGGGTGCGGGTGGGTGGGGGCTCGTCGCGCCGTTCCCCGCGCCCCCGAAAGGTCTGCCAGGGCTGATCGGCGGTCGGCCGCTCCGCAAGCCCGACATCGCGAAGGGGATGGGAAAGGTTGCGTATCGGGTGCGGGTGGGTGGGGGCTCGTCGCGCCGTTCCCCGCGCCCCCGAAAGGTCTGCCAGGGCTGATCGGCGGTCGGCCGCTCCGCAAGCCCGAC
>NZ_JBVIDX010000025.1:0-6572 GCF_055572155.1 Streptomyces sp. NPDC030814
CGACGACCCGACAGGCCACCACTCCCACGGAACCACCACTCCTATCCCCGACCAGCGGAAACGCGTCGATCACCTCCGGAAAGACAACAGCTTCTCAGGAAAATCACAGGTTCCGGAAAGGGTGTTCTCAGAGGACCCCGACAAGGTGTTCAGCATGACCACGACCTCGCCCCAGGGGCGCACCGAACTGCTGAGGCCGGACGGGAGCCCCGTCCGAGTGCTTGTGGTGGACGACGAGCTGTCGATCAGCGAGCTGCTGGCCATGGCTCTTCGCTATGAGGGATGGCAGATCCGCAGTGCGGGGGACGGCACGGGTGCCCTCCAGACCGCGCGCGACTTCCGGCCCGACGCCGTCGTCCTGGACATGATGCTTCCGGACATGGACGGGCTGACCGTCCTCGGGCGGCTGCGGCGTGAGCTGCCCGACGTGCCGGTCCTCTTCCTCACCGCGAAGGACGCCGTCGAGGACCGGATCGCCGGACTCACCGCCGGCGGCGACGACTACGTCACCAAGCCGTTCAGCCTGGAGGAGGTCGTCGCCCGGCTGCGGGGCCTCATCCGGCGCTCGGGCGCCGCCGACCGGCGCTCCGACTCGGTGCTCGTCGTCGGTGACCTCATGCTCGACGAGGACAGCCACGAGGTGTCACGCGGCGGCGACAACATCCACCTCACCGCCACCGAGTTCGAGCTGCTGCGGTTCCTGATGCGGAACCCGCGGCGGGTGCTCAGCAAGGCGCAGATCCTCGACCGGGTGTGGTCGTACGACTTCGGCGGCCAGGCGAACGTGGTCGAGCTGTACATCTCCTATCTGCGGCGGAAGATCGACGCCGGGCGCGAGCCGATGATCCACACCCGGCGGGGGGCCGGCTACCTGATCAAGCCCGCGGCGTCATGAGCGGGCGACGACGAACGCGTACGCAGTGGCGGTCGCGGCTCAGGCCGGGACGAGGGAAGGGGCAGCCGCGCACGCTGCGTACGCGACTCGTCGTCTCCGCGGTGGCGTTGATCGCGGTGGTGTGCGCGGTGATCGGGACGGTGACCACGGTCGTGCTCGGCCGGCACCTGGACAAGCAGCTGAACGACCAGGTCGAGGAGATCGCCCGGCGTGCTGCCGGCGGGCCGGCGAGGCCGGTGGGCGGCGGCATGGGCGGCGGACCCCTGCCGGACGAACCGTTCGGGTTCGTCACCAAGGGCGGTACCGAGGCGAACACCGTCGTCGCGAAAGTCAGCGGTACCGGCCGGATCACCGACGCGGTCGTCGCCAAGGAGAAGAACTCCGACAGCGAGGGCTTCGAGGGCATGACGCCCAAGCTCCTCGACGACGAACAGACCGCCGCTCTCAGCAAGGTGCCGAGGACCGGAACCCACGACGTCGACATCCCCGGCCTCGGGGAGTACCGGGTGCAGTACGACGAGGGGGGCCGGGGCAACTTCTACGTCGCCCTGCCGACCGCCGAGGTCACCGGCACCCTCGACACCTTGATCATCGTCGAGCTCAGCGTCACCGGCGCCGGACTCGTCGCCGCCGGTGTCGCCGGGTCCGCGCTGGTCGGTGTGGCCCTGCGGCCCCTGCGCAAGGTGGCGGCCACCGCGACCCGGGTCTCCGAACTGCCGCTGCACACCGGCGAGGTCACTCTCAACGAACGCGTGCCCGAGTCCGAGACCGACCCGCACACCGAGGTCGGGCAGGTCGGGGCCGCGCTGAACCGGATGCTCGACCACATCCACGGCGCGCTGCACTCGCGGCAGGAGAGCGAGACACGCGTACGGCAGTTCGTGGCGGACGCCAGTCACGAGCTGCGGACCCCGCTCGCGTCCATCCGTGGCTACGCCGAGCTGACCCGGCGCGGCCGGGAGGAGATCGGGCCCGACACCCGGCACGCGCTGGGGCGGATCGAGTCCGAGTCCGGGCGGATGACGCTGCTCGTCGAGGATCTGCTGCTGCTGGCGCGGCTCGACGCCGGCCGGCCGCTGCAGTTCGAGCGGACCGATCTGATCCCGCTGGTCGTGGACACCGTCAGCGACGCGCGGGCGGCCGGACGGAGCCACACATGGCGGCTCGACCTGCCGGACGCGCCGGCCCTGGTGTCGGCGGACGCGGCACGGCTCCAACAGGTCCTCGTCAACCTGTTGGCGAACGCACGTACGCACACACCGCCCGGGACCACGGTCACCGCGCGGGTGCAGCGGCGCGGGCCGTGGATGTGCGTGGACGTCGAGGACGACGGGCAGGGCATCCCCGAGGGACTGCTGCCGCATGTCTTCGAGCGGTTCGCGCGCGGGGACTCCTCGCGGTCCAGGGCGTCCGGCTCGACCGGCCTCGGGCTCGCCATCGTGCAGGCCGTGGCCGACGCGCACGGCGGGGCCGTGACCGTCGACAGCGTGCCCGGCAGGACCGTGTTCACCGTGCACCTGCCCGTCCTCGGCGGGGCCGGAGCCCTGCTCGACGACGCCGCCAACTGGCAGTTCGACGACCTGGACCACGGTGCTGACCAGGACGCCGTCGACGTGACACCCCGGCAGCCGGACTCACAGGCACAGCACAGCGTCAGCACACGGGCATAACAGGGCGGGTCGCGAATGTACGGGTCATGCGAACCGACTCTTCTCCCGGCACCCTGCCGGCGCGGGAGCACCTCCCGGCCACAGACGCCGGTACGACTGTCCTGGACGTAGTGATCCCCGTCCACAACGAGGAGAAGGACCTCCAGCCGTGCGTCCGCAGACTGCACGAGCATCTCGCGCGGACCTTCCCGTACGCGTTCCGCATCACGATCGCGGACAACGCGTCCACGGACACCACCCCCCAGGTGGCCGCGCGGCTGGAGGCGGAGCTCCCGGAGGTCAGGTCCATCCGGCTGGAGCAGAAAGGGCGCGGGCGGGCCCTGCACACCGTCTGGTCCGCCTCCGACGCCCCGGTCCTCGCCTACATGGACGTGGACCTGTCCACCGATCTGAACGCCCTGCTGCCGCTGGTGGCACCGCTGATCTCCGGTCACTCGGACCTCGCGATCGGCTCCCGGCTCGCCCGCTCCTCGCGGGTGGTGCGCGGCCCGAAGCGGGAGTTCATCAGCCGCGCGTACAACCTGATCCTGCGCGGCTCGCTCCAGGCCCGCTTCTCGGACGCGCAGTGCGGGTTCAAGGCGATACGGCGGGACGTGGCGCAGGTGCTGCTGCCGCTCGTCGAGGACACCGGGTGGTTCTTCGACACCGAGATGCTGGTGCTCGCCGAGCGCGCCGGCCTCAGGATCCATGAGGTGCCGGTCGACTGGGTCGACGACCCCGACTCGACCGTCCACATCGTCAAGACGGCCACCGACGACCTCAAGGGCGTATGGCGGGTCGGCAAGGCCCTCGCCACCGGGTCGATCGCCCTGGACCGGCTCGCCCGCCCCTTCGGGGACGACCCCCGCGACCGCGACATCGAGGACGTACCGCGCGGCCTCGCCCGCCAGCTTCTCGGCTTCTGCGTCGTGGGCGGCCTGTCCACCCTCTTCTACCTGCTCCTCTACAGCGGCTTCCGTACCCTCGCGGGGTCGCAGACCGCCAACGCGCTCGCCCTGCTCCTCTCGGCGATCGCCAACACGGCGGCCAACCGGCGCCTCACCTTCGGTGTCCGGGGCCGGGGCGGCGCCGTCAAGCACCAGGCGCAGGGCCTGGTGGTGTTCGGCATCGGCCTCACGCTCACCAGCGGCTCGCTGGTCGCCCTGAACGCGGCGACCAGCGACCCCGCGCACTCCACGGAACTGGCCGTCCTCGTCGCCGCCAACCTCGCGGCGACGGTGCTGCGGTTCCTGCTCTTCCGGGCCTGGGTGTTCCCCGACCGGCGCGAGGGCGGCATGTCCGCGGCCTCGACCGTCGTCAGCGCGCACCGGCCCGGCGACCCGGCCGCGGCCACCACGGCCGTGTACGCGACCACAGCGGCGGTACGACCGGGGCAGCCCGGCCCGTACGGCCACCAGGACCGGTTCCAGCCGACGGCCCAGCGCCCGGCGGCGCCGCCCACCCGGCGCGCCGACCACGCGACGGCGCCCACGACCCCGTACGGGGACGCCCCGTACCCCACGACCCGGTTCCGCGCCGGTGACGCCGCGGAACCGGGTCGTGGGGACGCGACCATGCGGATGCGGCCGGTGCGCCCGCACGACCAGGATTCGAGGCACACACGATGACCACGCACTCCGACACGACGAAGCACCAGGGGAGTGTGAGCCCCGCCGACCCCGGCTGGGAGCCCCCCATGACGAGCACAGGCGTACCGGAAGCAGTGGTTCCGGAAACGGCCGGGGCGCCCACGGCTCCCGGCTCCGGTGAGCCGGGGCAGCCCCTCGGCCGGCGGATGTGGCGAGGGCGCCCGGAGGACAACCGCTGGGTGCGCCCCGGCTTCCTCCTCGCGCTGCTGCTGATCGGCGGCCTCTACACCTGGAACCTCACGGCGTCCGGGTACGCCAACTCCTTCTACTCGGCGGCCGTGCAGGCGGGCAGCCAGTCCTGGAAGGCCTTCTTCTTCGGGTCCCTGGACTCGGCCAACGCCATCACCGTCGACAAGCCCCCGGCCTCACTGTGGCCGATGGCCCTGTCGGTACGGCTCCTCGGCCTGAACTCCTTCGCGATCCTGTTCCCGCAGGTCCTGATGGCCGTCGCCACCGCCGGGCTGCTGTGGGCGGCCGTACGCCGCCGCTTCGACGCCACGGCCGGCTTCCTCACCATGGCGGTGTTCGCGCTCACGCCCGTCGCCGCGCTGATGTTCCGTTTCAACAACCCGGACGCGGCCCTCGCGCTGCTGATGGCCGCCGCGGTGTACTGCACCCTCCGCGCGATGGAGAAGGCGCGGACGAGGTGGCTGGTCTGGGCGGGTGTCGCCGTCGGCCTCGCCTTCCTGGTCAAGACCCTCCAGGCCTTCCTGATCCTGCCGGTGCTGGCGATCGTGTATGTCGCCTTCGCCCCCGGCACCTGGAGGAAGCGCGTCGGCCAGGTGCTGCTCGCCGGGCTCGCGATGGTCGTCTCCGGCGGCTGGTGGGTCGCGATCGTCGAACTGTGGCCGGCCTCGTCCCGCCCGTACATCGGCGGCTCGCAGAACAACTCCTTCCTAGAGCTGACCTTCGGCTACAACGGCCTCGGCCGCATCAACGGCGAGGAGACGGGCAGCGTCGGCGGCGGCGGTGGCGGCAACGGCGGCGGCAACTGGGGCGAGACCGGCTGGGACCGGATGTTCGGCTCCACCATCGGCGGCCAGATCTCCTGGCTGATCCCGGCCGCGCTGATCCTGTTCGGCGCCGCGCTCTGGGCCACCCGCAGGCTGCGGCGCACCGACGACAGCCGCGCCGCGTTCCTCCTCTGGGGAGGCTCGCTGCTGATCACCATGGTGGTGTTCAGCTTCATGCAGGGCATCTTCCACGAGTACTACACCGTGGCCCTCGCCCCCTACATCGCGCCCCTGACCGGTATGGGCGCGGCCCTGCTCCGGCAGGAGCGCGGCAGGCCCTGGGCCTCCCTCACACTGGCCGCCGCGCTGACGGCCACCGCGGTCTGGGGCTATGTGCTCCTCAGCCGCTCCTCCGACTACCTGCCCTGGCTGAAATGGGTCGTGCTGGTCGGCGGCCTGGTCGCCGCGCTCGGCCTGGTCTTCATCGCCCGGCTCGGGCGACAACTGGCCCTCACGGTCGTGGGCCTGAGCTTCGCCACGGCGCTCGCGGGTCCGACGGCGTACACCCTCACCACGCTGGGCGAGGGCCACACGGGCTCGATCATCACGGCCGGCCCGTCCGTCCAGGGCGGTCGCGGTGGTCCCGGCGGCGGCATGGGCGGCGGCCCCGGTGGCGACGGTATGCCGGGCCGGCAGGGCCAGAACAACCAGCAGGGCGGCGGCCCCAACGGCCAGAACGGCAACGGTCCGATGGGCCGGCCCCCGACCGGCGGCTTCGGCGGCGGCCCGAACGGCCCGCAGGGTCAGCAGAACGGCAACGGCTCCCCACAGACCCAGCCGCAGGGCCAGGGCAACGGCTGGACCCAGCCCGGCGACGGCGGCCGGATGGGCGGCGGTGGCGGCGGCATGGGCGGTCTGCTCAACGGCGCGAGCGTCGGCGACGAGGCCCGGGAACTGCTGGAGAAGAACGCCGGGGACTACACCTGGGCGGCCGCCGCGATCGGCGCGCAGAACGCGGCGAGCTACCAACTCTCCACGGGCGAACCGGTCATGGCCATCGGCGGCTTCAACGGCACCGACCCGTCCCCGACCCTCGCGGAGTTCAAGAAGTACGTGGAGGAAGGAAGGATCCACTACTTCATCTCCGGCGGCGGTGGCGGCATGGGCGGCGGGAACAACGGCACCTCCTCGCAGATCAGCTCCTGGGTCCAGGGGAACTTCGAGTCGGTGACGGTCGACGGCGCGACCTTCTACGACCTGACGCAGGCGAAGTGACGACAGCGGCCGTATGAGTCGGGTGGTGGGGGGGGGGGGGGGGGGAAAAACCCCCCCCCCCCCCCCCCCCCCCCCCCCCCAAAACCCACGCTGCCTGGGGTTTGGAAACGCTCCCCCCTTTAGACCACCTCCCCCCCCCCCCCCCCCCCCC
>NZ_JBVIDX010000025.1:6581-99850 GCF_055572155.1 Streptomyces sp. NPDC030814
CGGGGGGGGGGGGGGGGGGGGGGGGGGGGGGGGGGGGGAGGGGGGGGGGGGGAGGGAGGGGGGGGGGGGGGGGGGGGGGGGGGGGGGGGGAAAAAAACCCCCCCCCCCCACCACCCTTTGGTCGACCGCCCAAAAACTGCGTTGTACGGTGTATAGGAACCGTTCTACGGTGTAGAACATGTCGACCGCCACCCTCCCCACCACCCCCTCCATCCAAGGCCATCCCCGACGCTGGCTGATCCTCGGCGTCATCTGTCTCGCGCAACTCACCGTGCTGCTGGACAACACCGTGCTGAACGTGGCGATCCCCTCGCTCACCGAGGAGTTGGGCGCGGGAACGTCCGACATCCAGTGGATGATCAACGCGTACTCGCTCGTGCAGTCGGGTCTGCTGCTCACCGCGGGCAGCGCGGCCGACCGCTACGGCCGCAAGAGGATGCTGCTCGCGGGGCTCGCGCTGTTCGGCATCGGCTCGCTGGTGGCCGGACTCGCCCAATCGACCGGGCAGTTGATCGCCGCCCGGGCGGGGATGGGCGTCGGCGGGGCGCTGCTGCTCACCACGACCCTCGCCGTCGCCATGCAGATCTTCACGCCCGAGGAGCAGCCGAAGGCGATCGGCATCTGGAGCGCGGTCAACGCGCTCGGGTTCGCGGCCGGCCCGCTCCTCGGCGGATTCATGCTGGGCCACTTCCCGTGGGGCGCGATCTTTCTGATCAACCTGCCGGTCGCCGTGCTGGGGCTGGTCGCCGTCGTCGCCCTCGTCCCCGAGTCCAGGAACCCGCGGGGCGACCGGCCCGATCTGCTGGGCGCGCTGCTGTCGACGGTCGGGATGACCTCACTGGTCTACGCGATCATCTCGGGCCCGGAGCACGGCTGGACCTCCGGGCGGGTCCTGGCCACGGCCGCCGTCGCCGTGGTGGTGCTCGCGGCCTTCGCGTACTGGGAGAGCCGGGTCCCGTACCCGATGCTCGACCTGTACTTCTTCCGTGACCGCCGGTTCACGGGCGCCGTGGCCGGGGCGGTCCTCATCACGTTCGGCATGGGCGGGGCGCTGTTCCTGCTCACCCAGCACCTGCAGTTCGTCCTCGGGTACGACGCGCTGGAGGCCGGGCTCAGGACCGCGCCCCTCGCCCTGGTCGTCGTGGCGCTCAACTTCTCCGGGCTGTCGGCCGGATGGACGGGCCGGCTCGGTGTGCCGGCGTCGATCGTGCTGGGCATGGCGCTGATGTCGGGCGGGCTGGTCTGCATCGCGACCGGCCCCGGAGGTTACGGTGCCACGCTGGCCGGACTGATACTGATCGGCGCCGGGGCGGCGATCGCCAATCCCGCCATGGCCCACGCGATCATGAGCGCGATTCCGCCGGCCAAGGCGGGGGTGGGGGCCGGCGTCAACGGGACGCTCGCGGAGTTCGGCACGGGGTTGGGTGTGGCCGTGCTGGGCGCAGTGCTGAACTCCCGGTTCGCGGCGCTGATCCCGGTGGCGGCGACGTCGTTGCCCGCAGCGCTGGGGGCGGCGGGGTCGGGGGAGGAGAAGCGGGAGATCGTGGCCGCGTTCTCCTCCGGGTTGGAGACGAGTCTGCTGGTGGGGGCGTTGGCTGTGCTGCTAGGGGGGTTGGTGGCGGCGGGGCTGCTGCGCAGGGCGGAGAAAGGGGAGGGGGAAGGGGAGGCAGGGGGCGCCCAGTAGCTCGGCGGGTGCGGGTGCGTCTGCGGGTGCGTGGGGGTTGATCGCGCAGTTCCCCGCGCCCCTGAAGGCGCCCGCTGCCCTCCACCGGCCCCGCCGGCCCCGCAGGCCGCGCCGGGCGCGCCGCAACAACGGCGCGCGCCTAGCATCTTCACCGGGAAACGAAACCGCGTCGTCGGGTCTGGGAAGGTGCTCATGGTGGAGGCTGCCGGTCGGGCCGGAGGCCGTGGTCGGGCCAGTGTCTGGCTGGAGGACGAGGCGCGGGCGCGGCGGGGAAGGCAGCCGTCGGGGCTGGACCGGGAGCGGATCACCGAGACCGCCGTACGGCTGCTGGACGCGGAGGGCCTGGCCAAGTTCTCGATGCGGCGGCTGGCGGCCGAGCTGCAGGTGACGGCGATGTCGGTGTACTGGTACGTCGAGACCAAGGACGACCTGCTGGAGCTGGCCCTCGACCGGGCCTTCGGCGACGTGCGGCTGCCCCCGGCGGACTCCGACGAGGACTGGCGGGACCAACTCCGCACGCTCGCCGAGCAGTACCGGGCGCTGCTCGTCCGGCACCCCTGGGTGTCGCCGCTCGCCGGCACCTTTCTCAACATCGGCCCGCACGCGATGGGCTTCTCCCTGGCCGTGCAGCGCGTGATCCGCCGGACGGGGCTGCCGGCGCACGGCCAGGCCGGGGCGATCGCGGCGGTCTTCCAGTTCGTGTACGGCTTCGGCACCATCGAGGGCCACTACATCCAGCGCTGCGCGAGCGCGGGCATGACCCAGGACGAGTACTTCCGGCACGCCATGACCGCCGTGACCGTCGACCCCGAACTCCACGAGGTGGTCCGGCACTCCGCGGACCTCATGGAGGCCCGCGGTGGCGACACCGTCGAGGAGATGCGTGAACGGGACTTCGGCTACGCGCTGGACACCCTGGTCGCCGGTATCGAGGCGATGGTGGAACGCGGCTGACCGGGGCAGGGCAAGGGTCCCGGCGCCCGGTGCTCAGTCCTCCCGCGCCAGCCGCGCCGGGAAGCCGCCCGTGGCCACCGGGCCCCAGCGCTCCGGTGTGATCCGGATGATCGACTTGCCCTGCTTGACCATCGCCTCGCGGTACTCGTCCCAGTTCGGGTGCTCGCCGGCGATGTTGCGGAAGTACTCCACCAGCGGCTCCACCGACTCCGGGGAGTCGATGACCTCGGCTGTTCCGTCGATCTGGACCCAGGGGCCGTCCCAGTCGTCGCTGAGGACGACCACGCTGACCCGCTCGTCGCGCTTGGCGTTGCGGGTCTTGGCGCGCTCGGGGTACGTGGAGATCACGATGCGGCCCGAGTCGTCGACCCCGCAGGTCAGCGGTGAGGCCTGGGGACCGCCGTCGGCCCGACGGGTCAGCAGGAGCGCCCGGTGCCGGGGGCGCACGAAGTCGAGGAGCTCTTCGAGGGAGACCTTGGTGTTGGTCGCGATGTTCCGTGCCATGCGCACAGGGTAGGGCCGGGGGCGCCTACTGGCCGCCGTGCAGGCTGTCCCCCTGTACCGCCTGGACGTCCAGTTCCACCCGCAGTGTCGTACCGATGGCCGTGAGGCCCGCCTGGAGGACCTGGTTGTAGTTCATCGCGAAGTCCTCGCGGCGCAGTTCCGTCGTCGCCCGGAACGCGGCGCGGGTGCCGCCCCCCGGTCGGGGCCCGTGCCGAGGTACGCGAGGTCGAGGTCGACCGGGCGGACGACGCCGTGCATCGTCAGCTCGCCGTGGACCGTCCAGCGGTCCGGGGCGACGGGGGTGAGTCCCGTCGACACGTAGGTGATCTCCGGATGGCGTTCCACGTCCAGGAAGTCCGGGGACCGCAGATGGTCGTCCCGCATGCCGTTGCCCGTGTCGATCGAGGCGGCCCGGATCACCGCCGCCACACGGGACTTGGTGCCCTCGTCCGGTGCCGGGGCGATCTCGATCGAGCCGGAGAACTCGGTGAAGCGGCCGTGGACGCTGGAGATGCCCAGGTGCTGGGCGAGTGCCGCCACGGACGAGTGGGCCGGGTCGATGGTCCAGGGGCCGGGCGGCGGCAGTTCGGTGCCGCCGAGCCGGGCGAGGGTGACCGTGCCGACCTCCGCCCGGCCGCTCGCCGTGACGAGCGCGCTCGAGGCGACCGGCCCGTAGCCGACGGCTGTGACGATCACCGTGTACGCGCCGGGGGCGAGCGCGGTGGGATCGCGCACCACGCCTTCCGCGTCGGCCTCGGCCCGCAGTACCTGCGTACCGGCCCTGTCGGTCACCGTGACGACCGCGTGCGACACGGCCCAGCCGTCCCTCGTACGGATCCTCGCGGTCAGTCCCATGTGCGCGTCACTCCTCGGATACGACCGGTCGGCGGGGCGGCAGCCGCCCCGCCGACCGGGGTGGGAACTACTCGCCGGGGTGGGCGAGTTCGATGTCGTGGCCGTCGATTCCGGTGCCGGAGACCGTCAGGGCCGTGGCCACGGGCGGGTACCCGGTGGCGATGACCGTGTAGTCGCCGCCGTCCAGGTCGGCGAAGGCGTACGCCCCGTCCGAACCGGTGGTGGCGGTGGCGACGACGTTGCCCGCCGCGTCGACGAGCGTCACGCGGGCGTCGGCCAGCGGTCCGCCCGGCGCCCGTACCACCCCCTGGAGCCGGGCCCCGGCCTCCAGGTCGATCTCGACGCGGGTGACGCCGGTGCCGCCGACCTCGACGGGCAGGGCACGCGGGCGGAAGCCGGTGGCGTTCACCGCGACCGTGACGGGACCGGGCACGAGTTCGCCGAAGCCGAACTCGCCCTGCTCATCGGTGGTTCCGGTGGCCAGCACGTCCCCGCGCACATCGGTCACCACGACCATCGCGTCCTTTACGGCCAGCGTGGCCCCGGCGGCCCGCACCACACCGTTCAGCCCGCTCGTGCCGCTCAGCAGGATGTCGTGGCCGACCGGCTCGCCGTTCACGACGATGGTGGACGCCTGCGGCTGGAACCCGTCGGCGGCGGCGATCAGCACATACGATCCGGCGCCGGGCGCGTCCACCGCGTAGACCCCGTCAGGGCCTGCGACGGAACGGCCGAGCTGCCGGCCCCCGAGCGAGATCAGCGTGACCGCGGCCCCCGGCACGGGCGCCTCCTCGGCCCCGCGCACATGTCCCCGTACGGCCACTCCGCCCGCACCCGGCGCCGGGGCGGAGCCGGCGGTCACCGCGGCCGCAGCCTCAACCGAAGGAGCCGCAGCCGCAGTAGCCGTGGTCGAAGAGGGCGAAGCCGGGGCCGGTGCCGACGCCGCGCTCTCCGTCCCCTCCTCGGCCGCCGCCTGGGCGAGCGCGCCGTGGGTCCGCAGCGGCACCTCCTTGATGAAGACGGAGAAGATCAGCGCGAGGACGGCGAAGGGCGCGGCGTAGAGGAAGACGTCGCCTATACCGTGGCCGTAGGAGCTCTCGATGACGGTGCGGATCGGCGCGGGCAGCGCGTCCAGGTCGGGGATCTCGCCGTGGCCCATGGAGGATCCGGACACCCCGAGCCCCGCGAGGCCCTCCTTTGCGTAGTGCGTGATCCGGTGGCTGAGCACCGCGCCCAGCGCGGAGACGCCGATCGCGCCGCCGAGGGAGCGGAAGAACGTGACGACGGAGCTCGCGGCGCCCAGGTCGCCCGGAGCCACCTGGTTCTGGGTGCACAGCACCAGGTTCTGCATCATCATGCCGACGCCGAGGCCGAGCAGCGCCATGAAGACCGCCACGTGCCAGTACGGGGTGTCGTACCGGAGCGTGCCCAGCAGACCGAGGCCCGCGGTCACCAGCACACCGCCGGCGAGCAGCCAGGCCTTCCAGCGGCCGGTGCGGGTGATGACCTGACCGGATACGGTCGACGAGACGAACAGGCCGGCGATCATCGGGATGGTCAGGACGCCGGACATGGTCGGGGACTTGTCGCGGGCGAGCTGGAAGTACTGGCTGAAGAAGATGGTGCCCGCGAACATCGCGACACCGACGAAGAGCGAGGCCAGCGAGGCCAGGGCGATCGTCCGGTTGCGGAACAGCCGAAGCGGGATGATCGGCTCGCTCGCCTTCGCCTCGACGAGGACGAAGAGCGCGAGCAGCACCAGCGTGCCGCCCACCATCGCGTACGTCTGCCACGAGACCCAGTCGTACTTGTCACCGGCGAAGGTCACCCAGATCAGCAGCAGGCAGACCGCGGCGGTGATCAGGAACGCGCCCGCCCAGTCGACCTTGACCCTGCGCCGGACGACGGGCAGGTGAAGGGTCCGCTGGAGGACGATCAGGGCGATCACCGCGAAGGGCACGCCGACGTAGAAGCACCAGCGCCAGCCGAGCCAGTCGGTGTCGGTGATCACACCGCCGACCAGCGGGCCGCCGACCATGGCCGTCGCGAACGTGGCGCCGAGGTAGCCGTTGTACCGGCCGCGCTCCCGCGGGGAGATCATCGCGGCGAGGATGATCTGCGCCAGCGACGACAGCCCGCCCATGCCGATGCCCTGGACCGCGCGGAACCCGATGAGCATCCCGGCGTTCTGGGACAGTCCGGCCGCGGCCGAGCCGAGCACGAAGATGACGAGCGCCAGCTGGATCAGCAGCTTCTTGGAGAACAGGTCGGCGAGCTTGCCCCACAGCGGGGTGGACGCGGTCATCGCCAGCAGCGACGCGGTCACGACCCAGGTGTACGCGCTCTGCCCGCCGCCCAGGTCCTTGATGATGTCGGGCAGGGCGTTCGAGACGATCGTCGACGACAGGATCGCCACGAACATGCCGAGCAGCAGTCCGGTCAGCGCTTCCATGATCTGCCGGTGCGTCATCGGAGCGCCGCCGCCGTGCGAGGCCCCCCTGGCGGGGCCGTGGCCGTGCTTGGCGTGAGCCCGCACACCGGCTGGTGTGGTCGTTGCCATGGGCTTCCTTCTCTTACGTGGTCTTCGCGGGTGTACGGGTTGTGGTGGTGGTCTTTCAGGTGGCCGGAGGGGAGCCGGCGGCCGCGTCGAAGCTGTGGCGCAGCCGGCCGAGGAGCCGGACCAGTTCGCCGACCTCCGCGTCGGGCCAGTCGCTCAGCCGATGGGCCATCACCCGACTGGTTCGCCGGTGGAGTTCGGCCACCAGGGCCCGGCCCTCGGGAGTCAGGCGCAGGATGCGCGAGCGTCTGTCCGCCGGGTCGGGGAGGCGTTCGATCCAGCCCCGCTCGGCGACGTGCGCGACATGGCGGCTGGTGACCGACATGTCCACCGAGAGCAGCTCGGCGAGCCTGCTCATCCGCATCTCGCCGTTCCGGTCGAGCAGGGTGAGGACTCCCGCCGATCCGCCGGGGCAGTCGTACGGCAGCATCCGCGCGATCTCCCGCTTCACGACCCCGATGGCGCTGAGCTGGCGGGCCAGCTCCTCGTACTGCGCTCGCTCGGCCATGGGAGCCCCTCCGTGTTTGTTGCTTAGGGCAACCATAGAACTGGATGGTTGCTGCAGGCAAACGAATTCGGGCGGGCGCGGCCCAAGTCTTGGCAAAGGAGAGCGGTGCGGCCGGGGCCGCTCCGTCCCACCCCCCTTGGGTGCCACCTCGCGGATTCGCTAAGGTCTCGGGCCATGGCTGACAACCAGGGCCCCCAGGGCAACTACGACCCCGCGGGGAGCACGCAGATGTTCCGCGCGTTCGTTGACGAGACCCCGCGGGGTGGCCGTGCGGAGGCGGCGTCCTCCGGACCCCGCGTCGGTCTGATCGTCGGGATCGTCGCGGCGGTGGCGGTGGTCGCTGCGGTGGTGTGGCTGGCGCTGGGCTGAGCGGTTCCCGCCCGGTGGGCGGCGGCCACCTACGCGTTCCGCCGGTTTCTGTGATCTTGAGGCTGCGGGTCGGTCCGTGGCCGGTCGCGCGGTCCCCGCACGCCCTGACGGAATGGCGGCGCCCGGCGTCCTCAAAGGGCGCGGGGAACCGCGCGAGCAGCCACGCACCACCCGCACGCACCCACCCGGGTACTCCGCCCCCGCCACCGGCACGCACGATGACCGCCGGGATGGCCTGAACGAACAGGCATCCCGGCGGTCATCGCTCTGTCTGTGTGGTGTCCCCTGTGCCTTGACGGGGACTCAGTCGGAGATGAGGCCCTCGCGCAGCTGGGCCAGGGTGCGGGTGAGGAGGCGGGAGACGTGCATCTGGGAGATGCCGACCTCTTCGCCGATCTGGGACTGGGTCATGTTCGCGAAGAAGCGGAGCATGATGATCCGGCGCTCACGGGGCGGGAGTTTGGCGAGCAGCGGCTTGAGGGACTCGCGGTACTCGACACCTTCGAGCGCGCTGTCCTCGTAGCCGAGGCGGTCCGCCAGCGAGCCCTCGCCTCCGTCGTCCTCGGGGGCGGGTGAGTCGAGCGACGACGCCGTGTACGCGTTGCCGACGGCGAGGCCGTCGACGACGTCCTCCTCCGACACGCCCAGCACGGCGGCGAGTTCGGTGACCGTCGGGGAGCGGTCGAGCTTCTGGGAGAGCTCGTCGCTGGCCTTGGTGAGGGCCAGACGCAGCTCCTGGAGGCGGCGCGGGACCCGGACCGACCACGAGGTGTCGCGGAAGAACCGCTTGATCTCGCCCACGACCGTCGGCATCGCGAACGTCGGGAACTCCACGCCCCGTTCGCAGTCGAAGCGGTCGATCGCCTTGATCAGGCCGATGGTGCCGACCTGGACGATGTCCTCCATCGGTTCGTTGCGCGACCGGAAACGGGCGGCGGCGTAGCGCACCAGCGGGAGGTTGAGCTCGATGAGGGTGTCCCGGACGTAGGCGCGCTCGGGGCTGTTCTCGTCGAGGGCGGCGAGCCGCAGGAACAGGGAGCGGGACAGGGTGCGGGTGTCGATGTTCGCCGAGGCCGGCAAGGCCGGGAACTCAGGCGCGGGAGCCTCGGTGCCGGGAAGGTCCTCGAGCTCCTGAAGGTCCTGAGGGGCCTGGATAGCGTCGGGCGCGGTCTCGCTCTTGGCGAGCGTGAGCACCTTCGAGCTGCCCTGGTCTGCGGACATGCCACCCCCTTTGGGTCGCGGACGGTCGCGGCGGACGCTCCGTCGTAGGGAACGCAGCCTCCACCTGAATACCGGCGGCGAGGCCACGGCAAACGCGCTGGGGGAAGAATGTCACACGTCGGCAACGCGATGTAGTGACATGTCGACATGGAGAGGGGTAATTCGCCCTGTAAAAAGGCGGTCTGACGGCATTTCGGCCTACAACTGTCGGTAAGAGCATTCATGAGTGATTCGCTCTCAGCGGTGATGTCTCGACAGCGCATTCGGTTAGGCCAGATGGCCTGGGCACGTGTGCTCGTGGCCCAATCTGTGCGCCCCGCCTGCCTTCGTGCGCCCCGTGTGCCCCACGGTCCCTCCGGGGCGGAACGTGGGCCGCTTGTTACCAACGGTCACATGGCGATCCCGGTCCTGCGTGCCCGGAAGGCGGCAGCATCAGGCCCGGGGCTAGGACTCGATGCGGTTCGCGGACCGCAGCCTCGCGAAGCTCCGGGCCAGCAGCCGGGAGACATGCATCTGGGAGACACCCAGTTCCGCGCTGATCTGGGACTGCGTCAGATTGCTGTAGTAGCGGAGCAGCAGGATGCGTTGTTCGCGTTCGGGGAGCTGTACGAGGAGGTGCCGGACGAGATCGCGGTGTTCGACGCCGACGAGTTCGGGGTCCTCGTACCCGAGCCGGTCGAGGAGCCCCGGCATTCCGTCGCCCTCCTGGGCGGCCTCCAGCGAGGTCGCGTGGTAGGAGCGGCCGGCCTCGATGCAGGACAGCACCTCGTCCTCGGTGATCCGGAGCCGCTCGGCGATCTCGGCGGTCGTGGGGCTGCGGCCGAACGCTGTCGTGAGGTCCTCGGTGGCCCCGTTCACCTGGACCCAGAGCTCGTGCAGCCGGCGGGGGACGTGGACCGTGCGGACGTTGTCGCGGAAGTAGCGCTTGATCTCGCCGACGACGGTCGGCATCGCGAAGGTCGGGAACTGCACGCCCCGGTCGGGGTCGAAGCGGTCGATGGCGTTGATCAGGCCGATGGTGCCGACCTGGACGACGTCCTCCATGGGCTCGTTGCGGGAGCGGAAACGGGAGGCCGCGTATCGCACGAGCGGGAGGTTCGCCTCGATGAGCGCCCCACGTACGCGGTTGTGCTCCGGGGTGCCGGGCTCCAGGTGCTTCAGCTGGCCGAAGAGGACCTGGGTGAGGGCGCGGGTGTCGGCGCCGCGACGTTTCTCCGGAACGGAAGCCTGGGCCTCTTCCTGGGGTGGCGCAGTACTGGCCGACACGGTCAACGCCACCTCTTCATCGATCAACTCATCAATTCAACCGTCAAAAGCGGTCATAGCATCACAAGACATGTGCACTGTGATCAAGCACCGCATATCGCCGTGTTGAGGGAGAGTCGAGACCGTGACGCAATCGGGGGAACGGCGCACGGCAAAGCCCCGCACCGTTCGAGTGGCGCGGGGCGGGTCGTACGGACGTACGAGCGAGAAGTCAGTACTCGTAGTCGGCGATCACCCACGTGGCGAACTCCCGCCACAGGGCGACGCCGGCCTGGTGGTCGGGGTGCTCGACGTACCGGCGCAGGGAGTCCGCGTCGTCGAAGGCCGAGTTGATCGCGAAGTCGTACGCGATGGGCCGGTCGCTGATGTTCCAGCCCAGCTCCCAGTGGCGCAGCTCAGGGATCCTGCCGTCGAGCGCCTTGAAGGCCTTCTCGCCGGCGAGGACACGGGGATCGTCGCGCTCGACGCCCTCATTGAGCTTGAACAGGACCAGGTGGCGGATCATGAGGGTGCTCCGGGAAGTCGTACGACGCCAGGGTGCTGCTCGTCAGTCGGCCCCGTTGGCGATCCACGTGAAGAAGTCGCCGATGGACTGGGCGGCCATCGAGACGCCTTCGAACCCTATCTCGACGTAGCCGGCGGCGTTCTTCGGGTCGGTGATGATCACGTACAGCACGAAGACCACGAGCACGAACAGCACGATCTTCTTTCCCTGCACCGCCACAGCGGCCTCCCCCGCCTCATATGTCCCTGTCCACCGGCGGCGAGTGTAACCCGATCATGCGTTCGCAGGAGATGCCCGGAACGCAGGAAGGGCCCCGCCTGTCGGCGGGACCCTTCTTCAGCGGTAGCGGAGGGATTCGAACCCTCGGCGACTTGCGCCCCACTCGCTTTCGAGGTCTGTTCGTACTGGTCAGGGCATGATCCGGGGCCGTTCAGACCCGTTCATTCCCGTACTCCCGCCGTCTCGCGAACGGCCGTGAACGGCGGTGGACCATGGTGAATGAGACGGAAAGCGAGACGGGGCGGCGCACCGCCACGTGCAGCTGACGCGTAAAGAGCAGCAGGTCAGAGCGTTGCGATCGTCGTGCAGGCTGCTCGATTCGTGGGGACGGTGGGGTCAGGAAGGCTTGACCGCCGAGACCGGGGTGGCGGTCACCTTGTCGTCGCACTCGGCCCACACCCCGTCCTTCAGGGCGACCTGGTGCTTCCCGGAGCGCGGCAGCCCGATGACCATCGTCGGATACGCCTTCGGGGTCTTGCCCGACTTGCAGTAGCCGTCGCCCTCCCCCTGGACCTGGACGAAGGTCAGCTTCACCCACGCCTTGCCGTGCGGCCGGACCTTCACGGTGGTCGCCTTGCCGGTGCGGGTGACCTTGAGCGGGGTGTTGTGGGCGGGGGAGCCGTTGCCGGCGCCCGCGACCGTCGGATGGCCCTTCAGGACGCAGGTCCTCCCGGAGACGTTGGTGAACTTCACGATCGCCGCCCCGGTCCCGGTCCCGACGGGCGGGTGGGCGGCCTGCCGGGCGCTGACCTGGAGGGCGGAGGCCCGGCAGGCGGGCGGCGGGGTGGAGGTGGTGGTGCTCGCCGCCATGGCGGTGCCGGGCAGGATGCCGGTCACCGCCGCCGCGACGGCCGTGACCGCCGTCGTCGCCAGAGCCGCCCTGCGAATGCCGTTGCTGTGCCGCATGCTGTCGTCCCCCTGAGTCGTCTCGTCCGCGGGTTTCGGTCGTCGGTTGTTGCCCCGCGGTACGCGTGGTCGTCGTACGTGAGTGCAGATAGGGCGGGAGAGCGGCAGGGTTCCGTGCGGCGACTCCTGTGACGGAACGGTGACGATCAGGCTGCACCCGTGCAGATGACCGTCAGGGCAGACAGAAGCACCTCCAGCGCGCCACGGTTTTTACCACGCCCCCGGCGCGCACCGAAGGCGCGCTGAGGCTGACCTGGGGCAATCACCACTGGCAGAGGCAACGGAGGCATCGTCGCCCGACTTGTAGCGCGGCCGTCATCGCCCTGTCGGGTCCGTCGCTTCCACCTTCCGGACGGTGTCGATCAACTGGGCTGGTTGCTCGCGGCCGCGGGGGTGCTGGTCTGCCCGTCGTGATGAGAGGCCCAATGGGTTCCCCGGACCTTGTGGGCAACCGAGACGGAACAGCACGAAGGGCCCGGTCCATCGGACCGGGCCCCTCATCCACCAGCGGTAGCGGAGGGATTTGAACCCTCGGTGACTTGCGCCACACTCGCTTTCGAGGCGAGCTCCTTCGGCCGCTCGGACACGCTACCGAGGGAGACCTTACAGCAAGGTGGGGCGTGCTTTGAAATCGGTATTCGGGGATGCCCGGATGCCTGCCGCGGGCGGGTCAGCGGAGGCGGAAGAAGTCCGTGAGGAGCCGGGCGCAGTCGTCGGCGAGGACGCCGTCGATGACCTCGGGGCGGTGGTTGAGGCGGCGGTCGCGTACGACGTCCCAGAGGGAGCCGGCCGCGCCGGCCTTCTCGTCGCGGGCGCCGTAGACGACCCGGTCGACCCGGGACTGCACGATCGCGCCCGCGCACATCGTGCAGGGTTCGAGGGTGACGACCAGTGTGCAGCCGGTCAGCCGCCACTCGCCGAGGGCCGCGGCGGCCCGCCGGACGGCCAGCACCTCGGCGTGGGCTGTCGGATCGCCGGTCGCCTCGCGTTCGTTGTGCCCGGCGGCCAGTACGGTCGTACCGTCCGGGGACAGTACGACGGCACCGACCGGGACGTCTCCGCCGTCGGCGGCCCGCCCGGCCTCGTCCAGGGCGAGCCGCATCGCGGCCCGCCAGCGGTCGCGTACCGGATCGGGGCCCGGTGCCTCTGCGTCGGTTGCTTCGGTCACCCGGGGAACCTAGCGGATCGGCCGCCCGGCGGCCGACGGGTACGTCCCCCGGGGGCCTAGCGGACCGTCTCCAGGACCTCCGAGGCGCCGAGGGCCTCGGCGATGGAGCTGAGGGCGTCGTCGGCGTCGAGGGCGCGCAGTTCCTTCTCGCTCACACCCAGGTCGTCGAGGATCTCGGTGTCGCCGACCGGGCCGTGCGGCACGGTCTCGGCGGCCGTGTCGTCGTCATCGTCGTCGGGCTCACCGTCCTCCGTACCGTCGAGGTCGAGGGAGTCCAGGTCGGGACCGTCGTCTCCGGGCTCCTTTCCGAGCAGTTCGTCGGTGAGCAGGATCTCGCCGTAGCTGCTGCGGGCAGCGGCGGCGGCGTCCGAGATGTAGATACGAGGGTCGTCCTCGCCATCGATGCGGACGACGCCGAACCAGGCGTCCTCCTGCTCGATGAGCACCAGCACCGTGTCGTCGTCGGGCGAGGCGTCACGGGCCAGGTCGGCCAGATCCGACAGGGTCTCCACATCGTCGAGCTCTGTGTCGCTCGCTTCCCACCCGTCTTCGGTGCGCGCGAGCAGTGCGGCGAAGTACACCGTGACTCTCCCACTGGTCATAGGTGTGCCGGTTGGGGGTCCCCCCGGCGGAGGTCGATGGGCGGGGAGGCTGTCCGAGCCCCCACCCACTCGGAATCGTGGCAGAAACAGAGCGCCCAGGGGACGTCTTCGGCGCCCTGTGTCCGGCAGTTTTGATTGCCGGCCGGGCAAGGCGTTCACCTGCACACCTGTTGCCGCCACCTGCGGATCGTACGCGGACTTCCCCGCCGCATCAGCACGGCCACCCCGTGAGTGCCCCGCGCATGCCCCGTGAGCACCCCGCGTGGGGGGTGCGGGGCGCGTCGTACGGGGTGTCGGCGGAGCTACCAGCGGAAGGTGCGCATACGCATGGCGTGCCTGAGCCGCGCCGCCTTGGCCCGGCGCGGCTGCACCCGGTCGCGCAGTTCCCGCGCCTCCGTCAGCTCCCGCAGGAACTGGGCCCGGCGCCGCCGGCGCGCGGCATCGCCCTGCTCGTCGGCGTCGGTGTCCGCCTGGGCCGGCTCTCTCCGGTCCGTCCCGCGCGGTCGTTCGTCGGCCACCGTGCGCGGCGGCTCTCCGTCCGTCGCTCGTGGGCCTTCCCGGTTCGTCCCCCGTGACCGGGTCCCGCCCGTCCTGCGTGGACGCAGGGACTCGTCGTCCACTCCCGCCATGGGTTCACCACCGTCCGGCATCGGCTCACCACCCCCCGCCATGTCCCTCCCACTTTCCCTCCGGTGGCGGGTTTGATGCCATCGGACGGGTGAACTGCGCGGGTCGGGGTTGCTGCGCGACGGGTGGACGGTTCACCGGCCGGGGACGGGGAGCCCGGCGCTGTTGCCCCGGTTACTGTTGTGGTCATGCGTCTCCACGTCGTCGACCACCCCCTGGTCGCCCACAAGCTCACCACGCTGCGCGACCAGCGCACCGACTCCCCGACCTTCCGTCGTCTCGCGGACGAGCTGGTCACCCTGCTCGCCTACGAGGCCACCCGTGACGTGCGCACGGAGCAGGTCGACATCGAGACGCCGGTCGCCCGGACCACGGGCGTCAAGCTCTCCCACCCGCGCCCGCTGGTCGTGCCGATCCTGCGCGCCGGCCTCGGCATGCTCGACGGCATGGTCCGGCTGCTGCCGACCGCCGAGGTGGGCTTCCTGGGCATGATCCGCAACGAGGAGACGCTGGAGGCCTCCACGTACGCCACGCGGATGCCCGAGGACCTCTCGGGGCGTCAGGTGTACGTCCTCGACCCGATGCTCGCCACCGGCGGCACCCTGGTCGCCGCGATCCGCGAGCTGATCGCCCGGGGTGCCGACGACGTGACCGCCGTGGTGCTCCTCGCCGCGCCCGAGGGCGTGGAGGTCATGGAGCGGGAGCTCGCGGGCACCCCGGTGACCGTCGTGACCGCCGCGGTCGACCGGCACCTGAACGAGCACGGCTACATCGTGCCGGGCCTCGGGGACGCGGGGGACCGGCTGTACGGGGCGGCCGAGTAGGGACCGCCCGGGTCCCTCGCGGGGCTCAGCAGGTCTTCGTCGGAGTGGGCGTCGGTTCGGGCCTGGTCAGTTCGGCCAGGGCCGTGCCGGCGTCCTTCTGCTTGCTGAGGGCCTTGAACCCGGTGCCGATGATGAGGTCGACCTCGGTGGCCTTCCGGCGTCCGTCGGTCTTCAGCCGGGCCCCGGTGAGCTGGGTGTTCAGGACCGGCAGCGCCGTGTCCTCGGCCGCCTTCGCGCCGAGCAGCAGGGCGACGCCCTTGATCTTCTTGTCGTACTCCTCGGTCGCGTTGCCCACGTCCCCGATGCGGAAGCCGCGCTTCTTGAGTTCCTTTGCGGTGTCCTTGGCGAGGCCCGATCGGGGTGTCGCGTTGAGGACGTTGACGGTGATGCTGCCGGGCGCCGGGTACGACTTGGGCTTCCCGGTGGTCTTGCCGCCGGCCCCGCCCGCCGTCGGGGAAGGGCTCACCCGGCCCGAGCAGTCCGCCTTGGGGCCGGCCGCCGCGGCCTGGTCGTCGCCGGTGAAGACGTCGATGAGCTGCAGGGTCCCCCATCCGGCCAGGCCCAGCGCGGTCGTGGACGCGACGACCGCCAGCACGAGCCTGCGGCGCCTCCTCGGTCGGCGCAGCCGCGGGTACTTGTCCCCCGTGATCCGGTACTGGCCGCCCATGCCGGGAGGAGTCAGCATGCTCATGGGCGCAGCGTAGTGCCGTTGGGCGGCAATGCCTACTAGATGATCATTGGCTGTGTGGCAGTCCAACCCGAAAGGGTCAACTGGCGTCCCGGAGGGAGCGGGAGCGCCGCGTGAAGCGGCTGGGCGTGCCGCAGCGGAGCACGTGGGCACACCCGGTGCGGTCCGCGACGGCGCCCCGGAGCGTGCCGGCCATCCGGGACGTGGCGGCCACAGTGGCTGCGCCCGTGGTGGTCCGGCCGGTGGGACCGGTCAGTCCAGTTCGAGGACGCGGGCGTGCAGGACCTGGCGCTGCTGGAGGGCCGCGCGTACGGCGCGGTGGAGGCCGTCCTCCAGATACAGGTCGCCCTGCCACTTCACCACGTGCGCGAAGAGGTCGCCGTAGAACGTGGAGTCCTCGGCGAGGAGGGTTTCCAGGTCCAGCTGCCCCTTGGTCGTCACGAGCTGATCGAGGCGGACCGGGCGCGGCGCGACGTCCGCCCACTGCCGGGTGCTTTCCCGGCCGTGGTCGGGGTACGGCCGGCCGTTTCCGATGCGCTTGAAGATCACACGGAAAGCCTACCGGTCGAGACGTTCCGGGCGCAGCCATGGCGACGGAGTGCGACCCGGGAAAAGGTTCCGTGAATCGGTCAAACAGCGCATTACTTGTCGCCCGGTGGCCTGCGGCTCCTGGGTCTCCGACGGCCCGAGGGCCCTGGAACCCGCGGCTCCAGGGCCCTCGGGCCGGGGTCGGTTCAGTCGCTTTCGGGGGCCTTCGGGCGGTGCCGTTCCTGGCCTCCGGGTTCCCCGCCCCGTTCCGGGTGCTGCTGGGGGCGTGTCTTGGACGCGCTGCGCACGGCCTCCGCGCGGAGGAGGGCGCGCAGGACCGTGTACGGGTCGCTGGGCATGGCTGTGGGTCCTGTCCTGTGCTGGGTTCCTGCCGGTTTCTCGCTGGTGGGTGAGCTGCGGGAACGGCTCTCTCAGCAGCGCAGGACCACGGAGCGCAGGACGCGCGGGGCGGACGGGGGCCGGGGCCGGGCCGGTGCGGGCAGGGGGCGCGCGGTCGTGGCCGGGGGCGGGGCGCAAGCGGCAGGGTCGGCCGGGTGGGCCGCGGTGGCCGGACGGTGGCCGTGCCGGGACGGCGGCCGGGGGGCCGTCTCCAGGAGGTCGTACTCGGCGAGGGCCGTCTCGCCCGACACGGGCAGCGCGCAACGCCCGTGAGCGGTGCCGTGGGCGGCCGGGAGAGCCAGGGCGAGGGCCAGTACGAGCACACGCAGCCACATCCGTACGGCGACGGGGGCGTGCGGGGTCGTGCTCACAGGCACTGTCTGCCCGCCGAGCGCCCCTGTCGCATCGAGCCGACCGCAGAACCGCCCACTCGGCGTACGGGGCCCGAACGGGTCGGCGAAGCCCGTTCCACGGCGCGGGGACCGGACGGGCGACCGCGAACGAGCCGCAGCCGCCGCCCGCCGCACGAACCGACCCGTGCGAGATCCGGGGCGGGGCGGAGGCGCCCGCACCCCCTACTTCTTCGCCTTGGCCGCCGCCTTCATCTCCTGCTTGTGCGCCCGGACCTTGGCCAGCGACTCGGGCCCCTTGATGTCGGCCACGGAACGGAACGTGTCCGGCTCGCCGTACGCCCCCGCCGCCTCCCGCCACCCCTCCGGCCGGACGCCCAGCTGCTTGCCCAGGAGCGCGAGGAAGATCTGTGCCTTCTGGCGGCCGAAGCCGGGCAGGGCCTCCAGCCGGGCCAGGAGCTCCCGGCCGGTCCCCGCGTCCTTCCAGACCCCGCTCGCGTCACCGTCGTAGTGCTCCACGAGGTACTGGCACAGCTGCTGGATCCGCTTGGCCATGGAGCCGGGGTAGCGGTGGACCGCCGGCTTGGTGGAGAGGATCTCGGCGAACGACTCCGGGGACATCGCGGCGATCTCATGGGCGTCGAGGTCGTCCGCGCCGAGCCGCCCCGCGATGGTCGAGGGACCCTTGAACGCCCACTCCATCGGCACCTGCTGGTCCAGCAGCATGCCGACCAAGGCGGCGAGCGGACTGCGCCCGAGGAGTTCGTCCGCCTCGGGGTCCTGGGCGAGGTGAAGGGTGACGTTCATGCCCCCGATGATGGCGCGGACACCGGCCCGGCGCAGCCCGGCCCCCTTCTCCGCCCTACGGCCGCCAGTACCCCAGGGCCTGTATCCGCTGCTTCGGCAGGCCCAGCTCCTTGCGGAAGCAGGCGGTGAGCGAGCGGGTCGTGGCGGTGTCGCAGGCGATCCATACGTACGGGGCGGGGGTGTCCTCCAGCAGGGCGGGAGCGTCCGACCTCACCCGGTCGACGAGGTGGGCGCCGGCGTCCCGGCGGGGGACCGGGCGGAGGTCGTGGTGGGCGGGGTCGCGGCGGAGCGGGAGGCCGCCCACGCCGTCGGGCCCGGCCTCGGCCGGGGTCTCGAACCATATGGTCGTGGGGGTCGGGGGCAGCGCGCCCAGCAGCGAGTTGATGGCCGGGAGCGAGGCCGGGTCACCGATGGCGAGGATGCGGGAGGGGGCCGGGTCGGGGTCGGTGAAGCCCGTGCCGTGGACGGTCGCCTCGATCGTGTCGCCCGGCTGCGCGGAGCGCGCCCAGTCGCTGGCGCGGCCCTCGTGGAGGGCGAACTCCAGGCTGAGGGTCCCGGCGGCCGGGTCGGGGTCGACGAGGGTGTACGCGCGCTGGTGCGGCCGGGCGGCGGCCCCCGTCTCCCCGGTGGGGGCGAACCAGAGCCGTACCCACATCGTGGGGTGGACGCCGGTCGTCGCGAGCATGCCGCCGTCGGTGAGGTGGATCCGCCGGTAGTCGTCGGTGACCTGTTCGGCACCGGTGACGGTGAAGACGAAGTCCTTCGCGCGCAGCAGTTTGAGGACCGCGCCCTCCCAGCCGTGACCCTGCCCCATGACGCCCGCACCCTTCACGTACGCTTCCCTGACGACTGCTTAGGTGAGGCTAACCTAAATCACAGTGCACCACAGGGACAGACATGAGCACCGAGACCTACCGGGACGCCTGGGGCATCCCCCACCTCCGCACGGCCGACGCCCGTGCGCTCGCCCGCGCCCAGGGCCGGGTCACCGCACACGACCGGGCGTGGCAGCTGGAGGTCGAACGCCACCGGTCCCAGGGCACCTCGGCGGCCTTCCTCGGTGCGGACGCGCTCGGCTGGGACCTGTTCGCGAGACGGGCGCGACTCGACGACACCGCGAGACGCTGCTTCGCCCGGCTGGAGAGACGGGACCCCGAGACCGCCGACTGGATCCGCGCGTACGTCGACGGGGTCAACGAAGGGCTCGCCGAAGGGGCCCGGCGCGCACCCGAGTTCGAGCGGGCCGGGCTCGCCCCGGGGCGCTGGGGGGCCTGGCATCCGCTCGGCGTCTGGCTGGCCACGCACATCCTGTTCGCCGGGTTCCCCGCCAAGCTCTGGCGCGAGGAGGCCGTCCGGCACCTGGGTGCCGACGCGGTGGGGCTCTTCGCCACCGACGGGCCCGCCACCGCCGGGAGCAACGGCTGGCTGGTCGACGGGTCCCGTACGGCCACGGGGCACGCCGTCATCGCCGGTGACCCGCACCGGTTCATCGAGGAACCCGGCGTCTACCAGCAGATCCGCCTCTCCTGCCCCGAGTTCGACGTCGTCGGGCTCGCCGTCCCCGGCATGCCCGGCATCGCCCACTTCGGCCACACCGGGCACGTGGCCTGGGCGATCACCAACGCCATGGCCGACTACCAGGACCTCTACCGCGAGCGGCTGCGCCGCGGTGCCGGGGACATCGTCGAGGCGCTCGACCCGGACGGGCGGTGGCGGCCCGCGCACCGGCACGTCGAGACCGTCGACGTCGCCGGCGCGGAACCCGTCGAGGTGGAGATCATCGAGACCGCCCGGGGACCGGTCGTCATCGGGGGCTGCGACGGGGGCGCCGACGGCGACCGTGGTGCCGACGCCCTGGGCCCCGTCAGCCTCCGCTGCCCGCCCCGCGTCACCGAGGACCTCGGCATGAGCGCGCTGCTCCCCCTGCTCCGGGCGCGCGAGGTCGCCGACGTGGACCGGGCACTCGATCTGTGGGCCGAGCCGGTGAACGTCGTACAGGCCGCGGACACCAGGGGCGGGGTGCTGCACCGGGTGGCGGGGCGGGTGCCGGTCCGGAGCGAGGACAACCGCCGGGGAATCGTGCCCGCATGGGAGCCGGGCCACGCCTGGGAGGGCTGGCACGAGACGCCGTACGGCACCTTTGAGGACGGGGTCGCCGTCATGGCGAACCAGCGGGGCCCGGCGACCCCGCTCGGCGTGGAGTTCGCGCCCCCGCACCGGGCCGACCGCATCCGGGAGTTGCTGGCCGAGAAGCCCCTCTGGTCGGCGTCGGACATGCCGGCCCTCCACATGGACACTCATCTCGCCTCCGCGGGGCCGCTGCTGGACCGTCTCGCCGCGCTGCCCGACGGCCCGGACGGCCTCACCCCGGCCGCCGCTGGCCTGCGCGCACGGCTGCTCGGCTGGGACCGGCGGATGGCGGCCGACAGCGTCCAGGCGACGGCGTACGCGGCGGTGCGCGGCGCGGTCGTACGACGGCTCGCCGCCCACCCCGCCTTCGCGGCGCTGGCCGTACCGCCGGCGTACCCGGAGGTCTTCCGGCCATGGCTCTCGCTCACCGTCCGGATCGGCTTCGCGCTCGAACACCTGCTGCGGGCCGAGGAGTTGTACGGCATCGACCGCGCGGGGCTCGTGCGGGAGGCGGTGGAGGAGGTGGCCGGCGGCGCGTTCGGGCCGTGGGGCGACAGCCACCGGCTCGCGCCGTGGCGGGCGCTCGACCCCGCCGACCCGTCCGCCGCGGCCGTCGAGCCGGGACTCGGCGGTGACCACGACTGCGTGCTGTGCACCTCCGCCGTCCCCGGGATCACCGACCTCAGCGCGCGCGGCCCCGCCGCCCGTTACGTCTGGGACCTCGCCCGCCGCGAGGACAGCCTCTGGGTGGTGCCGTTTGGGGCGTCCGGCGTGATCGGCTCCGCCCACCACCGCGACCAGCTCCCCCTCTGGCTCCAGGGGCAGCTCGTACCGGTGGTGACCGACTGGGACCGGCTCACCAAGGACGGCGAGCACGGCGAGTACAGCGAGTACAGCGAGTACAGCGAGGGGAACGAGGAGAACGAGGAGAACGACGATGAGCGTTGAAGCGTACGGCGGTCGCGTGGCCGTCCACGAGCAGGTGATCGACGGCTTCGGGACCGTACGCGTCCTGCCGCTGGACCCGAAGGCCGACGCGGGCGTCGTCCACGGCTGGGTGAGCGAACCCCGGGCCGGGTTCTGGGGCATGAACGGGCTCACCGAGGAGCAGGTCCGGGAGATCTACGCCCATCTCGACACCCTCGACACCCACCACGCCTTCCTCGCGCTGCGCGACGGCGAGCCCGTCGGACTGCTCCAGACGTACGAGCCGGAGGCGGACCGGGTCAGCGAGTGCTACGAGGTCGAACCCGGCGACATCGGCGTCCACGTACTGCTGGCGCCCGCCGGACGGGACGGGGCACGGCCGGGGTGGTCGGCCTCGGTGCTGGCGGCCTTCACCTCGTACGTGCTGGTCGGGCTGGACCGGCGGCGGGTGGTCGTCGACCCGGACGTGCGGAACGAGAAGGCGATCGCGCGGTTCCTGCGCCAGGGCTTCGAACGCGGGCCGGTGGTCGTGCTCCCGGAGATCGATCTGCCCGGCGTGTATCTGCCAGAGAAGCGGGCGCAGCTGGCGTTCCTGCGGCGGGAGAAGGTGTTCGCGCGGCAGGGGCCGGACGTAGCGTGGGCGGGTGACTCCTGACGAGCTGATCGCGCACTACGCGTTGGAGCCCATTCCCCGGGAGGGCGGACGCTTCCGCCAGACGTGGGCGGGGCCCGAGCGGGACGACGGGCGGCCGGAGGGGACCGCGATCGTCGCCCTGCTCACCACCGAGCCGGGGGACTACTCGGCGCTGCACCGGCTGCCGACCGACGAGATCTGGCACTTCCACCTCGGCGATCCCCTCCAGCTGCTGCTCCTGCGCCCTGACGGTTCCTCGACGGTCGCCGTCCTCGGGCCGGACGTGCTCGGCGGGCAGTACGTGCAGTACGTCGTGCCCGCGGGAACCTGGATGGGCGCGCGGGTGCTGGGCGGCGGCGGGGCCTGGACGCTGTTCGGCTGCACGATGGCGCCGGGGTTCACCTATGAGGGCTATGAGCACGGCGACGCCGGGGAGTTGGCCCGGCTGTACCCCGAGCGGGCCGAGCTGATCGCCGAGCTGGGGAGGGCGTGAGAGCGGGCGCCCGGGTTGCGTGGTGAACACACGCTTCCCGGCGCCCGTACCTAAGCGGAGGAATCCGAGAGCCGGCGACAGTGGATCCGGAGCGCGACGTGGGCCGACGCAGTGACAGGGACGAGAGTCGACAGGGCGGAACGGGCGGCAGGGGCCGCCCGTATGTGCGGCGCCTGGTGCTGCTCGGCACCGTACTCGTCCTGTTCCTCCTCGGCGGGGCGGGGACCGCCTCCGCGCACGCCGCGCTCAAGGGCACCGATCCCGCCGACGGCAGCGTCCTCGACTCCGCCCCGAAGGACGTCACCCTCACCTTCACGGAACCGGTGAGCCTCCTCGAGGACTCCGTCCGCGTCATCGACCCGGAGAACCGCGCGGTCGACACGGGCAGGCCGGGGCGGTCCGGCGACCGGTCCGACACGGCCCGCGTCACCCTGCCCGAAGGGCTGGCCGACGGCACGTACACCGTCGCCTGGCGGGTGGTCTCCGCCGACAGCCACCCCATCTCCGGAGCCCTGATCTTCTCGGTCGGCGAACCCTCCGCCACCTCCGCGAACCTGCCCGCCGGTCTCACCGAGGACCCGCTCACCGCCTCCTTCTACGACATCACCCGCTACTTCGCGTACGGTGCCCTCGCCCTGCTCATCGGTGTCACCGTCTTCGTCACCGGCGTCCTCGGCCGGGCCAACGAGACGCTCCGCAGGCTGCTCCTGTCCGGCTGGCTGGCGCTGTCCCTGGCCTCGGTGGTCCTGTTGCTGCTGCGCGGACCGTACGAGCGGGGCAGCGGCATCGGGGCCGCCCTCGACCCGTCCGTCCTCGGCGGCACGGTCGCCACCAGGCCGGGCCTGGCGCTGCTGGTGAGGCTCGCGCTGCTCGCGGTGGCCCTCTTCCTCCTCCTGCGGGTCCGCCGTCAGGAGCGCTGGGAGCGGGGCGCGGCCGGTGCCGGGGCCCTGCTCGCGGTCGGGCTCGCCGGGACCTGGGCCGCAGCCGAGCACGCCTCCGCCGGTATCCAGGTGCCGGTGGCGATGACCTCCTCCGTGCTCCACCTGCTCGCCACGGCCGTCTGGCTGGGCGGCCTGACGGCCCTGCTGACCGTGCTGTACCGGGCCCCGGAGACGCTGTCGGCCGCCGTGGTGACCCGTTTCTCCCGCCTGGCCTTCGCCTCGGTGGTCGTCCTGGCCGTCACCGGTGTCTACCAGTCCTGGCGCGGCCTCGGCTCCTGGTCCGCCTTCACCACCACGGCGTACGGCCAGGTCCTCCTCGCCAAACTGGCGGCGGTCGCCCTGCTGCTGGCCGCGGCCGGTTTCTCACGGCGGTGGACGGGCCGACTGGTGACGGCGGCTGCCGAGGACGCCGGGCAGGAGCGGAAGGCCGAGACGTCCGAGGGGGGCGAGAGCGCAGAGGTCGCCGAGAACGCCGAGAACGCCGAGAACGCCGAGGTCGGCGAGAGCGTCGGGAACGCCGGGAAGGCGTCGGTCGCGGTGGGGGCTCGGGTGCCTCAACCGGTGGGGGCGGTGGCCCGGGCGGACGGGGGGCCCGCGGCCGGGGCGTCCGCGCTCACCATCGTGGGCTCCGGCACCGCCACGGACGCCGGCACCGCCACGGACGCCGGCACCGGCACCGGCACCGGCTCCGGCTCCGGCACGGACGCCGACACCGGCTCCGGCTCCGGCTCCGGCTCCGGCTCCGGCACGGACGCCGACACCGCCACGGACGCCGACACCGGCTCCGGCTCCGGCACCGACACCGGCTCCGGCTCCGGCTCCGGCACGGACGCCGACACCGCCACGGACGCCGACACCGCCACGGACGCCGACACCGGCTCGGGCACCGCTGCCGCCGTTTCCGCGGTCCCGGGCGGCGACTGCGCCGATCACGACCCCGGCACCCCTGCCGACCGGCACCGTCTCGCCCTGCGGCGCAGTGTGCTCGCCGAGTTCACCGTGGCGGTGGTGGTGCTGGTGATCACGACCGTGCTGACGGGCACCCTGCCCGGCCGTGCGGCGGCGGAGAGCGCGCTGGGGGCGGGCGCGGCCGCGCCGGGGGAGATCACGGCCTCCTCGACCGTCGTGCCGTTCGACGTGGGCACCCCGAACGGCCACGGCAAGGTGCAGATCGACCTCGGCCCGGGCAAGGTCGGCAAGAACTCCGTGCAGGCCGTGGTGTTCGGCCCCGACGACGGCATCGCGACCGTCCCCGAGCTGCGCCTCACCTTCACCCTGAAGGCGCAGAAGGTCGGCCCGATCGACGCCAAGCTGACCAACCGGGGCGGCTACTGGGCCACGGACACCCTCCAGATCCCCCTGCCGGGCACCTGGACGATGAAGCTGACGGTCCGTACGACGGACATCGACCAGGTGACGGTGGAGAAGAACGTCCGGGTCGGCTAGCACTGTGAGCCGGAAAGGTGCACCGGCTCGGCAAACCTCTCCGGTCACAGCACTGGCCGCTCACACAGCCAGCAGACCGCGCATCGTCTCCGCCGCTCGTACGGCCGCGTCGGCGCAGCAGTTGTTGAAGAGGACGTGCACCTCGTCGACCTGTTCGGCGGCCGTCCTCAACCGCGGCAGCCACTCGGTGAGTTCGGCCTCCGAGTAGTCATGGCGGAAACGGTCCTCCTTGCTGCCGGTGCCCCAGGCGGGGCTCCGGCCGTGGAACCGTACGACGGCCAGCTCCGGCGAGCTGACCGGGGCCAGGGGCGGCAGGGACGTGCCGAGGCCCTGGGCCATGTCGACGCCGACGGCGACCAGACCGAGGCGGGACAGCAGGGCCGTCGTCTCGTCCGCCTGTCCGGGGCGCCACCACGCCGGGTGCCGGAACTCGACCGAGACGGGCCAGCCCGCCGTGCGCTCCGCGCACTCGGTCAGCGTCTTCTCCGCCCGCGGACCCGGCGCCAGCCACGGAGGGAACTGGAACAGCACGGCCCCCAGCCGGTCCGCCATCCGCAACGGCTCCACGGCGTGGGCGAAGCGCTCCCATATCCGGTCGAGCAGGCCGGGCAGATGTGACGTCCGGCCGCGCAGGTCCTCGGGGAGCGCCGACGGACGGGTCGGATGGCCGGTCAGGAGCGAGAACGCCTTGACGTCGAAACGGAATCCGGGCGGTGTCCGCTCGGCCCAGAGGCCGGCGTTGCGGCGGCTGGGCAGCGCGTAGTAGCTGGAGTCGACCTCGACGACCGGGAACTGCTCGGCGTAGTACCGCAGTCGGGACTCGGCGTCGCGCCGGCCGCGCGGATACCAGCCGCCGGCCAGTAACGCGCGGTCCGTCCAGGAACAGGTACCGACCAGCAGTTCACCCATGGGGTGCCGGTTACCCGGATTCGCGCGGACGACTACTCGTCGTGCGGGTCGTGCAGCGGCGCGCCCACGAGCGACTTCGACGGGGTGCCGTCCACACCGACGGGCGGCTCCCCGGCCACCATCACCCGGTGCATGATGCGCGGGAAGCCCAGGTGGGCGGTGTCGTTGGGGGCCAGGTGGACGGTGGCCCGGTTGTCCCAGAGGGCCACGGAGCCCGGCTCCCAGCGGAAGCGGACGGTGTACTCGGGGCGGGTGATCTGCTCCACGAACATCTCGAGGAGGAGCCGGCTCTCCGCCCTGGTCACGTCGACGATGTTCTCGACGTAGTACGGGTTGACGAAGAGGACGCGTTCGCCGGTCTCGGGATGGACGCGGACGACCGGGTGCACCGAGGCGACCTGGTGGTCCTGGAGGTGGCGCAGATACGGGTCCGGCCCGGAGCGGGCGAGATAGCCGACACCGAGACGGTGCTCGGCGCGCAGACCGTCGGCGAACCGGCGTACGGGTTCGGAGAGCCCGGCGTAGGCGGTGGCGAGGTTGGCCCAGGTGGTGTCGCCGCCGTAGGGGGGCAACTGTTCGGCGCGGAGGAGGGTGAGGGCGGGCGGGTCGATGCGGGCGGTGTGGTCGCCGTGCCAGCCGCGAAGGGTCGAGTGGCGGCGGCGCTCCAGCCATTCGGCCTGGTCCATGCCGTGCTTGCGGCCCAGTTCCTGGCGGTCGGCGGTCGTCTCGATCTCGGGGTGGTCGGCGGGCGACACCGAGCCGCGGGAGCGGAGCCGGATCGGCTCCCCGAAGCGCCGTGCGAACGCGATCTGCCCGGCGTGGTCCAGCCGCTGCCCTCGGAAGAACACGACCTTCCAGCGCAGCAGCGCCGAGCGGATGCCGTCGACCGTGCGGTCGTCCAGGGGCCCTGCGAGGTCCACCCCGTGGATCTCGGCGCCGATGTGCCCCGAGGCGGGCCGTACGTCGAGCCCGTCGACGGCTCCCGTGCTGTCGCTGTTCATCGCTCGCCCTTCACCGCTCGTCACGACTGTCGTACACGTCCTACCCGCCGGGCGGGTCCTTTCAGACGGGAGTGCGAGCGGCGGCACCACCAGGGCTCCGCCGCTCCTTCCTGCCGCCGTTTCCCGTCGGCCGCGCCGTACGGGAGACGCCGGCCGGAGCGGTCGGAAAGTAGGCTCCGAAGGCAGGAAGTTGATGGGAGATCACGTCATGAGCGACAAACCGACCGTCGGCGTCCTGGGCACCGGCATCATGGGGGCCGCCATGGCCCGCAACCTCGCCCGGGCCGGACACCCCGTGCGCGCCTGGAACCGCACCCGCGAGAAGGCCGATCCGCTGGCCGCCGACGGCGCCCAGGTCGTCGGCACCCCCGCCGAGGCCGTGCGGGGCGCCGATGTCCTCCTCACGATGCTGTACGACGGGGGCAGCGTGCTGGACGTGATGCGCGAGGCGGCGTCGGCCCTGCGCGCGGGCGCCGCCTGGGTCCAGTCCACCACCGCCGGACTCGAGGCCGTCGCCGAACTGGCCGCCCTGGCGGGCGAACACGGGCTGGTCTTCTACGACGCACCCGTCCTCGGCACGAGGCAGCCCGCAGAGGCGGGGCAGCTGACGGTCCTCGCGGCCGGCCCGGTGTCCGGGCGGGAGGCGGTGACCCCCGTGTTCGACGCCGTGGGCGCCCGCACGGTGTGGACCGGCGAGGAGGGCGCGGCGGGCACCGCCACCCGGCTCAAGCTCGTGACCAACAGCTGGGTGCTCGCCGCCACCAACGCGGCCGGCGAGACCCTCGCCCTGGCCAAGGCCCTCGGCGTCGACCCGCGGTCCTTCTTCGAGGTCATCGACGGCGGCCCCCTCGACATGGGCTATCTGCGCGCCAAGTCCGCCCTCATCCTGGACGACAAGCTCTCCCCGGCGTCCTTCGCCGTGGCCACTGCAGCCAAGGACGCCCGGCTGATCGTCGAGGCCGGACAGCGGCACGGGGTCCGACTCGACGTGGCCGCCGCCGGCGCCGAACGCCTCGCCCGCGCCGCCGCCCAGGGCCACGCCGACGAGGACATGGCCGCCGCGTACTTCGCAAGCTTCGACGAGGCGGGCGAGTGAGGGCGGGGACGGGTGAGGCCGGGGACGGGTGAGGCCCAGCACGGGTTGAGGCGGTAGACGGGAGAACCCGCGCATGGGTGACCCCGCCGCACCACCGGACGCGGCCGTACGGGAGCGGCTGGACCGGGGGGCCGAACGTCTGGCTGTGCACCGTACGGCCGGACGGTTCCCCTCATGTGACGCCGGTCTGGTTCGTGTTCCTGCCGGGCGGCTGGTGGATCGGCGCGGACGGGGGCCCGGTCAAGGTCCGCAACATCGAGCAGTACCCGCGCGTGTCACTGGCGCTGGACGACGGCCGGTGGCCCATGGTGGCCGAGGGCGATGCCGTGGTGCACCGGGGGCCCGTTCCCGCTGGACGTCACGGCCGCCTTCACCGCGAAGTACGCCTGGGACGTCACCGCCCCGTACGGCCCCGGCAGCACTCGTGTGCTCCTCGAAGTTCCCGTCCGCCGGCTGCTGACCGGCACGACCCGGTAGGCGGCGCCCCGGTCACCAAGGGCCCTCTCCCGCCCTTCCGGCCTCAGGACCTCTCCGCCGTGTCCCGCTCCTCCGCTCCCAGGGCCGCGTGTGCTCCGGTCAGCGGTGAGGACGCCGGCGGCGAACCGCCGTCCGCGGCGGCCGGCGACCCGGCCGACGGCGTCCGCAGCCGCCCCGTCGCCCACAGGGCGACCGGCTCGGTCCAACGGGCGGTGAGCGGCCCGCGATGACCGGATGAGGACGTACGCGGTGGCCAGCGGCCCGAGGGAGGGTTCGATACCGGCACTCGGGACCGGAACAGCCCGCGCCGGCACGGGGTCCGGGACATGCGGCACGGGGCGCGCGGGCCGGTCGATGAGCGCCCCCCGGTGCTTTCGTGGCGCGGCCGGGCCGTGGGGCCGATCCCACGGCCCCGCTGACGCGGAGCGGGCCACTGTCGTCGACGGTGCCGCCCGGCGCGGTGAGCACCGGGACCGCCGGGGGTCAGCGGCGGTAGGCGGTGGCGGCGACGGCGGGCAGGACGGCGAGAGCGAGGACACCGCCGGTCAGGGCGAGGACGGGGTAGCCCGCGGCAGCGACGACCATGCCCGAGCTGATGCCGCCGGTGGCGCCGGCGATGGCGATGGAGACGTCGACCATGCCCTGGGTCTTGGCGCGGGTGGCGAGCGGCACGGCGTCGGTGATGATCGCCGTGCCCGACACCAGGCCGAGGTTCCAGCCGAGGCCCAGCAGGGCCAGGGCCGGCGCGAGTAGCGCCACGGAGCCGCCGGGCGCGGTGGCGGCGAGCACCCCGGAGGCGAGCAGGGTGAGGCCGGAGGCGGCGGCGATCTGCAGACGGCCGAAGCGGTCGACGAGCCAGCCCGTCAGCGGCGAGGGCAGGTACATGGCACCGATGTGGATGGCGATGACGAGGCCGGAGGCGGCGGTGCCGTGGCCGTGGTCGTGCAGGTGCACCGGGGTCATCGTCATGACCGCGACCATGACGAGCTGGGTGAGGATCATGACCAGCGCGCCCAGGACCACGCCCTCGCGGCTCCCGCGTACGGAGGTGGCGGGGGCGGTCCCGTCGGCGGCGGTGTTCTTCGGCCCGGCGGCGGCCAGGGCGCGGGCCGTGAGCAGCGGGTCGGGGCGCAGCCAGACGGCCAGGACGAGCGCGGCGAGGGCGTAGGCGGCGCCGGACAGCAGGAAGGGTCCGGCCAGTGCGGGGATGCCGAGGTTCTCGGCGAGGGTGCCGGTGGGGGCGGCGAGGTTCGGTCCGGCGACTCCGCCGAGGGTGGTGGCGACCAGGACGGTGGAGACGGCCCGGGCCCGGTGGTCGCGGGGTGCGAGGTCGGCTCCGGCGTAGCGGGCCTGGAGGTTGGTGGCGGTTCCGGCACCGTAGACGAACAGGGCGATGAACAGCAGGACGGGGTTGTCCAGGACGGCGGCGGTGATGACGCCGAGGCTGCCGATGGCTCCGGTGAGGTAGCCGGCGGCAAGTCCGGGTCGGCGGCCGCAGTGGTGGGAGATACGGCCCACGGCGACGGCCGCCAGAGCGGAACCCGCGGTGAAGAGGGCACTCGGCAACCCGGCCAGGCTGGTGGTGCCGAGCATGTCCTGGGCGAGCAGGGCCCCCACGGTGACACCGGCGGCGAGACCGGCGCCGGAGAGGACCTGGGAGGCGACCAGGACACGCAGGACACGGCGCTGTGCCGGGACGGCGTCGGATATGGAGCCGGTCGCGCCGGTCGGTGCGGTCCTGGTCATGTCGCTTTCGGATGCCTTCGTCGTAGGCCGCTCACCGTTCCCGTTGACGGGACCGGCGGGGGGAGAGGGGCGGGTGGTCAGGTGGCGTGGCATGCCTGGGTGACGTCGAGACGAGGCCGTCTGGTGTTTACCGGCCCCGACGGGAACGCAGGCGTCGTCGCGGTCGGGGCGGGGTGGGCCGGGGCCTCTGGCCGGCGGGGCGGCTGCCGCCCCGCCGGCCGGCTCCGCCGACCAGTCTCCGGTGTACGCGCACGCCGCTGTCGGTCATGCCAGATCCACGGCGTCGACGGGCAGTTCGGCCAGGCGCCATTCCAGCATCCCGTCGTTCAGACGGATCGCCCGCCGTCCGAGGCCCGTCAGCAGCCGCACCGCGTCATGGGCCAGCACGCAGTACTCGCCCCGGCAGTACACGACGATCTCCGTCTCCTCGGGCAACTCGTCGATCCGGTCGGCCAGTTCCTCGACGGGGATCGACACCGCGCCCGGGATGTGCCCGGCCCGGTACTCCTCCACCGGCCGCACGTCCAGCACGACCACCTCCCCGGCCGCCACCCGGGCGCGCAACTCCTCGTGGGTGACCTCCGCGGCGTCGTCCTCGCCGAGGTAGGCGTCCCGGGCCGCGGGTACGGCCGCCTGGTGGGCCTCGGCGACCTTGCGGAGCAGCGCGAACAGCCGGGCCACGTCGTCCCCGGCGAGCCGGTAGTGGATGCGCACGCCCTCACGGCGGGTGGTGACGAACCCGGCCTGCTTGAGCGTCTGCAGATGCGCCGACGCCGTCGTCAGATTCAGCCCCGACGCCTTGGCCAGCGCGTCCACCGTCCGCTCGCCCTGCGCCAGCAGGTCGAGCAGCTCCAGCCGCTTTCCGCTGGCCAGCGCCTTTCCGCTGGCCGCGAACGCGTCGTACAGACGCGCCTTCGGGCCGGCCCCGCTGTTTCCCGCCATGCAATCCTCCATAAATCCATGGAATATTGTAGGTGAAGGTGAGGGATGTGACCACACGCCCTCTCGCATCCGAGTCCGGGAGGACCCGATGGGCTTCACCGACGACCATCTGATTCCGCTGGTCGACGCCGGGCTGGGCAACAGTGCCTACCTCGTCGACCTCGGCGACGGCCGGGCTCTGGCCGTGGACGCGAGCCGCGATCTGCGGGCCCTGCGGGCCGCGGCCGAGCAGCGCGGGCTGCGCGTCGCCTTCGCCGCCGACACCCATCTGCACGCCGACTTCCTCACCGGCGCACTCCAGCTCGCCGCCGACGACGGCGCCACCGTCCTGGCCTCCGCCGCCGGGCACCGCGCCTTCCCCCACACCCCGCTCGCCGACGGCGACGACACCGACCTGGGCGGGCTGACCCTGCGGGCCCTGGCCACGCCCGGCCACACCGACGAGCACCTGTCCTTCCTCCTCCTGGACGGCGCACGGGAGGTGGGCGTGTTCACCGGGGGTTCGCTGATCGTCGGCTCCGCCGCACGCACCGACCTCCTCGGCGCGGAGCGCGCCGAAGAACTGGCCCGCGCCCAGTACGGCTCGCTGCGGCGGCTGGCCGCACTGCCGGACGCGACCGCGGTGTGGCCCACGCACGGCGCCGGCTCCTTCTGCTCCGCCCCGCCGGGCGACGAGCGCACCACGACCATCGGCGCCCAGAAACGGGTCAACGCCCTGCTCACCGCGCCGGACGAGGACACCTTCGTACGACAGCTGCTGGGCAGCCTCGGCTCCTACCCCGCGTACTTCGACCGCCTGGCCGAGATCAACCGGCGCGGCCCCGACGTCCTCGTCGCCGCGCCCGCGATCCCCGCGGTGTCCGCCGCCGCCGTACGCGAACTCATGGCCCGAGGAGCGCAGATCGTCGACGTACGACCCATGACCGACTTCGCCGCCGGTCACATCCCCGGCGCCGTCTCGATCCCCCTGCGCGACCAGTTCGCCACCTAGCTCGGCTGGCTGCTGCCCGACGACACCCCGCTCGTCTTCGTCACCGCACCAGGCCAGGACCTCGCCGAACTCACCTGGCAGGCCCTGAAGATCGGCTACGAGCGACTCGCCGGCCACCTGACCATGCCCGTCTGGACCGCCGACGGCGGCGACCGGGCGACCGTCGACCTGCTCACCGCGGACCGGATGGGCGACCGCCCCGTGCTCGACGTCCGCCGGCGGTCCGAGCGCGAAGCCGGTCACATCCCCGACACGATCGGCATCGAACTCGGCGAACTGGCCGACCGCGTCCACGAAGCGCCCTCGGGAACGGTCGTGCACTGCGCCCACGGCGAGCGCGCGATGACCGCCGCCAGCCTCCTCCAGCGCGCGGGACACGAGGATCTGGCCGTCCTCGAAGGCGGCCCCGCCGACTGGGCGGAGGCCACCGGCCGCAAGCTGGAGGAAGGCGGGTGACCACCACTGCCACCCCCGGTGGCATCCGGCTCGGACTGCGCGCCAACCTGGCCCAGTTCGGCCTGCTCGTCCTCGTCAACGCCTTGGTCGGCGGCATGCTCGGCCAGGAACGCACCGTCCTGCCCCTGCTCGCGGACGACGTCTTCCACCTCTCCGCCCACACCGCCGCCCTCACGTACATCCTGGCGTTCGGCGCCACCAAGGCGATCACCAACTTCTTCGCCGGCACCTGGTCCGACCGCTACGGCCGCAAGCCGGTACTCGTCGCCGGCTGGCTGATCGCCCTGCCGATACCCGCGATGCTCGCCTGGGGCCCGTCCTGGGGCTGGATCATCGCCGCGAACGTCCTGCTCGGCGTCAACCAGGGCCTGACCTGGTCCACCACCGTCATCATGAAGATCGACCTGGTCGGCCCGGAACGCCGCGGCCTGGCCATGGGCTTCAACGAGGCCGCCGGGTACGTCGCTGTCGCCGCCACAGCCATGGCCACCGGCGCCATCGCGGAACACGCCGGACTGCGCCCCGAGCCGTTCCTGCTCGGTGCCGCCTACGCCGTCCTGGCCCTGGGGCTGTCCGCCTTCGCGGTCCGCGAGACCCGCGACCACGCCCGCTCCGAGGCCGCGCTCCACCCCGTACGGATGGCCACGGAGATGACCACGGCACAGATCGTCCGCCGCACCGGTTTCACCGACAAGGCCCTGTCCGCCGCCAGTCAGGCCGGCCTGGTCAACAACCTCAACGACGCCCTCGCCTGGGGCGTCTTCCCC
This sequence comes from Streptomyces sp. NPDC030814, assembly GCF_055572155.1. Lineage (NCBI taxonomy): Bacteria > Bacillati > Actinomycetota > Actinomycetes > Kitasatosporales > Streptomycetaceae > Streptomyces > Streptomyces sp. NPDC030814. The sequence continues at coordinate 39,139 of NZ_JBVIDX010000025.1, forward strand.
CTGCTCTTCGCCGCCCACGGTCTGTCCCTCGCCCGGATCGGGGTCCTCGCCGCCCTCTATCCCGCCGTGTGGGGAGCGGGCCAGATGCTCACCGGCTGGTGGTCCGACCACATCGGCCGCAAACACCTCATCACCGCGGGCATGCTGCTGCAGGCCGCCGCCATCGCCCTTGTGGCCGCCGGAACCACCTTCTCGGTCTGGGCCTGCGCCCAGGTCCTGCTCGGCATCGGCACCGCGCTGGTCTACCCGACCCTGCTCGCCGTCATCGGCGATGTCGCCCACCCCGGCTGGCGCGCACGCGCCGTCGGCGTCTACCGCCTGTGGCGCGACGGCGGTTTCGCCGTCGGCGCCCTCCTCTCCGGAATCCTCGCCGACGCCTACGGCCTCACCACCGCCGTCTGGACCGTCGCCGCCCTCACGGCCGCCTCCGGCCTGATCGTCGCCGCCCGCATGACCGAAACCCACCCGCGCCCGCGTGGCCCCGCTCCGGCGGCCCTCGAGTGAGGGAGGAAGTGCTGGTCACAGATCCGGTGGGGAACGCCGACCCCTCCACTCGAGCCCGTACCCGGCTCTCGTACGACGACTCGTGCCACTCCACTGCTCAAGGGCGCCGGTCTGCACGGACACGAGTACGCGATCGACGCCACCGTCGCGGAAGCGGCCCTGCGTCAGCCTGGCCCGGTCGCCATCCTCACGTCGGATGTCGATGACATGACCCGACTGTGCGGCAGCAAGGTCCGGATGATCGGGCTATGACCGCGGCATCGTCCCGGGACCATGGACAGACCCGCGTGGATCTGCTGAGACCAGAGTCGCACCGGGGCATCGTGTGGGTCCTGGCTGCGGGTAACCGTCGTGACGTACATGTTCGTCCGTGGGTTCGTGGGTGATCATTCGTGCTGTGGGCGATGCCGCCCGCGTCGCGCGCGATGTTGGTGAAGGTCCGCTCCCCGCTTCCGACGGCCCCCAGGACTTCCCTGCTCATCGCCTGCGGCCGAAACTCCGCGGCAAGTGACCGCTCGGCGGAGACCAGCAGGGCCGAGATCGGGTTGTCCGGCGAGTCGCGGAGAAACTCCCAGACATCCGCTCCGGCTCGCCACTCGGCACAGATCAGGGGGAGACCCCCCGTGATCAGAGCGGCGTCGAACGCGGCTGCCGGAAACAGACCGAGCATCTCGCCGATGTCAGCGGGGTTCAGCGGTCCCACGATCATTTCCCGGCCGCGCTGGTGGAAAGGGCGGTCGTATGCTCACTCGGGCATGAGGCTCATGACGCTTTGGATCCGGGAGAGGGTGAAAACGCGCTCGTCGTCGCGCAGGTGGCACCAGGCTTCGAGGTAGGGCGGGTCGAGCATGAGGCGGCTGAGGGTGCGCACCGTCCTGTTCCCCGAGGTGGCGACGTACTCGACGGTGATGGGATCACCGGTGTCGATGGCATGGGCGAGCTGACGGACGTCGCTGTACGGCAGGTGCTTCGCCCATCCTGCGACGATCTCCTCGGTGTCCGTGGCGAAGGCCGCTCCTCCGTCGAACGGCGCGGGTTCGGGAGGCGCCGGCGGTGCCTTCAGCAGCTGGGCCGCCAGGATGCCCGGATCTACCGCGGCGGCTGCCTTCGCCACGCTTGTGGCAGCGATCCGGCCACTGCCCCCTGCGCCCGTGCGGCGCGGAGCCGGCACAGGAGCGGCGGCCCGCTGAGGCCGGGTCTTCTCGATCCGTACCGTGCCCTCGGCAGTCTCGGCGACGGGGGCGTATCCCTCGGCCCGGAGCGCGGCGACAGTGGTGTCGAGCGGGCTGCGGCTGACCAGCACTGTCGGCGCCAGCTGCCGTAGCCCAAGCTTGGCGAGCTTGCGGTGGGCAGCGAGTTCCGCCAGGAGCGCGGGCTCGTCGCCGTGGAGGACGCAGGCAGCGGGGGCGACACGTACGCGTCCGTGGCCCCGTGCGGTGTCGGTGATCAGGTACGACAGCGGCTGCGGCAGGGGCCCGGCGGCGACAGCGGCCAGGTCGGCGGCGATGGCGTCGGGGACACGGCCGGCGTCCAGTGCCCGGCGGATGCTGCCGGCGCTGAACCGCCACACCGATGCCGTGCCGCTGGTCTCCCGGTCTGCGACGGAGTCCAGGAGTGAGGCCAGCCGCGCGGACGGTGTGCCGGTGACAACGGCGGTGAGGTCGGCGCCGATCCGTGCCGTCGCGGTGGCCGAGGGCAGCAGCCGTCGGCACTCGATTCCCAGCCCCTCCGTGTCGCCGGCCTGCAGGTGGATGCCGACGGCGGACAGGGCACCGCGAGCGAGTACGCCGAGGATTTCGGCCTCGCGGATCACGAGGGCGAACGGTGTTCCGTCCGGGAGCGATGAGTGGGCGAGCGGGCGGTGCCAGGCGATCAGGGGCCCCAGATCCGACGTGACCGTCGTGCCCTGCCCTGCCGGAAGCTGCGCGGCTGCGGCCAACAACCCGTGGCGAGCCTGCAGGCAGGCATGGCAGGGCGGTGCTCCCGCGAGAGCGGGAAGCGCCTTGTTGTCCCCGTCACGCGCCTGTGCCGGGGTGAGCGGCAGGTTCCGCCATGCCTGAAGCAGTACGGCGAACTGCTCCGGGGGTTCCAGTTGCGCCCAGGCGTCATACGCCTCGGTGGGCGCCACGCGATCGCCGTCCTGCGCCAGGAGCCCGGCAGCGTACGCGGTCTCCAGAGCAAGGCGCACGACGGCGTCATCCGCCTGGGCGGCCTTGCCGATCCGGGCCAGTTCACGCGCACCGATCCCGCCGGACTTCAGCCGAGCCGGCGCGGTCGCCGAGCAGGCCGACAGGACCGAGGCGGCATGGGACGCGAACGCCGTGGCTGCAGCTGATGCCTCGTGGTCCACCTCCTTCGGGGTGACGGACGTCGATCGCACGGAAGGCGGGACGGGTTCAAACGGAGCGTGCCAGCCGGGCCCGCGCAGCGCGAGCGCCACCTCGGCCGGCATACGGGCCGGACCGTAGCCGTGACGGTCTCGGATCAGGAGCCCCCGGTCCAGCGCCCACCGGGCGCCCGGTTCCAGGCCGGGACCGGGAGCGCCGACCCCGATGAACTGCGGCTGCCCTGACCCACCCTCCGCGCGGCGTTCGAGCAGCTTCCGGGCTGCCGCAGGGGCTTTCGCGACCACCGAGAGAACCTGTTCCGCGTTGCCGTGGTGTTCCACCAGTGCGGCCAGCCGCTGTGTCTTGGTGCCCGGCGGCTTGACGCCCAAGGCCACCAGCATGCCGCGCAGCTCCTCGGAGGTCGCGCCCGCGAGCAGCTGCTCCAGCGGAGCATCCAGCCCCAGGGGCGCGTCCCATGCCTGCCGCAGCGGTCCGGCCATACGGAGCTTCCCCGCGCCGTCCGGCCAGACCAGAGCGTGATCGGCCAGCACTTCCAGCACGGCGTCCAGTTCGTGGGTGGTTACGTCGTCCGCCACCCCCAGCAGCTCGGCCAGGGCTTCGCGCGCCGCGGGCGCTCCCAGCGCCGCCAGCGCCTCGGCCACCTGGAGATGCGGCAACGCGAGCCGCGGCAGGACCAACGCCACAGATCCCGGGCGCTGAAGACGGTCCGCCAGTTCCCCCAACGACCGTGGCTCCGGAGGTGACATGGCGTCCCTTCGCGCTCCGAGCACGCGTGTCAGACGAGAGCCGTCGAGGCTGCCCAGCCATGTCGCCAGCGTTGATCGGGATTTCACGCGATGTGCACCTCGTTGCGCCAGGGAGTGTCGCAGCGGGCCGGAGTCTCGGCGCCGGGTTCAAGCATGGCGTATCCCCGTGATCAGCGGGTGCCCCACGGGGTCAGGTTGCTCAGCGGGCGTTGGCGGCTTGCGGTTCACGTCAACTGCGAACGTGACCCGGCGCGAGACGCCCGGCCCGATCCCGTGCCCGGCCGGTCGGCTCATCGATGTGCTCGCCCCGGCCAGCGAGCTCCCCGCGCATCTCTGGATTACCTCGCCGAACTCCAGAAGGTCATCGACGCGGGGACATGCGACTGGGTTCGACATCAAGCCCTCCAGATCAAGCCCTCCAGGCCGGAGCGTGCGCCTTCCTGTCGCCGAGATGTCCTGATCGTCTTCTGTGAACGCAACCGGAATTGCGACCATCCACGACGAAGAGCCGAGCCACGTTCGTGGCTCGGCTCTTCGTTTCGCCTGTTCAGGCGGCTGCGGAGGATACGAGATTCGAACTCGTGAGGGGTTGCCCCCAACACGCTTTCCAACTGTGTTGGGGGTCTTGAGCACCTCGGACGGGGCCGTTCACCTGCGTTCATCGGCGGTCGCCCGTGGGATCGGCTAACGCCTTCGGTCCCGTCGGCGAGGCTGTCGTTAGTAGTCGTCACCGGTCGCCGCTGAGCGGCCTCGGACGGCCCAGAGACGGCCCCGCGGAGATCACTCGTCGGCTGCCGGCCCCTCATCAAGCCGGACCTTGGCCTGGAGGTTGTGGGCGGTGCGCCAGAGGACCTCCCCATTAACCAGGGCCTTGGCTTCTTGATCGGGTTGTCGCCGACAGAGGAAGGCCCGGGTCTCCATCAGGAGGATGCCGGTAAGCGTGAATCACACCATGTGTCCATATTCTGAATCCATGATTATCGACTACGCGTCAGTGTTCCAAGCGCTGCCGGGCGCGGTCGCTCTGCTGACGCCCGAGCTGGTCTTCGCCGACGCCAACCTCGCGTGGCTGCGCCAGGCCGGACGCAGCCGCGACCAGGTGGTGGGCCGCTACCTCTTCGACGCCTTCCCCGGCAGCCCGCGGGACCCAGCAGCCTCCGATGCCCGCCACCTGGAGGCATCCCTGCGCGAGGTCCTGGCCAACCGCAAGATCGACATGGACCTGCAGCGCTACGACGTGGAATCCGCGCAGCGCCCCGGCCATTGGGAGGAACGCTACTGGAGCGTGGTCAACGCGCCCGTCTTCGCGCCCGACGGCCAGATCGCCCTGGTGATCCACCGCGTCGAGGAAGTCACTGAACTCCTGCGCGCCAGCAGCCGGCCGGACGGCTCACTCCAGCTCGAGGCCGAGCTCTTCAGCCGGATGCGGCAGCTGCACGAAATCAACGAGCGCCTGCGTCGCGCTCACGCCCGCGAGCGTGAGGTCGCCCTCGCCCTGCAGCGCGCCATGCTCCCCGTTCCGCCCCCGATCGGCCCTCACCGGTTCGCTGTCCGCTACCGGCCCGCGGTCGGCTCCCTCAATGTCTGTGGCGATTGGTACGACCTGGTCCAACTTCAGGACGGCGACAAGATCGCCGTGGCCGTGGGCGATGTCGTCGGCCACGGCCTGGAGGCCGCAGGCATCATGGGCCAGCTCCGCAGCGCCCTGTCCGCCACCTCCCTGGTCGCCACCGGCCCCGCACAGGCCCTCGAGGTCCTCGGCCGGTACGCGCATTGCGTCACCGGCGCCGAGTCGACCACCGCGGTGACCGCCTTCATCGACTTCAGTCGCCACCTCATCACCTACTCCAGCGCCGGCCACCCCCCTCCGGTCCTTCTTCGTACCGACGGCACGGTGGAGTTGTTGGACCAGGCGACCGATCCGCCGCTGGATGCCGTCTTCGAGTCCAGTCCTCGGCCGGAAGCCACCACCGCCTTCACCGACGGCGGCACCCTCCTGCTCTACACCGACGGACTCATCGAACGCCGCCACCAGGACATCGACACCGGACTCAGCCAACTCACCGACGCCCTGATCCGCCACAAGGAACTCATCACCCCCGGAGCACTCGCCGATGCTGTGATGAACGACCTGATCCCCGCCGAAGGCGTCACAGACGACACCGCCCTGGTCGTCGTCAGCCTGTGAGGCGTCTCAGTGATCACACAACTGATCAACGGCGGCCGTGACCTGCGGCCGCCTTGGAAGCTGTTGCACGTCGCCACGAACGCCGCCGAGATCGCCAAGGCTCCCCGCCTCGAAGAGGAGGACATCGAGCCGTACACGATCGAAGAGGTTCAGAGCCTCCTCGTCGAGGCGGCCAAGCTCCGCAACAGCGCGCGTTGGGTCGTCGCCCTGGCCCTCGGCCTCCGGCAGGGTGAGGCGCTGGGGCTGCACTGGGAAGACGTCGACCTCGCCGCCGGGTATGTCCGCATCCGTGAGAACCGGCTGCGCCCGAAGTACGCGCACGGCTGCGGTGCCAATCCGTGTGGCCGGAAGGCGTGCTACTGCCCCAAGCGCGAGCAGACCCGGCGCGAGCACAAGTCCACCAAGTCGCGTGCCGGGCGGCGCACCATCGGCCTGCCCGATCCGCTGATCAAGATTCTCCGCCAGCACCAGGAGGCCCAGGAGCGGGAGCGGATCGCGGCCGGTGGGGACTGGGAGGGCAAGGGCTACGTCTTCGCCTCGCCGGTCGGTGGGCCGCTGAGCCCGAACACCGACTTCCACGTCTGGAAGCGGCTGCTTCGGGACGCGGGCGTACGGGACGGCCGACTCCATGACGCTCGCCACACCGCCGCGACTGTTCTCCTGATCCTCGGTGTCCCTGACGTCGTGATCGACTCGATCATGGGTTGGGAGCCTGGGGGAGCGGCCCGGATGCGCGCCCGGTACATGCATGTGACGGGGACCATGCTCCGCAAGGTCGCGCAGCAAGTCGGCGACGCTCTGTGGGAGCTTCCGAAGACGAACTGAGACGGAAACTGAGACGGACAACGTCGAAGGGCCCCACCGCGAACGGTGGGGCCCTTCGACAACGTGCCCGGTGAGGCACTGGCGGAGGATACGAGATTCGAACTCGTGAGGGGTTGCCCCCAACACGCTTTCCAAGCGTGCGCCCTAGGCCTCTAGGCGAATCCTCCGCCGGAAACATTACATGACGGCGGAGGGTGCTTGCGAACTCGTTCGAGGTGGGTGACGAGGGGGAGGGCGTCGAGGTGGGGAGGCGGGCGGGCGGGGTCGGGGGATCGGGTAGGCTGGGCGTAGCCCCTCACGCGGCGCTATCTGACTGAACTCCCCCAGGGCCGGAAGGCAGCAAGGGTAGGTCGGCTCTGGCGGGTGCGTGGGGGGTCTTTCGTTGCCCCGGCGAGCAGCTCCGGCAGAGGGGGCCCGAGGCGAGACCTGGGGGAGCCCCCGGGAAAGTGCCGGGGAACGTTCCGCTCGCCGTCCGGTCCGGCTTCCGCGGCGTCCGGATTGTCAGTGGGCGCCTATAACCTCGTAGGCGTGTCGTCTCTCGCGCTGTACCGCCGCTATCGCCCGGAGTCGTTCGCCGAGGTCATCGGGCAGGAGCATGTCACTGACCCGCTGCAGCAGGCGCTGCGGAACAACCGGGTCAATCACGCGTACCTGTTCAGCGGGCCGCGCGGTTGCGGCAAGACGACCAGCGCGCGCATCCTCGCGCGCTGTCTGAACTGCGAGAAGGGGCCCACGCCCACGCCGTGCGGCGAGTGCCAGTCCTGCCAGGACCTCGCGCGGAACGGCCCGGGTTCGATCGACGTGATCGAGATCGACGCCGCCTCGCACGGTGGTGTCGACGACGCCCGTGAGCTGCGCGAGAAGGCGTTCTTCGGCCCGGCGAGCAGCCGGTACAAGATCTACATCATCGACGAGGCCCACATGGTCACGTCGGCCGGTTTCAACGCGCTGCTGAAGGTGGTCGAGGAGCCGCCCGAGCACCTCAAGTTCATCTTCGCCACGACCGAGCCCGAGAAGGTCATCGGGACGATCCGTTCGCGTACCCACCACTACCCGTTCCGGCTCGTCCCGCCGGGCACGCTCCGCGACTACCTCTCCGAGGTCTGCGGCAAGGAGAAGATCGCCGTCGAGGAGGGTGTCCTCCCGCTGGTCGTGCGCGCGGGTGCCGGCTCCGTGCGTGACTCGATGTCCGTCATGGACCAGCTGCTGGCCGGCGCCACGGACGAGGGTGTGACATACGCCATGGCCACGTCCCTGCTCGGCTACACGGACGGGTCGCTGCTCGACTCGGTCGTCGAGGCCTTCGCCGCCGGGGACGGGGCCGCGGCCTTCGAGGTCGTCGACCGCGTCATCGAGGGCGGCAACGACCCGCGGAGGTTCGTCGCCGACCTGCTGGAGCGGCTGCGCGACCTGGTGATCCTGGCCGCCGTGCCCGATGCCGTCGAGAAGGGGCTCATCGACGCGCCCGCGGATGTCCTGGAGCGGATGCAGGCCCAGGCCGGCGTGTTCGGCGCCGCAGAGCTGAGCCGCGCCGCCGACCTCGTCAACGAGGGCCTCACGGAGATGCGGGGCGCCAACTCCCCCCGCCTCCAGCTCGAACTGATCTGCGCCCGCGTCCTCCTCCCCGCGACCTACGGCGACGAACGCTCCGTCATGGCCCGCCTGGACCGGCTGGAGCGCGGCGTGAACTTCTCGGCGTCCGGCCCCGGCCCCGCCATGGGGTACGTCCCCGGTCCCGACGTCCACGCGGGAGCGGCCGCGCCGATGGGCATGGCTCCGCCGGTCGCCCCGGGCCCGCCGGTGCCGCCGGGGGGCGGTCCGGCAGCGGCTCGGGCGGCGGTGCGGGGAGCCGGGGCCGGTTCCGGTGGTGGGCCGGGCGCGGGTGGTCCCGCCGGGGCCGCCCCGGCCGCTGCGGCCGCCCCGCAGGAGGCTCCGCCGACCACCCCGCCCACCGCACCCGCCCCGCCCACCGCACCCGCCCCGCCCGCCGCCTCGGCGAACGCCCACACGAACGCACCGGCTCCCGCTCCTGCCGCCGGGCCCGGTTCCTGGCCCACGCCGGCCGCCGCGGGCAGCGGGCGGCGCCCCGGCGGGTGGCCGACGGCCGCGCCCGCCGGCGGTGGAGCGGCACCCGGAGGCCCGTCCGGTTCCCCGCGGGGCCAGGCCGCACCGCCCCAGTCCGCCGCCCACGGCCAGCCGACTCCCCCCTCGGCGCCCCCGTCCGCCCCGGCCGAGGCTGCCTACAACCCCGCCCCCGGCGGGCTCGACCCCCGCATGCTGTGGCCGAACATCCTGGAGGCGGTGAAGAACCGCCGCCGGTTCACCTGGATCCTGCTGAGCCAGAACGCCCACGTCGCCGGCTTCGACGGCACGACGCTCCAGATCGGCTTCGTCAATGCGGGCGCCCGGGACAACTTCGCGAGCAGCGGCAGCGAGGACGTCCTGCGGGCGGCGCTGGCCGAGCAGTTCAACGTCCACTGGAAGATCGAGGCACTCGTCGACACGTCGGGCGGCGGCTCGGCCCCCGTCGGCGGTCACACACCCCCGGCTCCGGGAGGTTACGGCGGAAGCGGCGGCTACGGCGGTGGCTCGGGCGGCGGCTACGGCGGCTCCCCGGCCCCGGCGTCCCGTCCCGCCCCGCCCCAGGCCTCGCCTTCGGCGCCCCATCCGTCCGGCGCCTCCACCCCGGCCCCGCCCACGCCCCAGCAGCCGGGCCCGGCCGTGCCCACGGCCGCTCCGACACCACCGCCCGCCCCGGAGCCTCCGCCCGTCTCCCCCGAGGACGACATCCCCGAGGACGACGACCCCGACCTCGACGAATCAGCCCTGTCCGGCCACGAACTGATCGTCCGCGAACTGGGCGCGACGGTGGTGGAGGAAATCGCGAACGAGTAAGGGGCCGGGCACCTCCCGTCCCTCATCGCGGGCAGTCGTGCCGACGGTGTGGCGAGGGTGGGCGCGGCGGCACCCCGAAGGCGCCGGTGAGCGCCTCGCCCCGGCCCACCCTCCGGCCCACTCCCACGGAGGCGGCCGCCAAGAGGTTCCCCCCAACCGCCCAGGACGCGCCCCAGTTCGTCCGATCCCACAAACCCTCGCCGTCCCACTCTTCGGAAGCCCCCACAAACCCACCCCGCCCAGCCGGTTAGGCTGGCCCCGTGAAGGTCCTCGTCATCGGTAGCGGTGCCCGCGAGCACGCGCTGTGCCGTTCTCTGTCCCTCGACTCCGACGTCACCGCGCTCCACTGCGCCCCCGGCAACGCCGGCATCGCGGAGGTTGCCGAACTGCACGCGGTGGACGCGCTGGACGGCGCCGCCGTGACCGCGCTGGCCACCCGCCTGGAGGCCGACCTGGTGGTCGTGGGCCCGGAGGCCCCCCTGGTCGCGGGCGTCGCCGACGCCGTACGCGAGGCGGGCATCCCGGTGTTCGGCCCCTCCGGGGAGGCCGCGCAACTGGAGGGCTCCAAGGCCTTCGCCAAGGAGGTCATGGCCGGCGCGGGCGTGCCCACGGCCCGGTCGTACGTCTGCACCACCCCGGCGGAGATCGACGAGGCCCTCGACGCCTTCGGCGCCCCGTACGTCGTCAAGGACGACGGACTGGCCGCCGGCAAGGGCGTCGTCGTGACCCCGGACCTCGACAAGGCCCGCGAGCACGCGCTGGCCTGCGGCCGGGTCGTCATCGAGGAGTTCCTGGACGGCCCCGAGGTCTCCCTCTTCGCGATCACCGACGGCGCGACCGTCCTCCCGCTCCAGCCCGCCCAGGACTTCAAGCGCGCGCTGGACGGTGACGAGGGTCCCAACACCGGTGGCATGGGCGCGTACTCCCCGCTCCCGTGGGCCGACCCGAAGCTGGTCGACGAAGTGCTGCAGACCGTGCTGCAGCCGACCGTCGACGAGATGCGCCGCCGCGGCACCCCGTTCTCCGGCCTGCTCTACGCGGGCCTGGCGATCACCAGCCGGGGCGTCCGGGTCATCGAGTTCAACGCCCGCTTCGGCGACCCCGAGACGCAGGTCGTCCTGGCCCGTCTGAAGACCCCGCTGGCCGGCGTCCTGCTCGCCGCGGCGAACGGCACCCTCGGCGACCTCGAACCCCTCCGCTGGAGCGACGACGCGGCCGTCACCGTGGTGGTGGCCTCGCAGAACTACCCCGGCACCCCGCGCACCGGCGACCCCATCACCGGGCTCGACGACGTCGCCGCCCTGGACGCCCCGCACGCTTACGTGCTGCACGCCGGCACCAGGCGCGACGGCGACGCCGTGGTCAGCGCCGGCGGACGCGTCCTGTCCGTCACCGCCACCGGCAAGGACCTCACCCAGGCCCGCGACCGCGCGTACACCGCCGTCGCCCGCATCGGCCTGGACGGTTCCCAGCACCGCACGGACATCGCGTCGAAGGCGGCAGCCGAGGCGTGACGAGGGCCTGCGCGGGGTCCCGAGTCCGCTCGGCCCCGCGCACCCCACCGTCCGCACCCACCGTCCCCTCTGCCCTCCGCGGCCCCATCTCCGCAACCGCAACGCCCGCCCCCCGGCGGAAGCCCTCGGAATCCCTTCCGAGCCCCTCGCGCTGCGGAGCCGGATCCCGGCCCCGCGTCATTCACCTCTCCCCAAAGCCATTCCATCGAGTGAGCGATGGGCCATCCGGCTGACGGGCGCCGAGCCCCCAACTAGGGTGCGGCAAGTGTTCCGGCACTTGGCCCACCGGCATTGCGATGTCAGTCGTGGGTGCCACAGTGGGGGAGTGAGCAACGTCAGGGCATTCGGCGGCGACGACGCCGATGGGAAGCCGTCGCGGCGCACGTCGCACGGGACAGCAGGGGGTGACCTCGGGTCGTGAGCGGTATGGCGGGTGGTGAGGAGGCGGGTGCGCGGGCCGCGCGCTCGCGGGCCCTCGCCGTGCTGCGGGTCCGCAGCCGCGCGTTGGCCGTGGCTCTGCTGCCGGCCGCCGTTGCGGTTGTCCTGCTGGCCGGCGTTTCCACCGGCCACCTCACCGGTCAAGCCTGGTCGACGGCACGCTGGGTGGCGTCCGGTCTCGCCGCCCTCGCCCTGCTGGCCGCGGCCGGAATCGCCCTCGTCGTCGCCCGCGCCCGGCCGGCCGTGAGCCCCACCGTCTCCATCACCGAGGAAGCCGCGCCCGACCTCTACCGCCTGGTCCGCGACCTGGCCGACCGCCTGGACGTCCCCCCTCCCTCGGCGATAGCGCTCACCCCCGACTGCGACAGCTGGCTGGAGGACCGCACCCACCTGTCCCCCACCCCACCGGACAGCCACCCCTCTTCGCCATGGGCCGGAAAGGGCCCCGGCGGCGACGAGATGGCGGACGTACGAGGACCGACGTCCGGCTCCTCGTCCGCGCTGCCGTCGTCGACCGGCCGGCATCGCGCGCCCACCGCACCCGTGCTGGTCATCGGCTCGCCGTTCCTGTGGTGGATGCGGGTGGGCGAACTGCGGGCGGTACTGGCACCGGTCGTCGCGGGTACGGGTCCGTCGGCGCACCCGGACATAGCCGCGGCCCGCCGTTTCGTCCGCGGTCTGGACGCCGCCGTGGCCGTCACCGCAGCCCCGACGCACGGTCCGCCCGTCCGTACGCTGCTGGCCGGTGTCGGCTGGGTGACCCGGCTCCTCCTGCGCGGCTGCCGGGGCCACGCGGCGGAGATGGAGCGGGGAGTGGCGGCCGCGGCGGCCGAGCGTGCACAGGCTGTGGACTACGGTCTGCGGATCGTCGCCCAGGAACAGGTCGGGCTGGCCTACGCGGGCTGGGACCGGCTCCTCACACGCGTCGCGCTGCCCGCCTGGCGGATGGGCCGCTGGCCGTCCCGTCTGGACGCGGGCGTCGTCGCCGCGCTCACGGAGCTCTCCCGCCGCGACCGCCTCGCCGAGGGCTTCGCCTCCCGGCTCGGCGAGCGTCCCGCCTGCGACCTCCTCGAAGAGCCCGGCACGGTCGACGAGGCCGCGTCACTGCTCGCTGCGCGCCTCTTCCACGGCGGCCCCCCCGAGTCGGGCCCCGACTGGGCGCCGGTGGACTGGCACGAATACCCGGACGAGGTCGTCGACCGCAAATGGCGCACCGAGGCGGCCCGCCTCCACCGCGTGCTGGACGCACTGGGCGTTCACCGCACCACCGACCGGACCGGCCCGCACCAGACCGGCCCCACCCTGGCCCGTGTCCTGGACCACCTGACGGTGACGCCCGGGTGCCCCGAGGCACGGTCCGACAGGCAGGGTGTGCTCCCGGGCGCCGGCGAGCCACACGATCACCACCCGGCCCCCGCCTCGGAAGCCGACGCCGAGCCGCGGCACCGAGGCATACCCGCCACCGGCCTCACCGCCGACGCACCAGGCCCCACCGCGGCCCCCGATACTGACGCCGCCCCCGCCCCCGCCCCCGCCCCCGCCCCCGCCCCCGGCCGCGACACCAACCCGGCCTACGGCTCGGACGCCGTCCCAGCCCCGGGCTCCGATGCCGATGCCGAGGCCGACCCCGGCTCCGCCCTCGGCGTCGTAGCCGCACCCGGCCCGGCCGCCGACGCCGCCCTCGCCACATCCCCCACCCCCCACCTCGCCCCAGCCGATGAGGACGATGACGAACAAGGGCCGGCCACCGTGCAGGCCGCCGCGTTGGCCGCCGGGCTGACCGCGGAGTTGGCGAGGGAGGAGGCGGCGGCGCCCCGTCCACCGGCGCCGCCGGGCGGCGCGGAGGCACAGGGTCCGGACCGGGCGCTGTGGGAGGACGACCTGTTGCCGCTGTTCCCGATGCAGCCGCCCCGCACGGGCCGCGAGCTGCTGGCGGAACACGTCGCGGCGATGGTCTGCTGCGCGGCGATGGACACGGCCGGCGCCACTCCAGGCCTCGACTGGCTGGACGGCCCTTCTCTCCTCGTCAACGGCGAACGGGCCGCGGACCTCGGCCCCCGCGTCCTCACCCTTGTGGAGGAGGGCGACCCGACCCCTCTGCGCGACTGGCTCCGCCACCTCGGTGTCCGCCCGGAAAAGCCGGTCCGCCTGGTCTGACCCGCCGCCAACCCGCCCCGACGACGGTCTCACACCAACTCCCCATCCGGAGCCTCTCGTTCCACTCTCACCAATGGGCGACGAACGGTGACGGGGTGCGTGCGTAATGTGATGTGCTGGGACCGTTCGGGTACGAAGCAAGGGCTTGTGACCGCTCACGGGGGCACGGGAGGGGAGAACTCATGGGCACGGAGCACCGCGTCCGCCGTTGGGAATCGGGCGCACTCGCCCACGCCGTGACCGACCCCTTCGGCCAGGGCCCCGTCCCCTGGCTGCGGGGCACGGTGACGTACTTCGACGACACGGGCCAGGTCGTCCCCTGGTATGTGGACCAGGGGACGCCATTGCCGCGCGGCAAGGTCACCGACCCTCGCGTCCCGGCCCCGCGGTCGTCCCCGGGCCCCCGCTCCGCCGACGACGTGCAGCGCCAGATCAAGGGGTTCACCGCGACCGGCGCCGCCGCCCCCGGCGAGTCGATCGACTTCCACATCACCGTGGACCCGCCCCAGGAATTCGCCGTCGACATCTACCGCGTCGGCCACTACGGCGGCGACGGCGCCGCGAAGATCACCACCAGTCCCCGCCTCTCCGGCATCGTCCAGCCCACACCTCTGACCGCCGACCGTACGGTCTCCTGCCACCACTGGTGGCTGTCCTGGCGGCTGCAGATCCCGAGCTACTGGAACATCGGCGCGTATGTCGCGGTCCTGACCACCGTCGACGGCTACCGCTCCCACGTGCCGTTCACCGTCCGCGACGACCGGCCCGCCGACCTGCTGCTCCTGCTGCCCGACATCACCTGGCAGGCGTACAACCTGTACCCGGAGGACGGCCGCACGGGCGCCAGCTTCTACCACGCCTGGGACGAGAACGGCCGGCTGCTCGGCGAGTCCCACGCGGCGACCACCGTCTCCTTCGACCGCCCGTACGCCGGCGCGGGCCTCCCCCTCCATGTGGGCCACGCCTACGACTTCATCCGCTGGGCCGAGCGCTACGGCTACGACATCGCCTACGCCGACGCCCGCGACCTGCACTCCGGCCGCGTCGACCCCACCCGCTACCGGGGGCTGGTCTTCCCCGGCCACGACGAGTACTGGTCGCCGCAGATGCGCCGTACCGCCGAGACCGCCCGTGACAGCGGCATCTCCCTGGTCTTCCTCTCCTCCAACACCATGTACTGGCAGGTGGAGTTGGGACCCTCCCCGTCCGGTGTCCCCGACCGGCTCCTCACCTGCCGAAAACGCCGGGGCCCCGGGAAACCCGTGCTGTGGCGCGAAATCGACCGCCCCGAGCAGCAGTTGCTGGGCATCCAGTACGAGGGCCGGGTCCCCGAACCCCACCCCCTGGTCGTGCGTAACGCCGGCCACTGGCTCTGGGACGCGACCGGCGCCCACGAGGGCGATGAGCTGGACGGCATGGTCGCCGGCGAGGCCGACCGCTACTACCCCCGCACCGCTCTCCCCGAGCACCAGGGCCGCATCCTCCTCGCCCACTCCCCGTACCGGGACTCCGAAGGCGTCCTCCGTCACCAGGAGACCTCCCTCTATCGAGCCTCCTCCGGCGCCTGGGTCTTCGCATCCGGAACGTTCGCATGGTCCCCGGCCCTGGACCGCCCCGGCCACGTGGATTCCCGTATCCAGCGGGCCACGGCCAATCTCCTGGACCGCATCTGCAAACGGGACTGACGCCGTCAGCCGCAGCGCGCCCGAACGCCCTCACCGGCACCCCTGGCCAAGACCGGTCGCCCCGATACGGGACAATCGAGCCACTTGGACATCACCACAGGGAGGAACCGTGTCCGGATTCGTAGAAAAGCCCGAGCCGATCCAGGTTCCGGGCCTGGTGCATCTGCACACCGGCAAGGTGCGCGACCTGTACCAGAACGAGGCGGGCGACCTCGTGATGGTCGCCAGCGATCGAACGTCAGCGTTCGACTGGGTGCTGCCGACGCAGATCCCCGACAAGGGGCGCGTCCTCACGCAGCTGTCCCTCTGGTGGTTCGACCAGCTCGCCGACCTGGCCCCGAACCACGTTCTGAGCACCGAACTGCCCGAGGGTGCCCCCGCCGACTGGGCCGGCCGCACTCTGGTCTGCAAGTCCCTGCGGATGGTCCCGGTGGAGGCGGTAGCCCGCGGCTACCTCACCGGCTCGGGCCTCGCCGAGTACCGGGAGAGCCGTACGGTCTGCGGCCTCGCCCTCCCCGAGGGCCTGGTCGACGGCTCGGAGCTGCCCGCGCCGATCTTCACCCCGGCCACCAAGGCCGCCGTCGGCGAGCACGACGAGAACGTCAGCTACGAGGAGGTCGCCCGCCAGGTCGGCGCGGAGACCGCCGCCCAGCTGCGGCAGACCACCCTCGCCGTGTACAGCCGTGCCCGTGACATCGCCCGCGACCGGGGCATCATCCTCGCCGACACCAAGTTCGAGTTCGGCTACGAGGGCGACACCCTCGTCCTCGCCGACGAGGTCCTCACCCCCGACTCCTCCCGCTTCTGGCCCGCCGACCAGTGGGAGCCGGGCCACGCCCAGCCGTCCTTCGACAAGCAGTTCGTCCGCGACTGGCTGACGTCCGCCGAGTCCGGCTGGGACCGTGCGAGCGAGCAGCCTCCGCCGCCGCTCCCCGAGGAGGTCGTCGCCGCCACCCGCGCCAAGTACGTGGAGGCCTACGAGCGACTGACGGGCACGCGCTGGGCGTAACGCGAAAGGCCCCCGGGAAACCGGGGGCCTTTTCTGGAGCGGACGACGAGGCTCGAACTCGCGACCTCAACCTTGGCAAGGTTGCGCTCTACCAACTGAGCTACGTCCGCGTGCGCCGTGGCGCGAGAGCAACTATACCCAACCTCGCTCCCGTGCGAGCCGCACCGCGGCATGCCGGTTCTCCACCCCGAGCTTGGACACGGCCGACGACAGATAGTTCCGTACGGTCCCCTGGGACAGTGCGGCGCGCTCGGCGATCTCCACCACGGGCGCCCCGTCGGCGGCCAGCTCCAGCACCTCCGCCTCCCGGGCGGTCAGCGGCGAGTCCCCGGAGGAGATCGCGTCGGCGGCCAACTCGGGGTCGACGTAACGGCTTCCCGCGTGCACGGTGCGGATGATCTCCGCGAGCCGCTGGGCACTGACCGTCTTCGGTACGAACCCGCGTACACCCGCCTCAAGCGCCCGCTTCAGATGGCCCGGCCGGCCGTGACCGGTGACGATCAGCACCCGGCAGTCGGGCAGCTCCGCCCGCAGCGATGTGGCCACCCTCACACCGTCCGCCCCCGGCATCTGAAGATCGAGCACCGCGACGTCCGGCTCGTGCGCCCGGGCCATCGCCAGCGCCTCCGGTCCGCTGGCCGCCTGGGCGACCACCAGCAGGTCGTCCTCCAGGGCCAGCAGCGCGGCCAGCGCTCCCCGGATCAGATGCTCGTCGTCGGCGAGCAGCAGCCGCACCGGCCGCGCCGCCTCCGGTGCTGCCGTCACGACGCGACCTCCCGCAGCACGCCCGCCCCGGACGGGACCGCCATGCTTCCGCCGGCCGCACCGGAGGCCGCCGCCGACGCCAGCGGCACCCGGGCCACCACCCGGAACGTCTCCCCGTCCACCGGTCCCGCCTCCAGTGTTCCGTCCACGATCGCGAGCCGCTCCCGCAGTCCGGCGAGCCCGGACCCGGCACCGGCGGAACGCACGGCATCCTCCCCCGTACGCCCGCCGTCCCCGTCGGCCCGTATCCCGTCGTTCTCCACGGTCAGTACCGTCTGCCCCTCCGTCACCTTCAACACCACCGCGCACTGCCCGGCGTTCGCGTGCCGCAGCACGTTCGTCGTCCCCTCGCGCACCACCCAGGCGAGTGCGGACTGCACCTCGCCGGGCAGCCCGGCGGTGTCCGCCCCCTCGACCGAGCACGCGATGCCCGCCGCCTCCAGGACACCCTGCGCACCGGCGAGTTCGATGCCCAGGTCCGCCTCGCGATAGCCCCGCACGACGTCCCGCACCTCGCGCTGCGACTCCTGCGCGATCCGCTGGACCTCGATCATCTGGTCGACGGCCTCGGGCCGTTCACGGCGGGCCAGTTGGACGGCCAGCTCGCTCTTCAGGGAGATGACCGCGAGGTTGCGCCCGATCACATCGTGCAGATCGCGCCCGAAGCGGAGCCGTTCCTCGGCGACGGCGAGCCGGGCGCGGGTCTCGCGGGCCGCGTCGAGTTCGTAGACGGCCTTGAGGAGCCAGACGGAGAAGACGGAGGTGAAGGCGAAGAACGACGTCCCGAGCAGAACGGCGATCGTCGCGGCCAGCGCCTCGGACGCACTGCCGCCCACGACCAGGCTCAGGACCGCGGTGCTCGCCGCGCAGCCCGCGCTCAGGTACAGCGAGCTCCGCCGTCTGCGCACGCCGAGCGTGATCATGCCAATGCCGAAGACCATGACGCCGGCTAACAGCCCGCCCAGCGCGGCGTCCGTCTCGTCGTCGCCCACCCGGCCGATCATTGCGCACACGACGATCCCGACCATCCCGCTGAACACCGCGAAGGCCCACATCAGCCGGAGCGGCTGGTCACGGACGTCCCGCACCCAGTCGAGGGCCCGGGCCCCGGTCAGCGCGCCCAGCGCGCCGTGCCCGGCGAGCAGCGCGAACAGCCAGCCCGCCTGCGGCATCGGAACCTGCCCCAGCACCGGCACCCCGAACGTGGCGACCTCGATCAGCGGGAACGAGTAGAACGACCACCGGGTGTACGTCTCCACCTTCGCCGGTGTGCTCTTGCCCTGCCACCATGCCCTGGGCCCCCGCATGGCCAACTCCCCTCATCGGCGCGGTTCCCAGCGGAACCACCGTCGTACAGCAAACACCGCGAGCACGGTCCAGGCCAGCGCGGTGGCGACGGCCCCCAGCGCCTCGTACGCGGTGACGTCGCCGGTCCAGCCGCCGCGCACCAGTGTGATGACCGGGGAGAGCGGCAGCAGCTCGCAGACGGACGCCACCCGGTCGGGCAGCACTTCGAGCGGGACGGCGACCCCGGAGCCGAGCAGCGAGACGAACATCACCGGCAGGCTGGTCACCTGCGCGCTCTCGGCGGTACGGCTGAAGCTCGCCGTCACCGCGGCCAGCGCCACGCAGAGCACGATCCCCAACAGCACGCCCAGCACGGCGAGGTGCGGCGCGGGCGGCGCCCCGAGGTCCAGCAGGACCGTGCAGCCGATCGCCAGGAGCACGCACTGCGCGAACCCGATGCCGACGGCCGGCAGGGCGGCCCCGACGAGGATCTCCGGGTCCCGGACCTCCCCGGTCCGCAGCCGCTTCAGCACCAGCTCCTCGCGGCGGACGACGTAGATGTTGGTGAGGGCGGCGTAGACCGCGAACAGCAGGGAGAAGCCGACGGCGGCGGGCACCATGACCGTGCCGACGCTGAGCCCGGCCTTGTCCAGGTCCATCCCGTCGGTCGCCGACCGCACACTGAGCGGCAGCAGCAGAGGCACCAGTACCGCGGTGACCAGCGTGGCCCGGCTGCGCCCGAGCAGGGTCAGCTCGGCGCGGGCCAGCGCGGTCATCCGGCCCCTCCGGGTCGTACGGCCGCCGCTGTCGGTCATGGTGCTCATGCGCTCACCCCGTCCTTGCGGCCCTTCGTACCCGTCAGTGCCTTCTCGTCCGTACCGGCCCCCGTACCGGCCCCCGTACCGGCCCCCGTACCGGTACGGGCCGCCGTCTCCCGCGCGATCCGCAGGAACGCCTCCTCCAGCGAGGCCGACCGCACTTCGAGCCGCCGGAGCTCGACCCGGGCCCGCTCGGCCCAGACCAGCACCCCGGTGGCCGCCCGCTGAAGCTCGTTCGTGCGCAGCACCACCGCGCGTCCTTCGACGTCGTGCCCGGTGACGCCCAGCTCGCCGAGGGGCGGCAGGTCGCCGAGGAAGTAGCCGTCGGGCAGTTCGAAGGAGATCCGGGACGGCTGGGAGGCGGTCACCTCGGCCGGGGTGCCGGTCGCGGCGACGCTTCCCTCGTGGAGGATGGCGAGCCGGTCGGCGAGCCCTTCCGCCTCTTCCAGGTAGTGCGTGGTGAGGAGCACGGTCGTGCCCTGCTCGCGCAGGTCGCGGACGAGCGCCCAGGTGTCCTGGCGGCCCTCGGCGTCGAGGCCGGTGGTCGGCTCGTCGAGGAAGAGCACCTCGGGGCGACCGAGGAGCGCGAGGGCGAGGTCCAGGCGCCGCTTCTCGCCGCCGGACAGCTGCTTGACCCGGACACCGGCCCGGCGCCCGAGTCCGACGATCTCCAAGGCCTCCCCGACGGGCCGCGCGCCGCTGGTGCAGCCCGCCCACATCCTGACCGTCTCCGTGACGGTCAGCTCGGAGGGGAAGCCGCCTTCCTGGAGCATGACGCCGATCCGGGGCCGTACGGCCGCGCGTTCGGTGTACGGGTCGTGGCCGAGCACCCGTACGCGTCCGCCGGACGGCGGGGCGAGGCCCTCCAGCAGCTCGACCGTGGAGGTCTTGCCCGCGCCGTTGGTGCCCAGAAGTGCGAAGAGTTCGCCCCGGCCCACGGAGAACGTGATCCCCCGTACGGCCTCGAAACCGCCCCCGTACACGCGCCGCAGGTCGGTGACCTCGATCACGTCCTCGTGCCCGTTCGTTTCCATGCCTCCAGCGTCCCGGCGACGGGGGCCGCGGAGCAGTGCGCGCTGTCATCGGTCGGCATGACAAATGTCAGGGGAAGATCCAGGAATGCGGACCGGAGAACGCAGAAGACCCCGGTCCAGTGGACCGGGGTCTTGATTGCAAGAGCGGACGACGAGGCTCGAACTCGCGACCTCAACCTTGGCAAGGTTGCGCTCTACCAACTGAGCTACGTCCGCATTGCCTCCGACCGGCTCCCACCGATCGGCGCACAGACCACATTACCTGATCCGGAAGGATGCTCGGTAAGCGATCAGAGCGGGTGACAGGAATTGCACACTGCGCCTTCCCCCTGGAAGGGGGATGTTCTGCTACTGAACTACACCCGCGTGACTCCGGTGAGCCGGGCCTTTCGGCCTTGCCCCTCGGCGTGCTCCAGACTCTAGCTGATCCGCAGGGGTGCAGCGCAAGTCGGTTGTCGCCGGGGCCCAAGTCGGCCGCCCCCGGGGTCCGCTGACGGACACTGAGGGCCGGCCGCGACACGACTCACCCGATGTGGCTCAGCAGCCACAGCAGTACCCGGCGTGAGTCACTGGGCGTCGGCGAACGCCTCGTAGACCTTCTTGGGGATCCGGCCGCGGGCCGGGACCTCCAGCTTGTTGGCCATGGCCCAGGCGCGGACGGCCGCGGGGTCCGGGGCCACCTGGGTCTGCTTGTATGCCTTGCCCGACTTCGACCGCTTCCGGCCGGCCTCGACGTAGGGCGCGAGCGCCTTACGCAGTTTCTCGGCGTTGGCTTCGTTGAGGTCGATCTCGTACGACTTGCCGTCGAGTCCGAAGGCGATCGTCTCCGCCGCTTCCGAGCCGTCGATGTCGTCGGAGAGAGTGACCACGACACGCTGCGCCACGAATATCGGTCCCTTCGTGCGACATCTCTCCGTTGACGTGCCCTTACGTCCCGGTGATGTCGTCTGTCCGGCTGTTATTTGGGCAAAGTATCGGCTATTGCCAATTCATTTGTACAGGGCCCGGCAATGCAATGTGAAGACAGACTTAATCCGCTGGCGTGTCCGTCGCGCAATAGGGTCGGGGGATCTTTCCCTGAAGTTTTCGCGAAGAGGATCACCCGATACCGGATCGTGACCGCCATCACCTGGAATGTCTGTAGATTCCTACGAATCTACTCGCGTAGAAATTTTGTGCGGGTAGTCTGAAGGAACCTGCTCAGCACCACACACCGGGAGTGCCAGTGGCACGCGTCGTAGTCGACGTCATGCTCAAGCCGGAGATCCTCGACCCCCAGGGCCAGGCGGTGCAGCGCGCGCTGCCGCGCCTCGGTTTCGAGGGCGTCTCCGACGTACGTCAGGGAAAGCGATTCGAACTGGAAGTGGACGGACCGGTGGACGACGCCGCCCTCGCCCGCATCCACGAACTGGCGGAATCCTTCCTCGCCAACACCGTGATCGAAGACTTCACCGTGAAGGTGGAGGAAGTCGTGGAGGCAGGAAAGTGACCGCACGTATTGGCGTCGTCACTTTTCCCGGCAGCCTCGACGACCGGGACACCCAGCGCGCGATCCGGCTGGCGGGCGCCGAGCCCGTCGCCCTGTGGCACAAGGACAAGGACCTCCACCAGGTCGACGCCGTGGTGCTGTGCGGCGGTTTCTCCTACGGCGACTATCTGCGCGCCGGAGCCATCGCGCGCTTCTCGCCCGTGATGGAGACGCTCATCGAGCAGGCGAAGGCCGGGCTGCCGGTCCTCGGCATCTGCAACGGCTTCCAGATCCTCACCGAGGCCCACCTCCTGCCCGGCACGATGCTGCGCAACGACCACCTGCACTTCATCTGCCGCGACCAGAAGCTGCGGGTGGAGAACGCGGACACCGCCTGGACCACCGACTACACGGCCGGCCAGGAGATCCACATCCCGCTGAAGAACAACGACGGGCAGTACGTCGCCGACGAGTACACCCTCGACAAGCTGGAGGCCGAGGGCCGGGTCGCGTTCCGCTACCTCGACTTCAACCCCAACGGCTCCCAGCGGGACATCGCCGGCGTCACCAACGAGGCCGGCAACGTCGTGGGCCTGATGCCGCACCCGGAGCACGCCGTGGAGCCGCTCATCGGCACCGGCCGCACCGACGGCCTCCCCTTCTTCACCTCGATCCTCAAGAAGCTGGTCAACGCATGAGCCGGACGCCTCTGGACACGGTCGAGCACGCGGCCGCGACCCCCGACGTCGAGCTGCCCTGGGCCGAACTGGGCCTGAAGAAGGACGAGTACGAGAGGGTCGTCGAGATCCTCGGCCGCCGCCCCACCGGCGCGGAGCTGGCCATGTACTCCGTCATGTGGTCCGAGCACTGCTCGTACAAGTCGTCGAAGGTGCACCTGCGCCAGTTCGGCGAGAAGGCGCCCCAGTCGGACGCCCTGCTCGTCGGCATCGGTGAGAACGCCGGCGTCGTGGACGTCGGCCAGGGCTACGCGGTCACCTTCAAGGTCGAGTCGCACAACCACCCCTCCTACGTCGAGCCCTACCAGGGCGCGGCCACGGGTGTCGGCGGCATCGTGCGCGACATCATCGCGATGGGCGCCCGACCGGTCGCCGTCGTGGACCCCCTGCGCTTCGGCGCCGCGGACCACCCGGACACCAAGCGCGTCCTGCCCGGCGTCGTCGCCGGCATCGGCGGCTACGGCAACTGCCTGGGCCTGCCGAACATCGGCGGCGAGGTCGTCTTCGACGCCTGCTACCAGGGCAACCCGCTGGTCAACGCCGGTGCCATCGGCGTCATGCGACACGAGGACATCCACCTCGCGAAGGCCTCCGGCGCCGGCAACAAGGTCATCCTCTACGGGGCCCGCACGGGCGGCGACGGCATCGGCGGCGCCTCCATCCTGGCCTCCGAGACCTTCGACGACGCCAAGCCCTCCAAGCGCCCCGCCGTCCAGGTCGGCGACCCCTTCCAGGAGAAGCTCCTCATCGAGTGCACCCTGGAGGCGTTCAAGGAGAAGCTGGTCGTCGGCATCCAGGACCTCGGCGCGGCGGGCCTGTCCTGCGCGACGAGCGAGCTGGCGTCGAACGGCTCCGGCGGCATGCGCGTCACCCTCGACGACGTCCCCCTGCGCGACTCGACGCTCTCCCCCGAGGAGATCCTGATGAGCGAGTCCCAGGAAAGGATGTGCGCGGTCGTCGAGCCCGACAAGGTCGACCGCTTCCTGGAGATCTGCGACAAGTGGGATGTCATCGCCACCGTCATCGGTGAGGTGACCGACGGCGACCGCCTGGAGATCTTCTGGCACGGCGGCAAGATCGTCGACGTCGACCCCCGCACGGTCGCGCACGACGGCCCGGTCTACGAGCGCCCCTACGCCCGCCCGGACTGGCAGGACGCGCTCCAGGCGGACGACGCGAACAAGCTGCCCCGGCCGGAGACCAGCGAGGAGCTGCGCGAGCAGGTCCTCAAGCTGGTCGCCTCCCCGAACCAGGCGTCCAAGTCCTGGATCACCTCCCAGTACGACCACTTCGTGCAGGGCAACACGGTCCTCGCTCAGCCCGAGGACTCCGGGATGATCCGGGTCGACGAGGAGAGCGGCCTCGGTGTCGCCATCGCGACCGACGGCAACGGCCGCTACGCCAAGCTGGACCCGTACCACGGCGCCCAGCTGGCCCTGGCGGAGGCGTACCGCAATGTCGCCACCACCGGTGCCAAGCCGCTCGCCGTCTCCGACTGCCTGAACTTCGGCTCGCCCGAGGACCCGGCGGTGATGTGGCAGTTCGCGGAGGCCGTCCGTGGTCTCGCGGACGCCTGCCAGCAGCTGGGCACCCCGGTGACGGGCGGCAACGTCTCGCTCTACAACCAGACGGGCGAGGTCGCCATCCACCCGACCCCGGTCGTGGCCGTCCTCGGCGTCATCGACGACGTGGCCCGCCGCACGCCGGTCGCCTTCCAGGAGGAGGGGCAGCTGCTCTACCTCCTCGGCGACACCCGTGAGGAGTTCGGCGGTTCGGCCTGGTCCCAGGTCGTCCACGACCACCTCGGCGGTCTGCCCCCGCAGGTCGACCTGGAGCGTGAGCGCCTGCTGGCCGAGATCCTGATCTCCGCCTCCCGCGACGGGATGATCGACTCCGCGCACGACCTCTCCGACGGCGGCCTCATCCAGGCGGTCGTGGAGTCGGCCCTGCTGGGCGGCAAGGGCGCCCGCCTGATCGTCCCCGACGGTCTGGACGCCTTCACCTTCCTCCTCTCGGAGTCGGCCGGCCGCGCCGTCGTGGCCGTCCCCCGCTCGGAGGAGGTCCGCTTCAACGACATGTGCGGCGCCCGCGGCCTGCCCGCCACCCGCATCGGCGTCGTCGACGGCGACTGCGTGGACATCCAGGGCGAGTTCACCCTCACCCTGGAGGAGCTGCGCACCGCCCACGAGGGCACCATCCCGGCACTGCTGGCGTAGGCCCCGCCGCGTACGGCACTTCGGCCCCGCCCGGTTGTCCGGGCGGGGCCTTCGTACTGGGCTGTCAGAGGCCGCTGCTGGCGTCGGAGTACCTGGGATTCACGGGGAACCAGGTGCGGGACGTCGGTACCGGGAAGCGGTGGGAGCACCTGACGGCGCACGGAAGCCGGTGAGGTTCCCCGACCGGGGCAGCCGCCGGCCCCGCCTCCGGGCCCTCTTCCGGGCCTGCGTCGACCAGATCACCGCCCGCCGGGACTGCGAGGACATCACGTTCCCCACCCCCTCCGACCTCCCCTCCGCATAGGCTCGCGACCATGCCCCCGGCCAGGAAACGCCCCCGCGCCTACGACCCCGCCAAGACCCGCAGGGCCGTGCTGGCCCAGTTCGCGACCGTACGCGAGGCTGTGAGCGGCCTCGCCCCCGAGCAACTCGCGCTGCCGACCCGGCTCGGGGAGTGGACCGTACGGGACCTGGCCGCGCACATCACCATGACCGTGGAGAGCGTGAGCCGCGCCCTGGACCGGCCCGAACCGGCGAAGGCGGAGTTCGGGCCGCTCGACTACGGCGCGGCCACCGCCCCGTTCGCCGACGCCATCGCGGAAGGCAGCCACGCCCTGGCCGAGGCCACCCCCGACCTCGGTGCCCTCTACGCCGAGACCGAGCGCCGGATCAGCGAGCGGCTCGCCGCCACCCCGCACGACCGGATCGTCGACACCCGCGCCGGCGCCATGACGCTCGGCGACCACCTGGTCACCCGCACCGTCGAACTCGTCGTCCACACCGACGACCTGAACGCCGCCGTCCCCGGCCTCGACCTCCCGTACGACCGCCACGCCCTGGCCACCTGCGTCCGGCTGCTCGCCGACACCCTCGCCGTCCGGGCCCCCGGCGGCGCGACGGAGGTGCGGATCCCGCCGTACGCCGTCGTGCAGTGCGTGGAGGGGCCCAGGCACACCCGCGGCACCCCGCCGAACGTCGTCGAGACCGACCCGCTGACCTGGGTCCGCCTGGCCACCGGTCGCCTCGACTGGGCCACCGCCGTGGACGAGTCCAAGGTCAGTGCCAGCGGCGAACGGGCCGACCTGAGCGCGCTGCTCCCCCTCCTGAGCTGAGCCGCCCGCGCCGAACCGGGTGGAACCGCCCACGCACCCCACCCGTCCCACCGGCATGGACAAGCAGCGACTGACCCGCACCGCCCTGCCCCTCGCGGCCCTGACCCTGTTCCCGCTCCTCGCGGCCTGCGGCACCGAGTCCGGTACCGGTGCCGGCAGCGACACCGTGGGACCGGGCGCCAAGGCGTCGGTCACCGGGGTCCGCTGGACCGTCGACAGCCTCACCGTGGACGGGAAGACCGCGAAGGCCCCCGACGGCGCCTATCTGAAGATCGACGACAACGGCGAGGTCAACGGCAACTACGGCTGCAACACCTTCGGCTCCACCGCCGCCTTCAAGGACGACTCCATCGACTTCGAGATCGCCCGGTCCACCGAGATGGCCTGCGGCGACGCCTCGATGAAGTTCGAGAAGAGCTTCTCCCGCACCCTGGACGCCGGGACGTTCAAGGCCAGGACCACCGACGGCGAACTGACCCTCACCACGGCCGACGGCGACACCGTCCGGCTCAGCGAGGAAAAGCCCGCCGAGCTGTACGGCACCAAGTGGCGCGTCGACTCGCTCATGGACCACGACGTCGCCCAGTCCCTCCCCGAAGAGGCCGTCGGCAAGGCATGGTTCACCTTCGACGAGAAGAAGGGCACCCTCAGCGGCAGCCTCGGCTGCAACGAGGTCTCCGCCAAGGCGACGGTGAGCGAGGGCGAGATCACCCTCGGCCACCCGCGCACCACCCGCAAGATGTGCTCCGACTCACTCATGGCCGCCGAGCGGACCCTCCTCGGGCTCTTCAAGGGCACGGTGGAATATCGGATCGATCACCGCAGCATCACGCTGACCAGCGAAAACGACCTGGGTGTCGGCGCGGTGGCCGACAAGTGACATGCGGCGGCGCGCAGTCGGCCACGGCGGTGGGCGAGATCAGCGGATTCGGACCGGTGCGCGATCTCGCCTACACTCGGTTGCGTGCCACGTGGTGACGGACGACTCAACCACGACCTTCTCCCCGGCGAGAAAGGCCCCCAGGACGCGTGTGGCGTCTTCGGTGTCTGGGCCCCGGGCGAAGAGGTCGCCAAGCTCACGTACTTCGGGCTCTACGCCCTCCAGCATCGGGGCCAGGAATCCGCGGGTATCGCGGTCAGCAACGGCTCCCAGATCCTCGTCTTCAAGGACATGGGCCTCGTTTCCCAGGTCTTCGACGAGACCTCGCTCGGTTCCCTCCAGGGTCACATCGCGGTCGGTCACGCCCGCTACTCGACCACCGGCGCCTCCGTCTGGGAGAACGCCCAGCCCACATTCCGTGCCACCGCGCACGGCTCCATCGCCCTCGGCCACAACGGCAACCTGGTCAACACGGCCCAGCTCGCCGAGATGGTCGCCGACCTGCCCAAGCAGGAGGGCCGTACGCCGCGTGTCGCGGCCACCAACGACACCGATCTGCTCACCGCGCTGCTGGCGGCCCAGGTCGACGAGGAGGGCAAGCCGCTGACCATCGAGGAGGCCGCCCACGCGATCCTCCCGCAGGTCCGTGGCGCCTTCTCCCTCGTCTTCATGGACGAGCACACCCTCTACGCCGCGCGTGACCCGCAGGGCATCCGCCCGCTGGTCCTCGGCCGTCTGGAGCGCGGCTGGGTCGTCGCCTCCGAGACCGCGGCCCTCGACATCACGGGCGCCAGCTTCGTCCGTGAGATCGAGCCGGGCGAGTTCGTCGCCATCGACGAGAACGGCCTGCGCACCTCTCGCTTCGCGGAAGCGAAGCCCAAGGGCTGTGTCTTCGAGTATGTGTACCTGGCCCGCCCGGACACCGACATCGCCGGCCGGAACGTGTACCTCTCCCGGGTGGAGATGGGCCGAAAGCTGGCCAAGGAAGCCCCCGTCGAGGCGGATCTGGTCATAGCGACCCCGGAGTCCGGCACCCCGGCCGCCATCGGTTACGCGGAGGCCTCGGGCATCCCGTTCGGTGCGGGTCTGGTGAAGAACGCGTACGTCGGTCGTACGTTCATCCAGCCTTCGCAGACGATCCGCCAGCTCGGCATCCGGTTGAAGCTGAACCCGCTGAAGGAAGTCATCAAGGGCAAGCGCCTGGTGGTCGTGGACGACTCGATCGTCCGCGGCAACACCCAGCGCGCGCTGGTCCGGATGCTCCGCGAGGCCGGGGCGGCCGAGGTCCACATCCGGATCTCCTCGCCGCCCGTGAAGTGGCCCTGCTTCTTCGGTATCGACTTCGCCACCCGCGCCGAGCTCATCGCCAACGGCATGACGATCGACGAGATCGGCACCTCGCTGGGCGCCGACTCCCTGGCGTACATCTCCATCGACGGCATGATCGAGGCGACCACCATCGCCAAGCCGAACCTCTGCCGTGCCTGCTTCGACGGCGAGTACCCGATGGAGCTGCCGGACCCCGAGCTCCTCGGCAAGCAGCTCCTGGAGACCGAGCTGGCCGCCGGGCCCGCCGCCACGGCCGCGGCCGACGCGATCCGTCGCCCGTAGTCCGCTCACCCGCAGTACGACACGAAGGTTCTCATCAGCCATGTCTGAGACCCCCATCGCCGAGGGCGGCGCCAGCTACGCAGCCGCGGGCGTCGACATCGAGGCGGGCGACCGCGCCGTCGAGCTCATGAAGGAGTGGGTCAAGAAGACGCAGCGCCCCGAGGTCCTCGGTGGCCTCGGCGGCTTCGCCGGCCTCTTCGACGCCTCCGCCCTCAAGCGCTACGAGCGCCCCCTGCTCGCCTCCGCCACGGACGGCGTCGGCACCAAGGTGGACATCGCCCGCCAGCTGGGCGTCTACGACACCATCGGCCACGACCTGGTCGCGATGGTGATGGACGACATCGTGGTCTGCGGCGCCGAACCCCTGTTCATGACCGACTACATCTGTGTCGGCAAGGTCCACCCCGAGCGGGTCGCCGCCATCGTCAAGGGCATCGCCGAGGGCTGTGTCCTCGCCGGCTGCGCCCTCGTCGGCGGCGAGACGGCCGAGCACCCGGGCCTCCTCGGTCCGGACGACTTCGACGTCGCCGGCGCCGGTACGGGCGTGGTCGAGGCGGAGCACCTGCTCGGCCTGGATCGCATCCGTAAGGGTGACGCGGTGATCGCCATGGCGTCCTCCGGCCTTCACTCGAACGGGTACTCGCTCGTCCGGCACGTCCTGCTGAACCAGGCAGGGCTCTCCCTGGACGCCCGGATCGCCGAGTTCGACCGCACCCTCGGCGAGGAGCTCCTGGAGCCCACCAAGATCTACTCGCTGGACTGCCTGGCCCTGACCCGCACCACCGAGGTCCACGCCTTCAGCCATGTCACGGGCGGCGGTCTCGCGGCCAACCTGGCCCGCGTCATCCCCGACCACCTCCACGCCACGGTGGACCGCTCCACCTGGACCCCGGCTCCCGTCTTCGACCTCGTCGGCAAAACCGGTCAGGTGGAACGCCTGGAGCTGGAGAAGACCCTGAACATGGGCGTGGGCATGATCGCCATCGTCCCCCAGGAGTCGGCGGACGTGGCCCTGAACACCCTGGCGGACCGAGGCGTCGAGGCATGGCTGGCCGGCGAGATCACCGACCGAGGCGCCCACACGACGGGCGCGGAACTGGTGAACGACTACGCCCGAGGCTGACGCCGACCGCGCCCCCGACGGCGGCGAAGCCGCCAAAAGGGGCGCGGGCAACTGCGCGCCCAGCACAACCAACCCGCAGTCGCCTACGAACAGTGACCCCCGAGCTACAAGGCGCACGACCCCTCAAGCGGAGCGCAACCGCACAAAACCCGGTCCGGCGAATCCGCTCGGACCGGGTGAAGCGCAGCTGGACGGTCAAGCCCCGCGGCGATGGGACGCAGGACCGGACTCGTCGTCCTCATCCTCGTCATCGTCGGAGTTGTACAACTCCGCATACCGCGCGTACGGGTCGTCGTCGTCCTCGTCGTCCTCGAACGGTTCGCCGTTCGGAGGCTGGCTCGAAGTCGATGCGCCCAGCTCGCTGGCCAGACGCGACAGGTCAGTCCCACCGCTGTTGTACTTCAGCTGGCGGGCGACCTTCGTCTGCTTGGCCTTGGCCCGGCCGCGCCCCATGGCTCGACCCCCTCGGTGACGGGGCTCGACGGCCCCAGAGTCTTGACACGCGTTCATGATCTGGAACGGGCTCTCCGTGGAGAGACCGGTCCGTAGGGCTTCCACGGTACCTGAGCCCGCGCCCATACGGTACGTCGCCCGCAGGACGTGCCTGTACCCAGAACCCGCGAGGAGCCCTGTCCTCGCTGGTCAACCGCGATTTTAACCGTTTCTTGGCGGACGACCCGCCGACGGAAGTGAGAGTTGTCTCTAAAGCCGTCGGCGGGTACCGGGCCCTGTCGTGCGACCCTCGCGCGGGCGTACCCGCGGAACGTCAGCGTCCGCGCGCTGCGGCCGCCTCCTGCATCCGCTGCTCGGCGATCCTGTCGGCCGCGGCGGCTGGCGGAATACCATCCGTCTTCGCACGTGCGAATATTGCCAGCGTGGTGTCGAAGATCTTCGCGGCCTTCGCCTTGCACCGCTCGAAGTCGAACCCGTGGAGTTCGTCGGCGACCTGGATGACGCCGCCGGCGTTCACCACGTAGTCCGGCGCGTAGAGGATCCCGCGGTCCGCGATGTCCTTCTCCACGCCGGGGTGGGCGAGCTGGTTGTTGGCCGCGCCGCACACCACCTTGGCGGTGAGCACGGGCACGGAGTCGTCGTCGAGCGCTCCGCCGAGCGCGCAGGGGGCGTAGATGTCGAGCCCCTCCACGCGGATCAGCTCCTCGGTGTCCGCGACGGCTGTGACCCCCTCCGGGTGGCGGTCGAGGATCCGGCGCACGGCGTCCTCGCGCACATCTGTGATGATCACTTCGGCGCCCTCGGCCCGCAGGTGCTCCACGAGGTGGTGGCCGACCTTGCCGACACCCGCGATGCCGACTCTGCGGTCGCGCAGCGTGGGGTCGCCCCACAGGTGCTGGGCGGAGGCCCGCATCCCCTGGTAGACCCCGAAGGCGGTGAGGACGGAGGAGTCGCCGGCGCCGCCGTTCTCGGGGGAGCGGCCCGTGGTCCAGCGGCATTCGCGGGCCACGACGTCCATGTCGGCGACATAGGTGCCGACATCGCACGCGGTGACGTACCGGCCGCCGAGCGAGGCCACGAACCGCCCGTAGGCCAGCAGCAGCTCCTCGCTCTTGATCCGGTCGGGGTCACCGATGATCACGGCCTTGCCGCCGCCGTGGTCGAGCCCGGCCATGGCGTTCTTGTAGGACATCCCGCGCGCGAGGTTCAGGGCGTCGGCGACGGCCTCGGCCTCGGTGGCGTAGGGGTAGAAGCGGGTGCCGCCGAGGGCGGGACCCAGTGCGGTGGAGTGGATGGCGATGACGGCCTTGAGGCCGCTGGCCTGGTCCTGGCAGAGCACGACTTGCTCGTGACCGCCCTGGTCCGAGTGGAACAGGGTGTGCAGGACGCCGTCAGATACTTCGGTCACTGTGGTGACTCCTGGGTAAGAAGCGGCGGTTGGTGACAGGCTTCCCGTACGGGTGGCGGGGCCTGTGAGCATGAGATTAGAGCCTCCGGCCGCCCTGGAGCGGCGGAGCTTCAGGATCACCCACTCCTGGAGTACCGCCGTGGTGTGAACCGCACAGTTTTCCGACCTGCTGATGTGCGGGTTCCGCAGGTTTCCCCGGTGGTCCGCGGGGGAGGGAGCAGGCGTGCCCAAGGTGTCCTCGGTGATCGTCCCGTACGCGTCCTACCTCCGCGTGTACGAGCCGCTGGCCGCTTTCCCGGAGCCCGAGCGCACCCACTGGACCCGGTACGCGCGCCGCGCCGACCGCCCCTCCTACCAGGACGAGCTGCGGCGTTCGCTGGCCGATCTGCTGCCCACCCCGCCGATCCCGGTTCCGGTGCACGAGAGCGGCGACGCCTTCGTGCTGGAGGTGGACGGGGTGGTCTGCGTCTGCCCCTGGCGCACCCGGCTGCGCGGCTGGCAGGCGCTGGGTGATCTCGCCGAGGAGCTGCCCGCGCCGCTGTTGGACGCGGCGCTGCCGCCGCTGGTGCGCCGGCAGGCCGGCCAGGACTACGAGCGCTGGATGGCCCGCAACCCCGACGCCCGTCCGTGGATCCGCACCTCGACCTGGCATGTGCCGCTGAACTGGTTCGTCCTCGTCTCGGACGAGGAGCGGACCTATGAGAAGGGTTCGGCCGAGAACTCACCCGTGCTTCGCTATCGCACGCCCATGGTGCAGGCCCGTCGGCGGGTGGCGCGGGGACTCAGGGCGCTGCGGGAGACCCTCGACGAGGGGCCGCTGATCGACGGCCTGATCGACGTGGGCCGCTGGCTGGAGGAGTTCCACCCGCGCTCGCTCGTGGAGCTGGACTACGGCGGGCTCGTGCACGTCCTGCCGGCGGAGGAGCTGGACGGCGACCACTCCGCGGCGGATGTCGCCGAGGGCATCGAGGCCCTGCGCAACGGGGACGGCCTGGCCGCAGGTGAGGCGTACGGGCGGCTGGTCGAGCGGTGGCGGGCGGTGCGGGACCGGCGCTCGGCCAACTGAACCGCCGTTCGGTGAGCCGTACCGGGCCGAACCGCTTGAACCGGATCAACGTCCCAGCCGTACCTGTGACTTGTGGGGCCGACGGGAAAAGGCTTTCCACGACGGCCGAAGCATGGTGAACTGTCCACCCTTGGCCCAGGCTTGACGCACCGAAGCTCCGTTCGGGTGTCATCGTGGGACGTAGGTCCCCGATCCGGGCTTTTGTAACTTGCAGGCGCCAAGCGTGACGGATTGCACTTACGCGGGCCTTGCCTCTTACGCACCTCCTCATGCCAAAATAGGACAAGGAGTCCGGGGGAGGCTCCTTCTGCCCGCCTTTGGGTGGAATCTCAGCATTGCACGCTATTGGGGGGTCTCGTGACTCCTGCGCGCCACTGTGACTGATCGTCACAGTGGCGTGACTGTCCGCTATGGCATGGTCCATCGGCATCCGTCGCTGATGAACACCTGGGAGGGCAATTCCATCGGTTTGGCCGACGCGGCTGGACAGATGGTGTAGTTGTAGTGCCGAGGACAAGCCGTTCGTCCTATAACCGACTCGACTCGCGTCCGCCATTTCGGGCAACGCGGGTCAAGGTGCAGAATTTAGAGGAAAGAACCGAGAAGGTTCGGTTCTCCCGAGGAGGCCGCTCATGACCGCTCGCACCCCTGATGCCGAGCCGCTGCTGACCCCGGCTGAGGTCGCCACCATGTTCCGTGTGGACCCGAAGACGGTCACGCGGTGGGCGAAGGCCGGCAAGCTCACGTCCATCCGTACGCTCGGCGGACACCGCCGTTACCGCGAGGCTGAGGTCCGCGCACTGCTCGCGGGTATTCCGCAGCAGCGCAGCGAGGCCTGAACCGCCGCAGAACAGGGCATTTCGGCTGGTCCCCCAATCGGCCGAGCCGCCTGAAAGCGCAGCTCAACCGCTCACACAGCGCCAAGCGACGCGGGTTCTGCCCCAACAGGTCCCACGCCCGAGCCACACACAGCTTTCCAGAGCTTTCCATCTGTTCTGGGTTTCGCCAGGCAAGCAACAAGGGTGCGTCGTCAGATCGCGCTGGACTCCGCCGGGTCCAGCGCGATCTTTTTTGTGTGCCCGGCCGGACGGCCGGGCCCCCGGGTCCGGTCTCCCCCCTGTCCGGCGCGCCGACTTGTGCGCGCACGTGGCCGTCTGTGCGCGGGCCTGTCGGACTCTGGGGAGGGCTGTCGGATCTCCTGTGTGGGCCTCCGGAGACTGGTGCAATTGCACATATTAAATTGACCAGTTGTAGGAGACCGGTAAGAACGCATGTTCCGAAAACTTATACAGTGACACCCGTCACATGCCCGGGCGCTTGTTACCCGTGAGTCATGTGCGGTAGAGGGGGCGGGAGTTGAGGCGGGCCCGCCGCCCTGCGGAATGTGTTCCCCGCCGGACGGTCCTCACGCCATCGTCACGCCGTGGAAGGGCTCTCGTCCTCCAGGGGGCCCTCGGCGCGGTCCTCGCCGGCCGTCGGGGCGTCCGTCGCCAGGATGTCCGGCGTCAGGGCGTCCGTCGTCAGGCGCAGCAGCCGGTGGCAGACGGGACAGCGGCGGGTGGAGTGGCGGTAGGAGGAGGCGGCCGACAGATGGGCGCGGAGCAGAGCGCGGGTCTCGTGCCGTGCGGACGCCGCCATACGCCACCTCCGGGGTCTTGGGGCCCTGTTTCCGAGGTACCGACGGAATGTGACTCCGTCAAGCCCCGGCGCGTCCGCTGAGGTCCGGGTGCCCAGTGGGTCGGGAGTGCGCGGTTCGTTGGCGGGTCCGGGTCCGGGTCCGGGTGCGGGTGCGGGTGCGTTGTGGTTTCTCGCGCGGTTCCCCGCGCCCCTGAAGAGCGACCGGGGCTGCGCCCTGTGCTTTCAGGCTGAAGGGCGGGCCGCAGGCCCGTTTCCTTCAGGGGCGCGGGGAACTACGCGCACAACCCCCCGCCCACCCGCACCCGCCAACAAACCCCCGGGCCCCCACCCTGCCGCGGCGGGCGCAGCAAATAGGCCCGCATCCTCGGCGGATGCGGGCCTCTTCGGCAGATCGTGCGGTCCTGACGGGATTTGAACCCGCGGCCTCCACCTTGACAGGGTGGCGAGCACTCCAAACTGCTCCACAGGACCAGGTTTCGCAGTCAGCGTGTGTGCGCTGGCCTGCGAGAAGAGACTGTACAGGAGGGGGAGCCCACTGGTCGAACTCACCCAACGTGCAGTGCTCGTCACAGCATGACAGCTAGGGCACCGCCGCGTCGATCGCTTTCACGATGCGCTTGTCGGAGACGGGATACGCCGTGCCCAGGGCGTGCGCGAAGTAGCTGACGCGGAGTTCCTCGATCATCCAGCGGATGTCCAGGACCGAGGACGGGACGGGCCGCCCCTGGGGGAGCTGTTCCAGCAGCCAGGCGTACTCGTCCCGCATCTCGTGGACCTTCTCCATGCGGGAGGTGTCCCGCTGGACGCTCGTCGGCATCTGCTGGAGCCGGCGGTCCGCGGCCACCAGATAGCGCATCAGATCGGGGAGGCGGCGCAGACCCGTCTCCGTGACGAAGCCCGGTTTCACCAGGGCGTCCAGCTGCCCGCGTACGTCCGCGAGGTTGGGCAGCAGTGCGGGGCTCCGCGTGGCCTTCAGACGGCGCTCACAGGCCTGCCAGGCGGCGAGGACCTGCTGGACCTGGCCCACCGTGCGGACGGTGGTGTCGACGATCTCCGCGCGGACCTTGTCGTAGAGCTTGCGGTACGACTCCTCGTCCCAGGCCGGCCCTCCGAAGTCGGCGATGAGTCTGTCGGCTGCGGCCATCGCGCAGTCGTCGAACAGGGCTTGGATCGAACCGTGCGGGTTCGCCGACAGCGCGAGCTTCTGTGCGTTGGTCAGCTTTTCGCTCGCGAACTTCGCAGGGTTGACCGGAATGTTTCGCAGGATGAGCCTGCGAGTGCCCTTCCACATCGCTTCCGACTGTTCCGCCTCCGTGTCGAAGAGGCGTACGGAGACGGTGTCGCCGTCGTCCACGAGTGCCGGGTAGGCCTTCACGGGCTGGCCGGCGCGGCGGGTCTCGAAGACGCGGGTGAGGGAGCCGATCGTCCAGTCCGTCAGGCCCGTGCGCTCCAGGGACTCGCCGCCCTGGCGTTCGGCGGTCGCCGCGGCGGCCTGGGAGAGCGCCTTGCGGGCCTTCGGCTTCATCCGGAGCCGCAGGGACTCCAGGTCCTTGTCCTCGGCCAGCTTCCGGCGCCGCTCGTCGACGATACGGAAGGTGATCTTCAGATGCTCCGGGACACGTGACCAGTCGAAGTCGTCCGCCGTCACCGGTACGCCCACCATGCGCTTGAGTTCGCGGGCGAGCGTGACGGTCAGCGGCTCCTGGAGGGGCACCGCCTGGTCCAGGAAGCGCTTGGCGTAGTTGGGGGCCGGGACGTAGTTACGACGGATGGGCTTGGGGAGGGAGCGGATCAGTTCCGTCACCACGTCCTCGCGCAGGCCCGGGATCTGCCAGTCGAAGCCCTGGTCGGTGACCTGGTTGAGGACCTGGAGGGGGATGTGGACGGTGACGCCGTCCGCGTCCGCGCCCGGCTCGAACTGGTAGGTGACGCGGAACTTGAGCTGCCCCTGGCGCCAGGAGTCCGGGTAGTCCGCCTTGGTGACGGCCTCCGCCGACTCCCGGATGAGCATCTCGCGCTCGAAGTCCAGGTAGTCGGGCTGCTCGTGGCGCTTTCGCTTCCACCAGGAGTCGAAGTGGGCGCCCGACACCACGTGTTCGGGGACCCGCTGGTCGTAGAAGTCGAAGAGGGTGTCGTCGTCGACCACGATGTCCCGGCGCCGGGCGCGGTGCTCCAGTTCCTCGACCTCGCTGAGGAGCTTGCGGTTGTCGGCGAAGAACTTGTGGTGCGTACGCCAGTCGCCCTCGACCAGCGCGTTGCGGATGAAGAGCTCGCGGCTGGCCTCGGGGTCGATACGGCCGTAGTTCACCTTCCGCTGGGCGACGATCGGTACGCCGTACAGCGTGACCTTCTCGTACGCCATCACGGCCGCCTGGTCCTTCTCCCAGTGCGGTTCGCTGTAGGTGCGCTTCAGCAGGTGCTCGGCGAGCGGCTCGACCCACTCGGGCTCGATCCTCGCGTTGACGCGGGCCCAGAGGCGGGAGGTCTCCACCAGCTCGGCCGACATCACGAAGCGCGGGGGCTTCTTGAAGAGGGCCGAGCCGGGGAAGACCGCGAACTTGGCGCTGCGCGCACCGAGGTACTCGTTCTTGGCGCCGTCCTTGATGTCCTTCATGCCGATGTGGGACAGCAGGCCGGCGAGCAGCGAGATGTGGACCTGCTGCTCGGGGGCGTCCTCCTCGTTGAGGTGGATGCCCATCTGCTTGGCGACCGTGCGGAGCTGACTGTAGATGTCCTGCCACTCGCGGATGCGCAGGAAGTTGAGGTACTCCTGCTTGCACATCCGGCGGAACGACGACGAGCCGCGTTCCTTCTGCTGCTCGCGGACGTACCGCCAGAGGTTGAGGAAGGCGAGGAAGTCGGAGGACTCGTCCTTGAAGCGGGCGTGGTGCTGGTCGGCCTGGGCCTGCTTGTCGGCGGGGCGTTCGCGCGGGTCCTGGATGGACAGCGCGGCGGCGATGACCATCACCTCGCGGGCGCAGCCGTTCTTGTCGGCCTCGACGACCATCCGGGCCAGACGCGGGTCGACGGGCAGCTGGGAAAGCTTGCGGCCCATCGGGGTCAGCCGCTTGCGGACGTCCTTCTGCGTCGGGTCGAGCGCGCCGAGCTCCTGGAGGAGCTGGACGCCGTCGCGGATGTTGCGGTGGTCCGGCGGGTCGATGAAGGGGAACTTCTCGATGTCGCCGAGGCCGGCCGCGGTCATCTGGAGGATGACGGAGGCGAGGTTCGTCCGCAGGATCTCGGCGTCCGTGAACTCCGGGCGGGCGTTGAAGTCGTCCTCGGTGTACAGGCGGATGCAGATGCCGTCGGACGTACGGCCGCAGCGGCCCTTGCGCTGGTTGGCGCTGGCCTGGGAGATCGGCTCGATCGGCAGCCGCTGGACCTTGGTGCGGTGGCTGTAGCGGCTGATGCGGGCGAAGCCAGGGTCGATGACGTACTTGATCCCGGGGACGGTCAGCGAGGTCTCGGCGACGTTGGTGGCCAGAACGATCCTGCGGCCGGTGTGCGGCTGGAAGACGCGGTGCTGCTCGGCGTGCGAGAGCCGGGCGTAGAGGGGGAGAACCTCGGTGAAGCGGTACTGCTTCTTGATCAGTGCGTCCGCCGTGTCCCGGATCTCCCGCTCACCGGAGAGGAAGACGAGGATGTCGCCCTTGCCCTCGGCCATCAGCTCCTCGACGGCGTCCGTGATCGCGGTGATCTGATCGCGGTCGGCGTCCTCGGAGTCCTCTTCGAGGAGCGGCCGGTACCGCACCTCGACGGGATAGGTGCGGCCACTGACCTCGACGATCGGGGCGTCGCCGAAGTGGCGGGAGAAGCGCTCGGGGTCGATGGTCGCGGAGGTGATCACGACCTTGAGGTCCGGGCGCTTCGGCAGCAGCTGGGCGAGGTAGCCCAGCAGGAAGTCGATGTTCAGGGACCGCTCGTGCGCCTCGTCGATGATGATCGTGTCATAGGCGCGCAGCTCGCGGTCCGTCTGGATCTCGGCGAGCAGGATGCCGTCCGTCATCAGCTTGACGAAGGTCGAGTCCTGGTTGACCTGGTCGGTGAAGCGGACCTTCCAGCCGACGGCCTCGCCCAGCGGGGTGTTGAGCTCCTCCGCCACCCGCTCGGCGACCGTGCGGGCGGCGATCCGGCGGGGCTGGGTGTGCCCGATCATGCCGCGGACACCGCGCCCCAGCTCCATGCAGATCTTCGGGATCTGGGTCGTCTTGCCGGAGCCGGTCTCACCGGCCACGATGACCACCTGGTGGTCGCGGATGGCGGCCGCGATCTCGTCCTTCTTCTGGCTGACGGGCAGCTGTTCGGGGTACGAGACGGCCGGTACGCGGGCCGCGCGCTCGGCCATGCGGGCCTCGCCCTTGGCGACCTCGGCCTCGATCTCGGCGAGGACGGCGGCCCGGGCCTCGGGCTTACGGATCTTGCGTGCGCCTTCGAGCCTGCGCCCGAGCCGGTGCGCGTCGCGCAGGGACAGCTCGGCCAGGCGGGGGGCGAGGGCGCCGAGGGCGGGGGCAGGTGGCGTAGACATACGCCGTCCAGGATCTCACCTCGACGAAACGAGGGGCGAACGCTTTTGCGTCCGCCCCTCGTCGTGAGCCTGTGATGCGCGTTACCGCCCGCGGTATGCGCCACGGGGTTCACCGCACGTCGACGTAGTCCTCTGTGCCGCTGCCGACGAAGTGCTTGCTGTCGGGCTCCAGGAACACGGGCACCCACGTGCCGTCCTGCTGGGCCCTGAAGCCCTTGCTGAAGGCGCCGCTGGACTTCGAGGTGACGGTCGTCATCAGGTACCAGGTCTTCTTGCCCTTGGGGCGGAAGAGGATCTGGACCTTCTTGGAGCCGTACGCCTTCCAGGTCGAGGTGCCCGCCTTGCGCTCCTGGAGGACGCCCTTGACGGTGATGGTCCGGCCCTTGCGGACCGGCTCGGGCGAGGCGTCGGCGTTCTTGATCCGGGTGAGGGCCCGGTTCTTGCGCAGGACGCTGCTGGTGGTGCCCTTGACGTCGTATGTGGTGGAGCCGGCGTACTTCAGTCGCCAGTAGCCGTCCGTGTACCCCGGGAGGGTGGTGTGGAACTGGGAGTCGAAGCTCGTTTTGACGGTCTTCTCGGTGGTCCACCCGGTCTTGCCGTCGGGTGAGTACTGGACGGCCACACCGACCCGCTCGCTGTGGTCGTCCCCGCTGATCCCGAGGATGCCCGAGACGCTGAGCTCGGCGTACTCGTCCAGCGAGGCCGTGAACTCACGGAACCTGGTCGTCGCGGTGACCGACACCTTGACGTCGGCGGTCGCCGTGCGCTGGATCCACTGGTTCTTCGGGTAGGGCGGGAAGGCCACCTCGTAGACGGTCTTCTGGTAAGGGCTCGCGACGAAGCTGAAGCGGCCGTCCGCGTCGGTGGTCGCCTCGATGGGGTTGGAGGTGCTGCTGCCCTTGTGGTCCATCTCCAGCGGGATACCGGACAGCGGCTTCCACTCGACGCCGCTCTGGTACTCCAGCGTCCCGGCGACGGTGATCTTGTCGCCGGCGGTGGGGTGGAAGCTC
Source organism: Streptomyces sp. NPDC030814 (assembly GCF_055572155.1). NCBI lineage: Bacteria > Bacillati > Actinomycetota > Actinomycetes > Kitasatosporales > Streptomycetaceae > Streptomyces > Streptomyces sp. NPDC030814. Next base: position 78,599 of record NZ_JBVIDX010000025.1, read on the forward strand.
GTCCGATCGAGAACGAGGCGGGTGGGCGCGGCCTTCGGGTCGATGCTCACCCAGGGGACGGTGGCGTAGCCCAGGTCACCCTTGTAGGTGGCCCAGGCCCAGCCGCCTTCCTCCAGCTGCCGGGAGACGGCGAAGTGGCCCTTCTCGTCGGAGGTGGTGGTCGTCTCGATCCGCTGCCCGATCCTCAGGTCCACGGAGGCGCCGGGCAGCGGTTCGGTGGCGCGGGTGCTCGGGTCGCGGACGACCATGTCCCCGCTGACCGTGACCGTCCTGTCGTCGATGGTCGGCTGGGTGGGCGTGACGGTGAAGTCCTGGATGACGGGCTGCTTGCGGTACCGCAGCGTCCCGGCGTCCTTCCGGACGGTGGTCTCGCCGCCGCTGGTCGTGGCCTCGACGTCGATCGTGTAGTCGCCGAGGGTGTCCAGGTGGACGGGCGGGGAGGACCAGACGCCTTCCCAGCTGCTCACCCAGTAGGTCTGCTTGAACTCGGTGACCGTGGCCACCGGGGTCTGCGACTCGGAGCTGCCGACCGGGCGGAGCGTCGCGGTGATCTTCTCGACGTCCTCGCCGAGGGCGCTGCCGTGGTTGAGCCGTACGTCGATGATCGACCAGTCGGCCGAGTCGCTCGTCGCTTCCTTGACCGTCGGCGCGGCGGCGTGCGCCGTGCCGGGTATCGCGAATGTGGAGAACAGAACGGCACCGGCCGTCACGATCCCCCTGGTGATGCGTCTCAAGAACCCCCCATGGCTCTCGGTGAGCGCGATGGCTCGCTATGAGCGACGAAGACCCCCTCCGGTCACCCGGAGGGGGTCTTCGTACTGTGTGGCTGGGGCCGGGGTCGAACCGGCGACCTTCCGCTTTTCAGGCGGACGCTCGTACCAACTGAGCTACCCAGCCACGATGTTTCACGTGAAACATCGAGCGGTCCTGACGGGATTTGAACCCGCGGCCTCCACCTTGACAGGGTGGCGAGCACTCCAAACTGCTCCACAGGACCAAGGTTGCGTACGACAGTGTCGCACACGTTCTTGCGTGCCCCCAACGGGATTCGAACCCGTGCTACCGCCTTGAAAGGGCGGCGTCCTAGGCCGCTAGACGATGAGGGCTATCGGCCCGCCGTGGGCGCTTCATCAGCGCGTCGGGGACGTGAGAAGCATATGGGATGGCGGGAGGTATCGCCAAAACGGTTTACGGACGGCTTGGGGAGCGGGTGGTCGCTCCGCTGGATGGCGTGCCTGGTGACGTGCCGGGAGAAGGGCTTTCGGAGGGGGAGGGGGACTGGGGCACGCCGGGCTGGTTCTCCTTCGGAAGATGGCGGCTGACCTCGGCCGTTGTCAGTCCCAGGCCGCCGAGTTTGATCTCGTCCCAGGCCTGGAGGCGGTGCGTGTCGCGGTCGAAGTAGAGGACCGAGGTCTCGATCGGATCCGGGTAGTCGCCCTCCAGGGCGCGCAGCCCGCTGCCGCCCGTCGACCCCTCCAAACGCAGGCGTGTGCCCTTGTCCAGGATCTCCATCTCCGGGTGGTGGAGGTGACCGGCGAGGACGAGCGGGACCTGTCCGTCCGTCTCGCGGGCGGCGTCCGGGTTGTGGGCGATCGCGATGTCCACGGGTGTGCCGGCCGCCTTCTGGGCGCGCAGCGCCTGCGCCAGCCGCTGTCCGGCGGTCTCCTCCGAGGGCAGGCCCGACTTGTCCGTGGAGCGGTCCGGGGTGAACTGCGGGTCGCCGATCCCCGCGAAGCGCAGCCCGCCCACGTTGACCGCTTTCCCCTCGTCGAGGACATGCGTGTTCTCGACGCCTTCCAGATACCGCTGGGTCGCCTTGGAGTCGTGGTTGCCGCGCACCCAGACGTACGGCGCCCCGAGGTCGGCGATCGGGTCCAGGAAGGCGTTCTCGGCGGTGGTGCCGTGGTCCATCGTGTCGCCGGAGTCGACGATGACGTTGATCTCGTACTGGTCCACCAGCGAGGCGATGATCTTCCAGCTCGCGGGGTTGAGGTGGATGTCGGAGACGTGCAGGACGCGGATGGTGGTGGGGTCCGGCTGGTACGCGGGGAGGGTGGACGTGACGTCGTACAGCTTGGTCACGTTCGTCACCAGGCGTGCCAGTTCCTTCTGGTAGACGTCGAACTCCGTGACGATGCTGCGCGCGTTGCCGACGAGGGAGGGCGCGGAGGACAGCAGGCCCGAGAACTTGGGCTCCAGGACCGAGTTCGGGTTCCACGTGGCGGCGGCGGTGCCCCCGGACGCGGCGAGCAGCCCGAGGGCGAGGCCGCCGGCGGCCAGGGCGCGGCGGGGGCGGCGGTACACCGCGAGCCCGAGCGCCGTCGCCCCGGTGACGACGGCGACGCTCGACCGCAGGGCCAGGTCCAGCGTGCCGCGCAGCACGTCCGACGCGATCTCGTCCTGGAGGCCCGAGATCCGCTCGGGGTGGTCGACCAGGGCCTGCGCGCGGTCCGGGTCCAGCTGGTCGACGTTCACGTCCAGGCGTACGGGCGCGTGGTGGCTGCTCAACTCCAGGGCGCCCAGGGGCGAGACATTGATCTTCGTGCCGCCGGTGAGCGACGGACGCAGCGTCATCGTGGTGTTCATGGGGCCTACGGGCGTCCGTACGTTGCCCACGATCAGCAGGCCGAGCCAGGCGCCGACCACCACGACGGTGACCAGGCCGAGCGCACGGGCCCACCGGCGGCCGCGGCTCACCGGCTCGGCGGCCGCGTGCGGGCCGCGCGAGCGGTGCCGGCTGGTCGCGGCCCGGGGGGCCTGCGGCAGCGCCTGGCGGATGCGGCGCAGTCTCGTACGGATGGCGGTCACGGTGGTGGCTGTTGCGGCGGGGACGCGTGCCATTGGGGCCGTATGCCCAGGGGGGTGAGGGGATATGCGGGGGTTGGTAACTTGCTCGGAGGCCGGGTGGAGTGGGTGTCGGGCCGCCGGGAGGTCAGCCCCAGCCCAGTTCGTGGAGCCGAGCGTCCTCGATGCCGAAGTGGTGCGCCACCTCGTGGACGACCGTCACGGCCACTTCGTGGACCACGTCCTCCGCCGTCTCGCAGTAGCGCAGGGTCGGGCCCATGTAGATCGTGATGCGGTCCGGAAGGACTCCGGCGTACCACTCGCCGCGTTCCGTGAGTGGGGTCCCCTCGTACAGCCCCAGCAGCTCCGGGTCATCGGCGGGTGGCTCGTCCTCCACGAACACAGCCACGTTGTCCATGACCCGCGTCAATTCCGGCGGGATCTGGTCCAGGGCCTCACTCACCAGTTCTTCGAACCTGTCGCGTGTCATCTCCAGCACAGGGCCCATTGTCCGTTAGACGTCGCGTCTTGGGAGGAGACGCGGAGGCCCCTTCCTCGCGCCACGGCGGCGAGCAGGTGACGGATCTCCGGTGCGGTCGGCGCCAGGGCGACCTCCCGGCGGCGCGCCCTGGGGCACGGCCGGAGCGGCCACTCCGGCGCGGTGCGGCCGCCGCCCGGCGTGTCTTCTTGCGCGCGACGGGAGTTGAGCAGGGGGACTCCTCTTCCCGCCCCCCACGGAGGTGGCCGCCGTGCGCGCTCTGTACGTACCTGTTCGTCTGGCCGCCACGGTCATGGCCGTCGCCGCGGTCGCCGGCTGCATGAACGTGGGGGACGAGGCACGGGACCCCAGTTCCTCGTCCTCCGCCGGACAGCGCGGCGGCGAGAAGCCGGACGGGGGTGCCGCCGTGACGGGCGGAGGCGGCACGGGGCACCAGGTCGGGCGGGGAAAGCCGCACCCGTCGGCCTCGGCCGACCCCTCCGCGTCCCGGTCGGCCTCCGCTTCGGCGCCGGCCTCCGGGGCCGCCAAGCCGCCCAAGAAGGCGAAGCCGCCGAAGAACGGGAAAGGCGGGAAAGGCGGGAAGGGCCACGGCGGCGGTGAGCGGCCGCCCGCGTCGGGGCCGACGAAGGAGGAGCCGACGCCCGGGCCCTCCACGGCCCCGCCGGAGCCGCCCGAGCCGTCGAATCCGACGGAGTCGCCGGCGCCCGAACCTTCGGCCGAGCCGTCGTCGTCCGCGCACGAGCAGGGGACACAGCTGGTGGAGCGCGAGCCGGCGCCGGAGGCGGGGGATGCGGCGTAGGCGGGGATGGCGGAGGGCGGAGTGCCGTGAGGTCTCCGGGCCCCAGTGGTGCGTGGACGGGCCCTCGGTGGTGTGGACGGTCCCCCGGTGGTGAGTGGACGTGCCGTGGTGGTGGATGGCGGGGCCCTCGGTGCGAGGGGCGGGGCCTTCGCGAGGAGTGGGCGACGTCACGGGTGGGACAGGACACAGGCACTGGCTTCGTCTTCCGGTCCCCGCCGGGGTGTCGCAGCCCGGTGGCCGTGCCATCCCTTCGTGGGCCAGGTATCGGAGCTGGCTTTCCCAGCCTCGCTCGGCTGATCACCTTCTGACCTGCTGGTATCGACTCGGTTTGCCTTTAGGGGTGGAGGGTGCGTATGGTGGTAGATCGTTTGATCCCATTTGCCCGGCGCCAACGCAGAGCGCGCCGTGTGGCGCGTACTCTCCTTTGCCGTGTCGGACCGCATAGAGGCGGTCGTGTGCGAATCACGGAGTTGACGGGCGCGTGCCGATGAGACTCCGGAAGGTTTCGCATACGCATGTCCATTTCCAGTACTGATCACGTCGTCGTGCCCGAGAACGGCGAGAACGAGGTCGTCGAGGAGACCCCCACGGTCACCTTCGCGGACCTGGGTCTCCCCGAGGGCGTCGTGCGCAAGCTCGCGCAGAACGGCGTGACCACCCCCTTCCCGATCCAGGCCGCGACCATCCCGGACGCCCTGGTCGGCAAGGACATCCTCGGCCGTGGCCGCACCGGCTCCGGCAAGACCCTCTCCTTCGGTCTGCCGACGCTGGCCACGCTGGCCGGCGGGCACACCCAGAAGCACAAGCCGCGCGCCGTCATCCTGACGCCGACCCGTGAGCTCGCCATGCAGGTCGCCGACGCGCTGCAGCCCTACGGCGATGTCCTCGGCCTGAAGATGAAGGTCGTCTGCGGCGGTACGTCCATGGGCAACCAGATCTACGCCCTGGAGCGCGGCGTCGACGTCCTCGTCGCCACCCCGGGCCGTCTGCGCGACATCATCAACCGCGGCGCCTGCTCCCTGGAGGACGTGCAGATCGCCGTCCTCGACGAGGCCGACCAGATGTCCGACCTGGGCTTCCTGCCCGAGGTCACCGAGCTGCTCGACCAGGTCCCGGCCGGCGGTCAGCGGATGCTCTTCTCCGCGACCATGGAGAACGAGATCAAGACCCTCGTCGACCGGTACCTGAACAACCCGGTCAGCCACGAGGTGGACGCGGCGCAGGGCGCGGTGACGACCATGTCGCACCACATCCTCGTCGTGAAGCCGAAGGACAAGGCGCCGGTCACCGCCGCGATCGCCTCCCGCAAGGGCCGCACGATCATCTTCGTCCGCACGCAGCTGGGCGCCGACCGCGTCGCCGAGCAGCTCCGGGACGCCGGTGTGAAGGCCGACGCGCTGCACGGCGGCATGACGCAGGGCGCGCGGACCCGGACCCTCGCCGACTTCAAGGACGGGTACGTCAACGTCCTCGTGGCGACGGACGTCGCGGCGCGCGGCATCCACGTCGACGGCATCGACCTGGTGCTGAACGTGGACCCGGCGGGCGACCACAAGGACTACCTGCACCGGGCCGGCCGTACGGCGCGTGCCGGGCGTACGGGCACCGTGGTGTCCCTCTCGCTCCCGCACCAGCGGCGGCAGATCTTCCGGCTGATGGAGGACGCGGGCGTCGACGCCTCGCGCCACATCATCCAGGGCGGTGCCGCCTTCGACCCGGAGGTCGCCGAGATCACCGGCGCCCGGTCGATGACCGAGGTCCAGGCCGAGTCCGCCGGCAACGCCGCGCAGCAGGCCGAGCGTGAAGTCGCTCACCTCACCAAGCAGTTGGAGCGGGCCACGCGCCGCGCCGCCGAGCTGCGCGAGGAGGCAGACCGGCTGACCGCGCGCGCCGCGCGGGAGCGGGGCGAGGACCCGGAGGCGGCGCTCGCCCAGGTGCGCGCCGAGGAGACGGGCGAGGGCGCCGCCGTCGTCGAGGCGGCCGCCGCCGCTGTCGACGCCGCGGTGCTGGAGGTGTCCGTGCCGGAGCAGCCGGCCGCCCAGGACATCGAGCGCGTCGAGAAGGCCGAGCGGTTCGAGCGCACCGACCGGGCCGAGCGCGGCGGGCGGTTCGAGCGCGAGGAGCGGTCCGGCGCGGGTTCGTCGTCGTACGGGCGTTCCTCGTCGTATGAGCGTCGCGACGACCGGGGCGGCTTCCGCCGGGACGACCGTGACAACCGTGGTGAGCGTCGGGACGACCGGGGCGGCTTCCGCCGGGACAACGAGCGCGGCTTCGACCGTGACCGTGGGCGCTCCTTCGAGCGTCGGGACGACCGTGGCGGTTTCAACCGCGACAACCGTGACAACCGCGGTGAGCGTCGGGACGACCGGGGCGGCTTCCGCCGGGACGACCGTGGTGGGCGCTCCTTCGAGCGCCGCGATGACCGTGGCGGTTTCAACCGCGACAACCGCGACAACCGTGACAACCGCGGTGAGCGTCGGGACGACCGGGGCGGCTTCCGCCGGGACGACCGTGGTGCGCGCTCCTTCGAGCGCCGCGATGACCGGGGCGGTTTCAACCGCGACAACCGTGACCGCGGATTCGACCGTGGTGGCCGTTCCTTCGAGCGCCGGGACGACCGTGGTGGGCACCGGGGCAGCGACCGGCCGTTCAACCGCGACCGCCAGGGCGACCGTCCGGGCTTCCGCTCCGGCGGCCACGAGCGTCCGTACGGCCGCCGTGACGACCACCGTGGCTCCGGCTCCTTCGGCCGCCGCGAGGACAAGCCGCGCTGGAAGCGCAACGGCTGACCGAAGCCGAGCGCCCAGTTTGTGAGCGCCGTGGCCCCCACCTTCCGGGTGGGGGCCACGGCGCTTTCGCGTGGCCCCCCGGCGCGGTGGCGGTGGCGGTGGCGGCGGGCGGGCGCCGAAGCACGGACGGGACGCTGGGCGAGGCTGGGCCGATTTTCGGCCACCGTGTGGCGCATGTCACGCCCTTCGCGAGGGAATTTCTGGGGGCATGACAGATGACGACATAGCCCGTGGGGCGCCCGGGGCTTCGGCCCCGGACTCGGTGTCGGTCGCGGTGTCGGACGAGGAACGCCTGGCCCAACTGGGTTACACACAGGTTCTCGCACGCCGTATGTCCGCGTTCTCGAACTACGCGGTCTCCTTCACGATCATCTCCGTCCTGTCCGGCTGCATGACCCTGTACCTGTTCGGCATGAACACCGGCGGCCCCGCGGTGATCACGTGGGGCTGGGTCGGGGTCGGGCTGATGACGCTGTTCGTCGGCCTCGCCATGGCCGAGATCTGTTCGGCGTACCCGACCTCCGCGGGCCTGTACTTCTGGTCGCACCGGCTCGCGCCGGCGCGGAGCGCGGCGGCCTGGGCCTGGTTCACGGGCTGGTTCAACGTCCTCGGCCAGGTCGCGGTGACCGCCGGCATCGACTTCGGCGCGGCGTCGTTCCTGGCCGCGTATCTGAACCTCGAGTTCGGCTTCGAGGTGACGCCCGGCCGCACGATCCTGCTGTTCGCGGCGATCCTGCTGCTGCACGGTCTGCTGAACACCTTCGGCGTACGCATCGTCGGCCTGCTGAACAGCATCAGCGTGTGGTGGCACGTCCTCGGCGTCGTGGTGATCGTCGGCGCCCTCGCGATCGTCCCCGACGACCACCGCTCGGCGTCGTTCGTGTTCACCGAGTTCGTCAACAACACGGGCTGGGGCAGCGCGTTCTACGTCGTCCTCCTGGGCCTGCTCATGGCGCAGTACACCTTCACCGGATACGACGCCTCCGCGCACATGACCGAGGAGACCCACGACGCGTCCACGGCCGGCCCCAAGGGCATCGTCCGCTCCATCTGGACGTCCTGGGTGGCGGGGCTCGTCCTGCTGCTCGGCTTCACCTTCGCCATCCAGTCGTACGACGGCGCGCTGAAGTCCGCGACCGGCGTGCCGCCCGCCCAGATCCTCATGGACGCGCTCGGCGCCACGGCAGGCAAGCTGCTCCTCCTCGTCATCATCGGCGCGCAGCTCTTCTGCGGCATGGCGTCCGTGACGGCTAACAGCCGCATGATCTACGCCTTTTCGCGCGACGGCGCGCTGCCGTTCTCGCACGTCTGGCACACGGTCAGCCCACGCACCCGGACCCCCGTCGCGGCGGTGTGGCTGGCAGCGGGCGGCGCGCTCGTCCTGGGCCTGCCGTATCTGATCAATGTGACGGCGTACGCGGCCGTGACCTCCATCGCGGTCATCGGCCTCTACATCGCCTACGTCATCCCGACGCTCCTGCGGCTCCGCAAGGGCGACGCGTTCGAACGGGGGCCGTGGCACCTGGGCCGCTGGTCACGGACGGTCGGCGTGATCTCGGTGACCTGGGTCTTCGTCATCACCGTCCTCTTCATGCTCCCCCAGATCTCCCCCGTCACCTGGGAGAACTTCAACTACGCCCCCATCGCCGTCCTGGTGGTCCTCGGCTTCGCCGCGATCTGGTGGACCGCCTCGGCCAGGCACTGGTTCCTCAAGCCCGAGCACGAGCGGAACGTGGCGCGGACGAAGGAGAGGGAGGGAGCACCGGAACCGGTGGATCCGTAGGGCGGGGGTGTCGCCGGGCCGCGTGCGGGTGCCGCCGAGAACCAGCGTCCCTGCCGGGCCCGGCCCCGTCATTTCGCTCCGCCTCCGCCGATCTTCCGCCCGTTCTGTTCTGCCGCGAACCTTTTTGCGGCGTCCCGACGCGGCCGGGTCACCGATACCCGATCGGAGTCCCGGCCTCGTCCGGCTATGCTCGGGTAGGCAACATCGCCTGGGCCCTTAGCTCAATTGGCAGAGCAGTGGACTTTTAATCCATTGGTTGTGGGTTCGAGTCCCACAGGGCCTACCGGTGGCGGGGGAAGGCAATGCCCTCTGACCTGCTACGAAGCGCCCGGGCCGACTTCGGTCGGCTCGGGCGCTGCTTCGTTTTCCGGCCCGTGCGTGAGCGGATGCGGCCCGAGCCTGCCGGATCGGCTGCGGCCGGGCGGAGCCTTCGGTGGCTGCCGGGCGAGACGGGGGACGAGTTCCGCCGCCTTCTTGGGGCAGGTACCGCAGGGTGATGGGCGGCAGGTCGTCGTGGTGAGGATGTGGCGACCTTGCGAGAGTGCGTTCCTCTCCGTGGCGTCAGGGCGTCCATGATGAGCACACCGCCGGTCAGCACACCGCCGGTCAGCACGCCGCTGGTGGTACCCCGAACCGTGCCGACCGGCTTTTAGGCGATCTTCGGGGCTTTCATCGCCGCCTCCTGGCACGACGAACGAGCAGCAACGCGAGGAACGCGCCGGCCGCAGCGAACAGTGGCTTGCGGTTGGCTCGCGCCATCCGCATGCCCTGGTCGGCCTTCTCGCGCACCGGTTCCGGAGCCTTCTCACGGGCCCGCTCTCCCATCTGCGCGGCCTTGTCGCGGACCTGCTCGGTGGCTGCGGCGGCCTTGGCCCGCACCGGCTCCGGAGTCCTGTCCTGCACCACGTGGGCCGCGTGCGCCGCCTTGTCCCGCAGCTGAGCCCTGACCTGTGTGGTCTTCTCTGCGACCTGCTGCCTGACGGCCGTCGTCTTCTCGTGGGCGCGGGTCTTCACCTGGGCCTTTGCCGCGAGTGCTTCAACGGTTTCGCCGAGTTTCTGGCGGGTCGCCTCGGCCCGTCCGCGTATTTCCTCCGTGGAAGGCGCTGTCTCATCACCCGTGTGAGGCTTGTCCTGGGTCATCGCTGTGTCTTCTCCTTGATCTCGGCTACCTCGGCCTTGACGCTGTCCACCGTCCGGTCCGGCGTCGGTGGGGACGCCTTGCTGGTCCGCTGCTTGCCGGGAGCCGCCATCAGCGCGGTGACGCCGGCCAGCACGGTGTGGCCGGCGGCGCTACCGCTGCCCTTGGCGAACTGCTCGCCCTTCCCGGTCATCTCCGCCTGTGCCAGGCGCATCTGGTCGCGGATCAGCTGTGGCAGTACTGCCACGCACGCTGGGCCAGTTCCCCTATCGGGTCCTGTGCTCCGCCGCCGGTGGAGGGGAATCGTCTGCTGTCGTGTTGCTCTCACCTGCCTTCGTCGGCGTTGCGGGGTTGGGTGACGTACGCCAGTGAACTGCCCGTCGATGACGACGGAGCAGCGATTCCTCCCCCGCGAACTCTGTCCGCGTGCCCGAGTAACCCGGCGGCGACACGTCACGCCCGTGGGGCACACGCTGCCGCAGAAGATGTGGTGTCGCCCGTATCAGGGCGGCAACGGCCAGCCCGATGACGCGCCGGTGGACCAGCCGACTTCCCGTCCAGAGCCCTTTCACGTCTGCGCCATGCCGCTCCGACTCCTCGCGCAGGCGGGGCCCTGCGGTCTGGTCGAGGCCACTGGCGCCGCGTGCGGGCTGCAGAGCCCTTGGTGGACGGTTTTCACGCCGAGCACGTCCCGCGCTCTTCTCGAGACGTTGAGGTCCGGGTGAATCAACCCTCAGCCGGCGCGGTCACGACGATGGAGCATCACCTACTGCATGTCCACGGCGCCGACAAGCACATGGCCATCACCGAGATCGCCGCACGCGACGGCATCGTGTCCGGGACAGCTCCGGATACACGGACTGGATCTGCCTGCGTGACATCGCCGACGGCATGGGGTCCTTCCCTCGCCGCTGACCATGAGGACCGAAGCCGAGGACGCGATGCCTTGCGGGCGGCTCGGCCCCTGTCGTGGTCGGCGTGGTCGACGAACACGGCAGCGTCCTCGGGGTCCTCGTCCTCTCCCGCCGAACCGCTTCACAGCGGTCGGCCCGATCTCCCCTTCTCCCCGTGAGGCATCATGCGCTGTGTCATCGCCTGCTTCCCGTTCGACCTGACCGGGAGCGGAGTGCTGGAATCGATGAAGGGCGTCAGGCCCGAGCCGGTCACCGGCGAGTACGTGATCATCGGACGACGTCAGTACCCGCTCAAGCAGGTCGGCCAGGTCATCACCCGCCAGGGCCGCCGCGATCTCGGCGCGGATGAAGTCCTCCGGGGCATGGCCCGGCTCGGCTTCACCTGCCGCACCCTCCCCCGAGGCCGCACCCGCGCGCGTCGAAAGCCCGTTCCAGCGGGCCTCCGTGATGCTGGGCACCCCCCGGTCCGTCCGACGGGACAGGCGCGAGCCGAACAGAGCCAGTGAGGGCCCGACCGGCGCGCGCCGGTCGGGCCCTCAGTGCGTGCCGTGCCGCTCCCGGTGCGCCGGTGGGTCAGTGGTCGGAGTAGCTGAAGTCGCCCATGGTCCAGGCATTGACGTCCTCGATCGCGACGCGGTACATCCCGCCCGTCTCCGGGATCCCCACCGTCCCCTGCAGGATTCGGGCGACATGGAAGTGCAGATGGGTGGGTGGCCCGTCCTTTTTCGCGGGGGTGTCGAAGACGGCGGAGAACTCACCGAGGTGAGTGGAATCCGTCAGCACCTCCGACACCCTCTGCCTCCACATGGCTTCGGGAGCCAGTCGACCGGTGATGACAGCACCACCGGTGACCACGGTCAGGGACATCTGATTACTCTGCCCGGACTCCACAAGGGTGGCGATTTCAACGATCAGCTCGTCAGGCTTCGGCATGAGACCGGATTCTATGCACCGGCCCGTCCGGGCGGCTTGGGCGGTGGCTCCACCGGGCAGGACGACGACGGGCGCTCAACGAGGCGGGGATCGTCGCGGCGAGGAGTCGGCGACGCAGCGTCGGTTTGATCGGCTCGACCAGGTCGGCGGCCCACTCGACGAGGTCGGCAACCAGCGCCTACCACCCCATGGCACGGTCACCGCCCCGGCCTGCGACACAGCGGCCTGGGCCGGCTTCGGCCGGCTCGGGCGCTGCTGCGATTCTCTCGGTATCGGCCCGGCCGGCAGGGAACCGTCGACCACCCGCGTCGCCGCGCCGGAGCCGTACAAAGACCCGGGGCCGGAACCCTTTCGGATTCCGGCCCCGGGCCATTCAGTAGCGGGGACAGGATTTGAACCTGCGACCTCTGGGTTATGAGCCCAGCGAGCTACCGAGCTGCTCCACCCCGCGTCGGTGAAACCAGTGTACGTCATGCGGGGGACCCGAAGCACACGCCTTTGTCGAGACCCCGCGCACACGCTCCTCACCCCACCAGATGCCGGTTCGGCTCCTTCGCCCGCTCCTGGTACTCCGGCAGGACGACGACCTCCGCCCCTTCCTCCGACAGCACCGCGTTGCCCACCGTCGCGTCCGGTACGAACGTGTCCGGCTCGCGCCAGGCCGTGACGACGCGCCGTACTCCGGCGTCGAGGATGAGGCGGGCGCAGGGGGCCGGCCGGGAGGCGCGGCGGGCGCAGGGTTCCAGGCTGCTGTAGACCGTGGCGGAGGCGAGGCGCGGGTCGGTGGGGTCGAGCTTGGCGAGGGCCGCCTCCTCGGCGTGGGCGACGGGGTCGCCGGCCTCGCGGGAGTGGCCGCGGGCCAGCTCCGTACCGTCCGCGGCGACCACCACCGCGCCCACGCTGAACGCCGTCCCGGAGGGCGGGCACTCGGCGGCCAGTTCGCAGGCCAGAGCCAGCCAGTGGCGGTCGGCTGCCGAGACGGCCGGGCCGGTGCCGGGGACCGTGGGGAGGTAGCGGATGAGGACGACGTCGCCGACCGGCCGCGTCTCCAGCAGCCGCAGCCGGCTCTTCGGGCCACCGGGGTACGCGCCCGTCCCGAACATCCGCGGGGCCTCGGACTCCCCCACGAACACCGGCGCGACGGCCAGCTGCAGTTCGTCCGCAAGGCCCTGCTGGAGCAGTTGGGTGTGAACGCGTCCGCCGCCCTCGACCATCAGGCGTCCCACGCCGCGTACGTCGCCGAGGTGGTCGAGGACGGCGGGCCACTCCAGGTCCGGGCCGAGGGAGACGACGTCCACGCCGGCAGGGCCGGCCGGCAGGCCCAGTGTGCGCAGCCGTTCCGCGCCCTTGTCCGTCGTGTACACCACCTTCTCGCCTCCCGTGTGCCAGAACTGGGCCTCCGGGTCCAGATCGCCGGACGCGCTGACCGTGACCTTCAGCGGGTACTCCGGGAGCCCGGCGGCGACGCGGGTGGCGCGGCGTTCGGGGGAGTTGACCAGCAGCCGGGGGTTGTCGGTGCGCAGGGTGCCGGCGCCGATCAGGATGGCGTCGCTGGCCGCCCGCACCTCGTCGACCCGGTCGAAGTCGGCCGGGCCCGAGAGGAGCAGCCGTTCGGGCCCGGTGTCGTCCAGGTAGCCGTCGAGGGAGACGGCGGCGGACAACAGGACGTAGGGCTGGGGCATGGAGACGCTCCCTGACTGGCTGGCCGGCGCTGACCGACACCGATGGACTGACTGACCGGCTGGGCTTGGTTCAAGTTTTAAACAATAACTACACTGTACGTATGACGACCCGCTGGCTCACCCCCGAGGAACAGCGTGCCTGGCGCGCGTACCTCGCCGCGAGCACCCTCCTGGAGGACGCGCTCGACCGGCAGCTCCAGCAGGAGGCCGGCATGCCGCACCTCTACTACGCCGTGCTGGCCGTGCTCTCCGAAGCGCCGGACCGTCGGATGCGGATGACCGATCTCGCCGAGCACGCGAAGATCACGCGCAGCCGGCTGACCTACGTCGTGACCCGGCTGGAGAAGGACGGGGTGGTCCGGCGCGAGAACTGCAAGTGGGACAAGCGGGGGAGCATCGCCGCCCTCACCGATGAGGGTGCGGCCCTGCTGGAGCGGCTGGCGCCGGGCCATGTGGAGGCGGTCCGCAAGGCGGTCTTCGATCACCTCACCCCCGAGCAGGTCGGCCAGTTCGAGGAGATCTGCTCGACCATCGCGGCGGCGATCGAGGGTGAGGACGCCCGGCAGAACGGCCCCGACGACCTGCCCTGGCGCCGCCGGTCCTGCTCATCGGGCCAGTGACCCCGGCTGCCGACCGGTCCCGGCCCGCCGCCGGTCCCGTGTCCGTCCGCACCTCGCTCTCGCCCCCGCCCCGCCGTTCGGTCGCGGGCGGCGTTCGCTGTTCCCCCGCACCCCCGAATGTGACGCATCCCAAAACTGGTTGCTTGAAATTTGAAGCAGGGGATAGAGTCGCGGCGAGCGCTGTGATTCAAAACTGAAGCACAGCGGCAGTCGATCCAGGACCGGAGAACCCGCATGCCCGACTTCCCCGCTGCCACCCCGCGTGCCCGCGTCCGGGTACCGCTGCGCTTCCAGGACGGCTACGGCGTCGACGCCGAGATGGTCACCTTCCACGGCCTCGTCGACGGCCGCGAGCACCTGGCGATCGTGCTCGGCGATCCCGCCCCCGGCACGGCCCCGCTGGTCCGGATGCACTCCGAGTGCCTGACCGGCGACGTCTTCGGCTCGGCGCGCTGCGACTGCGGTCCGCAGCTGCGGGAGGCGGTGGAGCGGATCGCGGACCGGGGCGGGGTGCTCCTCTACCTCCGCCAGGAGGGCCGCGGTATCGGCCTCTACAACAAGCTCGACGCGTACGCCCTCCAGGACCAGGGCCTCGACACCTACGAGGCGAACACGGCCCTCGGGCTGCCGGAGGACGCCCGCGACTACACGGCCGCGGCCCAGATGCTGGGCGCCCTCGGCATCGACGAGCTGGACCTGCTCTCCAACAACCCCGACAAGGCGCAGCAGCTGCGCGACCTCGGCGTCGGTGTCCGGCACCGCGTCCCGACCGGCGTCTTCACCACCGCCCACAACGTCCGCTACCTCCGGGCGAAGGTCCTCACCACCCAGCACACCCTGCCGCTGGCGGAACTGACCGCGGGCTGACGGCCGACGCGTGGTCAACCGGTGCCGCAGGCCGCCCGGACACCCACTCGGCCCCTCCGGCTGGCCCTCCGCCGACCGCCCCGCGAATCTGGGACGGGTGGGGCAGCCAGAGGGTGTGAAGAGGCCGGACGGCCGGCGGTTCTTCTATGCCGGCGCCCTCGTACGGGCGCTGCCCGCCCTCCTCGTCGTCGGCGGCCTCTGCTACGACCACTTCATGCCGCGGGAGTTCACGGCCGTCCCCTTCTTCACCGCCGCGCCCCTGGTGGCCGCGCCGCTGCTGTCCCTGGAGGGCACGGTGGTGACCGGCGCCGCCTCGCTCGCCGGCATCGTCACCGTACGCCTGCGGTACGGGGACTCGGGGCGGGCGGACGCGCTCACGGAGATCGCCACCGTGGCCGTCGTCGCCGTACTGGCCGTGGCCATCAACCGGCTCGTCCGGCGCAGCGACGCCCGCCTCGCCACCGCCCGCGAGATCGCGGAGGCCGCGCAGCGGGCCGTACTGCCGAGGCCCCAGGAGCGGCTCGGCGGGCTGGAGATCGCGGCGCGGTACGAGGCCGCGCAGGCCGACGCCTCGATCGGCGGCGATCTGTACGCGGTGCAGGACTCGCCGCACGGCGTACGGCTGATCGTGGGGGACGTACGCGGCAAGGGGCTGGGCGCGGTGGCGGCCGTGGCGGTGCTGATCGGCGCGTTCCGGGAGGCGGCCGAGCAGGAGACGACCCTGGAGGCCGTGGCCCAGCGGCTGGAGCGGGCGCTCGCGAGGGAGGTGATCCGGCGGGACGCCGCACGGAGGGACCCCACCGTGCCGTACGAGGGGTTCGTCACGGCCGTCCTCGCTGAGGTCCCGCACGGCGCCGGGCTGGCCCGCATCGTCAACCGGGGTCATCCGGCCCCGCTGCTGCTCCACGCCGACGGCGGTCTGCGCACCCTCGACAGCCCCTGGGCCGCGCTGCCGCTCGGTCTCGGCGAGCTGGGAACCTGGCCGGACCGGGCGGAGGAGACCGTGTTCCCGGCTGGTTCGACCCTGCTCTTCTACACGGACGGGCTGTCCGAGGCGCGCAACTCGGACGGCGTCTTCTACGATCCGGCCGCTCGGCTCAGCGGCCGTACCTTCCCCGGCCCGCGCGCCCTGGTGACGACGCTCGCCGAAGAGGTCCGCGAGCACACCGGCGGCGGGACGACGGACGACATGGCGCTCCTCGCCGTACACCGTCCCTGAAGGGAATCTCACTCAGCGTGCACAGTCAACCTCCCTCCGCATAGAATCTGACACTCAGTCAGGAAGGTCGGGGCTCCCGAGGCGAGGTCAACTCGCCCGATTTCCACCCCTCATGACCCGTTGGTCCAGTGCAAAAAGCCGAACGATCATCTAGAACCGCTTGGAATGCCGCCCTCGCGTCTATTAACGTTCGATAACGCAGCGCGGTCGTCCCAGCCGTCACAAGAGGCGGCTCCGTGCTCACGCGCCGAATCCCGTAGGGAACCGGGGAACCACCACCCTGGGGTGAATCGCGCGGAAACCGTCGTGCAAGCACGTGTGGTTTACGCGCGTAGGAGACCTTCCGCTCCGAACCCGTCAGCTAACCCGGTAGGCCAGAAGGAAGGAAAGGAGTACGCCCACGTGGCGTCCAACCGGTCCGCGACCGAAGCCCCGTTCGTGCCAAGCCAGCGCAGCAGTGAGTCCGAGACCTTCGGTTTCGGCAGCTACGACAGCGACAACGAGGGCCCCTTCCAGGAGTGGAACCCCACCGCGGAGTCCCTCCGCCCCGTCCGCGGCCGGCACCGTGTGGCCAAGACCAAGCAGCGCGGTGGGTTCGCCCGTAGCTCCACGGTTCTCGGCGTCGGCGTCATAGCCGCCGTCAGCGGCGCCGGCATGGCCAGCGCCCAGAGCGGCAAGGCCCCGGTGGCCATCTCCCTGCCGGACCTGCCGAACGTGGGCTCGGTCTTCGAGGAGGACGACGCCGCCGACGAGCCCGAGAGCTCCACCGCCCCGCTCAGCAGCGCCGGCCTCATCGCCGCGGACACCCAGCAGGGCGCCACCGACGCCGGCGAGGCGCTGCGCGCGCGCATCATGCAGCAGGCCGAGTCCCAGCAGGACGCGTTCGACCTGAAGACAGCCGAGGCCGCCCAGACCGCCGCCGCGAAGAAGGCCGCCGAAGAGGCCGCCGAGGAGAAGAAGGAAGCCGAGGCCAAGGAAGCCGCCGCCAAGAAGAAGGCGGAGCAGGAGGCCGCGGAGAAGGAGGAAGCCGAGCGCCTCGCCGCCCTGGCCAAGCAGTTCACGCTTCCGACCTCCTCGTACACCATCACCTCCACCTTCGGCCAGGCCGGCCCCTACTGGTCCTCCGGCTACCACACCGGTCTCGACTTCGCCGCCCCCACGGGCACCCTCATCAAGGCCGTCCACAGCGGCACGATCACGCAGGCGGGCTGGGACGGCTCGTACGGCTACAAGACCGTGCTCACCCTCGATGACGGCACCGAGATCTGGTACGCCCACCAGTCCTCCATCGGCGTCAGCGTCGGCCAGAAGGTCGCCACCGGCGACGTCATCGGCCGTGTCGGCGCCACGGGCAACGTCACCGGTGCCCACCTCCACATGGAGGTCCACCCCGACGGCTCGACCACCGGCATCGACCCGGCGGCGTGGCTGCGCAGCAAGGGCCTGAGCATCTAGCGTGTCGCCCCCCTGAACAGATGTGACGCCGCGTGAGGCCGAGAGGCCTGACGCGGCGTTCGTCATGCCAGGCCCGCCGCCCCGCGTCGCTGCCGAGAGAATCCCACCCGTGTCACCCGGCGTTCACACGACGCGGAATGCCACGGTCCGGACCGGTGGTTGAAACAGGACATGACTTCTCTTCGCAAGCTGGGCACGTCCGACCTCGAGGTCTTCCCGCTCTCCCTCGGCGGCAACGTCTTCGGCTGGACGGCGGACGAGACACAGTCCTTCGCCGTCCTCGACGCCTACGCTGCCGCAGGCGGCAACTTCATCGACACCGCGGACTCCTACTCCGCGTGGGTCGAGGGCAACCAGGGCGGTGAGTCCGAGACGATCATCGGCAAGTGGGTGAAGGCCCGGGGCAACCGCGCCGACGTGGTGATCGCGACGAAGGTGAGCCAGCACCCCGAGTACCAGGGCCTCTCCGCCGCCAACATCAAGGCCGCCGCGGACGCCTCGCTGGCCCGCCTGGGCACCGACTACATCGACCTCTACTACACGCACTTCGACAAGCCCGAGGTGCCGGTCGAGGAGATCATCACCGCCCTGGACGACCTGGTGAAGGCCGGCAAGGTCCGCGCGATCGCGGCGTCCAACATCACCCCGGAGCGTCTCAGGGCCTCCCTGGACTTCTCGGCCCGCGAGGGCCTGGCCCGCTATGTGGCGCTCCAGCCCCACTACAACCTGGTCTCCCGCGACACCTACGAGGGCGCCCTCCAGTCGGTGGCCGCCGACGCGGGCCTCTCCGCCGTCCCCTACTTCGCCCTCGCCAAGGGGTTCCTCACCGGCAAGTACCGCCCCGGCACGACCGTCGACAGCCCCCGCGCCGCGGGCGCCGGCGCCTACCTCGACACCCCGAGGGGCGCCCGCGTCCTCACCGCCCTGGACGAGATCGCCCAGTCCAGGAACACGGAGATCGCCACGATCGCCCTGGCCTGGCTCACCGCCCAGCCGACGGTCACCGCCCCCATCGCATCGGCCCGCACCACGTCCCAACTCCCGGCGCTCCTGGCGGTGGCCGACGTAACCCTCACCGCCGAGGAGCTGAAGAGCCTCACGGAGGCGTCCGCGTAGCCACCAGCCCGTTTCCTCCCCAGCCCTCGGCGGCACGACTGTGCCATGGGGACGGCGGGGGAGCCGCGTACGGACGTAAGGGGGTGTGTCGGGGGGGGGGGGTGTCCGCCCGCAGCGGTTGGCGCGTCAACTGGTCCAGCTTCCCGGGCGACCGATTCCGCGCCGTTCCGAGGACGGACACCCCCCCGGCGCGCCCCCGACCCACCCCGCACCCGGACGCGTTTCAGCCGCACCCCCACAGCGCGAAAGCCATCCACGAACCGCTACGACCAATACGGCCGGTACGGCACCTGTGTCACCACCGGGTTCCCTCCGTACACGGGCCCGTAGCCCTGCCAGGGCATCGGCGGAAGCGGCGCGGCCACACCCACCGGCGTCATCCCCCGCCCCGCGTAGGCCAACGCCGGCCGAGCCAGCTCCCGCCGCCGCCACAGTTCGAACAGCAGCTGCCGCTCGCGCAGCACGAAGTCACCCCCGGCCCGCCCCAACCGCCCCCGCCGCCGCAGAAACGCCAATGAGGTCGCGTACGCCTCGTACTCCGCGACGACCCGGGCCCCACCCTTCCCGAAGTGGTACGCCGCGTAGTCCCGCGCCACCCGCCGAGCCCGCATCGATCCCAGCACGAACGGCTCCGGCGGCGTCAGCCACCCCGCCGCCGCATACACCGGCAACTCCTCCCGCACGGCCCGCAGCTCCCGCTGCCGCGTCCAGATCGCCAACCACGTCAGCAAGCCGAACATCGGCACCATGAACACCGCGTAGACCGCGAAGAACCCGTACTCCCCGAACGCCGCCGACCCGTTCCAGACCGCGTGCATGCCCATCGCGAGCAGCAGCCCGCCCACCGGGACCAGCATCCGCCGCACCGGCTGCCGTTCCCCGGCCATCGCCGCGAACCCGAACCCGATGCCCGTCAGCACGGTGAACAGCGGATGCGCGAACGGCGACATGATCACCCGCACGAAGAACGTCGCCGCCGTGACCGACGCCAGCCCACTCCCCCCGCTGAGCTGGTCCGTCCCGAACGCGGTCCCCAGGTACAGGATGTTCTCGGTGAACGCGAACCCGGTCGCCGTGACGCCCCCGATCACCACCCCGTCCACGATTCCCGTGAAGTTCCGCCTCCGGAACAGGAAGATCAACAGCACGGCCGCGGCCTTCGCGGTCTCCTCCACGACGGGCGCTATGACGGTGGCGCCCAACGTGTCCGCATGCGACGGATCGGCCGTGGCGGTGGCTATCCACTGCGTCGCGAAACTGTTCGCCACGATCGCTATCAGCGCCGCCGCACACGCCCCCCAGGCGAACGCGAACAGCATGTTCCTCCATGGCCCGGGCTCCACCCGGTCCAGCCACCGGAACGCCGCCACGAGCAACGGCACGGGCAGCACCGCGAGCCCAAGCCCTACCAGAAAACCCTCCGTGCCGGTCTGCTCGCGGACGAGCGCGAGGATGACGAGCCCGGACAGCGCGAGCAGTGCGATGAGAGAGCCGTACTTGACGCTTTTCCGCTGCCACCAGCGCACGGGCCTGAACACACCTCCGCCGGCGGGGCCGCTGGGGTGCGTCGGGTAGAGGGGACTGGTGGTCATTGCGTTGACCCTAACGAGCGATGGGCGCTACCCGCGACGTCGTACCGTACGACCGGTCGCGGGTGTGTGTGGGGGGGGGGACTGTTCGTGCGCCTATGGGGGGTTGAAGCGGTTCCTACTGATCTACGCGACGGAAGAGCAGATCGTTCACCACATGACCCTTGTCCAGTCCCTGTGCCTCGAAACGGGTCAGCGGCCGGAAGTCGGGACGTGGCGAGAACCCGCCGTCGGGCCGGGTGTTCTCGAAGCCGGGGTGGGCTGTCAACACGTCCAGCATCTGCTCGGCGTACGGTTCCCAGTCCGTAGCGCAGTGCACGATCGCGCCGGGCCTGAGCCGTGACGCGACGAGCGTCAGGAACTCCGGCTGGATCAGCCGCCGCTTGTGGTGCCGCTTCTTCGGCCAGGGGTCGGGGAAGTAGACGCGCAGCCCGTTCAGCGAGTCGGGCGCGAGCATCTCCCGCAGCAGGATGATCGCGTCACCGTTCGCCACCCGGATGTTGGACAGCCCGCTCCGGTCGGCGAGATTGAGCAGGTTGCCCTGGCCGGGGGTGTGCACATCGACGGCGAGGACATTGGTGCCGGGATCCGCGGCGGCCATCTCCGCCGTCGCCTCTCCCATCCCGAACCCGATCTCCAGCACCACGGGCTTCTCGTCCCCGAACAGCTCGGCGAGGTCCAGCTTCCGCCCGTCGATGTCGAGCCCCCACTTGGGCCACAGCCGTTGCAGGGCGTCCGCCTGCCCGGCCGTCACCCGGCTCCGCCGGGGCTGGAAACTCCTGATCCGCCGCTCGAAATGCGCCCCGGCGGGATCGGCCTTGGGCCCGTCCGGAAAGCGGGGCTCGCCCTTGGCACGAGTACGGCGAAGGGAGGCACCGGAGGTGCGGGACTCGGGGGCATTGGCAGACTCAGACACAGTGCCCCCAATTTTACGACCGCCGCAGTGGGCCCCCCTCCGAAGCCGAAGCCGCAGTGGGCCCCCCTCCGAAGCCGAAGCCGCAGTGGGCCCCCCTCCGAAGCCGAAGCCGCAGTGGGCCCCCCTCCGAAGCCGAAGCCGCAGTGGAC